>DASZEQ010000020.1:0-19302 GCA_035940695.1 Pyrinomonadaceae bacterium | reverse complement strand
AATTGAGATGAACCGCCACCTGCAAGAATTTACGGAGACACTTGAGACACACGCCGCGCGTTACGGCTTGCAACTCGACGCGACGACGCGCGCGCACCTGCGCGATTATTACGAGCACCTGTTGAAGTGGAACGCGCTGTTGCATCTGGTCGCGCCCTGTTCGCCCGCCGAGTTTGCGACGCGCCACGTGCTCGAATCGCTCACGGCCTGCGCGCACCTGCCGGAGGGCGCGCGCGTGTGCGACGTGGGTTCGGGCGGCGGTCTGCCGATCATCCCGTGCCTCGTCGCGCGCCCCGACCTGCAACACGCAACGCTCGTCGAATCTTCAACGAAGAAAGCCGTCTTCCTGCGCGAAGCCCTGAACCATCTGCAACTGCAAGACAGAGCGCGCGTCGTCGCAGAGAGGTTCGAGCGAATGCCCACGCCCGAAGCCGACGCGTTGACGTGCCGCGCGCTCGAACGTTTTACGGAGATGTACCCGCGCCTCGTACGCTGGTCGCCGCCCGCGTCGAGGTTGCTCCTGTTCGGCGGGAATGCGCTCGGAGAGTTGGTGGAGCGCGACGAGAACATCAGTTCGTTCGTCGCCATCAAGATGGCGGACTCGGAGCGGCGATTCCTTTTCGTGATCGAGCGCAAAGATTAAAGCGGGCGCGGTTGAACGCCGGGCAAGTTACCCGCTATCGCAGACATAGAGAGCGCACAGAAGATTAAGAAGTTCACATCTCGAATTTGAGATTGACAGACAAAGAAAAGAGGCGAGGGCAACATGCTCTCGCCTCTTTCAATCTGTGTTGAACTTCGCCGTCAGCGAATGACGTTGATGCCGATCAATTGCTGGCCGGAGATGACGAACTCTGCGGGCGGCAGTTCCTGCTCGGCGACGGGCGAGAGCGAGGTGGGCGTGAAGCCGCCGGAGGTGCGGTCGCTGTTGAGCGTCGCGACGACGGAGGGCGGCAAGTTCGGCATCTCGTCCGTGCCGATGACCGCGCCGGAAGTGACGCGGAAGAGTTTGACGTAGAGGCGGTCGTTCTTCTTGATCTTATTGATCGTGCCGACGAGTTGGCTCAAATCATTCGGCACGAAGTTCTGCGCGGCCGACGCCTGTTGCAGCGCGCCGCCGTCGCCGACGAAGAGGACGAGTTGCCCGCGCGGCACGTCCGCGGGGATCGTTACGGGGATGCGCTGGACGAACTGCTTGCCCGAATCGGTGCGCACGTAAGCCTGCACTTCCAACGTCTCGCCGCGCCCGACTTCGGTGCGGTCGAGCGCGATGCGTTCGAGCGTGCCCGACATGCGTTCGTCGGTCGAGGTGATGTCGAGCGTGATCTGCCCGATGTCAACGTTGTCGAAACCGCTTGAGAGCAGCGCGGCCATCGGCACGGCGACGGAGGCTGCGGCCTGTGCGCCCGCGTTCATCGAAGAAAAACGACGCTCAATCTGGATGGGCTGCTGCCCGGCGACGTTGATGCGGCCGCGCAAAGAGACGGTCGATTCGCCGATGGCGCGTTCCGTCGAGCCGATGGTGCTGAAGATGGTGATGTTGAGCAGGATCGGCGTCAGGAATTTATCGTTCGCCACCTCGTAGGTGTAGGTCTCAGTGCGGTCGCGGCTGGTGTGCAGATTGATCTTGACGGGGATCATCTTGGGCGCGCGGCCGAGCATGCCGTAGATGCCCGTCGCGCGATCCTGCGAGATCGAGCCGACCATCTGACCCGCCGAAGAGAGTTTGAAGGAATTGTTGACGCTCGAAATCACCGTCACGACGTTCGACTCGGACATCGGCATGTCGGCGACGCCGAGGCCGAGGAACGGGTGGCCGAAGGCATAGATGCGTTCGTTGTCGCGCCACGTAACCGTGCCGAAGGCCGCGAGCGAATAGTCGCCGCGCACGAGTTGGACGCTGACGGACGAACCGGGCGGCAAGGTCTTGTCGGTTACTTTCCCCAACGGCGTGATCGAGGCCGCGCCGCCGACGCCCGCCACCGGCAGCAACCCGTTCGCTTGAAGTTGCGGCGCGTAGAGCGAGAGGGCTTCCGCGCTGATGCCGCTAAAGACGAGCGGCGTGGCTATCGGAGCGATGGTCTGGCCGAGCAGAGCATTGAGGGGCGAACCGGCCGCGACGGGCGCGGCAAACGTGCCGCCCGTGATGGCGGGTTTCGGCCAATCATTCTGCCAGTCGGTCGAGGCGAGTTTGGCGAAAGACATCGTGCGCCCCGCGCCCCCGGCCGTGGTGCGCGCCGTTCCTTGCTGCCGCTCGAAGATGTCGATCATCTGTTTGATCGGCGTGATGCCGCAGATCGGCTCTTTCGAGAAGGGAAAACTAAACGCAATCGCGCCGACGAGTTTGCCGTCAATGTAGACGGGCGAGCCGGACATCCCGGCGAACACTCCGGTCTTCTCGGCGTTCGCGCCCGTCAGCCGCCCGATGATCGCGGACTGGCGCGGCGCGGGAAACCCCGGCAGCACGCCGATGATGTCCACGCCGAACTCCTGCGCTTCCGTCCCCGAAAACACCGTCCACGCACGCGCCTTCATACCGGGGCGCACGTCCTCCAAAGGAAACAGCCGCGCGTCCGGTTGGGCGGCGTTTCCGTTCGTCGCTTTAACCGTAGTTTGCGCCGCGACGGAAGCGGCCGACAGAGCGAGGGCGAAGGCTAAAGCCAGCGCGGGGCGGAACAATTTTTTCATCTGGATACCTTTTGGAACGGGGGGAAGCATTGTTTGAATACCCGGGCGGGAGTCTCGCCGCGTGCGACTTCCGCAACGACCGGCGCACCCGCGAAACCAACCACTGCGACTATAGCGTCCGGTTTCTCAGATGGTCAAGGCAGGGGAAAGGTTGTCATCCACGGCGAGCGCGTCGCACCTTTGAACGGCTCGGACGTCATGATTTCCGGCGCGACCGCGCGGGCGTTGTCTAAATTTGAGGTCGGATGAAAGACAGGCCGGAGCGTTCGAGTTGCGCGAATCGTCAGGCGCGCCTTTCGTTCCCCTGCAAGTTTTCCTTAAGACTGATTCGGAGACGAGAATTCGCCGCGTGGGAGAAAGGCGAGCCACGACAAAACATCTCCGCTCCCTGTTGCCAAGGGAAGCGGAGATGTTTTGTTTCTCAGTTTGAAGCGAACAGGCCGAACCCTCGCGCGCGGCCGCGCGGCCAGTAGCGTGAGACTTACTTTAGAACTGATTCGGCAAGCTCACTTGCGGCAAGCTCACTTCGGGCGCGGCGTGCGCCTCTGCGACGCACGGCCAGACGCGAACCGCGCCCACGTATTGGGCGGGCGATTCGCCCGCAGGCAAAATCACCTGCATGTAGAGGCGCAACTCTTTCTCGTACTCGTTCAGTTCGGATTCGTCGGCCTGCGCCAGATTCGGCACTTTGTAGACGATCTTGCTGTTTTTCGGAAGTTCGCCGCGGGGCGAAAACTTCTCGCCCCGGTCGGACTCGAAGGCGCGGCGGCTCGCGTCAAACGTCCACCCCGCCTTCAATTTCAGGTCAATCGGCGTCCGCACTTTACTGCCTGCGGGCAAAGGTACTGCTGGATAAGTCACTTGCTTCCCCCTTATCAAACGAGCGACATCAAACGAGCGACATGGCTTTGGGGAGATTCGGCTGCGGGCCGATGTTCTGCGTCAGGGGCACGCCCGGCCCGGCCTGTTGCGGCGTTCCCGTAGACATCAGAATGCTTCTGACCTTAGCCGGTGTCATCGGCGCGCCGTTCTTCGCCTTGGCGCGACCCTGTAGGCAGGCCACCGACCCCGTGACAATCGGCGACGCGCTCGACGTGCCGGAAAAGCGCAGCGTGTACCAGTTGTTCTCCGAAGAGCCACCCTGTGCGTCGCCGTAACCGAGCGTGGTGACGTGCCAACCCCAAGCTTGAACGTTGACGATTTTACCATAGTTCGAAAACCAGATGCGCGAGCGCGGCACGCCGATTGAGCCGTAACCGTTGTCGTTATCGAAGAAGTTATTCGGGGGCACGCCCGCGCCGACGACTATCGCGCCGCTGTCTTTTTGCAGACCCGTGTTGGCGAACATCGCCAGATCAAAGTTCTCGTCGCCGTTGCCCGCCGCTTCGACCACCGTGATGCCCTTTGCGGTCGCCGCCGCGATGGACGCAAAGATGTCGCCCCAGAATTGCATGGCGACGTACTTGTTGTTCGGCCCCGTGGCCTGCAACTCGATCAGGATCACGTCGCCCGCCTTGAGTTGACTCGCGGCGTTGTTGATGGCGGCGGCCGTGTTGAAGACGCCGTTGACGATGGTTGATTGAACGACGGCCTTAGCCCCGTGGCTGATGCCGACCGTCCCTTTGGAGTTTGGCACTGACACCATCTCGCCGAGCACCGCCGTGCCGTGGTTTCTCCAACCGAGATCGTTGATGACCGTGCCGCCGATGAGCGGAATGCCCACGGGCAAGTCTTCGTGCGAGCGATTCCAGTTGCCCTCGATGTCGCAGATCGTGACGTTCGCTCCTCTTGCGCCGCCGAGACTCCAAATCTCGGTCGCCCCGATGCCGTCGGGCGCGGAGGCGAGGTAGCCTTGCGACGGCTCGAAGTTGCGACTGCCGACCTGCGATCCGTTGAGCACGGCCGCAGGCACGGGGCGGGGCGCGACGAACGCTTTCCAGACCGCTCCTTTCTGGTTCAACTCTTTGGCGATCTTCGGGGCGTCTTTGCTGTTTTTCGGCACGACCTGCACGAAGCCGCTCTGGATAAACTCCGTGTCCATCCCCTTGTTCGCAAACTTCGAGGGGTCTGGCTCAGGCGGCAGTGTGGCCGCGACCGCCATGCGGTTTTTGACGGCCGCCGACTTCAAACCGAAGTGAGAGCGCAGCGGCTGGATGTCGTACTTAGCCAGCACGTTGTTGAGGGTGTCGGCCTGTGAGGTGGCCGCGCCGGGAGCCGAGAACTTCGACGCGCTGAAGGCCACGGGGCTTTCATAGCGCAGTTCGACGACGACGTAATCGGGAATGTCGGGCGTCTCAATCTCGCTGCTGGCAAAACCTGCTTTCGTATTCTTCCCTGCCGGACTGCTGGCTTTCGCTGAACTGCTGACTTTCTTTTTCGTTGCCATGTCGGTTCTCCTAAGGGTGGTGAGTTTTACGGGCGAGGAAAAGGTGCGGCCAAAAAAGGGGCGTCCCGTCATCGTCGATGGGACTAAGGATGAAGTGCGTGCGCGCCCGGGTCAAACATGCAGGTTCTACTGCAAGCGCGCGGGCGGCGCGCGGAAGGTGAAGGCGGGCTTCGGGTTCAAGTGAGGCTCATCAAGGTCGTATTCTCGTGAGCAACGCGGTCAAAGCGGGGAGAACATACTCTCACGTGAAAAGCCTGTCAAGATTTACGGTGCGCTCTGCACGCCTTTGCGCTCGCTCGCGCGGCGTGTTAATTTTCGCGGGCGATGCGTTCGTCAACACCTCCAAACAAGCCTTTTGTTATACACTAACGAGAATTGGCGTCCCTTACATCCCGACTAATAGTGGCGCGGCGTATCATTCATGTTTGACGCGGAGGGCTTCATACTCGCGGGCGGCGCGTCGAGTCGGATGGGCACTGACAAGGCGCGTCTCACGCTCGGCGGGCGCACCTTCACAGAGCGCATCGTCGCCGCGCTCGGCGCGATCACGCGTGAGTGCCGCGTCGTCAGCGCAAGGCCGGGGTCGTTTGCATTGAATCTGCCGGTGGTCGAAGACATTTACCGCGATTGCGGCGCGCTCGGCGGTTTGCACGCCGCGCTCTCGGCATGTCGCGCGCCGTGGGCGGTCGTCGTCTCCTGCGATCTGCCGTTCGTCACGGGCGAGCTTTTCGCGCGCCTCCGAGACTTACGAACAGAGGACGCCGACGCAATCGTCCCCCGGCAACCCGACGGTCGGCCGCAACCTCTGTGCGCGCTCTATTCGCCCGCGCGCTGCCTCGAACTCGCCGCGCGGCTTTTGCGTGAAGGCGAGCGACGCCCGCGCGTTCTGTTGCAAGAGGCGCGCACGCGTTGGGTCGCGCCCGTGGAGTTGGCCGACCTGCCCGACGCCGGATTGTTCTTCTTGAACGTCAACACGCCGGAAGATTACGAGCAGGCGCGGGAGAGGATGAAAGTGGTCGGGAGTCGATAGTCAGTGGTTGGTAGTCGGCGGTCAGTTGTCCGTAGCCGGTTGTCGGTTGCGTGTCTGTGTCAATCGAGTTGCTAAAGATAGAATCGATCAACGGGCAACGGACAAAGAACAGCGGACAAAGAACAACTGACGGCCTTTGATTCTATGTCTCAACGCCAAAAACCGGGACGAAGATTATTGAAGGCGCTGCTGCCGGTGGCGTTGCTTTTGGTGCTCGGCGTCGGCGCGGGGCTGTTGTTCATCGTCCACACGATTGCCCGACCCGTCACGCACCCCTACATCGTCACGCCGGAAACTTTTCCCGCCTACAGCGCGCGCGGCTTGCGCGTGAGCAACGAGCGTTGGAGGAATACTGATGATACTGAGGCGCGCGGCTGGCTGCTGCGCGGCGCACAGGGCGCGCCCGCCGTCGTGCTCCTGCATCGCTACGGCGCGGATCGCTCTTGGCTCTTGAACCTCGGCATCAAGATCAACGAAGCCACCAACTGCACGATCCTCTGGCCTGACCTGCGCGGGCACGGCGAAAACCCGATCAGCGCGCACACCTCTTTCGGCGCGCACGAGACGGCGGACGTGGCGGCGGCCGTCTCGTTCCTGCGAAACCTCAAGACCGCGCAAGGGCAGCGTCCGCTCGTCGGCGAACGCTTCGGCTTTTACGGCGTCGAACTCGGAGCGTATTCCGCGCTCGCCGCCGCGCGCCAAGCGGGCGACGTTCAAGTGCGCGCGCTCGTCCTCGACTCCATCCCCGCGTCGCCCGACGACCTGCTGCGCAACGTCACGCGCGAGCGCGTCGGCTTCGACAATCCGCTGCTCTACCAGTTGATGCGCGCCGCCGCGCGCGTCTATTTTCTCGGCGGGTATGAAAACGCCGCCTCGTGCGATCTCGCCGCGCAACTGCCCGGACGACGCGTGCTGCTCCTCAGCGGTCAGGACGCGGGCGAGTTGCGCGATTCCACGCGCTCGCTGGCGCAATGCTTTTCTTCGTCGCCGCCCGTCGGGCTGCAAGTCGACCTCCCCGTCACGGGCTTCACCGCTTCTTCCGCCACCGGCGAACAGGGCGAGACCTACGACCGCCTCGTCATCGAATTCTTCTCACAAGCCTTCCGCGAAGATTCCGGCTCGCAACGATAAGCCGCAAGCCTTTGTAGCGACGCAAAACGCGCGCGTCAGTGCACACGGCAAAACGCGCGCGTCAGCGCACACGCGCGGCGACGAGCACGACCGTCCCGTTATCGCCGATCACTTCCGTCTCCAGCGGCTTGAAGTCGAGCAACTGCCGGGCGTATTCCTCCGGCACGATAACGAGCAGCGTCCCGCCTCTCTGCCTCGCCACCTCCAACACTTCGCCCGCACCTTCAAACTTCCAAGGCTCGCCCCGCGCCTCGTCGTAGATCAAACGCCCCGCCGCGTAGAACTGCGCCGTGCGTTCGACTGTATGTAGATTCAAGACCGGCGACGCGCCATAGCTACGCACCTCCGCCGCGCGCAGGAGATCGCGCACCGACTCGCGCGCCGCCACACGCTCCACGGCGCAACTCGCGATCAGCATCGGAGTCAAAAACGAGACGCCCGCGACGAGCAGCACGCACAGTTCGCGTCGTCGCGGCGCAAACAACGCGTATGCGCCGGCGGCGGCGACGGGCGCGGCGACGAGCGCGATGCAGGCGCGCGACAGTTCCGTCGCCTTCAACTCATACGCCGTCCCGGCGACGGCCAACAGCAGCATCAACGCGCCCGTCGCACGCAACACGCGCGCGCTCCCTTCGCCGCGCAGGAAAGCCGCGAGCCGCTCGCCCGCGAGCAGAGCCGCGCCCGGCAGCACGGGCAAAATGTACCCCGGTAACTTCGAGCCGGAGACCGAAAAAAAGAGCAGCGGGAACAACAGCCACGCGAGCGCAAAGAAACGCAGTTTGCTCATAGCATCTTCGCCGCGCCAGTCCCAACGCCGCGCGTGCGCGACGCCCCAAGCGAGAAACGCGCTCCAAGGCAACATGAGCGCGGGGATGATGGCGAGATAGAACCAGAACGGCTGCGGGTGGTGATACTTGTTCGAGAGGTAGCGCGCGAAGTGATGCCTGACGAAAAACTCGTCCACGAAAGTCCAACCGTGGCGCGCGATGACGGGCGCGTACCAGATGGCGGCCACGGCCGACGTGAGCAGGAATCCCCAGAAGGCTGACTTCCACGCGTCAGGCCAACGCCGCCGCAACAAATAATAGATGCCGACGATGCCGACCGGCAGCACCACGCCGATCAAACCTTTCGCCAGAAGCGACGCGCCCATCCCGGCGTAAAATCCCGCGAGCAGCCATGTGCGCGCGCGTCCTCCGGTCTCAAGTTCGGCCGCGAAGAAAAACGCGAGCGCGCACGTCACGGTCATCGTGACGAAGACATCGAAATTCACCGCCCGCGAAAAGACGATCAGCCCCGCGCTCGTCGCCGCGAGCACGCCCGCAGAGAGTTGCAGCCAACTTGCTCCCGCGCCCGTCCTCGCTTCGACGCGCCCGGCGATCCAACCGACGAGAAAGACCGTCAACCATCCGGCGCAGGCCGCGCCGAGCCGTGCCGTCCACTCCGCGACGCCGAACAATTTGTAAGCGGCTATCGCCGTCCAGTAGACGAGCGCGGGCTTCTCGAACCACGTGTGGCCGCCGAGCGTCGGCGTCAACGCGTCGCCGCGTTCGGCCATCTCGCGCGCCACCTGCGCGTAGCGCGGTTCGTCCGCGCCGACGAACGGCGCGCGCCCCAACCCGTAGAAGTAAACGACGGCCGTTACCGTCAACAGTAAAAGCCAACCGCGCTTGGCAAGCGTCGAAGGTTGCAAGTATAGTCACCCGAAAAGCAGTCAGCAGTTCAGCCATCAGCCGTTAGCCGTTAGCCGGAATTTTGTTTTACGTCGTGAGTATTAACGAAGTCGCGGCGATGTACAAAGCAGGGAACGCGTTCGGACGGCGACGCGCCGACGAGATGAACTCTTATTGCTTCGACGATAATTGACTACTTGAACGACACCCGATTGCTCAAATGATAGCTGATAGCTGGCGGCTGATAGCTGACGGCTGACCGCTGATAGCTCATGATGACCCTACGCACCGCCGCCATCGGCACAGGCCACCTCGGACGCCAGCACGCGCGCATCCATGCCGCGCTCGCCGCCGAGGGACGCACGCAATTCGTCGCCGTCTGCGACGCCGACGAAGCGACCGCGCGCCGCATCGCCGCCGAACGCGAAACCGAATGGACGATTGACTGGCGCAGCCTCGTCGGCCGCGTCGATGCCGTGAGCCTCGCCGTCCCGACCGAAGCGCACGCCGAAATCGCTTGCCCGCTGCTCGAAGCGGGCGTCCATGTGCTCGTCGAGAAGCCCATTTCGCACACGCTCGCAGAGGCCGACCGGATGATTGAGGCGGCCGCGCGCGGCGGCGCGACGCTCATGGTCGGCCACGTCGAACGCTTCAACCCCGCGCTCTCCGCGCTCTACCCGCACGTGCGCCAGCCGCTCTATTTCGAGATTCATCGCGTCGGCGAATTCACCGCCCGCTCGCTCGACATCGACGTGGTGCTCGACCTGATGATTCACGATCTCGACATCGTGCAGTGGCTCGTCGGGAGCGAGGTGGAAGTGACGGACGTGCGCGCCGTCGGGATTCCCGTTCTGACCGAGCGCGTCGATGCGGCCAACGCGCGCATCGAATTTGCCACGGGCGCGGTCGCCAACATCACCGCCTCGCGCGTCGGCATGGAAAAGATTCGCAAGATGCGTTTCTTTCAGCCGCACGATTACGTCGCCGTCGATTACGCCGCGCGCTACGCTTCGATCAGCAGTCTTGCGCCGCCGCCCGACCCGGCGAGCGCGCGCCCCGGCGTCCAACTCCGACGGCTGGACATTGGCGATGTCGAACCGCTGCGCGCCGAGATCGAATCGTTCCTCCAAGCCGCCGCCGCAAAAGAGCCGCCGCCGATCACGGGCGCGGACGGGCGGCGCGCGCTCGCGCTCGCCCTGCGCGTCCTCGAACGCATACATGAGCACACGACCAACGCCGGGCTGCATCACGCGCTGGCCGCGCGCGCGACTTTCAACACGACCGACAACGCTTAAACGCCGAGCCACACGTTGACTTCTCACGGCAACACACCCGACGCGCAGATCGACGCCCTCCTCGCCGCACGCATCGCGGCGGGCGACTTCCCTTCCGCCGTCTATCTCGTCGCGGAACGAGGCCGCGTGCGTTTCTCCGCCGCGCACGGGTTCGCCGTGCGCGAACCCGTTCAACACGCGGCCACCGTCGAGACGATCTATGATCTCGCGTCGTTGACGAAGCCGCTCGTGACGGGTCTGCTCTCGGCGCGTCTGGTCGAGCGCGGTGAGTTGGAGTTGGAACGCCCCGTCGCCGCGTACCTGCCGGAGTTCGCGCGCAGCGAGACGGCCGCGATCAAAGTGCGCCACTTGTTGACGCACACGTCCGGTCTCCCCGCGTGGCGACCGCTTCGCATCTCGACCGGCGACCGGCGCGAGCGCGTGTTGGACACAATAGCGGCGACGGGTCTCGAATATGAGCCGGGTTCGCGCGTCGTCTATAGCGACCTCGGCTTCATCACGCTCGGCCTGTTGCTCGAACGAATTTGCGGCGCGAAGTTGGACGAGTTGGCCGGGCGTGACATCTTCCGGCCGCTCGAACTCGAGCGAACATTTTTTAATCCCGAACGCGCGTTCCTGACCGGAGTGGCCGCGTGCGAGTTGGGCGGCAACGCCTACGAGCGCGGGATGTGTGAGATGCAGGAGGCGGCGCGGGGAGAAGCGCAGGCGCAGGAAGGACGCCCGGAGACGCAGGCGAAGAACACGGGCGCGGCGTGGCGCGAGCAGTTGATCTGGGGCGAGGTGCACGACGGCAACGCCTATTTTCTCGGCGGCGCGGCCGGACACGCCGGTCTCTTCTCGAACGCGCGCGAGACGCTGCGCCTCGCGGAGCAGTTCATCGCCGCGCGCACACAGTTGCTCGCGCCCGAAACCTGCGCGCTCTTTCGCACGAACATGACGCCTGAACTTAACGAGGCGCGTTCCTTCGCGTGGCAACTCGCGGCCACACCGGATTCGACGGCAGGCATCGCGCTCGCGCCCGACAGTTTCGGCCATCTCGGATTCACGGGGACGAGTTGCTGGATCGACGCCGCGCGCGAACGCGTCCTTATTCTGCTCACCAACCGGACGCACACGCGCACGTTGCCCTTCGTCAACATCAACGGCGTGCGGCGTCAGTTTCACACGCTCGCCGTCGCCGCGCTCGAACGCGGTGGCGGGGGCGGCGAGTAAGCGATATGACGGAGCGCGGGAAAGAAGTTGAGTCGGCCGTCGCCGCGTCGCGCGTCTCGTTCGGCGAGGCGTTTCGCTTCTGGGTCAAGTTGGGCTTTATCTCGTTCGGAGGCCCGGCCGGGCAGATCGCGATCATGCACCGCGAACTCGTCGAGCGCAAACGCTGGCTCTCGGAAGAGCGTTTCCTGCACGCGCTCAACTACTGCATGCTCCTGCCCGGCCCGGAAGCGCAGCAACTCGCCATCTACATCGGCTGGCTCATGCATCGCACCGCGGGCGGCATCGTGGCGGGCGCGTTCTTCGTCATCCCCTCGATCTTCATCCTGCTCGCGCTCTCCTACGTCTACGCGAAATACGGGCAACTCAATTCGGTCGCCAGCGTCTTGAGCGGGTTCAAGCCGGTGGTCGTGGCAATCGTCGTCGAGGCTCTGTTGAAGATCGGCGGGCGCGCGCTCAAGCGGCGCGTCCATTTTCTCATCGCGGCCGCCGCGTTCGTCTCGATCTTCTTCCTGCACATTCCCTTCCCCGTCATCGTGCTCGCGGCGGGTCTCTGCGGGCTGTTGGGCGCGCACCTGTGGCCGCAGGTTTTCGTTGCGACGCAGGCGAAGGCGGCGCAGAAGAAGAGCGTCGGGGATTCTGCCGCCGGAGCGCAGCGAGACGAGACGACGCAGGAAGCCGGAGTTGCGAACGAACGCCCCGCGACGATGCAACCCGCTTTCGTGATCGAAGACGACGCGCCGCAGCCCGCCTACACGCTGCCCTCGAAAACGAGGACGCTCAAAATTCTGCTGGCGGGCATCGTGCTCTGGGCGTTGCCGTTCGCCACGATTATCCTGTGGGGCGGCCGGGGCAGTTTACACGCGGAGCAGTATCGCTATTTCACGCAGGCCGCGCTCGTCACCTTCGGCGGGGCTTACGCCGTGCTCGCATACGTCACGCAGGCGGCCGTCGGCTCGTACAACTGGCTGACGCAGGCGCAAGCCGTGGACGGTCTCGCGCTGGCCGAAACCACCCCCGGCCCGCTCATCATGGTGCTGCAATTCGTCGGCTTCATGGCCGGTTGGAATCACCCGCCCGCGGGCTTGAGTCAAACCGCAAGCGCCATCGCGGGCGCGTTGATTACGACTTACACGACTTTCCTGCCCTGCTTCATCTTCATCTTCCTCGGCGCACCCTACATCGAGCGACTACGCGGCAACAAAAATCTGACGGGCGCGCTCTCCGGCATCACGGCGGCGGTCGTGGGCGTCGTGCTCAACCTCGCGCTCGTCTTCGGCGTGGCCGTCATCTGGCCGCGTGGGTTCGCGGGCGGAGCGAACTTGTTCGCGGCGGGCTTGAGCGTGCTGGCCTTCGTCGCGTTGTATCGTTGGAAACTCGACGTGCTGTGGGTCGTGCTGGCGGGCGGCGCGCTCGGCCTCTTGCGCGCGTGGCTTTTCACTTGATGATTCCAACGCGCGCGAGTTGTAGTAGTATGAAGGCGCGGGCGTCGGAATGTGGAAACGCTCGCGGGAATTACGTCTGATGTTGACCCGTCCTTTCAATCTAACAAAGTTCATCGCTTTATCCGTCGCCTTCGCGCTGCTCGCACAGTCTTTCGCGCTGGCGCAGGGCGAGCAGACGCGCCCGCGCCGCGTGGGGACGGATGCGACGCCCGCACCGCCCGTCCAACCGGCGCGCGCGGAGTTTGCCGTCAAACGACTCGACGCCGAGCCGAGCATCCGTATCGGCCTCTCGACGAGCGCGCGCTCCGTCACCATCTCGACGAGCGGGCAAGAATTGACCTTGTTGCAAATGCAGCCCGGCGAGACGAACGCGCCCGCCGCGCTCCACGTCGCACGCGTGCGAGTCGAACCGCGCATGCTCGCGCCGCTGCTGCCCGCGTCGCCGCAGGACGAGGGCGGGCAGTTGTTCCGCGTCGAGATCGCGGCCGTGACGAGCGAAGCGCAGGCCGCGTCGATTGCGCGCGAGGTGCGAGAGTTGACGGGCGAGACGCCGGAAGTTGTCCGCGACGCGAACGCTTCGACGTGGCGCGTGCGCGTCGGCCTCCCCGCCCCGCGCGCCGAGGCGGAAGAACTTCGCACGCGGCTCGAAGAAGCGGGCATCGCCGCCGTCTCGCTCGTCGGCACGCAACCGGCCGCAAACGCGTCGCCGCAGGAGACGGCCGCACGCACGATTCCAAACAACAGACAAACGACGGCGACGACACGCGCTCCGAATCAAACGACAAGCACGCGCGCGAACCCGAACGGCACGGCATCCGAGAGACGCAGCACGTCGTCCGGTGCTGCTGCCGGTTCGACGGCGCAGAGCAGCGGCAACGGCATCCGGCTCGCCTCGCGCTCCGCGCTTCCGTCGCGCGGCCTCGTCGTCTACGCGGGCGGCACGTCGCCGCTCTTGGACTCGCGCGCGCCCGTCACGTTTGCGCCGTCGGCCGACGCGCCGCTGCGTTTCAACGAGAAGCCTTATCGCGGTCGTCTCGAAGTGTTCACGAACCTCAACGGCTCGCTCACGGTCGTCAACGTCCTCGGCCTCGAAGATTACGTGCGCGGCGTCGTGCCGAACGAACTTTCACCCGGCGGCTACGGCGCGCTCGAAGCCTTGAAGGCGCAGGCCGTCGCGGCGCGCACCTATGCCGTCAGCAATCGCGGCCAATACACCGCCGCCGGTTTCGATCTCCTGCCGACGATCCGCTCGCAAGTTTACGGCGGACTCTCGACCGAGCACCCGCTCTCGACGCGCGCCGTCGAAGAGACGCGCGGCATGATCGCAACCTATCACGGCGAGCCGATCAACGCGCTCTACACATCCACCTGCGGCGGCCGCACCGAGCACGCCGAAAACATCTTCAACGGCGAGGCCGTGCCTTACCTACGCGGGCGCGAATGCAGCGCGCACCTCGCGCACGCATCGCTCGCGCAGGCATTGATTCAAACCACGCGCGAGCCGGGTTCTTTGCGCGCCGCCGAACATGCCACGAGCGCGCGCGACGCCGCGCTGCTCGCAGTCCACGGCTTCCGCGCGCCCGCGCGTGTCAACGATGAGTGGCTGGCGGCCGCCGTCTCCGCCGAAGAGGTGCGCGCCCTGCTCGAAGTTGCCGCGCGGCTCGCGCGCCGCACGACGCCCACCGTCGTCAACAACGACGCGACGCGCCCGCCCGGTTTCAGTTCCGCGCTCATGCTCACGCTCGACGGCGAGAGCCGCGCGGACGTGTTGCTCTCGGCCGACGACGTAAACTACCTTCTCGCCTTCCGCGACGCCGAAGACATCCCCGCGCAGAATCGCGCCGACGTGGCGATGCTCCTGCGCGACGGCCATCTCACGCTCTACACCGACGCCACGCTCAAGCCGCGCCAGTCCATGTCGCGCGCGCGCGCGATGCACACGCTTGTCCACCTGCTCGAAGCGCGCGGTCTTTTTCAGTTGCAGAAGGCGACGGCGCGGCCTCCCGTCGGCGGCGCGCTCGTCGTGCGCGCGGGCAAGTCGCCGGAGCGCGCGCTCGCGCTCGCCGCCGACGCTTATCTCTTCCGCGCTTTCGGCGAGGGGCTTTTCCCTTCGCGCAACTTGAACGTCGTGGGCGGCGAACCGGTGACGTATCACACGGACGCGCGCGGCGCGATTGACTACCTAGAGTTGCACGCGCCGCCGAAGGGCGCGTCCGCCGAACGCGTCTCGCCTTACACGATGTGGACGACCACCCTGAGCGCGTCCGAGGTTGCCAACCGGCTTGCGCGTCGCACGGGTCGGATCGGCACGCTCGTTGACTTGCGCGTCGTTGCGCGCGGGGTGTCGCGCCGCGCCCTCGACCTCGAAGTCACAGGCACGAACGGCACGGCGCACGTGCGCGGCGGGCGCATTCGCTCCGCCCTCGGCCTGCGCGAACAACTTTTTGTGATTGACCGCAAGTACGACGAGAGCGGGCGCGTCACGAGTTTCGTTTTCACGGGGCGCGGGTGGGGTCACGGCGTCGGCATGTGTCAGGTCGGCGCATACGGGATGGCGCGCGCCGGTCTCGGCTACGAGCAGATTCTCAAAAACTATTACACCGGAATCGACCTGACGAAGCTATACTGAGCGAAACTTTAACGCTCAAGCCGCCTCTCGGAAACAGTATGCCGGAAACACCGACAACAGCCGCCGCCGAAGTCACGCTCTACGTCGTGCCCGGCTGCCCGCTCTGCGCCACGGCGCGGGCGTGGCTCGCGCGCCATCACGTAGCTTTCGTCGAACGCGACGTGCAAAGAGACTTCGGCGCGTTGCGCGCGATGTACCGTCTGACGAGACAAAACCTCGTGCCCGTCTTCGCACGCGGCGAGCACGCCCTCGTCCGCCCGACCGACGCACAACTGGAAGAATTTATCGTGAATCGTGAATCGTAAATCGTGAATAGAAGGAACAGGTTTTCTCTATTCACGATTTACGATTCACGATTTACGGCTCTTGAACGATTCACGATTCGCGTCTCTTGAACGATTAATCATGCGTCTCTCTCGCGCACAACTTGTCGGCGCGTTTCTATTGCTTGCCATCGTCTGGGTCGTGCTCATCTTCCGTCTCTTCGTTTCCGCCGCGTGAGTTCTCCATCCCATCCACGACCGATCATCGCCGTCGTCGGCCCGACTGCTTCGGGGAAAAGCGACCTCGGCATCGAGTTGGCCTTGCGCTTCGACGGCGAGATCATCAACTGCGACTCCGTACAGGTCTATCAAGGCATCGAGATCGCCACGGCGAAAGTGCCGCTTGCGGAAAGGCGCGGCGTGCCGCATCACCTGCTCGACTTCGTGCCGCCGGAGGTCAACTACACGGCGGGCGCGTGGGCTGCGGCGGCGGCCGAAAAGATCGCAGAGATCGAAGCGCGCGGGCGGCTCGCGCTGCTCGTCGGCGGCACGGGTTTTTACCTGCGCGCGCTCAGGCAGCCTTTCTTTCCGAGTCCGCCGACCGATGCGGCCTTGCGTGCTCGCCTGACGAAGATCAGGGAGCGGCGCGGCGCAGAGCGTCTGCACGAAATTCTGCGTCGCCTCGACCCGGCTTCCGCGTCGCGTCTCCACGCGCGCGATTGGTCGCGCGTGCAGCGCGCGCTCGAAGTGCGTTTGCAGACGGGCGCGCCGCTCTCCGTCCAACAACCTGCGCGCCCCGTGCCGCCCGCCTCGGCCGCGCGCCTCCGCGTCTTCGCCCTCTCGCCGCCCCGCGACGCGCTCTACGCGCGCATCAACGAACGCGCCGAACGCCATTTCGCTTCGGGTTTGATTGAAGAAGTCCGCCGCCTGTTGGACGCGGGCGTGCCTGCCGCGTCCAGCGCGCTCGGCGCGCACGGCTACCGGCGCGTCGTCGAATTCATACGCGGCGAGCGCACGCGCGAGAGCGCAATCGAGCAGACCAAACTCGACGTGCGCCACTACGCGAAACGCCAGTTGACATGGTTTCGGCGCGAAGCGGGCGTCGAATGGTTCGAGGGCTTCGGCGATTCGCCGGAAGTGCAGCAACGCGTCTCGGCGCGCGCAGGGCAATTGCTCGAAACGTGCGAAGAAAGAGCCTTACAAGGGAGCGGTCTTAAGTCGGAGGACGACCGGAATTTGTAACCGCGCGACCGCTCCGGCCGTTTTAAGCGTGGCGCGTCAACATTTGCTTGTCACGCGTGACAGCGTGTTGTAATCTGGCGACACTACTAATTACTAACTGATCGGTGTGGAGAGTTGCATTGGACACGAAGCCTTCTCCTCAGAACATTCAGGATGCTTTCCTGAACACGGTGCGGCGTGAAAAAGACCCCGTCACGATCTACCTGATGAATGGCGCGAAGCTCACGGGTCGCATCAAGAGCTTCGATAAATTCTCGGTGCTGCTGGAGGCGGGCGTGCAGGAACAGTTGATCTTCAAACACGCGATCTCGACCATCTCACACGCCCGCCGCCAAGCCAGCGGCGAACTGCGTAACGCGCAATCTTTCGAGGCGGGCGAAGGAGCGGGCAACAACGACGCCTCCGACCGTTCCGACGGTTGAACACCCCCCACGCTTGGCTGACAACTCTTACGGAGTCCCACTTTTTTTGAACGGCGCATTCATCACCTTTGAAGGCATTGACGGGTCGGGCAAGTCCACGCAGGTGCGGATGCTGGCGAGCGTGCTGCGCCTGCGTGGCATGGACGTGGTGCAGACGCGTGAACCCGGCGGCACGCCGCTCGGCGCGCGCCTGCGCGAAGCCCTCCTCGACGCGCAGGAGCAGGTTGACCCGCTCGCCGAACTGTTGCTCTACGCCGCCGACCGCGCCCAACACGTCCGCGTGCTCCTTAATCCCGCGCTCGCCGCCGGGCGCATCGTGCTCTCGGATCGCTACGCCGATGCCACCGTCGCTTATCAGGGCGCGGGGCGCGGCTTCGACCCTTCGCTCGTCAACGAAGTTATCGCGCTTGCGACCGGCGGACTCAAGCCCGACCTGACGCTTCTCTTCGACCTCTCCGTTGCCAAGAGCGGCGAACGCTCGCGCCAGCGGACGACGAACGGCGAAGGCGCACCGAGCGACCGGCTCGAACTCGAAGCCGAAAATTTTCACGCGCGCGTGCGCGACGCCTATTTGCGGATCGCCCGTGCCGAACCGGAACGCGTACGGATCGTCGATGCCAGTCTCTCGGTCGAAGAAATCCACGCGCACGTGCTCGAAATCGTCATCCCTTTTCTTGAGAACCGAGGCCAGTGGGCGCAGATCAAAACTCAGTGACGACGACAACAACATTTGATTCCCACTAACCTCTGACCTCTGACTTCTACTCTTATGTTTGACCGACTCGTCGGAAATCAGCGCGCCAAAGACACGCTTCGCCGCATGCTGGCGGGGCGGCGCGTCCCCGGCGCGCTTCTCTTCGCGGGCGAAGATGCGATTGGCAAAAAACTCTTCGCGCTCGAACTCGCCAAGGCGCGCAACTGCCTCGCACCCTCCGGCGTCGAAGCCTGCGACAAATGTTCTTCGTGCGTCCGCATCACGCATTTCGCAGACGCCCCGGCCGACAAAAACGACGACGCCAAACACATCATTTGGAGCGAGCACAGGGATGTCGGGCTGGTGAGGGCTGAGAAAAACATCATCAAAGTTGATCAGGCGCGCGAACTCGAACGCGAGACCAACTTCCGTCCGCACGAGGGACGTGCGCGCATCTTCATTATCGAAGAGGCCGACAAGCTGAACCCGCAAGCCTCGAACGCGCTCTTGAAGACGCTCGAAGAAGTCGCGCCCACGTCGCACTTGATCCTCCTGAGCGCACGTCCGGCCAACCTGCTCACGACCATCCGCTCGCGCTGCCAGACGATCCGTTTCGCGCCGCTCACGGCCGCAGAGATCGAGAACTATCTCGTCTGTCACAAGCGGCGCGCGGGCGAAGAGGCGCGACTAGCCGCGAACGTCTCGCGCGGCCGACTCGGCCTCGCCCTCAGTCTCAACCTCGACGCCTATCGCGAAGGGCGCGAGGCGATGCTCTCCGTCCTCGACGCGCTCACGGCCGTAGAGGCGGATCGCGCGCGGCTGCTGCGCGCCGCCGAAGACCTGAGCGACGCGAAGCGCAAAGACGAATTCGAGCCGCGCCTCGACGTGCTCGAAACGCTTATCCGCGACGCGTGGCTGCTCTCGCTCGACCCCACGACGAAGATCGTCAACGAAGACATACGCGACCGTCTCGCACGTCTCGGCGCGAAACTCAAGAGCCGCCACGCGGCCGATTGGATGGCGCGCATACAGGAATTGCGCGGCCAACTCGTCGTCAACATCAACCGCCGCGTCGCCACCGACGCGCTGCTGCTCTCGATGGCGAACGCGGCGGCTAAATAAGCCGGGACGCAAAACGGCCTGAAACTAACAGGGGCGACGCTCTCCGCGCGGAGAGCGTCGCCCCGGGTAGTTT
>DASZEQ010000019.1:0-94004 GCA_035940695.1 Pyrinomonadaceae bacterium | reverse complement strand
TTCTTTGTTTTTACAACTTTCATGCTGAAAATCTTAGCACATCTTCTCAAGCATCAAGAGCCTCTAGTAAAACTGTTAGGGCCGAGATTGTCCCTGTCTGCAACAGTTTTATCAACGCTTTTTACTTCGGGCGGGTGTGCGCCGGATGCCTTCGCTTCTCGTCGGGCTAGGGATAGTGTCGGGGAGGTCTAGTTCATCGTCGGCGAGGACTTCCAAGAGGACATTTGCGACGCGGGCGTATTGGAGAAGAATCGGCAGAGGCGGCACGCTCCTGCCCAACTCGTAGCCGGATATTTGCGTGTACCAAAGAGCTTCATCGAAGCCTAAGCGTCTCAGCATTTCGCTCTGAGAAAGACCAAAAGCGTTCCTGATTTGTAGCAGCTTTTCGGCCAAACGTTCCGGCTTTAGACGCGTTCCTCTACCCATCAGGAAGTTCCTCCTGACGGAGCGACACGCGCACCTAGCTTGCGCTTGTATCTATTTTTATATAGACTTGAATCGCGTTCGGATGTCGCCAAGAAGATGCAGCCGTTCTGCTTCGTGGCGACGCTCATCACTCGTGAGTGGGTGAGGGTGAGCTAGACATGCGACCGTTGCCAGTGGTTTTCAAAGAAAGATCAGCGCGCATCTTAGCAGAGCACCAACCGCTTCCGTATCCTTTTTCTCACCGGAGGAACACCGCCTATGATTCTGCCGTCTCCCCGCGTCATCTTCTACCTCGAAGACAACGAACGGATTCTGGTCATCGTCCGCGAAGTGCTGGAGTTCGCCGGCTGGTACGTCACACCCTGCAACAGCGGCTTCTATGCGTGGACGATGCTCGGCTGGGAGAAGCAGCATTATGATTTGTTGGTCTTGGACAACGAGGCCGACCGCCTTGACGGGCTGACGCTGACGCGGCGCGTGCGCCGGATGCCGCACCGGAAAGAGACGCCGATCATCCTGACCTCGCGGGAAGACCTCGAAGCGGAAGCGCGCGAGGCGGGGGCGGACGCGTTCCTGCGCAAGCCTTACAACTTGATCGAGTTGGTTGATACGATCCGCCGTCTCTTTGCCGCGCCCGCCGGGGCTTGAGGCAAAAGAAGCGTGCGCGCGCCTCGCTTCTCTGCTACCATTCGCGCCAAAAAGGAACGTTTACAATTAATCTTATGGCGAACAAACAGGCACGCATCGTGGTGATCGGCGGCGGCTTCGGCGGGCTGTTCACGGCTCTGGAACTCGCGGGCGACGCGGAGGTCACGCTCGTCAGCGCGGAGGATCACTTCACGTTCCGGCCGATGCTCTACGAGTATTTGAGCGGCGAGGTCGAGGCGTGGCACATCGCGCCGCATTACCGCGAGTTGCTGGACGACAAAGTTCGTTTCGTCCACGGCGCGGCGTCGGACGTGGACTTCGCGGCGCGCACGGTTGCCGTCGAAGGATGGGCTGAACCGCTCGCTTACGACGCGCTCGTGTTGGCGGTCGGCGGCGTGACGAACTATGCGGGTGTCGAGGGCGCAGAGGAGCACACGCTTCCCTTTCGCGGCATCGCCGACGCAGACGCGTTGCGCAATTTGATGATCGACACGCTCGACCACATCCCGCCCGACGCCACTGCGGACGAGGCGCGAAGGCGCGCGACTTTCGCCGTCGTCGGCGGCGGCGCGAGCGGCTGCGAACTCTCCACGAAGATGGGCGATTTGCTCCGCGACGCGTTCCGGCGGCGGGGCTTAAAGGGCGAGCCGCGCGTTGTGGTGGTCGAGATGGCCGAACACGTCGTGCCGGGAATGGGCGACGAGTTGCGCGAGTACGTCGAGGACGCGCTCGGAGAGGCGGGCGTCGAGGTGCATACGAAGACGCGCGTGCGGCGCGTGACGCCGGAGGGGTTCACGTTTGAACAGGCGGGCGCAGAGACGGAGGTTCGGGCGGCGGGAGTCGTCTGGGTGGGCGGCGTCAAAGTCAGCCCGCTCGTGGAGCGTTTGCAGATTCCGAAGGACAGGCGCGGCCTCGTCAGCGTCGAGCAGACGCTGCAAGTTCAGGGTCACGCGGAAGTCTTCTCGCTCGGCGACAACGCGCACTTCCCCGACGCCAGCCCGACACTGGCGGGCACGGCGCAACTCGCCTTCCAACAGTCGTCGCTTGCCGCCGCGAACGTGCGCGCGCTCCTCAGCGGCGGCGAACTCAAGACAAAGCATTTCGAGGAGATGGGTGAAGCGTTGAGCCTCGGCACTGAACGCGCGGCGGTCTTGGCGGGCGGCAAAGCGTTCGGCGGCGCGCTCGCGCGACAGGCGCGTTTCGCGCTCTACACTTCGCGCCTGCCGACGTGGCATCACCGCGTCAAAGTCGGCGCGAGTTGGTTCTTCGAAGGCACTGCGCCGCTCCCGCTCGGCCTGCGTAGGCCGGGAAGTTAATCGCCGCGCGGAATCTTAAAATCAATCAAACGGGGGAAGTTTCAATATGGCGCGAGGGTGGGAGAGCAAAGCGGTCGAAGACCAGATACAGGAGGCGGAGGAGCGTGCGCGACGCGCGGCCGAACCGGCTCTCGACGAATCGCCCGAAGCGCGCGCCCGCCGCGAACGACTCGAAAATCTACGCCTCTCGCGCTCGCGCACGCTCGACCAACTGGAACGCGCCACCAACCGCGCCCACCGCGAAATGCTCCAAAGAACACTACGCGCGCTCGAAACAGAGATCGGGGAATTGAACTAAGGCGCGTTACACAAGAAGTTCAACGCGAGAGACGGGAAGGCGCGAAGTTCAGAATGTTTGAACTTCGCGCCTTCCCGTCTCTCGCGTTGAACTCTGGAATCTTCACTCGCCGAGATTGTCCTGCACGCCGACGCCCGGCTCGCCGTCGAGGATCGTGCTCATGCCTTCGTTTTGTTCGGCGGTGGTCGGCGCGTCGGGTTCGGCCGCGTCGCCGCGCTCGTCCGCCCGATCCTGTTCGTTGAAGTGCCCTCGCTCGTCGCCCCCGCTCGTCTCTCCCCTTCGCTCGTTCATCAACTCACCCCTTTCGATCTTTGAACTCACAAACAATCGGTAACTCAACTTTGACCGTCAGCCCTCACACTTCGACCGTCGCCGCCTCGCACGAATCGAGCGCGGGCGACTCGGCTTCTTCTCCGGCCGCTTCGCCTTCCCCGATGTAGACGCGCCCGGCCGCGACCGTCTCGAAATATTCTTCGATGCGTTCGAGTATCTCGTCTACCTCGTGCGAGTGATAGAGCACCTGCCGGAAGCGCGAGCCGCCGACAAGACCGCGCGTGAACTGTCCGGCAAGTTGCTTCATGCGACCGATGGCGGGCAACTCCGGCATGTCCGCGCGCAGCAACTCGAAGTATTCGAGCAAAAGGTTGCGTTTGTCTGCGAGCGTCGGCTGGAACGGTTCGCGCCCGGCGAGCGTGTCTTCGATCTGGCGAAATATCCACGGGTTCGCCATCGCGCCGCGACCGATCAGGATGCCGTCGCAGTTCGTCTCGCGCCAGCGCGCGAGCGCCTCGTCCACGGTCGTCACGTCGCCGCTGCCGGAGACGGGAACTTTGACCGTCTCTTTGATCTGCCGCACCAAGTCCCAATTCGCGCGTCCCTTGTAGCCCTGTTCTTTCGTGCGCCCGTGCAGCGCGATGTGCTCGACGCCGCACGCCTCGGCCAGTTTCGCCGTCTCAACCGCGTTAATGTTGTTGTCGTAATAGCCCGCGCGAATCTTGATCGTGAGCGGGATGGTGATGGCCTTTTTGATCTCCGTCAGGATCGTTTCGAGGCGCGGCATGTCGCGGAGCAACCCCGAGCCTCCGCCGTGCTTGACCACCTTCGGCGCGGGACACCCGCAGTTGATGTCGAGCAAGTCCGCGCCGACCTCTTCGGCCATCTCGGCGGCCATGCGCATGCGTTCGGCCTGCCCGCCGAAAATCTGCACGGCGAACGGCCGCTCGTAATCGTAAAAGCGCATCTGCCGTTTCGACTTCGGGTTGTTGCGCGTCAAACCCTCGACCGAAATAAATTCCGAGACGGTCAGACCGATGCCGCCGCGCCGTTTCAACAAACCGCGAAACGCCACGTCCGTTACGCCCGCCATCGGCGACAGCACGAGCGGCGGCGCGATCAACACATCTCTGATTTTGAAAGGCTTCATAATGAAAAGCTGTCAACTGCCAGTGGCCGGTTGTCCTTTGCTCTCGCGTCGCGGCTTGAACCCCGGATGAAAGAAGCGAGTCTCACGAAACGAACAACTGACGACTGACCACGGGCAACGGACAATTTTACTTTCGTAGCTCGACGCCCGTGGCGACGAAGCGAATCTCGTCGGCCGTGCCATCTGCTTTACGCTCGATCTTCGCGCCGTCTTCGACGAGGTGATCCACCTGCGCCTTGTCCAGCGTCTTCACGAAGAATTCGCCTTCGGCCTTGAACTTCATGCTCTTGGAATCCTTCGGCACGATGAATTTGTGATCCTTGAACGTCACGCGAATCCCCGTCGTGCCCGACTGCGGCGTGATCTGCATCCAGCAGCCCTCGGCTTGGCAGACCTGTTCGACGATGCCCTCGATTCGCACGCGCTTGCCCACAAACTTCACAGGCTCTTTTAACACGTCCGCGAATGCGACCGCAGGCGACTCCGGGTTGAGCGCGACCCCGCGCTTGATCACGTCGCCGTCGCGCACGTCTGTGGCGGTTTCGACTTTCGCGGCGTCGTGCGCCTTGTGTGCGTCGTGCGCGTCGTGCGTCTTCGGGTGTTCTTGCGCCGTGGCGGCCGTCGCAGCGGCGGCGACGACGAACAGGAGCGAAACGAGAAATGTCTTCATAGGGAAAATAAGTTATCCTTTACGACTGAGATTACAGTGCATCTTTAATGCTCTGACTTGCGGCGTCCGGATTATAGCAATGCAACCCAACCTCATCAAAAGCGTAGGAGTAGCGTGGACGCTTCTCTACGCGGCGTTCGTCATCTGGATTTACGCGACCGCGCCGCGCACTTTCAACGAAGTGACGACGGGCGCGAGCGTCGTTGCCGGAACTTACGCGATTGACGAGGCGCGCTTCCGTGCGGCGCGCGAACTGTTCGGGCGCGAGCAATACGCGGCCGCCCGCGACGAATGGGCGCGCGCCGACCCTGCGATGCGCGACGCGCGCACGCAGTTCTACATCGCCTATGCTTTCTATCGCGAAGGTTGGGGACGCGTCTATAACGACGACGCGTTGTTCAAACAAGGTTTGGAGGCAATCGAGCGCGCGATCCAATTGTCGCCCGAAGGCGCGCTGCGAGTGGACGACCCGGAGTTGAAGATTCACTCCGCCGCCGAACTGAAAGCGGAGTTGCGGCAGGGCGCGGAGAGTTCTCTGGGCGATCTCAACCCGCTCAAGATCGTGCGCGAGAGGAAATGAGGGACGGCGGCCGCGCGCCAGTCTTTGAATCGATGAACAACCGACGCGACAGCAACCGGCTTCTCGTGCGCCACCTGCTGCTCCCGACGATCTTTCTGACCGTCGCGCTTCTCGGCGGCCTGCGCGTCGCGGGCGAAACGGGCGCGTTCCTCTTTCTCGCGCCGCCGCTCGTCGCGCTCGTGCTCGCAGTGCTCTTGATGCCGCTCTTCGCGCGCGGCGGCCTCGTCGATTTGCGCGCGTGGTTTACGAGCGACCACGCGCCGCTCACGAACGTCTCGCACGCGCTCACGCTGCTCGCGCTCTTCTTCGCCTCCGCGCAAGCCTTCAACAGCGTCCTCCCCGAAAGCGGTCTGTTCCGCTGGTTGTTCGCCTTCTTCTTCCTCTGGACGCTGTGGAACAACCAGTTCGCACGCTTCGACGCGCGCGTTACCCTGCGTAGCCTCGCCGCCCTCTTCGGCACGGCCTTCGTCCTCAAACACATGCTGCTCGCTTCGCTCTACGCGGCCGACGGCGGCTGGCTCAAACGACTCGCGGGCGCGCTCGTCGAAGGCTTCACGCAAGGGACGTTCGGCGTACAGGAAAGTTTCGCGCCCGCGACCGGATACATCAGTTTCTTCACCCTCGCGCTCTACGTCCTCGGCCTCATCCTCGTCCCGCCCGCGCCCGGTGTTGACGACGCCGTCGCGCCCGAATTGGAAGCGACGAGTTTAGTATCTCGATACCGGCAACTATCCGACGGGGAACGCGCGCTCTTGCGCGAAGAAATTTTGCGGACGGAGCGAGGGCGGCTCGAAGACGAGATTCATTCCACCCGGACAGACTAAAGCGGGAGGACGAATGCGTTCGCCCTCCTGCTTTCAGGTGTTTTATTCGCGCTGATTAGTTTAAAGACCTCTCCGGCCTGTTACCAGTTGACGACCAACTCTTCCGAGCCTTGCCACACGGGCACGTCCTCGCGGATGGCGGCGCGTTGGAGTCGTTCGGGGTCTGCGAGCAGACGCCCCGCGCCGAGCGCGACGGCGGCGAGCGGATCGTCCGCGACCGTGACGTGCAGGCGTAGTTCAGTCTGGAGGCGTTCGGCCATGCCGTCGAGGAGCGCGCCGCCGCCCGTCAGGATCAAGCCCGTCTGGTAGATGTCGGCCGTCACGTCCGGCTGCGATTCTTCAATCGTGCGCCGCGCGCCCGCCACGATCTCTGAGAGCACCGGCTCTAAAGCCTCTCGCACTTCGTCCGAACCGACTTCGACCGCCTTCGCCAATCCGCTCGTCAGTTCCTTGCCGACCACTTCCATGCGTCGCACTTCGGCCTTGTTGTTGTCGCTCGCGCGGCGCGCGCCGAGTTCTTTCTTGACCTGTTCGGCCGTGCGCTCGCCGATCTGCATCTCGTACTTGCCGCGCACGTACTCGCGGATCGCTTCGTCCATCGCGTTGCCCGCGACGCGCAGGCTGCTCGAAGAGACGATGGCCGCCGAAGCGACGATGGCAATGTTGGTCGTGCCGCCGCCGATGTCCACGACGAGGTGCGCGCGCTCGTCCTGATAGCTGAGTCCCGCGCCGAGCGCAGCGGCGAGTCCTTCGTCAACGAGATCGACGCGCGTGGCCTTGGCGTCGCGCGCCGCGTCGCGCACGGAACGTTGTTCGAGCGTGGTCGAAGACCCGGGCACGCCGATCACCATGTGGCTGCGCTTGTTCTGGTTGCCGTGGACGCGCCGGATGAAGGCGACGAGCATCTTTTCGGTCGCCTCGAAATTGTCAATCGTGCCGCCCTTCACCGGACGAAACACTTCCGCATCCTTCGGCGCGCGCCCCACCATCTTGTACGCTTCCGCGCCGACCGACAGCACTTCGCCCGTGTACTTGTGAATCGCCACCACCGAAGGCTCGTTCAAGACCACACCGCGCTCCGGCGCGTAGATGAGCGTGTTCATCGTCCCCAGATCAATGGCGAGATCGTCCGAGAAAAAATTGCTTAAAATGTTCATGGCTTGCCCCTGATAGACGCCCAATAGCCCTTTGATTCCAACTTCGGAGAGAGATGAATAAACGCGTCCCGCCATGTAAATGGCAAATCGCATACCAATGAAGCGCGCCGCGAAATCCCACAAATTCGCGTGCGGGCGCGACGCCCCGGTGTCTGTTTCTAAGACATAGAAGACGCGGGCGGGCGAAAGGCGAACGCACGAAAAAACGTCGAAGGCGGAAGTTATCGAGAGACTGCGGGAGCGGTCTTCGCGTCGATTCGACGACGATTAGCCGCCAAAATCAGAGTGCGCGCGCAAGATTCGTCTCCGGCGGAAAACGAACCTCGCGCGCGCGCACGGCGAGTCGAAAATGGCGCGGGTAATTTTTTCTCGGCGGGTCTCAGGTTCGGACACTAGACGCTGACAGACCGCAACGCACGCGCGCGCCCGTCCTCAAACGTTCACACATTTTCCGCGCGCCGCTCGTCGCTCACGACCTCGTATAACGTGGCGGCCTGCTGCTTGGAAGTCTGCCGCGCATCCGGCACGGCGAGAACGCGCACGGTCAACAACCGCTCGCGGCGTTCAATCGCGATCTCGTCGCCCACGCGCACAGCGCGCGACGAGCGCGCCGCGACGCCGCCCACCAGCACCGCCCCGGCCTCGCACAACTCCTGCGCCACCGTCCGGCGCAACACCAGACGGCTCGCGCGTAAAAATTGATCCAGACGCATAAAAACCGTAAATCGTGAATCGTCAATCGTAAATAGAAAGACCTGTCTTTCTCTATTCACGATTGACGATTCACGATTTACTACTTGTTACTGTTTCTTGTTCGCTTCGGACTTCTTCTTGTCGTCCTTCTTCGGGGCGACGGGCGCGGCCGTGCTGGCCGACTTCTGCGGTTCGACTTTCAGAAGCGGGAGCAAGCTTTCCTGATAGTCTTTCGCGATCTGGATGTAGGCGTCGCGGCGCAAATTGTCGAGATAAGTTTTGCGCTCCTGATCCATGCGGCTGACGGTGATCGCCTCGCGCACCTTGTTCTCGTCAAACGTCGCCTCGCCCGCGGGCGTACGCTCGTCTATGCGCAGGATGATGATGCCCCCTTCCGTCTCAAGCGGATCGGTGATGCCGCCCGCCTTCAGATTCTTGAGGGCGTTCGCCACATCCTCTTTCGAGATGTCGTTCATCGCATACGTGCCGAGTTTGCCTTTGCTCTCCGGCGCGACGCGCTTGCCGTTCACCTCGCGCTCCGATTGCACCATCGCCAGCGCGCCGAAGTCCGCGCCCGCGCGCAACTGCGCCACCAGTTTATTGGCGCGCTCGCGCACTTCCTTCGGGTCTTTGCCCACGCTGCTCAGGAAGATTTCCGAGAGCACGATGGTTTCGGGCTTGCGGAATTTCTCCTTGTTCGCCTCGTAGTAGGCTTTCACTTGCGAGTCGGTCAGGCCATAAAAGATTTTCTGATCCACTTCGCGGCCGAGCACCCACGTCTTGATGATCTCGGTGCGCATCGTGTTGCGCACGGCGGCCGGGTCGATGTTGTTCTCGCGCATCGCCTGTTCGAGCAGGGCGAGCGATTTCAAACCTTCGCGGTTCGCCACGTCCAGCATGCGCCGGTTGACCTCCGCTTCCACTTCCTCGGTCAAACCCATCTCCTTGCCCTTCTGGACGAGGAGTTGTTCGTTGACGAGCGTGACGATGATCTCGTTGCGCCGTTTGTTGATCTCTTCCGTGGCCTGCTGCTCGGTCATCCCGCGCTGTTGCCGGAGCGCCTCGGCGGCCTCCGCCATGTCCTTCTTCAACATCGAGAGCGTGATGACATCGGCGTTGACCTGCGCGATCACTTCGTCAATGACGCGCGGCACGCCCTCTTCCTGCGCCCGCACCGCAACGGCGGCAGGCGACGCGAGAAACGCGGCCAAGAGCGACGCGGCGAATGCTGCGCGGCGGACACCTGTTAAAAATTTTGACTTCACAGATTTTTACTCCTTACCAACCCGGCGCGCGCCCCAAGCCTCCTAGCGGCGGCGGCTCGCCCTGCTTCAAATTGTCGAATCGAATTTAATGCCTCTGATTTACGTCGGGGTAGGCTTCAAACCGCAAGTTTCAAGTTTCAGGTTTCAAGTCAGAGGTTCTTTAACTTGAAACCTGAAACTTGAAACTCATTTTAGTCCGCACTGCTGATTTGCAGCAACAGGCCGTGCGTGGTTTCGATCACGTCGTCGGCCTCTTCTTCGCTCAAATCTATACGCAGGACGCCGTTCGGCGTGAAACTCGCCCCTGCGCGCGTGCCCACCAGCGCGAGCAGTTTTTCGGGTGCGACGCGCGCCTTCTCGCTCAGTTTGATGGCGATGCCGCCGGGCGTCCGGTCGAGCGACAGCACGCCGATTGTCTCGGCCGTGCGGCGCAGGCGCGCGTAGGCCAGAAGTCGCTCGACGGATTCGGGGATGCGCCCGTAGCGGTCTTCCGTCTCGGCGCGAATCTGGCGCAAGGTCTCGTCGTCGCGCGCCGAGGCGATGCGCTTGTAAGTGCGCAAGCGCTGCCCCATGTCCGAGATGTAATCCTCGGAGATCGCAACGTCCGCCCCCAGATTGAGCGAGACGGAGGTTTCGTCCTGCACGTCCTCGCCGCGCAGTTCCGAGACGGTGCGCTCCAACATCTGCGTGTAAAGATCGAAGCCGAGCGCGTCCATGTGGCCTGACTGCTGGCCGCCCAGTAGATTCCCCGCCCCGCGCAACTCCAAGTCGAGCGCGGCGACGCGAAAACCCGCGCCGAGGTCGGAAAACTCGCGTATCGCGGCTAGCCTGCGGCGCGCAATCGGCGTGAGTTCCTGCTCCGACGGAATCAACAGGTAGGCGTAAGCGCGGCGGTTGGAACGCCCGACGCGCCCGCGCAGTTGATAGAGTTGCGCCAGCCCGTAGTGATCGGCACGGTTTATGATGATGGTGTTGGCGCGCGGGATGTCTATGCCGTTCTCGATGATGGTGGTGGCGACCAGAACGTCGTATTTATAGGCCATAAAATCGAGCATCACGGCCTCCATCTCCTTCTCGTTCATCTGCCCGTGCGCCACGCAGACGCGCGCCTGCGGCACGAGACGTTTGACGAGCGCGGCCACGGTTTCGATGGTCTCGACGCGATTGTGGATGAAGAAAACTTGCCCGCCGCGCCCCAACTCCAACTCGATCCCCGATTTGATGACCGACTCGCCGAACTGCACGACCTGAGTTTGAATGGCGAGGCGGTCGCGCGGCGGCGTCTCGATGATGGACATGTCGCGCAAGCCCATCAGAGACATGTTGAGCGTGCGCGGGATGGGCGTGGCCGAGAGCGTCAGCACGTCGACTTTCTTCTTCAACTGCTTGAGCCGTTCCTTGTGCGCGACGCCGAAACGCTGCTCCTCGTCCACGATGACGAGGCCGAGATCGCGAAACTTCAAATCCTTCGACAATATCCTATGAGTGCCGACGAGGATGTCCACCTCGCCCGCCTCGACGCGCTTGACGACCTCTTTCTGCTCCTTCGGCGTGCGGAATCTTGAGAGCAATTCGACGCGGACGGGGAAGGCCGCGTAACGCGCCGTAAACGTTTCATAGTGCTGGTAGGCCAGAACGGTCGTCGGCGTCAAGACCGCCACCTGCTTCGACTCCATCACGGCCTTGAAGGCCGCGCGCATCGCCACTTCGGTCTTGCCGTAGCCCACGTCGCCGCACAAGAGCCTGTCCATCGGCGTCGTCGCTTCCATGTCGGCCTTCACGTCTTCGATGGCCGTCTCCTGATCGGGCGTCGGCACGTATTCGAAGCCGTCTTCGAACTCTCGTTGCCACGGCGAGTCGGCCGCGTAGGCATAACCGCCGACGAGTTTGCGTTCGGCGTAGAGGCGCAAAAGCTCGTCGGCCATGTCGCGCATCGCGCGTTTGGCCTTGGCCTTCGTCTTTTGCCAGCCGAGGCCGCCGAGGCGGTCGAGCACCGGTTCGTGCCCCTCCGCGCTCGAATAACGCTGCACGAGATCGAGGCGTTCGACGGGCACGTACAACTTCGCCTCGTCGGCGTAGAACAGCAGCATGAACTCGCCGCGACGGCCGGGGCCGAGGTCGAGCGTCTGCAAGCCGCCGAAGCGCGCGATGCCGTGGTCGATATGGACGACGAAGTCACCGACTTTCAGATCGCGGAAGTCCGACAAAAACGCCGCCGTCTTCGACTTCTTGCGCGGCCTCTTCGCAGAGGTTGAAGCCTGCCCCGTCCCCGGCGCGCGGTGCTCGACGGTCGCGCCGTCGTGCGCCTCGTCGAACAGATCGTTTTCGACGTGGACGATCAGCCCCGCCGACGGCAACTCGAAGCCGCCCGACAAACGCCCGACCGTCACCAACGCCTGCCCTTCTTCGAGCGCGCCGCCCTCGCCCGCCAGCGCGACGCGCGCCGCGACGTTGTATTCCGCGAGCATCTCCCCGACGCGTTCGGCCACGCCCGCGCTCGGCATCGCAAACACGACGCGCGCCTCTCCCTGCGTCTGCATGCGCCGCACGTCGGCCGCCAGTTCCGCGATGCGGCCGTGGTAACGACGCGCCGCGCGCGTGTTCCATTCGATCTCCGGCGCGCGCTCGACGGCCGGAAAGAGAAACAGCGGCGCGGCCGTCGTGCGTGCGCGCCCGATGGTCACGGCTGCGGCCGCTTCCGCTTCGCCCGCGAACCGCTCGTCGGTCGCCGCCGCCGCGCGCCCGAGCGTCCGCAATTCGACGCGCGGCACGCCCCCTATGCCTTGGCGCAACTCTTCCGCCGTCAAATAAAGTTCTTCGGGGCTGAGGGCGATCTCGTCCGCGCTCTCCATCTCGCCGTAGCGCGCGCTCAGAGTCTCGTAAGTGTTTCCGAGAAACGTTTCGAGGGCGGCGGGTTCGTCGGCCACAAACACGGTCTCGCGTTGCAGGTAATCGAACGCGCTCGCGGGCGTGGAATGGACGAGCGAGACGAGCCACTCCCAGCCCGCGAAAGTCTCCCCCTCGTCGGCATGCACCGTGCGGTCGCGCAGAGCGCGCGCGTAACGCTCATCCGCCCAACGCTCGCGCGCTAGTTCCGCCCACAGACGGAAATCGTCCGCGCCCACGGCATACTCGCGCATCGGCACGATCTCGATCCGCTGTAACTGCGCGACCGACAATTGCGTCTCCGGGTCGAACTCGCGTATCGAATCGACCGTGTCGCCGAAGAACTCGACGCGCACCGGGCGTTCATGCCCCGGCGACCACACATCCAGAATCCCGCCGCGCAGGGAAAATTCGCCGACCGCGCCGATGGGGTCTTCGCGCACGTAACCCGAAGCGAGCAGCAACTCGATCAACTCTTCCGGCGCATGATCTTCGTCGCGCCGGAGCGTCGCGCCCGTCGCGCGCAGTTGCTCCGGTTTGACCGTGCGCCGCGCCAGAGCGCGTGCCGTCAGCAACACGAAACTGCCTTGCCCCTGCGCGAGCCGCCAGAGCGTCAGCGCGCGCCGCTCCAAATTCTCCGCGTGCGGCGACGCGCCCGCATACGGGTCGCCCTCCGATGCGGGCAGCGTCAACACCGCCACGGCGTTCGCCCCTGCGTGTTCCTCTTCGTCCGCGCCCCTCCTGCGCCGCAACGCTTCGCTCCAGAAACAGAGATCGCGATCCCACTGTTCGAGGTCGCGGCTCGCCTCCACGACGATTGCCAGCCGCATCCCCGTCTCGCGCTGCAACGCCGCCAGCACGAGAGCGCGCGCCGCCCCCGAAGTCAGGCCGCTCACAGACACCACGCGCGCCCCGCCGCGCACCTCCGCCACGAGACGCCGCAACTCGCCGCCCTCCAACACGCGCCGCAACGCGCCCTCGACCGGCGACCCCTTTTGTAACGTGCTACTCATGTCTTTCAAACGCCGAAGCGGAGACGATGGACGATAAACCGAAGACAAAAGCAATTGCTTTCATTCATCGTTATGCGCACATCGCCCCGCGTTCATCCTTTCCTCTCATCCCACCATTTCGCCCCCCGCTCGCCGAGGGCGACTTTGCACGCGTGCACGCGACTGCGCGCCTCGCTCACGGCCTCCGCGTCGCCCGCACGTAAAGCGCGCCCCACGTCGCGCCGCGCACGCATCAACTCGTTGACGAGTTGTTGCCGCAACTCTTCCGGGATGTTCGGGTCGGTTGCGCGCCAGCGGCGGCCATCAATCAACACGTGATGCCCGTCCGGTGTTTTCTCGACCACTTTCTTCTTTCCCGCAGCGGCGGAAGCTGCAACGCCCCGCGCGCCCGTTTGCTGCGCGCCCTTCCCGGCCGCGTCGCTTTCTTTGCGCGCCGTCGTCGTCTTCTTCTTGCCCTTCTCGTTCGTCACTTGTCGCTTGCCACGCTCGTCCTGATGCGTTCGATGATGTCGCTCGTCGAGACGCCTTCGACGAAGGGAAGGGCGAGGACGCGCCCGCCCGCTGCTTCGACCTCTTCGCGGCCGTGTATTTCGTCCAGACCATAATCGCCGCCTTTGACCAGAACGTCGGGCAACAATTGTGCGATGAGCGCGCGCGGCGAGAGCGCGTCGAAGATGGTGACGTAACTGACCGCGCCGAGCGCGGCGAGCATTTCGGCGCGCTCGCGTTCGTTCATCACGGGGCGCGAGTCGCCTTTGAGCGCGCGCACGGCCGCGTCCGAGTTGATCGCGACGAGCAGTGCGTCGCCGAGCGCGCGCGCCGCCTGCAAGTAGCGCGTGTGGCCGACGTGCAGGATGTCGAAGCACCCGTTCGTAAACACGAGCCGCCGCCCCTCTGCGCGCAAACTCTCGCGCACCGCGTGCGCCTCATCCGGCGTTAGAATCTTCTCGTTCATAGTTTGCGATAACGTCGATGCTAACACGAAGCGGAAGCAGCGGTCAGCTATCAGCCGTCAGCTTTCAGCAAAAGCGTCCGACAGCCGTCGGGAAGCGATCCTCGTCCGGTTATCTCGCGCCCTCTTCTTGCCACTAGCTGACGGCTGATAGCTGACGGCTGATAGCTGATCTATAATTCCCCTTTTCGCCCGGAGCAGGAATAGATGACAGAGAACAACACGCCCTTCATTGAAGACAACGACCAGACGCGCGCCCGCCGCGAGCACCTCGACAAAATTCAACAACTCACCGGCAACGCCTACCCGAACAAGTTTCGCCGCACGAACCTGACGGCGAGCGCGGAAGGCGAAGACACGATCACGTCCGTCGTCGCGCGGTTCAAACACCACGAGCCGCCGCGCCTCGAAGGGCAACGACCGACGCCCGAACAACTCGAAGCGGCGAACGCCGAGTTGAAAGCTCTCGGCGACGTGCGCGTCGGCGGGCGCATCAGCGTGCCGCCGCGCGTGATGGGCAAGGCCGCGTTCGTACACCTCTCCGACGGCAAAGAGCGGCTGCAAATTTACGTGCGCCGCGACGACGTGCGGCCGATGCAGCATCGCGGGCGCGAACTCGACGGATGGGAACTTTTCGGCCTGCTCGACCACGGCGACTTCATCGGCGTCGAAGGCTTTCTCTTCGTCACGAAGACGGGCGAACTCTCCGTCCACGTCCGCGCGTTCGAGTTTTTAGCAAAGGCTCTCTTGCCGATGCCCGACAAGCTGCACGGCATCAGCGACCCCGAAATCCGCCAACGCCAACGCTACGCAGACCTCATCGCGGGGAGTCTCAAAATCGACAAGGAGAACGAGACGGGCGCGGGCGGCGAGACGCAGGAGGCGCGCGAACTCACCACCCGCGAAGTCTTTGAACGCCGCTCGAAGATCATCCGCGAGATGCGCGCCTTCTTGGACGAGCGCGGTTACATCGAAGTTGAGACGCCGATGCTCACGCCCATCGCTTCGGGCGCGGCGGCACGCCCCTTCAAGACGCACCACAACGCGCTCGACATAGACCTCTTCGCGCGCATCGCGCCGGAACTCTACCTGAAGCGGCTCGTCGTCGGCGGCTTCGAGCGCGTCTACGAACTCAACCGCAACTTCCGCAACGAAGGCATCTCCACGCGCCACAACCCCGAATTCACCATGCTCGAATTCTACTGCGCCTACATGGACGTGAACGGCATGATGGACTTGTGCGAAGAGATGTTGCGACAGTCAGTGATCAAAGCAACAGGTGGCACGGTCGTTCGCTTTGGTGATGAAGAGATTAATTTTAGTCGCTTTGAGCGGATGACTATGAAAGAAGCCATCAATAAGTATTGGCCGCTTGAATGGAATGAACTTAGTGGTGAACAGTTTGAAATTAGCTGGCTAGAAGACCCTAAGCGGACGCTAGATATTCATTATTTCATTTATCACATTTCAATGCAGAGAAGCGTATTAAGTAACACCGACCTAACACAGGCAGAGAAATATGCGCAACTGAGAGAAACTATTCCTGTTGCTTGGGCACATGCCAAAGAAAATTCAAAGAAAAATTTTGAAGACCTTGCCAAGATACGCACCTTGCAAACGGCAGAAGATATAGCATTTATATTTGAGGAAGTTGCTGAACCGAATTTGCTTCAACCGACTTTTATCAATGACTTCCCTAAGCCAATCTCCCCGCTCTCGAAAGCGTCGCCTGATGATCCGTCAGTTGCGGAGAGATTCGAGTTGTTCATTAACGGGATGGAGTGCGCGAACGGGTTTTCGGAGTTGAATGATCCGGCGGAGCAGTATGAGCGGTTCAGGGAGCAGGCGGGGGCGCGGGAGCGGGGCGACGAGGAAGCGATGCAGATGGACACGGATTACGTGCGCGCGCTCGCTTACGGGATGCCCCCGGCGGCGGGCATCGGCATCGGCATCGACCGCATCGTAATGCTCCTGACGAACCGGCGTTCCATCCGCGACGTGATTCTCTTCCCGCACATGCGCCCTGCTGCTGCTGCTACTGCCGCCACGCCGAAGCCGGAAGAGGCGACGGGCGAAGGGGCGGAATCAACAGACCCACGGGCGGGCGAGCAAGCGTGATTTCGACGCCGAACTTTTTTTAACCCCTAACCCCCTGCGAGCCTCGCCCGTCGGGCGGGCGTGAAAGAGAGATGGTTTGACGATGATGCGAAAAGTTCTTGCAGTTTCCCTGATGCTGGTCGTGGCCGGAGTCCTCGCGTTCGCGCAAGAAGGAGAGCAGGCCGCGCAGCCGTCGAAGTTGACGGGCTATCTGATTGACAACCTGTGCGCGGGCGAGCACGCGGGCGATGCGGAAGGCATGGCCGAGACGGCGCAAGGCCACCCGACCGCGTGCGCGCTGATGCCGAGTTGCACGGCCGCCGGATTCTCGCTCGTCTCGGACAAGAAGACTTACAAACTGGACGAGGCGGGCAACAAGCTTGCGCTGGCAGTGTTGAAGACGACGAAGGCGACGAAGGGCTTGCAGGTCGAAGTCGAAGGCACGCTCGACGGCGACAACTTCTTGCGCGCCTCGAAAGTGTCGGAAGTTAAAGCGGCGAAGTAGCAGCGTCCGCGGCGAAAAATCTGAGGCGGGTCTAGCGGAAGGCCGCTGCCGGTTACTGTCTGGTCGGCGTCGAATTGTTCGGCGCGGACGAGGCGGAAGAGGCGGCGGCCTTCTGTCGTAGTTTGGCCTGTCGCTCCGCGACCCACGCGGGCACTGTGCCCTGTCGCCCAAGCGAGACGGCGTAGTCGTTCATGGCGGCGAGCGCGCCCGCGTGATCGCCTGCGCGCTCGCGCAAGCGGCTGACGTCTATGAGCACCTGCGGGTTCGCGTCGCCGTAGAGTTCGGCCGCGCGCTGGAAACTATCGGTAGCGAGCGCGAGTTGACCCTGACGCTCGTAGAGGCGACCGAGATGATAAAAGGCGACCGGGTAGCGCGCGGCGTCCTTTTGCGTGAGCGGCAGCAGGACGGCGACGGCATCTTCGTCGCGTTTGAGATTCATCAACGCAGTTGCGAGTTCGAGATTGGCGGGCGGGAAATAATTGCCGGGGGTGCGCGCCAGCACGCCGCGATAATGCTTCACGGCATCTTCGACGCTGCCGCGCTCGCGCGCGCCGCGCGCCGCGCGCAGCAACTCGTAAGTGGCCGGGTCAACTTTGTGCGCGGGGAATTTCGCGCCCGACCGTGCGGGGCGAACGTCGCGCGCGTCGGCGGTCTTCAAGTTCGCGCGCTCTCCGTCTTCGGCGGTCGCGTTGACAGCGGGTGCGAGCAGTTCGCGCCGCGCTTCGCTGATCTCGCGCGGGACGCCCGCGCCCGTGTGCGTCGAGCGCGCGACGAAGTTGTCGAGCACAGCGATGCCGCGTTCCGAATCGCCGTCTTCGGCGTAGGCGCGCGCGAGGGCGGCGGCGGCTTCCGCGTGCGCGGGGTCGAGCCGCAGCGTGCGCAGCCATTCGCGGATGGCGAGGTCGGCCTCGCCGCGCAGCAGGTGAAGGCGGCCGAGGTTGTAGCTCGCTTCCGGGTAGGCGTAGTTCTCCTGCACGAGCGCGGCGGTGAGCGTCTCCTGCGCCTCGTCCCAGTGGCCTTGCCGTATGAGGATGACGCCGAGGTTGTTGAGGGCGCGCGAATAGTTGCCGCGACGCTGCAAGATGGCTTTGCGGTAAGCGTCCTCGGCCGCGCTCGCGTCGCCGAGACGCGCGAGGGCGTTGCCGGTGTTGAAGAAGAAGGGCGGGTCGTAGCGGTCTTCGTGAATCATCAGGCGCAAGGCGTCGAGAGCTTCCGGCTGCCGCTTGAGCGCGACGAGACGATCTACGAGCGAGCGTTGCAGGCGCGCACGTTCCGCGCCCGGCTTCGCGTCTTTGATCTCGGCGCGCAGGCGTTCGAGTTCGCCTTCCGCGCTCTCAGGCTTCGCCGCATCACTCTCCGGCGCGGAAGCGACCGGCGGCGCATCAACCGGCGCGGCGACGACAGGGACGACCGTAGGAGTTGCCGCCGGAACTGCCTTCGGCGTGGCGGAAGGAGTCGCCTCCGTCGCCGTCGTTGTGGCGGCGCGGCGCGCGCGCGTGATCTCGGATGCCGAACGGGGCGCGGGCTGCTTCTTCCCCTCGCTCTCCTGCGTCCCTTTCGCTTTCGCTTGAGCCGGCTTGACGGACGGTTGCGCCGACGCGGGAGCGGTTCGAGGCTTCGACGTGTTTTGCGCGAAGGCCGGGGGAGCACACCACGCCGCGACAAGCGCGACGGCCGCAACGGATAGCGAAGCGGCGCGCGTCGAGCGGCGCGCGCGCGGGGCGCGTGCGTGTGTCTGGTTCGAGTTCGAGAGTTGTTCCGGCATCTTTAGTTCTCCGTCGGAGTTTTTGGCAAAGCCCTGTGTGTGGGATGGTCGAAGCGCGAAGAGTTGCCCCGGCTTCGAGTGTGCGGCAGGCGTTCGGGTCAACGCGTCTCCGCGTTGCGGCTGACGCGGCGCGGTCGCTCCTTCGGTTGTTCACTGCCGGGAGTTCTCAACTGCGGCGGCGCGGGCGCGGGCGTGAAGGCGTCGCCCGCGTAATTGATGATCGTGCCGCCGAAGCCGACCGCCCACACGCGCGCGCGCGATGCGGCCGAGAGGCGTTCGAGCGGGTGGCGCGTGCCGCTAGGTTCGGGACGCCAGTTTGCGCCGCCGTCCGTCGTGTGGATGATCGTGCCGCCCGCACCGGCCGCCCAACCTTCCTTCGCGTCGATAAATTTTACGTCTAACAGATCGACATCCACGTTCGATTCTTGTTTGAACCACGCGCGCCCGCCGTTGACGGTCGCAAGCACGAGGCCGCGTTCACCGACCGCCCAGCCGCGCCGCTGCTCGACGAACGAGACCGCATTCAAGCGCGTCTCGACATTGACGGGCGAACCGCCCGCGAGCCAACGCGCGCCGTCCGGGTTGTACAAGATCGTGTTGCCTGCGCCGACGAGCCAGCCCTGACCGGCCGCGAGAAATGCGCCGCCGAGCAGAAGATGGTTCGTCGGCAACGTCTGCCGCTTCCAACTCGCGCCGCCGTCCGTCGTCGCATAGAGCGCGCCCATCTCACCGAAAGCCCAGCCGCGCGCGGCGTCAACAAAGGCGACGCGCGTTAAGAGCACGTCAACGTCCGCGCCCGTCGCTTCGACGCGCGACCAAGTTTCGCCGCCGTCCGTCGTCTTCAACAGGTAAGAACGCGGCTCTTCTTTCGTCCTGAGCAGGTAGATGCTGCGGTCGCAAACGAGCCAGCCCGTCTGTTCGTTCACGAAATAAACGTCGCGCAACGTGTCCTCGGTCGGCGCGCGGCGCACCGCCCAGACGCGCCCGCCATCCGTCGTCGCCAACAGCGCGCCGCGGCTTCCGACCGCCCAGCCGCGCGCCTCGTCCACAAAATAGACCGCGCGCAGCCACGCCAACGTCCCCGACCTTTGCACCCTCCACGCGCCCGCCGCAGCGGTGACAGTGAGCAGTGAGCAGTAAGCAGTGAGCAGTAAGACGCAAGCGGGGCGGCAGGCGCGTCGATACAATTGACGGCACTGACGGCGACCCGCGGCAGCTTTTCTTCTCAACAGGCTCATGCGTTTGATGTCCACTGCTCGACGACCCGGCAAAACTGCCTACTGCTTACTGCTCACTGCTCACTGCTTACTGCTTACTCTTCAGAATCCTCCCGTGAAGATGCGGAAGAAGCTGACGACGGGCAAGAGGCTGAGCACCTGATTAAAAGTCTTCAGCCGGTTGCCGGGGACGATGATCTGGTCGCCGGGGTTGAGAAAATAGTTGTCCGGCATCTTGCCCTTTTCAATCGCGGCGACATCGATGATCGTCGGCTGCATGAAACCGTTGGCCTGCCGCCGCATGATCGCCACCTTCTTCTTGTTGCCCGTCGGGAGCACGCCGCCGGAGAGCGCGAGCGCTTCCGTTAACGACAGGCGGCGCGTCATCGGCCGGATGCCCGGCTGACCTACATCGCCCACCACCCAGAAGACGGCCGACTGCGCCTTGTCGAGCGAGACGGTCACTTTCGGCGCTATGACGTACTCGTCGAGCTTCTTCGTGATCTCGTCTGCGACCTGTTTGGTGGTCTTCCCCGCGACGTGGACGCCTTCGGGGATGAGCGGGTGCGAGATGATGGCGTCGGGCGGGATGACGATCCCGGCTTTGGAATAGCGGTCGAGGTTGAAGACCGTGATCGAGATCACGTCTTCCGGGCCGAGCCGGTAGCTCGACATGAAGTTGTTGTAGTAGGGCACGACCGCCGCCTCTTCTTCCGAAAGCGTCTCGCGCCGGTTCGCCTGCATCTCCGGCGACATGTCGGAGCGCGGCGGCGCGCTCGTGTCGTCCGGTTCGAGCCGCTCGCCCGCACGCTTCGCCGCGTCCGACGGCGCGGGGGCGGCTGTCGTCGTCGTGGTGGTGGTGGCGGTGCGCGGCCGCGTCTTCTGCTCGGACTTCTGCTTGTCCTTCTCTTGCGCGAGGGCGACCGCCCCTAGGGGAGACGTCCCGCCCGCGAACAAGAGACCCGCGAGGGCGAACGTTGCCAACTTCATCGTTTGGATTTTCATGTCTGTACCTCTCGAAAACTTCCGGCGACGCGCGACGGAGATTTGACTCAGCGCGCGCCGCGACCGAACAGGATCGTCTTCACCGTCTCGAACAAGATCACCGCGTCGAGCACGAGGCTCTGGTTCTTGATGTAGTAGAGATCGTATTGCAACTTCTGGCGCGCGTCCTCGATGGACGAACCGTAAGGGTATTTGATCTGCGCCCAGCCGGTCAGCCCCGGCGGGATCAAATGCCTCTGCGCGTAGAACGGAATCTCCTCTGCGAGTTGCGCGACGAAGTGCGGGCGTTCCGGGCGCGGCCCGACGAAGTTCATCTCGCCTTTGAGGATGTTCCAGAACTGCGGAATCTCGTCCACGCGAATCTTGCGGATCACGCGCCCGACGCGCGTTGTGCGGTCGTCGCCCGTCTGCGCCCAGACGGGGCCGTCCTTCTCCGCGTCGAGACGCATCGAGCGAAACTTCATAATGGTGAACGGGCGGCCGTTCTTGCCGACGCGCTCTTGCCGGTAGAGCGCAGGGCCGGGCGATTCGAGTTTGATCAAGAGCGCGGTCAAGAGCGCGATGGGCAGCGAGACGAGCGCGCCGACGAGCGCGACGCCGCGATGCATGAGCGTGCGCGCCACGCCGCTCAAGCGCGCCTGACGCCCGCGCCCCGAAAAGATGAGCCACGACGGGCGCATCATGTTCAGGTGGACGCGCCCCGTCGTGCGTTCGTAAAACGACGCGCCCTCTTCGATGGCGACGTTGCCGCCGAGGCTCAAGTCGAGCAGTTGGCGCGTCGGGAACTGGCCGCGCCGCTCGCCCTGCGCGACGATGATGCGGTCTATGTTTTCGCGCCTGACGATCTGCGCCATGTCCGTCGTTACGCCGATAACGCGCGGGTTGATGATGCTCTTGCCGACGAGCGCGGGGTCGTTGTCCACGAAGCCGACGATGCGATAACCGGCGTCTCTGCGATCTAAAACTTCACGCGCGATCTCGATGGCGGCCGTGCCCGAACCGACGATCAGGATGCGCTCGCCGACCAACGGGTGACCGAGCAGCCAGTGGATCGAGATGCGCCAGCCGACCATCAGGGCGAGGGCGAGCGGCAGCGCGATCAGAGAGATGCCGCGCCCGAGCATCAGTTGCGGCAGCATGTAGAAAACTATCGCGAGCGCGATCCACGCGAGGCCGAGAGCCTGTATGAGACGCAAGACGAGTTCGCGCCGGTCGTGCATGACGACGAAATCGTAGAGGTCGTAGAGGTAGAACGCGCCGAGGCAGAAGACGGTGGCAAGCCCGGCCTTGTAGAAACCGTTACGGACGACGAGTTCGTAATAAGCGGCGTCCCCGCCGAGACGGATTTCCGCAGCCGCGACCATCCCGCCGAACATGAGTAATGCTTCGGCGATGATCAGCAGTGGCGTGCGGGCGTTGAAACGGCGCGCGGGACTCAAATGAACTCCTTAATTAGTGAATCGTGAATCGTAAATAGATTCAATCAGTCTTTCTCTATTCACGATTTACGATTCACGATTCACGGTTTTCTCTGTTTCTTCGCGGCGATAGTAGCGGCGTTGGTAATAGCTGCTGCTGTCGTCTTTGTTATCGTCCGCGCCGTTGAGCACGATGCCGAGCAGACGTTCGCGCGGGAGCGGTTCGAGCACGCGGTCGAGCGCGGCATAGCGCGTCTTGCCCGCGCGCACAACCATCAGCGCGGCGTCGGCGCGGCCGATGAGCACGGTGGCATCCGTGAAGATGCCGAGCGGCGGCGCGTCGATGATGATGTAATCGAACAGGCGGCGCAGTTGGGCGAGGAGCGAACTGAACTTCGGGCCGGAGAGTATTTCGGCCACGTTGTCGCGCACCGTGCCGCCCGGCAGCAGGTGCAGCCCGGCCGGATCGAGTTTGATGATGGCCTCTTGCAAAGTCGCCTCGCCCGCGAGCACTTCGGAGAGACCGGCGGGCGCTTCGATGCCGAGGTATTCGGCGGCGCAGGGACGGCGCAAGTCGCCGTCGATCAGGAGCGCGCGCACGCCGTCGGTCTGCGCGAGCAGCCACGCGAGGTTCAAGGCCGTGATGGTCTTGCCCTCCATCACGCCCGCGCTGGAGACGACGATGGCCTGAATGTGCCGACGCTCGCCAGCGTGCAGGACGCGCGTCCGAAGCGCGCGATACTGTTCGGCGTGCGGCGAGCGCGGGTCGGTGATGGCGATGAGATGTGGTTCGACGCGCGCGTGGGAAATTTCCACAGAGGGAAACTCCAACGCGCGCGTCGAGCCGACAGCATCCGCCGTTGCCCCAGCAACACGCGAAGCCTGCCCGCCGGGGAGTGCCGACCCGGCCGTGGCTGCATCGATGTGCTCGACGGATGCTGAAACGTGCGCCTGTGCGTCAGGCGCGTTGAAGATTCCGGCGGACGAGCGGCGCGAGAACACTTCCGGCGCGGCGTGACCGTTGCCGCCGCCACCGTTCGAGTTGCCGTGCGAGTTGGCGTGCGAGTTGCCGTTCGCGGGCTGCGCTTCGGCAACGAGCGTCACCTCGTCGTCTACGACCGTCGCCGCCGCCGTGTTGGCGGCGGCGCGGCGCGAGGTGGCCGCCGCAGCGTCGTCCGTCGTCTTCGTGTTCGCGTTGCCGTTCTCGGCCGCGCGCTTCAATGCTTCGTAAACTCTGCCCATCACCTATCTCCCATCACATCCCAACGCCGGAAGGCCGCGCCGATGTCGTTCACATCGGGCGAAGGCGTCGCGGGTGCTTCTTCCAACTCATCTTCGCGCTCCTCGTGCGCCGAAGAATATTCCGTTGACGACTGCGGCCGCGCCGCCTCGTCAACCGCCGTCGCCTGCGCGCTACTACTGCCCGCAGACCACAACTCCGCGCGCCCCTGCGCGTTGAAGATGCGCGCGGGCGACTCTTGTTCCTCGATAGAAAGGCGGCTGCTATGGCGCGCATCCGGCAACATGTCGAACGTATCTGCGACCTCTTCGATCACGGCGCGCGAGATGGTGTGCAGCCCGGCGGCGTAGCCCGTGAGCATCGCATTGTCGCAGAGGTTGTTGATCTGGCGGGGGATGCCTGCGGCACAGCGAAAGATGTAGTCAATCGCGCCGGGCGAAAAGATGTCCGTGCGCGCCGCGCCCGCCACCAGCAGGCGCGCTTTGACGTAACGCTCCGTCTCCTCGATGTTCGGCAGCGGCTTGATCTCGCAGCGCAGGGCGACGCGCTGTTTCAACTGCCGGAGGTCTGGGTTGTTCAACACGTCGCGCAGTTCCGGCTGGCCGGTCAGGACGATCTGCAACTGCTTGGCCGCGTCGGACTCGAAATTCGAGAGCAGCCTGATCTCTTCGAGCACGGAAGTCGAGAGGCCGTGCGCCTCGTCGATGATGAGCACGGTGCGCAGGCCGCGCGCGTGCCGCGCTTCCAGAGTTTTGCCGAGCGCGAACAGCAGTTCCGACTTGTTCTCCCACTCCTGCACGTCGAAGAGGCGCGCGACGTGTTGATAAAATTCCGGGACGGTGAGGCGCGGGTTGAAGATGTAGCCGACGAGCACGGTGCGGTCGAGTCGCTGCATCATCCAGCGCAGGATGGTCGTCTTCCCCGTGCCCACTTCGCCCGTCACGACGATCAAGCCCTTGCCGCTCTCGATGCCGTAATGCAAATTCGCCATCGCCTCCGTGTGCGAAGGCGTGAAGTAGATGAAGCGCGGGTCGGGCGTCAGCGCGAACGGCAACTCTTTGAGACCGTAGAACTCTTTGTACAACTCTCAACCTCCGAAACGACGAGCGCGCTGCAACGACGAGCGATGAAGTAAAAGCGGCGGCAAAGTTTTTCCGCTCATCATTGCGGCGCGTTCATCCTTCATCGTTCAAGACACGAACATATCGAAGACGCGCGAGAACCTGAGCGCGAGCGCGAGTGCGGGGATGCTCAGGACGGCGACGGCGAGACCGGCGAAGACCGTCGCCATGCGGCGCACGCGTGCGCGCCGCTGCTCCTTCGGCGTCAGCAGTTCGGGCACGGAGATGAGCACGGGCAGCCCCGTGTAGTGGCGCGCGTCCTCGACGGTTTGAATCGTCAGCAGGCGCGGCAACTCGAAAGCGGCGGCGAACGCGAGGCCGAAGGCGAGGCCGAAGGCGAGGCCGAGCGCGATGAGCAGCGGCCGCTTCGGCGCGACGGGACGGACAGGCAAACTCGCCGGGTCGATCACCTGAATCGTTTCGCCCTGCGCCGAATTGGTGGCGGCGACGTTCAAGTCGGATTTCTGTTTCTTCAACAGCAACTCGTCATAGGCGGCCTTCTTCGTCTGATAGTCGCGGTCGAGCGAACTGAGCGCGACTTCGGCCTGCGGCACGCGGCTCAACTGCGACTGCACCTCGCTGATCTGCGCCGAGGTCTGCGCGAGCAACTTCTCCTGCCGCGCGATCTCGCCTTCGATGCCCTGCATGTTGGCCTTGATGGTGGACGCTCGCGGATCGACGCGCCGCTCGACGCGCTTCGTCTTCTCGGCGATGCGGTTCTTCCAATCGTCCGTCAACTCCTGCTTGCTGCGCTGGACGGCGGCGAGTTCCTGCCGCTTGGCCTTGACATCCGGGTTGGCCGGTTTCAAGACCGTCAACATGTTCTGCAACTCGGAGTCGAGTTGCGATTCGCGCTTGGAGAGTTCAGCCCACGCGGGCGTCGTCTTCGGGTCGGTCAGAGTTTCGACCACGTCTTCCTTGTCCACCTGAAACTGCTTCTCGATGTCGCCGAGTTGGGTGGTGAGCATCGTCTTCTGGTCGCGCAGGCGGCCGATGTCGGAGATGTAGGCTTTCTGCTGTTCGTAGAGGCCGCTCAGCCGCGTGACGAGCGAAGTGGCCTGCGTCGGAAGGTTGTTGATGTTGCCTTGCAGCGTCTGGAGGCGGCGGTCGTCAACGATCTTGAGTTCGGCCTGCGCCTCGTCGAGTTGTTTCTGAAGAAACTTGGCGGTCTCGTCCGCCCCTTGCGTCTGCTGCTTGAGTTGCGCGTTGACGTACTTGCTGGCGAGATCGCTTGTGACCCGCTGCGTGACGTTGGGGTCGGGGCCTTTGAAGGTGATCGTGAAGCCGTTGGTGATGTCGTTGCGGCTCTTGTTGACCTCGATCTGCGTGTCCTTCTTCACCATGCGTTCGACGAGCACTTCCATCGGCTCGCCGCGCCGCCGCTCGGCGGCGTAGAGGTTATAAGTCGTGATCAGCGGTTCGAGCGACGAACGGCTGAAGACCTCTTGCCCGATGGCGTTGATGCGGATCGTGAGATCGTCGTCGGACAGTTGCGGCACGATGCCCTGCATGATGTTCGAGGGACGCACCGTTAAGAGCGTGCTCGATTGGTAGACGTTCGGCAGACGCCACACGACGATGGCGACCGCCGCCGCGACCACGATGGTCGGCAGGATGATCAGCCACTTGCGCTTCCACAAGATCGACGCGTACTCGCCCGGCTTCCTCTGACGAAATTCGACACTCATAGTTCAACCCTCTCTTCGCTTAACACCATCTCCCCGCTTACAAAGAGGCGAGCGTTTTGCGCGTCTCCTGCTCGTGCTCCGGCGAGAGTTTATTGCCTTTGTTCGTGTTCAGGGCTTGTTGCAACTGCTGGCGCGCTTCCGCTTTGCGCCCGGCGGCGGCGAGCGCGAGACCGAGATGATAGCGATAGACCGCGCTATCGACGCCGCGAGCCGTCGTCTGCCGCACGGCCTTTTGCAGTTGTTCGATGGCCGCCGCGTGCAAGCCCTTTTTGTAATAGACCCAACCGAGCGTATCGGCATAGCCCGGTTCATCGGGAAACTTCTGGACAACGCCCTGCGCGAGCCGGACGGCTTCGTCCAAGTTGCCCTTGCCGTATTCGGCGTAGTTCCACGCGAGATTGTTGGCGGCGAAAGCGTTCTCGGCGTTGATGGTCAGGGCGTGCTTGTAGGCTTCGGTCGAGGCGTCGTAATTCTTGCGCCCGTCTTCGACCATGCCGATGAGCATGTAGGGCGTCGGGTCGTCGGGTCGCTTCTCGCTCATGCGGCGAAATTCTGCGATGGCCTCATCGGGTCGGTTCGTGTTGACGTAGAGCGAGCCGAGGGCATTGAGCGCGGGGACGAACGTGGGGTCGAGTTCGAGCGTGCGGCGCAGCACGGACTCGGCCTGTTGCGCGTACTGCTTCATCTGCTCCGCATTTCCCTGAGCCATGGCCGAGCCGCTCTGCTTGCCGTAGATGACCGACTTGAGAAAGTAGAGACTGGCCGCGTTCGGGCGCGCGGCCGTGGCCTGATCGACGCGCGCGTGCGCCTCTTCAAACTTGCCCTGCGACGTGTAGAGGTTGATGAGACCGTTGAGCGCATCGTAGTTCGCTGCGTCAATCGAGAGCGCGCGCTCGTAGTGCTGCATGGCCTCGTCCGTCTTGCGTTCGGCGAGCGAGACGGCCGCGAGATTGACGTAGGACGAGGGCGCGTTCGGCATGAGGTCGCGCGCCTGCATGAAATTGGCGCGGGCGGCCGCAGTGTTTTGCGGCTGCGACTGCAAGTGGGTCGTGGCGCGCGCGGTCAGAGCTTTGGAGCGCAGTTCGTTCAAAAGTTGCGGCGATTGGCGCGCGTCGGGCGCGGTCTTGTCGAGCCGCGCGAGCAGTTCGGTGGCGAGTCGCTGCGCGTTGGCCGTGTCGCCGGCGGCGAGATTGATCTGCACCTGCATCAACTTGCCGGGCAGGTAATCGGGGTGGAACTTTTCGAGGTCGCCCGCGTAGATGCGCGATTGCTCCATCTGCCCGGCGCGGAAACTGGCCTCGGCCATAAAGTAGAGTCCGGCCTGATCGCGCGGCTCGATCTTCAAGACCTGTTTGAGGTCTTCGATGGCGTCTTTCGGCCTGTCCTGATTAAGCCTGAGACGCGCGCGCAGGATTAAGCCCTCGCGGTCGTTGGCGTTCTTCTTGAGCGCCTCTTCGACCTGCGCCGACGCGCCCGCCGTGTCGCCGCGCTGCAACATCAACTCGGCCAGACGATGACGGCCGCGCGCATAATCGGGCGCGCTTGAGACGATCTGCTGGTAGATATTCGCGGCTTCGTCGTAGCGGCCGACGGAGGCGTAGAAATCCGCGAGCACGGCGCGGCCTTCCGGCCGGTCGCCGTCAACTTCGGCGAGGGCTTTGAAGGCTTCCTCGGCGCGGTCGAGTTGTTTGTTGACGAGGTAGAAACTGGCGAGCGTGAGTCGCGCGTCGCGGTTCTTGGGGTCAACTTCGACGGCGCGGCGAAACTCCGCCTCGGCCATGTCGAGGCGATTCTGCGAGACGTAGAACTTGGCGTATTCGAGGTGCGCGAGCGCGGAGCGGTCGTTGATGGAGAGCGCACGCTTGTAAACTTCTTCGGCCTTCGCAAAGTCGTTCACCTGACGATAGAAGAGCGCGAGGCTCATCAGCGACTCGATGCGCTGCGGGTTGAGTTCGACGGCGCGGTTGATGGCGGCGAAAGCCTCTTCGCGTTTGCCGGAGGCGAACAGCACGCTGCCCTTGAGGATGTGGCCTTCAATGTGGTTCGGGTCTTTCTGCAACACATCCTGATAAAGCCGCTCGGCCTCGACGCGGAACTCGTCTTTCTGCTCGCGCTGGTAGAAGAGAATATAGTAGTTGCCGAGGCGCACGCGCGCGTCCAGATTGTTGGCGTCGAGCGCGATGGTGCGGCGCAACTCGTCGAGAGCTTGCGCGTATTGCTCCATGCCCTCGTAGGCGCGCGCCAGTCCCCAATGCGCCTGCGCCAGTTTGTCGTCGATCTGGACGGCGTTGCGAAATTCGAGCGATGCCTCCTGAAACTTCTTCTCGGTCAGGTAGGTTTCGCCGCGTTGGACGTGTTCGGCTTTGGCTTTTTCGGGATTGGAACAGGCGACGGTCGCAAATGCGCAGGCGGCGACGACAAAGGCGAGCAAAACAGACGACAAACTCCGGCCACTGCCGGAGCGCGGGCACTCTTTGTGATTCATCTCGGTCTTTCGGACTCCTTTGCGACTCTTGCCGTCTGCTCGACCGGGGCAACGGTCTTTGAGCGGCAGCCGCATCTGTTTTAGTTAAGCCGTCGGTACGTCGGCTCGTCTAAGCCGCTTGCGGGTGAGGCACACCCCGAACGGCGTTAAACTCCATAATCATAAAACTGGCAATCGAATTTCTCTTCCTGAAACGGCGGCTTTCATTTTCCCCAAGAGCCGCCCCAATTCATGTTACCACTTCCCTCCCGCTTCGCGTCCAACTTTCACACGCTTAATTCGGGATGAACTTCGGGAGCGCGGGCGACACCTGCGCCGCCAGATCGGAGGCGAGCGCGAGCGCGTCCGCTTCCGACTTCTGGATCGGCACGAGCACGCGCACCATCGCACCGTCGCTGCGCCGGAGCTTAACGCTGTCAACCACGGTGTAAATCTTCCCCCAGTATTCGCTCGCCACGGCGCGGCCGCGCCCCTGATACCAGTAGATGAGCAACTGGCGCACGTCGCCGTTCTGGATGATGTAGCGGTTGGCCTCGAAGGGCGCGCCGCCGCCTGCGGGCGTGATCTGAATGGTGGCCGGGTCGTTCAGAGTCCAGCCCGCGCCGGGCAGGCAGTTGAGCGGGCTGTGATAGGTCGCGCCGTTACGCTGCGAGGCGTAGTAGCCGACGTAGAAGTTAGCCCAACGCCCGTCGGGCAGCAGGTAATCGCGCGAGAGATAATCGTCGGCGCGAAGGACGCTCTCCGTCTGCGCGTCGAAACGCGCGTCCGCGCCGCGCTGCCGCCACTGGCCGAGCGTCTCCGGAAACTCTTTCAACTCACGCCGCACCACGCTCGCCTCGCCGATGTGCTCCCACAGATTGACCACCGACCCGCCCATCAGCAGGAACGCCAGCAATGCCCAGAAATGCCACTTCTTCGATTTCATAGATTCATTAGCTTTCAGCCGTCAGCTTTCAGCTATCAGCAAGCAGTCAGTGTATTAGCTGACGGCTGATGGCTGATGGCTGACTGCTTCCGTCGTCGCCTCTTCCGCGCGCGCGGTTTTAAGCGGCGTCGGCGGGGGCTGCTGCTGCCGTTTCTTGCGCGCCCCGAATTTGTCGAGTACCCAGCCGAGCGCGAAGAGCAGCAGGAACGCGGCGATGTAGACGACCCAGCCGGAGAACTCGTGGAAGAAGCCGTCGGCCACTTCCGTCCCGTAGTAACGCGCGAGGACGCCCGTGCCGCTCACGCGCCCGGCGTTCGTGATGATCGCGATGGGTACGGCCGAGAGCACGAGGATGGCCGAACGCCACGTGCCGTAACGCTTCAAACTCGCGCCGAGGCCGCCGCCCTGTTGCCCCTTGCCCCGCGGGTGCGTGAAGTAAGCGAAGACGACCGCAAGCGTCAACAGCGTCATCAACGAACGGATGCCGCTACAGGCTTCGACCACTTCGAGTTTCTTCGTCACGCTCGAATTCAGCGGCATCAACTCGATGATGTTCCCTTGCCTGAGCACCGGGATGTCGAAGGCGCGCATCGCCCACACGGCGCAGCGCGACGCGAACAACTGCAACGGGAAAGCGATTTGGTTGAAGATGATCGCCGGGATGGGAATCGCCAGCGCGAGCAGCAAGAGCGGGACGAGCGCGAGGCGCAGGATGTGCCAGCCCCAGAGATAGATCGTCACTCCGGCCAGCATCACGACGAGCGAAGTGCGCTGCATGAAGAGTTCCGCGCCGGCCGTGCCCGCCCACAGCATCAGGAGCGCGCCGACGACGAGCGCGCCGCCCCACAGGAGACTCGGCCGCTTCGTCGCGCCCTCCAACCTCGCGCGCTCGCTCCACAGGATGTAGCCGATGATGAACGGAATCAACAGCCCGTGCGAATAGTTCTCGTCCACCCACCACTGGCCGCCGAGTTTCACCAGCACCGTCGCATACACGAACATAATCGCGGCCGCGAGAGCCATCGGCTTCCAGAGTTGGGGGCTTATCGAGACTGTCATTGCGCTTTTAACCCGTTAGGAAATAGTTCAGCGTTAGTAGAGGCAGGCCGGGGCGTGCAACACGGGGAAACCACTCACGCCGTTTAAGAGATTAGCAAACTCACGGCGGTGCGGGCAACTCAATAAGTTAGAAGGAACGTTTAAAGACGAAGGTTGAAAACATTCTTTCACGAAATGTTTTCAACCTTCGTCGCCGTTGTTGGTGCGTCTGAACTCTAACGCAGGTTGACCGTCGCGATGTTGCTGCGTTGACCGCCGGTGACGACGGTGAGATTGACCGTGCCCGCGCCGCGCAGTTCGGCTTGGAGCACGACGGAAATCTGGTCAAGCCCCGGTTGACGTCCTTGCGCCCCCGCGAATTCGACCGGCAACTGGAAGACCCGCCCGTCGGCCGTCCGCGCTTCGACCGACACGGACTCGGCCAGATTGACGAGCACGCCCCCTTCGACGCGCACGTCGTTACTCGGATCGGCGTTGGCGGCCGATGCGCTGATGCCCGTCGCAAACAGCGTCAGGCGCGTGCGCTTGTCTGCTCCGAAGATGTTCGGCGAAATTACTTCAAACGAATCGGCTCCGGGTTCGTTGGCGTTCAGCGCGACGGCGCGGCCGGTGCCGAGGCCGCCGACGGTGAAGAGGCCGGGAGCGGCCGCGCCGATGCGGGTCGTGCCGCGCGAGACGTAGCCGTCCTGCGAAGTCACGATCACTTCGACTTCGCCGGGCTGCAACCCCGCCGGGACGAAGAAGGCGAAGCGTCCGGGCGAGACGTAGAGGAGCGGCGCGGCTTGCCCGTTGATCGAGACGCTTGCCCCCGCGAGTTCATAAGGCAAAGACTTGTCCCCGACCCCGTCGGCCGAGACGCTCGACAGAGCCAGCGGACTCTGCGCCGCGTCTCCCGTGATCGTGCCCAAACTGAGCGGCGAGAGCAGCGGCGACATGGTCGCGCTCGAATAGGTGGCCGCCGCGCCGATGACCGGCAGGGTGTCCGCCGCCGGGGCGTGCGCGTTTGTGCCCGTAGTTCCGGGCGCGGGCGGCAGCATGAAGTTGAGCGCCTGACCGAGCCGTAAGGCGGCGATCTGCAAGCGGTTCTGGACGCTCGCCGACCCCGAACCGGCCGCTGCCAGAGATTTCGCCGCGCGTGCGAAATAGAGCGAGACGAGCAAGGCGTTATTGATGCGTTCGGCAGCCTCGAACCGGCTGGCCTCGCGCACGAAGGCGGCATGCGCCGATTCGATCTTTCTTTCCAACGCTTCGATCTCGGCAACTGTCGCTGACGGAGCAGCGGCGAGCGCGGTAGCGAGCGTGTGCGCAGAGGCAACTGCTCCGGGCGAGACGAGCGGCGTGGGCGTGGGCGTCGGAGTAGGCGTCGGCGTGGGTGTGGGTGTCGGCGTCGCCGCACTCAACGCCTGCACTTTCGCCGCGCTGATGCCGTTTCCGGCCGTCTCCTGCGTCTTAAAGACGAGATAGTAAGGATAAGCTTTCGCCGGGTTGCTCGTGGTATGAACGGTCGTGCCGTTCTTCTTGTAGAGGATGTCGCCATTCGCGCCGATCTCGATACGCAGCACGTCGCCTGCGGCCAGCGTCCCTTGCGCCCTGTAAGTTCCCGATTCCCTGACGGCGTAGGATGTCGCGTCGGAGTACAGCGCGAACTCCAGATCGGCGTAATTGGTGGAGGGGGATTCATCGTTCCCGTTGCCGAGGCCGACGCTGCAATAGACGCCGTTGTGTCGCCATTCAAAGTAGCCTGCGGCCGAGAGCGTTTGCTGCGACTGCCCTTTCGCAAAGTAGCCGCCGCCGTTATGCGAGATGCTGCCGCCCGTCGCGTTCGCGTTGACCATGCTGACCCAGTTCACGTCCTGCACGCCCGATGTCGGCGGCAGAGTAATAACGGGAGTCGGGGTCGGAACGGGGGTCGGATTGGGCGTCGGCGTGGCGGTCGGAGTAGGGGTCGGAGTCGGCGTGGAAGATGTAATGCCCATAGCGGCATTCAACTCGACGAAGTCGCAGCCGACATCTTTACCGTCCGTGCCCGCATTCTTGTAGGGACTATTTTCCGCAAGGCTATAGATGCCATTCGCGCGATTCGCGAAACGGACATCGTCGAGTTGGCCGGGATAGAAATTGTTGGCCGGATAATAGTTGCTGTTCGCGCTGGCGATCACATTGCGGCTCAAAACGGCGTTGGGGAAATACGCCGTGATCGTTCCCATGCCGGGCGTCTGCCCCGAGCCGAAGATGCCGTAAGCGTTATGCGCCGCGAGGTTATTAGAGAAGGAGAAGTTAGTCGATGGCGCGCTGTTCGCCGACACCACGTTGCCCGTGTGCAGCACCGTGTTGTGCTCTACCTTCAACCCCTCCGCTCCCTCCACCTGCAAGAAATGGCCTGACGAACAATCCGCTCCGCACCACTTCCCTCCATCTATATCCTCGAACAAATTGTTCCTGATCGTAATCCTGCGCGCCGGACTCACGTATAACTTGATCTGAATCCCGGAGGCCGCATGCCGCACGATGTTGTTCTCGATGAGCACGTCCTCGACCACCGCCCACGGCGCTGTCCCGTCCTGATCCAAAGGCGTCAACAAGAGCGCAAATCCCACCTGCGCGTCTCGCCAACTGTATTCGAACAAGTTACCTTCTACTACCACACGGCGCGCGCTCTTCAACTCGAACAAGTTCTTGACTTCCCAGCGCACACCCGCATAACTGGCTTCTCCCTCGCGCCACGTCAGCGACTTCGTCAGATGATTGCCGCGCAACTCGATGTCCGAGGGTACTAACCCCGTCACGCTCGCCGACGACCCGCCGAACATGACGTTCTCGCCCGCCGCTTCCAAGTAGTTGTTGACGATGCGGAAGGGGCCGGGGCCGTTCCACCCGAGAATGGCTTGCGCTTCCTGTCCCACCACCTTGAAGCCGGAGAGATAACTGTTGACGATGTCGGTCGAGGCGCTGTTCAGACTGATGCCTCGTTTGAGCGATTGCTTGTCGAGCGCATGAATGTAGCAGCGGTCGAAGACGAGATGATGGGGGACTTCTTCCCAAGTGTCCTGCGCCGCGCCGTAGTCGCCCAGAGTGATGAGTTCGTAAGCGGCGGTAGAGAAGTCGCGGGTAGCGAACTCGACGCCGAGGAAGCGGAAGTGGTGCGCGCCCGAGAGAGTACGCAGTGCGGGCAGACCTTGACCGGGAGAGAGAAGCTTAGGGAGGAGCGGAGCGTGCGCGGGAGAGATGCGCTGGCCGTCCGGTGGAAGTTGGGAGGCGGGAGCGGAAGAGCGGATAGTGATGAACTGGCCGGGCGAGCCGCCCGCTTTATTGGGAAGGGTGAAAGTGCCGATGTAAGAAGCACCGGCCGCCAGCACGATCTCGTCCCCGTACTGCGCGGTGTTTAAGGCTTGCTGAAAGTCGCCGCCGACAGGGACGTTAAAGGTTGTCTGCGCCAACGCGCTGGTTCCCGATAGCGTCAGCAGCGTGAAAGTGAAGATGAATAGTTGGAGAAATTTAGTAGAAAAGGCAGCGCAGGCAGGACGCCCGCACACATTAACGCTCGGCATATAAAACCTCGTTTCGGGAACCGGACGATCTCGCAAACACTGCTGAAGCGAGATTCCTGGCTTTGCGAACCCGTATCACTACGGGGGTGCCTTTAATCGACGATGTTTAGGATCACTGATATTGTCAGAACGACTTCGGGCGGACGGGGAGGACTGGTCGAACACGCTCCGGGGCGCGGCGGAGAGAACTCCGGCCGTGGCCGCGCACACTACGAAAGTAGCGGAGACGCCCTTGAGTTATGAGATTAGAAAGCTGTTGAGCGAAAGGTTTGAAGAAAGATGATAAGAAGCGGAATCACAGATCGTCGCGGGGCTTGGGCAAGCGGGTGATTCCGGCCGGGATTCGCAAAAAAGCTCTGTAGAGGTAGAGCGGCAGGACGCTTCGAGAGCGAGCGCATTGGGGTAAGTGACAGGCAAGGCTTCCGCCCTTCTGTCATGATCTAACGAATCCCCGGGTCTCTTAAGATCGCCTTCGGCAACCAGACTATCTCTGCAAATGAGCAACTCTGATATGTCCCTCATTCACCGAGACTCACGGCTTTGCGTCCCTGCCTCGCGGCAAGTTTGCCCTTATCGTGTGCAATCGTGATCTTATTAAAGAACTTTGCTGTCGGCTCGTTTATCCGGCCACAACAGACAAATCGATTAAACATGATTGATTAATGTTTGTCAACAAGTCTTTGCGCCGCCCTCAAAGAAGGAAAAAAACCTGTGGGCGAATCACGCCGAACGCCCGTCCGCGCCGCGCGATTCAACAGGGAGGGTCATTTAGTTTTCTCAGTTTTTCGCGGCGAGCGGCGGGAGATAAAGATAGTTCTTGACACGCCCTCTGGATGTAGGCCAAGCTGTACAGCCGCCCCTACAGAGGCGCGTCCCGAGACCTGAAAACCTTCAGGATATTTCCCAGCCTTCCCATTGAGACACTAAAAAGGACAGAAGCTGTGCGCGTTCTCCTTAAACTATTTCCTGCCTTCCTGCTGTTCGCCTTTATCTCTCTCCCTTCCGAAGCGCGAGCCGATAGCATCGTTATCAACGACGGGTATTTGAGCGCGGTCGGAGTCGGCCACGGCCCCACGTTTTCGTTCGGCAATCCGGCGCAAGGGTTTGCCGCGTCGAATGTCGGCTTCCACGGCGACGGCGGCAGTCTCAATTCCTGCTTCCCTTGCCGCGCAGGTCAACTGACCAGCATCAACGCGAATTTCGTAGGCGAGTTCGGTCTCGGTCAGGGGGCAGCGACGGTCGGGGGCGTCAACTTCTCTCAGGTCTATTACAGGGGGGTCGTCAGCCTGACAGCCCCACTCATTGCCGTCCCTTTCGACACTTCCCCGCTCATTAGCATCGAAGTGCCTTTCACCCTCAGCGGATTCATCGAAGGCTACGAGACCGGCGCGCGCGACACCCCGCCCATCTTCAGCATGATGCTCGGCGGGCACGGATTGGCGACGTTGACTTTGCGGAGCTATTTTGTCGAAGGCTTCGGACAACTCTACGAGTTTCAGAGCGTCACCTACAACTTCTCACCCGCAACGCCGACGCCCGAACCGGCCACACTCCTGTTGCTCGGCACGGGCTTGACCGCAATGGCGGCACGCTACCGGCGACGCAAATCCCGCCCCTTGCAATAAGGGCATGACGCCCGCCCGCTGCTCCCTTATCTCAAAAAAACCGCGCGCCTGATCGTTTCAAAGTCCGCGCCGATGTCCGCCCCGCCAGTGCCTTTCGCCTTGAGGGGACTGTCGGGGCGCAGCCTGTAGTCTCCGCCCTCCGGGTTGACGAACTTGATCTCGCGCAGCGAGACGGGATACATGTTGCGCTCTTTGTAGTGGCTCGGGTCGCCGCCGATAATGGCGTTATCTCTGATCCTGCTGTTCGGCAGATAGAAATTGATTGAATCGGAACCGGGAGCGCGTCCCGTCCCGTGAAAGCCGTAGCGATTTTGTGAGACGAGGTTATTAGAGAAGGAGAAGTTAGTCGACGGCGCGCTGTTCGCCGACACCACGTTGCCCGTGTGCAGCACCGTGTTGTGCTCCACCTTCAACCCCTCTGCTCCCTCCACCTGCAAGAAATGGCCCGACGAACAATCCGCTCCGCACCACTTCCCTCCATCTATATCCTCGAACAGATTGTTCCTGATCGTAATCCTGCGCGCCGGACTCACGTACAACTTGATCTGGATTCCTGACGCTGCATGCCGCACGATGTTGTTCTCGATGAGCACGTCCTCGACCACCGCCCACGGCGCTGTCCCGTCCTGATCCAAAGGCGTCAGCAAGAGCGCAAATCCCACCTGCGCATCTCGCCAACTGTACTCGAACAAGTTACCTTCTACTACCACACGGCGCGCGCTCTTCAACTCGAACAAGTTCTTGACTTCCCACCGCACGCCCGCATAACTGGCTTCTCCCTCGCGCCACGTCAGCGACTTCGTCAGGTGATTACCGCGCAACTCGATGTCCGAGGGCACTAGCCCCGTCACACTCGCCGACGAGCCGCCGAACATGACGTTCTCGCCCGCCGCTTCCAAGTAGTTGTTGACGATGCGGAAGGGGCCGGGGCCGTTCCACCCGAGGATGGCTTGCGCTTCCTGTCCCACCACCTTGAAGCCGGAGAGATAGCTATTGACGATGTCGGTCGAGGCGCTGTTCAGACTGATGCCTCGTTTGAGCGATTGCTTGTCGAGCGCGTGAATGTAGCAGCGGTCGAAGACGAGATGATGGGGGACTTCTTCCCAAGTGTCCTGTGCCGCGCCGTAGTCGCCTAAGGTAATGAGTTCGTAAGCGGCGGTAGAGAAGTCGCGGGTCGCGAACTCGACGCCGAGGAAGCGGAAGTGGTGCGCGCCGGAGAGAGTACGCAGTGCGGGCAGACCTTGGCCGGGAGAGAGAAGTTTAGGCAGGAGCGGAGCGTGCGCGGGAGAGATGCGCTGGCCGTCCGGTGGAAGTTGGGAGGCGGGAGCGGAGGAGCGGATGGTGATGAACTGGCCGGGCGAGCCGCCCGCTTTATTAGGAAGGGTGAAAGTGCCGATGTAAGAAGCACCGGCCGCCAGCACGATCTCGTCCCCGTACTGCGCCGCGTCAATCGCCTTTTGCAGATCGTCGCCTGCCTTGAGCGTGATGATCTTGGGGCTTCGCACCGGGGCGGGTTGCGGCGCGCCGACGCGGCGTTGCCTCTGCGCCCAGACGAGCGAGAGGCAGGCCAGCAGCAATAAGCCGACGGCGGCAAACAACAGCTTCGGTTTGCGTCCGCTCCGGTTATTCATAACTACTCAACGACACCCCGCTTGCGAATGATGCCGACTGGCGGAAAACATTAGCTCACGAATATCTCAAACGGTAATAAACGAGTTTCGGATATTCGACCGCCACCGCGCGCCAACCACGCGCCCGCAGCCACCACAGGGACGGCGCGGGCGAAGGCCCTGCGGCGGGGGCGGTTGTAATTCCGAGGTCAACTCCGCTCCCGCTAAACACGAGCCGCCAAGTCCACGCCGCGCGGCGTGAATGATAGGCCGAGGTCAAGACGAGGAGCGAACGTATGTTCCGCGCGGCGGCATAGTCTCTCACCGCTCTCGCCTCGTCGTAAGTGCTCGACACGGTTTGCGCGACGAGTTCGATCTTCCCGGCGGGCACGCCCGCGCGCACCAGTTCCCGCGATGCGAGTTCGCTGAAAGAGGGGTTGCGCTGCTCCGCACTTGACCAGCCGCCCTGCTGTCCGTCGTTCGTCAGAATGATCTTCGGCGCGCGACCCGCCGCGAAGAGTTCCGCTGCCGCGCGCGCCCGCTCGGCATAATCGGATGCGCCGCTCAACACGACGATGGCTTCGGGCTGCGCCACTTCCACCTCGACAACCAAAGCGCGCGCCGCGCACCACGCCGCCGGAGGCCACGCCGCGAGAAGCAATAACGCCGTGCGTCCGAGCCGTCGCACACGCTTTGCGCCGCCGCGTTCTCTCTTCGGAATCTCATCCCGTGCGTCGCTTGCCATTACCGTCGCCGCGCCCTCTAAAGCCTGTCCGCCTAGCGCGCTCACCAGCAGATGCCGCGATACGTTTCGTCGGAGGTGCGCCCATCGAACAGGCGGACGAGATCGATCACGACCTGACCGGCGCGCAGTTCCGTCTCGATCTGGCGAAACTCCTCCGCCTTGTTCCCGATGATCAAAACCTCCGAGTCGTTCAGAACTTCCGCCACGCTCCCGCGCATGAGTTGTGAGATGTGCGGTATCTCGCGCTCGATGTATTCCTTGTTAGCCCCGAAGAGACGCGCGAGAGACACGTCGCGGTCGTAGATGGCGAGTTGCATGCCCTTGCCGATCAGCATCTCGATAAGCGCGACCATCGGCGACTCGCGCAGGTCGTCCGTGCCCGCCTTGAAGCTGAAGCCGAGCACGCCGATGCGCTTGCTCCCGGCGGCCACCACCATCTCCAAGGCGCGCTCGATCTGGCGGCGGTTGCTGTGGAGCACGGCCGTCAGCACGGGAGCGTCCACGTCCAACTCTTTCGCCTTGTAGCCGAGGGCGCGCAGGTCTTTCGGCAGGCACGAGCCGCCGAAGGCGAACCCCGGTTTCAGGTAATAAGGCGAGAGGTTGAGCTTCGTGTCCTGACAGAAGACGTTCATCACCTGATGACTGTCGATGTCGAGACCTTTGCAGATGTTACCGATCTCGTTAGCGAACGAGACCTTGAGCGCGTGGAAACAGTTGCACGCGTACTTGACCATCTCGGCCGCTTTGACCGGGACGACGTAGAGCGGCGCATCGACGCCCGCGTAGAGGCGGCGCACGCGCATCGCGGTCTCCTCCTCGTCCGCGCCGATGAGGGTGAAGGGCGGCGCGTAGAAGTCTTTCAGCGACGTGCCTTCGCGCAAAAATTCCGGGTTGATGCAGACGCCGAAATCGCGCCCCGCCTTTTTGCCGGAATAGACTTCGAGCGTCGGGACGACGGCGGTTTCAATCGTGCCCGGCAGCATCGTGCTCCGCACGACGACGGTGTGATACGCGCCCTTGGCCTCCAACGCCGCGCCGATCTCTTTGCAGACGCGCTTCACGTAAGTCAGGTCGAGGCTGCCGTTCGCGTGGCTCGGCGTGCCGACGCAGATCAGGGAGATGTCGGAATTGTTGACGGCGTCGGCTGCGTCCGTCGTCGCACGCAGCCGTCCCGCCCCCACGGCTTCGCCGATCAACTCGCCGATGCCCGCTTCGACAATCGGGCTTTTCCCTTCGTTGATGATCCCGGCCTTCGTCGCGTTCGGATCGACGCCGACGACGTTGTGCCCCTCTTTCGCAAAACAGGCGGCCGATACGCAGCCCACATAACCCAACCCGAATACGCTCAAATTCATGCTCACAAACTCCTCTTCGCTTTCTGTCTCTCAAATTCCGTTTGACGCCGTCGCCGTCTCTTTGCGCCGCACGGCCTCCGCGCAAATCTCCGCGAAACTCGCGGCCACACGCCCCCAGCCGAACTGCTCCCTCACCAGACGCGCCGCGCTCGCGCCGAGCGCATCGGCCAGAGACTTGTCCGTCAGCACGCGCACGACCGCCGCGGCAAACTCCTGCGGCGTGTCTGCGAGCAGCAGGTGCGAGCCGTCGCTGACGGGCAGCCCTTCCGCGCCGACGGTGGTTGAGATGATGGGTTGCTCCATCGCCATCGCCTCGTAGATTTTCAGACGCGTCCCCCCGCCCACGCGGATCGGCACGACGTAGGCGGCCGCCCCGTCCATGTACGGCCGCACGTCCTCGACGCGCCCCGTGACGATGACCGAAGGATCGCGCTTGCTCAACTCGATCAAACTCGCGTAAGGGTTGCGCCCCACCACGGTTAGCGTCGCATCCGGCACGCGCTCTTTGACGAGCGGCATGATCTCGCGCGTGAAATACTGAATCGCGTCCTCGTTCGGAAGCCAGTCCATCGAGCCGGTGAAAACGAGATTGTGCGCCGCGCGCCGCGCGCCGTTGCGGTTGCCGCCGCCGTTGTTGTTGTCGTGCGCGCCGGGGCGAAAGTAATCCGTGTCCACGCCGGTCGGCACGTCCGCGACGCGCTCGATGCCGTAGTCGCTGCGCATCGTCTCCGCGTCCTCGCGCGAGACGGCGACCACCGCGTCGAAGCGACGACAGGCAGCGCGCTCGTAGGCGAAGCTCTTGCGCCACTGGCCGTACAGGTAAGCCTTCTTCAAGGGATTGCGCTGCACCTCGTAGTGTCGCTTCCAGATCATCGCCTCGACGTTGTGCTGAAAGAGCACCGTGGCGACGGGCAGGCCGGGCGGGACGTTCACGCTCGGCTGCAAAAAATCGCAGACGAGCACGTCGAATTTGTCGCCCGCCACGAGCCGCTCGATCTCGCGGCGCATCCCCGCCGACTCGTACTTCTTCATAAAGTAAGGCAGCGGCGAGACGAGATTCGCGGCGAGTTCGCCGTAGAAACCTGCGGAGAATTTCGCGCGCGTCCGGTGCTCGACGCGCACGAGTTCGTGGCAATACTCCGTGGCGCGCGCTTCGGCGTCCACTGCGCCGCTCCCGTCGTCGAGCGTCAAATAAGTGACGTGATGCTCACGCTTCAACTCTTTCAGCATGTGAAACGTGCGAATCTTCCCGCCCTTATCGACCGGGTGCAGCAATTCGGTTTTGAGCCAGAGAATCCGCATCGTTCAGGTGCAGTAGAGATGCCCTTCTTTCGCGGCGGGTGCATTGTCGTTGGTGATCTGCGCGCCCGTCTCGACGTGTTGAATGTTGTAGCGGCAGTCGAGCAGGTAGGAAACCACCTGCTTGATGTTCCGCGTCTTGCTTTCCACGTCCGCGCCGTGAATCTCGATGAAGAGTTGCGGGCGATGTTCAAGCAGAGTCTGTTTCATCCCGAGCAAGACGCTCATTTCGAGTCCTTCGACATCGATCTTCGCAAAGGCGGGCGGCGGCAGTTTGGCCTCGACGATCTCTTCGTCGAGCGTGTTGATGTCAACCTCTATGGCGCGCGCGCCCTTCTCTTGCAGAATCTGCGCTTTGATCTTTTCGTCGGCCGTGCCGCGCCCCGGATCGGAACCGGGGAAAACAAAAGTCAGCTTGCCTTTCCGTTCGCCCAGACCGACGTTCCGCACCTCGACGTGCTGAAAGTTGTTCAACCCGACGTTGGTGAGAATCTGCTCGTAGCTGGAGGGATTGGGTTCAAAGGTGATGACGCGCCCGGCTTGCGCGCCGACCTTGCGCGCGAAGAAAAGCGTGTAGATGCCCTGATCGCCGCCGATGTCGTAGACGGTCTTGCCCGTCAGGTTCAATCCTTCGAGAAACGCTTCTTCACGCGCCATCTCGGTCGAGCGCGGAACGAAGCCCGGCAGGAATGACAACCCGCCCCTGCGCTTCAAGCCTTTCGCCGGGCCGTGATTCGAGACGTAGACGTGATTTTTGAAGACGCGATTCAAATTGATGGCAACAAATTTTTTGATGTCCATAGAGTTTTCGATCTCCGACAATCGCTTTGGTTCTCAACTCGCCATCGCGACGGCTTCCACTCGCTGCGGCTGAGACTCTTCGCCCAACGCTTCGCCGTCCATGAATTGCCGCAGCCAGATTTCGACGTTGACCAGCGACCAGAGACGTTCCGTGTGGTTCTCGCCCGCCTGATGACGCGCCACGAGCGAGCGCACGTAAGCCGGCTCGAAGAGGCCGCGCGCGGCGGCGCGCTCGCCGAGCACATACTCGTCGAGGATGTGGCGGTACGCGCCGCGAAACCACGCGCCGACGGGCACGGGGAAACCCATCTTCTTGCGCGAGAGGATGGGCGCGGGCAAGAGGTCTTTCATGCTTTGGCGCAGGATGTACTTGGTCGTCCAGCCGCGCCGCAGTTTCAAACGCTCCGGCAGGCGCGCGGAAAACTCCACCAGTTTGTGATCGAGAAACGGCACGCGGCTCTCGATGGACGCCGCCATGCTCATCTGATCCTGCTTCATCAGCAACTCGTGGAGATAAGTTTTCGTGTCCGCGTAGAGCATGCGGTTCAGGAGCGAGCGGGCGTCGCTCTCATCGAAGTAGCGGCGCATCTCGCGGTAGGGTTCGATGTGCCCGGCGCGTTCGCGCGCGTCGGTCGTCAGCAAGTCGCGCTGCATGGCGCGGGTGAAGACGGCGAAGTTGTCGAAATAGAGGCTTTCGATGTCGGGCGGCAAACAGAGGAACGTGCGTCGCAGTTTGTGTCGCACGCGCGAACCCGGCGGCAGGCTTTCGATGCGTTCGGAGACGACGCGGCGCATCCACGCGCCCGTCAGTTTTTGATAAGCGGGCGCGAGCGCGAGGTTGTAGATCGTCTTATAGTAACGCTCGTAGCCGCCGAGCATCTCGTCGCTGCCTTCGCCCGTGAGCACCACCTTGACGTGCTTCGAGGCGAGGTGCGAAACGAAGTAGAGGGCGACGCTCGAAGGATGCGCGAGCGGTTCGTCCTCATGCCAGACGAGCCGGGGCAGCGCGCCGAAGAAATCTTCGGGGCTGACGATGACCTCGTGGTGATCGGTGCGGAAGGCGCGTGCGACGAGCCGCGCGTATTCGAGTTCGTTCGCTTCGCGCTCTTTGAAGGCGACCGAGAAAGTCTTGATCGGAGCATCAACCATGCCGCTCATCACGGCGGCGATGGCCGACGAATCGATGCCGCCGGAAAGAAACATGCCGAGCGGCACGTCTGCCATCAGGCGCATCCGTACGGACTGGCGAAACAGTTCCGACCACTCTGCGATGTAATCGGCGTCGGTGCGGTGTCCGGTCGCTGCGAGCGCGTCGCCCGCGCCCGCACTCGCGGCGAAAGAGATGTCCCAGTACTGCTTGATTTCGATTTGCCCGTCCTCGCGCCAGAGCAGCGTGTGGCCGGGCGGCAACCGCTTCACATTCGCGTAGAGCGTCTCCTCGCCCGACGTGCCGTGGTTCGCCAGATAGTCGGGCAGCGCGCGATAGTTGATCTCCGGGCGCACGCCGCGCGCGGCGAACAACGCTTTGATCTCGGAGGCGAAGAAGAGCGAGCCGTCCGCGCGGTGGACGTAGTAGAGCGGCTTGACTCCGAGCCGGTCGCGCGCGATGAACAACTCGCGCTTGTCCTGATCCCAGATGGCGTAGGCGAACATGCCACGCAGGTGTTCCACCGAGCGCGCGCCGTGCTCTTCATAGAGGTGCAGGATCGTCTCGGTGTCGCAGACCGTCCGGTAGCGATGGCCGCGCGCCTCAAGCGCCGGGCGCAGTTCAGCGTGGTTGTAGATTTCGCCGTTGAAGACGATATGCAGCGAATCGTCTTCGTTCGTCATCGGCTGGTGTCCCGCGCTCACGTCCACGATGCTCAGGCGACGATGGCCGAGGCCGACCGCCCCGTCGAGCAACAGGCCGCTATCGTCCGGGCCGCGATGTGTGATCACGTCGCGCATCCGCACGAGGTCGTCGCGCTCCACGCGCCCCTCGTGCGCCCGCCGCGAAAATGCAATACCGTTAATTCCACACATAATGTTTGTCCTGCTAACAAGTGGCGCGCGTCCCTTTCGCGCCCGCCCGAACAATCCGCCTGACAACCTGTCGTCAAGCTATTCGCCACTCGATACTAAAAGACTTTCTCCCCGCTGTTCGTCATGCGGCGACACGCCGCCGACGAAGAGACTTTCTTCCGCGCCCGTCGGCGCAAGGAATAAATTTTCACCCGTGTCCGACTCGACGTGCCACTGCTGCTGCCCCGCGCGCCGCGCCGCAAGGTAACCCGTGGGCGCGGCCGTGCGAAGCATCTCGCGGCCGTCTATGCGTAATGTTTGCCCGTCGATGGCGATCAACTCTTGCGGCTCGCTCTCGTCGCCGCGAAACCTCAACCACGTCCAGTCGAAGCCGGACGTGAACCGCGCGGTCTCGACCACGGGCGCACCGGGGGCGCGCAGCAACAGGCAGTCGCGCGTCGCGCCGTTCATCAACTCGAACGCCCGCCCGCCGACCGCTTCGATCTCGCGCGCCGACACGCGCGCGGCATCATCCTTCTCCTGCGATGCGCGCGGCAAGAGAAGCGTGACGGTCTCTTCCGCTTTGCCGGAGAAGGCGTAGGTGCAGACGGGAGCGCGAACGGCCGAGCCGTAGCAGGCGGAGACGAGTTCGTCGTGCCTCTGCCACGCGCCCGCACGCGCGAAAGTGTAGAGCGTGAGGCCGGGCGTCTCGCCTTCGCGGACGAAGGGCGTCGCCTGCGCGGTCTCAATCGAGGGGTCGGAGCGGGGAGCGAAATGAAAGTGCAGCGCGTAGTCGTGCGCGCTCACGCTCTCCACGCGGTCGCGCACGATCCAGTAGTCGCCTTTGAGAAAGAGGACGCTGCGCGCGTGGCGCACGGGCGCGGGCTGGAGGCGCAGGTAGCCGTCGTGCTCGCCCTCGAAGAGATCGAAGCGCGGGCGACTTAACCAGACGCGACACGCGGCGCGCGCCGCCTGCCGCCAACGGAATGCGCTCTCGGCGACGGAAGACGATTGGCCGTCAACCGTGAGCGTGTTGTGTGCGGCCGTCGCGCGAAACTCGTCGCGCTCGGCGGGCGAACCCGTGTAGGTGTAAGTGCCCGAATCGACGAGCACGGTGCGCCCGCGCGCCGCGAGGGTGACGAGCGAGAGCGCGTCGGCGTGTGCGTGCGCTCCATTCAACGAGCCGTGCGGCCCGCAGTCGATGAGCAGGCAATTGCTCTCGGCAGTCCAGCCGTCGCGCATCACGTAGTAGCCGCCGTCTGCGAAGGCGCGCGAGCCTTCTGCGGGAGGGACGGCGGCGAGTTCGTCAAACTCTCGCAGGCCGCGCGCACCCGTCAACCAGAGCGTCTCCTCGGTCGCAACGGAGGCCGCGATAAACTTGTAATCGGCGCGTTTGAAAAGAGACGCGCCCGTCGCGAGCGTGGCGCGAAAGTCGTCTGCGGGGCGTTCGTCAAGCCACGCGAGGCGGCCGCCGTCGTCGTCGCCAAAGAGGGGCGTCGTTCCGTCGGGCAGCGTGAGATGCATCAGGTGATCGAGCAACGCCGAGAGCTTCTTTTCAACTATGGCTTCGCGCGGCGCGCCGCTCGCCTTGAGCAACAGCAGAAAGTGTATGTAGAAGTCGGTCGTGTAGCGATGGTAATAACTCGACTGCTCGAAGTAGACGCCGTCCGGGCGGACGTGGCTTTCCAGTTGTCGCAGCAGGATGCTCGCGCCCGTCTCGCGCCAGCGCGCGGCGGCGCGAAACTCCGGCAGTTGCGTGCCGAGGTAGAAAAGCCCTAAAGCCTCGCCCGTCAAATGCGTGTTCGGGCTGAAGTAGGTCGAGAGGTAAGTTTCGAGATGGCGCGCGTGGGCGTGGAGAAACTTGAGCGCGCGCAGGTAGAGCGCGGGCGAGAGGTGCGGCGAATCTTTGAAGAAGCGGAGCGACCACAGCCAAGAGATGGCGCGGAAGGCCACCTCAAGGCTGCTCGCCCAGTTGATGCCGAGCTTCGGCGGGTTGGCCTCTGTCCACTCATGCAGGTGGCGCGCGAAAGTTTCGGCGTAGCGTTCGTCGCCCGTGTGCCAGTAAGCCCTGCCGAGCACCTGAAAATATTGTTGCCGGTTCAACTCCCAAGTGATCTTCTTATCGCCCGCCACCTCCGCGTCGAGATAGTTGATGCGACTCCAGTGCGCGAGCGGCGAACGCTTGCCGGTGACGGGTTCGAGTCGCCAGTCGATAGGGTCGCCGAAGTCGAGATCGTGCAAGCCGAGCAGGCTGAATCGGCCTGCGACGATTTGTTCGGCGCGCTCGACGAGCAACTCCGCGGCGCGGCCGCCGAAGCGACTGCGCAAGAGGGCGCGCGTCTCGGCGGGAGCGTCGAAGGCGGCGAAGAAATTGGCGGCCGCGCGGGTGCGAAACCGTTCGAGCAAGCTTGCCGCAGATACGGGCGCGTCGCCTGAGCGCGAGGCGTCGAGCAAACGGAAGAAGGCCGCGTCCGACGGGATGCGCGACTGCGCTGACACGCCGGAGCGTTCCGCCAGCGACGCGGCCGCCTGCGCGACGCGCACGCGCAACTCCGTCAGGCTTCGCCCTTTCAGTTTTCGCAGCACCTTGATCATCCGTGTCTGTCTCAAGTCTCTCCGATTACGCGCTCCCGACGGCGCTGGACGCGTCAGGCGTTCGTCTTGCTCTCCGCACGCGGGGAAAGCGCGGCCGTGTGTGCGCGCAAGCGGTCTTCGCGCGCCAGTTCAAAATAGAGGTTCAGCCATTCCTCGCGCACCGCTTCCCAACTGTACCGGCGACAAGCGGCAAGCGCGTTCGACGTGATCCGTTCCGCCAGCGCGTCGTCTTCCAGCAGACGGATCGCGCAGGCGGCCAGAGCCTCGTGGTCGCCGCGCCGCACCATCAAGCCCGTCTGCTCATGCGTCAGGATGTGCGGGATGCCGCCCGCGTCCGTCGTCACGACGGGCAGACCGGCCGCGTAAGATTCGATCAAAGACCCCGGCATGTTGTCTATGTCGGAACTGTTCAAGTAGATGTCGGCGCACTCGTAAAGCTCGTGCATGCGTGATTGCTCGACGCGCCCGATGAAGGTCGTCCCACGGAGATCAAGCTCGCGCGCGAGTTGTTCGAGTTCGGCGCGCTGGCTGCCGTCGCCCGCCACCGTCAGAGTCGCTTCGGGGAAACGTTGCTGGATGATGCGGAAGGCGCGCAGCGTGCAGCCGACGTTGTAGAGCGGTTCGAGATTGCGATTTGAAAAAAAGACCGGCCGCAACGGGCGGCGCGCGCGGAAGCGAAAACGCGAGGTATCGACGAAGTTGTAGATCGAGCGCGCGCCGATACCGAAACGCGCGAACACTTCCACCAGATAGCCCGACGGCACGGCCACCTCGTCCACCAGCCGGATCGTCGGAATGGCCGTGCGCCGCCAGCGTCGCAAGTGGTCTTCGGCCTCGCCGCTGCGATAGTTCAGCACCACGCGCTTCCCGTAAAGCTTCGCGACGAGGATGGCGGGCGTCGGCGCAAGCACGAAGGAGACGTAGGACGCAGAGAAGACGTGAATCACATCGTAACGGCGCACACGCCACAACAGCAGCGCGACGTAGGCGAGCGAAGTGAGCACCGTGCGGACGTACTTGATCTCCTGCAACTTGCCGAGCAGCCCCGGCAGGCGCGGGTTGATCGGCAGGAACGAAACTTCGAGCGACGGTTCTTCCGCGAGACGCTCCCGCAGCCGCGCGGCCTGCACCGCCTGACCGCCGAGGATGCCGAGCGAAGGCGCGACGATCAGCACGCGCACGCGCTCTGCGGCGTTCGTCGCCGCGCCGCCGTGCGCTTCCATCCTGCTGCTGTTGTCCGTTCGTTTCATCATCCTCTTCAGTTTCGTTCGTTGACTTGCGCCGCCTCGCCGCTCACGTTCGGGCGCACGCGCCGCACGGCGCGCGGGCGCGCAAGCAACTCCTCATACAAACTCTCGACCCGCTCGACCTGTGCCGCGCACGAGAACTTATCTTTGACCACTTGCAACCCGCGCTCGCCCATCCGGCGCGCTTCTTCCGGCGCGCGCAGCAGTGCAATGATGCGTTCGGCCATCGCGCGCTCGTCGCCCGGCGCGACGACGTAGCCGGTCTCGCCTTCCACAATCGCTTCGCGCGCGCCGCCGATGTCCGTCGCCACGACGGGACGCGCGGCGGCCATGTATTCGATGATCGAATTCGAGAAACCTTCCGTGCCGCTCGAACTCAGCACGCAGACCTCGGAGATCGAGAGCAGTTCCGGCACGTGCGCGCAACGCCCTGTGAAGAAGGCGTGCGGGGCGAGACCGAGCGCGGCCGCCTGCTCGCGCAAACGTTCCTTCAACTCGCCTTCGCCCGCGAGCACGAAGGCCGCCTCCGGCACGGCCTCGCGCACGAGTCGCGCCGCGCGCAGGAACGTCGCCTGATCTTTTTTCGCGTGCCGCATGTTGGCGACGACGGAGACGAAACGCCTCTCGCCTTCAACTGGAAGGCCGACGAGCGCGAGCGCGTCGGCGCGTTCCAGATCGCGTCGCGGCGCAACGCGCGTCGTGTCCATGCCGTTATAAATGGTCAGAATTTTACCGCCCGGCACGCCGTCGCGGATCAACTCCTGCCGCACCGCTTCGGCGTTGGCGACGATGGCGTGCGCCAGATTGTAAGCGCGCCGTTCGATCCACCTCTGCGTGCCGCTCTTCGTGCCTTCCGTCTCACGACGCGAAGCGATACGCACGCCCGTGCGCGCGAGCGCGGCGGCAAACATGCCGAAGATGTTGGTGTAGAAGTCGTGCGTCTCGATGATGTCGATGGAGCGTTCGCAGAGGTATGCGGCGCAGCGGCGGAGTTGCACGAGCATGTTGCGGTCGTAAAAACTCGTGAGCGGAAATTCGGGGATGTCTCTGAAACCGAGCCGCTCCACCTCTGCGCGCAGCACGCCCTCGCGGTTGATGCAGGCGAGGTGAATCTGGTAGCGGCCGCTCTCGCAGAGCAGGCGCGTCAACTGCACCACCTGCCGCTCCGTGCCGCCCTGCGCGAAACTGTCTATAAATAAGAGAACGTTCGGTTTCATTTTCTTCAATAACTCTCTATCCCTGTCAGTCTCTACCGCCGCGCCCGCCCGTGCTTCTCACGGGCGATCACGTCGAACCCCTCTGACGCCTTCAGGCCGCGTGGCTTCCTTCGGCCAAGGCCTGCGGCGCGACCGTCGCGCTTGCCGCCGCACGCTCTCTTAAAGCGGCGACCGTCAAACGCTCAAGGTTGTCGGCCGACGGCTCGAAGACGCCTTCGCTCCGCTCGTGCCGGAGCCAGTTTTCGAGCACGAACAGATACCACGTTTGCAGCGACGCCTCACCCGTCTCAACCTCGCGCGCGAACCTCGCCAGCGCGGCGTCGGTCTTGATCCAGCCCTCTCGACCGAGGATCGAATCGCCGAGCGTCTCATCGACGCGCGCGCGCCAGCGTCCCGCCAGCCAGCGTCCGGCCGGGATGCCGAACCCGCGCTTGCGGCCGCGCGCCACGCGCTCGCCGATGCGTCGCCGCGCCACCTCGCGCAAGATGGCTTTCAGGCGTCCGCCCTGCAAGCGCAAATCCGCCGGGAGCGCGGCCGCATATTCCCACAGGCGATGATCGAGAAACGGCGAGCGCGCTTCGAGCGCGTGGTGCATCGTCGAGCCGTCAACTTTCGGCAGGTATTCGCCGACGAAGCGTGTGCGGCGGTCGTACTCCAGAAATTCCGCGAGCACGTTGCGCGCCGACTCGCGCGACCAAGGGATGTTGCGTTGCGCGAGCGTCGCGCCTTCGAGGCGTTCGCCGAGCAACGCGTCGCGCTCGTAGACGGGTAGGCCGTCGCGCACGTTGGCGAGTGCGCCCAAGCCCCCAATCGTGTAATCGAGAAACGAGGCGGCGCGGCGCACGAGGCCGCGACGCGGCAGGCGCGTGCGCGCTTTGAGCCACACGTCCGCGGCGAGCGCGGGCGTGCGGCGGGCGAGTTTTTCCGCCATCCAGAGGTAACGATGTTCGGGGTAGCCGAGGAACACGTCGTCGCCGCCGTCGCCCGTCAAGAGCACTGTGGCCGAGGGCGCGACGGCGCGCGACACCCTGAGCATGCCGAGGGCGGACGAGCAGGCGAACGGCTCCGCATAGGCCAACGCCAACTCGCGCGCGTCGGGCGCGTCGTCCGCCGAAAGCTCAAGCACCTGATGGTTGATCCGAAGCGCGGCGGCCGTGGCGCGCGCGTCCGCAGTTTCGTCGAGCGGGTCGCCGGGCGTGCCGATGGTGTAAGCCGTCACGTCGCCGCCGAGCCGCGCAATCGCCCAGCAGACGAGGCTTGAATCGACGCCGCCGGAGAGCAGCGCGCCGACCGGCACGTCCGCGAAAAGCCGCATCTCGACGGCTTCGAGAAAGAGGCGTTCGACTTCTTCGACGGCCTCGGCAAAGGTGGGCGCGCGTCTATCCTCTTCGCCGCCACGCGCGGGGATGGGCGGCGTCCAGTAGACGCGCTCGCGCGGCGTCGCCTCGCCCGCAGTCCATTCGACGATGGTTGCGGCCGCAACTTTCGTCGCCCCTTGATAGATCGAGCGCACGTCCGTCACGAAACCGAATTCCAAATACTCGACCACCGCCTGCACGTCGATCTCGCCGACGAGACCGGCCGCACGCAGCGCGCGCACGTTCGAGGCGAAGGCCAGCCCGCCGCCGGGCGCGTGGGCGTAGACGAGCGGCTTGACGCCGAGGCGGTCGCGCACGAGGAAAAGTTTCTGCCTTTGGTCGTCCCACAACCCGAAGGCGAACATGCCGTGCAGGCGGCCGACGAGCGCGTCCATGCCCCACTCGCGGTAGCCGTGCAGGATGACTTCCGTGTCGGTCTGGCTGTGAAAGACGCAGCCGCGCGCTTCGAGTTCGGCGCGCAACGCGCGGAAGTTGTAGATTGCGCCGTTGAAGACGATGCCGAGCGTGCCGTCCGCAGAGAGCATCGGCTGGCGTCCGGCCTCGCTCAGATCGAAGATGGCGAGCCGCCTGTGGCCGAGCACGGCGCGCGGCCAATGCTCCACCCCCACGCCGTCAGGGCCGCGTCGTGCGAGCGCGCGAATCATTCGCGCCACGCTCTCGCTTGCCGCGCCGCCGCTGCCGCCATCGCGCGCCGCTTCGTTCGTCACTACACCTGTGATTCCACACATAGTCTTAAGTTCTCCGCCGGGTCGTTGACGCGTCTCCCCGACTCGCCAACTTCAAGGGCACATGCCGACCGGCAACTCCTCACGCTCCACGCCTTCCGGCAGGCGTGCGCTCGCCCGGCCGTCTATAAAAGCCCGATGCCACAGTTCGAGCATGAAGAGCGACCACAGCCGCGCGGAGTGGTCGCGTCGCCCGCGCTCGTGTTCGTCGAGCAACTCGTTGACGTAGCGCGCTTCGACGTATCCGCGCTGGCGCGCGACGCTCTCGGTGAGAGTTTCGCGAATGCGCCCGCGCAGTTGCTCGTTGATCCAGCGGTCGACGGGCACGCCGAAGCCTTGTTTGGGACGTTGCAGAATTTCGGCGGGCACGAAGTCCGCGACGGCGCGTTTGAAAATATACTTCCCTTCCAAGCCGCGCATCTTCAGCGAGGCGGGCAGGCGCGTGGCGTATTCGATCAACTTGTGATCGAGCAGGGGCGCGCGCGCTTCGAGCGAGACGGCCATGCTCATGCGATCAACTTTGGTAAGGATGTCGCCGGGCAGATAAGTTTTGCTGTCGAGATAGAGCAGCGCGTCGAGCGGGTCGGCGTCGCGCACGCGCCCGGCGTAAAAACGGAAGCGCGCCGCGCCCAATCCCTCGCCGTTCAACTGGCGGCCGAAGTCGCCTGTGTAGAGCGAGAGCTTGTTGAGCGCGGTGAAGACCGAGACGCTGTCGAGGAAACGCTCGGCCGGGTCGAGCGAGACGTTGTGCAGGTAGTTGCGCCCCCACGCGCCGTGCGGCAGGCGGCGGCTCACTGCCCCCAACAAATTCTGGCGCACGGCGCGCGGCAGGCGCGCGAAGGCGTGGCGTCGCCGCTCGACGGCGTAGCGCGTGTAACCGGCAAACAGTTCGTCGCCGCCGTCGCCCGTGAGCACGACCGTGACGTGCTCGCGCGCCAGTTTCGAGACCATGTAGGTCGGCACGGCCGACGAATCGGCGAAAGGCTCGTCGAAGTGCCACGCCAATTCGTCGGCGACGCGGCAGATGTCGGGCGTGACGATAAACTCGTGATGCTCTGTGGCGAAATGCTTGGCGGCGACGCGCGCGTATTTGAGTTCGTTGTAACTGTCTTCGTGAAAGCCGATGGAGAAGGTCTTGACGGGTCGTCCCGTGTGCCGCGCCATGAGGCCGACGACCGCGCTCGAATCTACGCCGCCGGAGAGAAACGCGCCGAGCGGCACGTCCGCCATCAGGCGCACACGCACGGCATCTTCGAGCAGCGCGCGTAGCTCCGCAACGTACTCTTCTTCGGGGCGCGGGCGGCGCGCAGCCTCGTCGTGCGCCTCGAAGGGAAAGTCCCAGTATTGCGTCAGCGCGACGCGCCCGCCCGGATGATAGGTCAGGTGATGACCGGGCGGCAGCTTGTTGACGCCTTGCAGAATGCACAGCGGGTCGGGCACGTAGCCGAAAGAGAGATAGGCGTCCACGGCTTGCGGGTTGACCTCGCGCCGCGTCTCCGGGTGTTCGAGCAGCGACTTCAACTCCGAGCCGAAGACGAGCGTGCCGCGCGGCGTCAGCGCGTAGTAGAGCGGCTTTTTGCCGACGCGGTCGCGCGCCAGAAAAAGTTTGCGCTCGCGCGCGTCCCAGATGGCGAGGGCGAACATGCCGCGCAGGTGTTCGACGCAGGCCGTGCCGTATTCCTCGTAGGCGTGAACGATGGCTTCGGTGTCGGAGCGCGTCTGGAAGCGATGGCCGCGCGCTTCGAGTTCGCGTTGCAACTCTTGGTGGTTGTAAATTTCGCCGTTGAAGACGAGCGTTACCGCGCCGTCGCAACCCGACATCGGTTGGCTGCCTCCGGCCAGATCGATGATCGACAGGCGACGCATGCCGAGCGCGACGCCGCCCTCGACCCACGTGCCCTGATCGTCCGGCCCGCGATGACTGATGATGCGACACATCCGGTCGAGCACGCGCGCCGGGTCGTCCTCGCCCATCCTGTTAGTCTCTATGAATCCGGCAATGCCGCACATATCTCAAGCCCTCTTCCCTTAGTCAAAGTCAGCCCGTGCTTTTTCGCGCCCCGCCGCCGTGTGCCGCTCGCGCCCGAAGGCGCGCGGCAACTGAAGCGCGGCGTTCGATTCTCACACCACGTCGCCCTCCGCGCGTCGCCAATGCGTGCGGCGTTGCAGATAGAGGAGCGCGCGGGCGAAGCCGTCGCGCTCGTCCGGCGAGACGATTCCGAGCAACAGGATCGCCCCCAGATAGATCAATGTGAACCACACGCCGCAGACGGCGAGCGCGAAGAACGGCGGCATGGTTTCGACAACGAACTGGCGCAGGAGCGCTGTGGCGAGAGCCGCACACAACGCGGCGCAGGCCAGTTTCCCCACGTCCTTAAACAAGGAAAGCTCCCGGCGCGTCGTCCCTAAAACTTTACCGCACCTGACGGCGACGACGACGCGCTCGACGAGGTTTGTCACGACGACGCACGAGATGACGCCGACCAGCCCGATCCGCTCAGTCCACAACCAGAGCGCGATTGACAGCGTGCCGAGCACAACGACGCGCACGCGCAGCAGGAAGAAACGCTGCTCCGGGTAGGCGCGGATCACCGGGTCGTAGGCCGTCGCGATGATGCCGAGCGGGATCATCGCGAGGTTGATCGCAAAGACAGGCCAACTCGCCAGATACTGCGCGCGAAAGAGCACGATGATGAACTCGCGCCCCATCACGAAGAGAAAGGCGTAGATGGCGAAATAGGCGGCGGCGAGTTTACGCATCATGCGCGAGATGAGCACGACGATCTCGCGTCGCTCGCCGCGCTTCTGCAACTCGGCCACGCGCGGGATCATCACCGAGCCGACCGAATCGCTGAGGATGTGGATGAGCGGCAGGTTGAAGCAACCGATGGCGTAGATGGCGAAGGCGGCGGCGTCGAAGCGGTTGGAGACGAAATAGTTGTGCAAGTCCATCTGCATCGTGTAGAGAAAACCCGCCGCGCCGAGCGGCAAGGCGTAAGCCAACTGCGTGCGCATCAGCGACCAGTCGAGGCTTCGCCCGAACCCTTCAAAACGCAAACTCAGATAGACGAGAAGCACGACCGTCTGCAACGCTCCCTGTATGATCGCCGCATAGATGAGCGACGGGACGGAGGCGTAGGCGAGCGCGGCCAGCAACAGCAGCAGCGTGCGCGCCAGTTGCATCGAGACGATAAAGAGCGTCGCCGTCTTCGTGTCCTGATTCGCCATCGCGACGCCTTCCAAGAACGAGGAGACGACCCACAACAGCAACAGCACTCCGAGCGCGGGCGCGTAGGCGACCAGTTCGCTCGACCCCGGAAAGAGCCAACCGATGAGGCCGGGGCGCAGCACGAAAGCCAGACAGGCCGCGCCGCCGACCAAGACGTGAAAGAGCAGGATGTTGAAGACCACTGCGCCGCGCCGCTCGGTTTCGCGCGGCAGGAAGTAGAACGCGCTCATGTGGAAGCCGAGCGGGAGGACGTTGACGGCCGTGCCGACGATCAGGAAGACCTGTTTGTAGAGTCCGAAGGCGGTCTGGTCGAGCCTGCGGACGAGCAGCAGCGGCAGGGCGAAGCTCAGGGCGAACGCCACCGTGCGCGCGGACACGATCCAAGCCGCGCGCGTCGTCAGCGAACTCTCTTTGCGTAAAACTTCAGCCACAGCTTAAACGGCCTTTCTGCCCCTTCATATCATAACAGCCGGAGAGCTTTCCCAGTATGATTCGCCTCGCTCCCTAAGGGCGTCTCGGTTGCGGCGCGACGCTTCGCGCGCGCGCTAAAATTTCGTGTCGGCGCGAAAGTAAAAACGGTCGCGCAGGTGGTAGGCGCGCAGCAGCGCGCCGGGCGCGAGACGCAGGAGACGAAGCGCAAACGCGAGCTTGCGGCTGGACAACAGAGCGTTGGCTTTCGACAGGCTGGCGATGGCCGTCTCCGTGTCGCCCGCGAAGAAGGCGCGCTTCCCTTCGTTGAAATGCAACTCGCCTTCGTAGCGTCGTTGCTGGCGGCGCAACGCCGCGACTTCCGCGTCCGTGAGCGTAAGCGTGCGCTCCGCCTTCTCCATCACGCGCAGAATGTGTCTGCACATCCAAGCGGGGTCGGCCGACAGGCTCGCACGGTGGCGGCGATAGCGCAGGAGCGGTTGCCGTAGATAGGCGACGCGGCCACCCGCCTTGAGCACCCGCAGCCACAGATCGAAGTCTTCGGAACTGCGCAAGCCTTCGTCGAACAACCCGGCGCGCTCCAATAGCTCGCGCCGCGCGACGACCGAAGAGGTGATGTTGCACTCTTGCGCCAGCAAGCGTTCAAAGGTGACCTCGCCCGTCGAAGGGTTCAACTCCATGAAGCTGCGCCCGGCCTCCAAAGAGTCTCCGAAATAGATCGCGTCGCAATAGAGCACGCCGATGGAAGCATCGCGTTCGAGTTCGTCGAGCATCACGGACAGGAACTCCGGCTCCCACAGGTCGTCGCCGTCGAGCAGGCCGACGAGCGGCGCGCGCGCCGCGCGGATGCCGGTGTTGCGCGCCGCGCTCGGGCCGCGATTCTCCTGCTTGAGATAAATGATCCGCTCACGGTAAGGCTCAAGCACGCGCTCAAGTTCCTCTGTGTCGGGCGCGCCGTCGTTCACCACGATGATCTCGTAGCCGTCGAAGGTTTGCGCGAAGACGGAATCGAGCGTATCGGCGATGTACCGGCTGACATTGTAGGCGGGCACGATGACGCTGACGGCGGGCATGCCGCCGGTCGCCGTCGTCTGTGTCGAGTCGTTCATCGTCCGCGTTGATTGCATCTGTCGCTACCTTGTAGTTTGCGTCCGCCCTTCGCCTTCGGGCGAACCGGCGGAGAACGTTCCGAGCACGTTGAGACTTCTGACGGCCAACTCTTCCGGCCGGATGTGTTGAAATTGACGGTGCAGCGGGAAGCCGTTTCGGAGCGCGCTCAGAGACGGCTCATCGAGCGCTTCGGTGCGGCGCAGCAGACGCGCCCCGGCCTCTTCAAACAGACGCAAGTATTCAAAGGCGCGCAGCCGGTTGTGATACATAAACTTGTTGCCCGCCCACTTCTCCCAATCGCTCTCGCTGAACTGCAAGAAGTTGATGGCCGTGATGGAATCGTCGTCGTGCGAGAAGTGGTCGGACGGATCGACGATGTGCAGGAGCAGGCCGTCCGGCTTGAGGACGCGCCGCGCCTCGGCCAAAATCCGCGCCAGCACGTCGGCCGGAATGTGCTCGAAGACGGCGTAGGAGACGTGCGCGTCGAGCGTCTGTGAGTCGAGCGGGAGCACAGACGCGTCGGCGCGCGGCAAGTATTCGACGTTCATCAGTTTCAGGAGGCCGTCGAGATTTCCCCGGAAGTCGAAGAGTTGCGCGAGACGCTCGCGGAACAGCGGCCGCTCGGCCTCCGCGCCGAACGCCCGCAAGACCTCGGCCTCGTGTTGCCGCGCGTACTCGTTCGACTCGAAGACCAGCGCGCTCGACAGGTAAGGATTGAGATCGACCGTCACCACTTGCGCCGCGCCGCACAGCCACAGAGCCGTCGGCAAGTTGACGTTGCGCCCCGTGCCGACTTCCAGCAAGCGCATGCCTTCGACTTCGCGCCCGGCCTCCCTGATCCACTCGGCCATCTGCCGCCCCGCCTGATACCAGTCGAGCGGGTTGGCGCGGCCTTTGCGCAAGCTCCCGGCGTAACGCTGGATCGCGTAGTAAATCTCGTTCGAGAGCGGCAGGGCTGCGATGGCCTTCTGGATTTGTGCTTTGCGTCGCCAGTTCATGCTCGATCCTAGTCCTCTTTATTGTCGGCGCGGTGCGCGCAGCAGGCCGAGCAGAAAACTGCTCCCCCACGTCGTATGGATCACCAGAAAGACGAAAGAGATGATGGGCAGCAATCTCAATTCGCGCGCGCGCCGCGCCAGCCGGAACGCGCAGAACAGAGAGAGCAACGCGTAGGGCAGGACGACGCCAACGAGCGCGAGCCACGCGGGACGCCACCAGAACCCGACGGCCGCCGTCGTCGCTATCGACGCGACGAACGCGGGCGCGACCAGATGCCTCCAGCGCACAGAGCGCGGGTGCAGCTTCAACATCTGCGCCTTCCAAGTGCCGTAGCGAAAATACTGCCGCGCCAGTTCCTTGATCGTCGGGCGCGCGAAATAGAGCGAGTGGCCGGAGGTGTCGAGCAGGATGCGCCCGCCGCGCTGCCTGATGCGATAGTGAAAGTCGTAATCTTCGTTCGCCAGCAACTCTTCGTTGAAGCCGCCGACATCAGCCCACAGGCTCTTGCGAAACACGCCGAACGGCACGGTATCGACGAACTCGGTGGGCGCGCCGTCCGGCATGCGATACTTCGCGTCGCCGATGCCGAAAGGGTGCGCGACCGCGAGTGCGATGGCGCGCGCTGCGGTCGTCTCAGCCCCCGGCCGGATGCGCCACGGCATCCCGACCACTTCCGCCGCGCCGAGTTGTTCGACGCAACGGCGCACGTAGTTTGAAGAAGGGATCGAGTGCGCGTCCATCCGCACGATGATGTCGCCGCGCGCGTCGTTGATGCCGAGATTGACGCCCGCCGGGATGTTGCGCGCCGGGTTGTCCAGCAGCCGCACGCGCACGTTCGGGTAAGTCCGCGTAAACTCGGCCACCCGCTCGCGCGTCGCGTCCGTCGAACGACCGTCCACGACGATGATCTCGGAGCGCGCCGGGGCATACTGCCCGCAGAGACGCTCCAACACTTTGACGATGTAACGTTCCTCGTTGAAGCAGGGGATCACGACCGAGACGAAGGGCGGCTCGCCCGCCGCCTCGCTGGCGGCGGCGCGCGCTTCGACGCGGTTGCTCCCGTTGTTCACGATTGGTTGATCTTCAAACATGGCCGGTGACGTATCGCTCGGTTCGGCGCGGCGCGCAAAACTCATATCTTTATGGCCGCGCGGCTGTCGGGTTCGGGGAACTCCTGAGAGCTTCCGGCGTGTCGCTCGCTCTCGTCGAAACGCCGGGACTGCTTCGGGGGCGGAGTCACTTCCCTGCCCGTTTGCGCCTCGTAGATGCGCCGGAGCGCGACCGCGTAGCCGACCAGATAGTAGACGTAATACTGGAAGGCCACAGAGCCGAAGAAGCTGCTAATCATGTAGGCGATGATGCTCGCCTGCATGGCGACCGACAGGTAATAGACGCGCGACGTGCGGCGCGCATCGTAGGTCTCAAGCTCGATCAGGCGCAGCCGCCTGACGGGCACGACGATGAACATGATGTAGATGATCATCGCCGCCATCCCCATCTCCGAGGCGACCTGCGTGTAGGCGTTGTGGCTCACGGACTCGCCGATGGCGACGATGTGGAAGTTGCCCATCCCGACGCCGAACAACGGATGACGCAACGCCACGACTATCGAGCGGATGAGCAGTTCGCGGCGCGAATGGCTCGACGCGTCTGCGGCCGTCGTGATCGAGCCGAGACGGCTGGCATACTCTCCCGGCGCGAGCGCGACGAAGGCGACGAACAGACCGACGAGCAGCACGATCACCAAAGCGCGATTGCGCCGCCCCAGTTTCCACGCCAGCACCGTCCCCGCACCCATCAACCCCAAAAAGCCGCCGCGCGAGAACGTGGCGATCACGCCGCCCACCATCAGCAGCATGCACGCGATGTAGAGCGGCTTGGCGAGCACGCGGCGCGTATGCAGAAACAGCCCGAAGGCGAGCGGGATCATCGTGACGAGGTGAAGCGCGAGATCGTTGGGATTGCCGAACATGCCGCCGACCACGCCCGCCACGCGCTGACCTTCGATCACGAAACGCCCCGCGCGGTAGTCGTTAATCGCGCCCACGCTCAACATGCAGCCGACCGCCAGCCCGAGAAAAATCAACCCCTTCAGACGCCTCTCCGTACGCACCACGTTCAGGATCACGATGAACATCATCACCGCCTTCCAGAAGGCGTGGTTGAACTCGTCCCATGCTTCGCCGGGCGCGATGGCGAACGGCATCGAGAGCAGCCCCGCCACCAGCAGCAGCAACGCCAGATGAACCTCGCGTGTCCGCGCCGTCAGATTGCCTTCGAGGGCAAACTGCGAAACCATAAAGACGAGAAGCGTCGGGACTGCCAGCCAGAAGGCCATCGAAGTGACGCCCGCCAGCGAGGGGATAAGTTCGTAAGGGCGAAAGTAGAGAACCGCGGTAAAGAGAAACAGACCGAGATAAGAGAGCGTATGCCCGCGCTTGAGCGCCGGAACTTTGGCGGGCGTCGTCGCCGCCGCCGTCGCCGTTGTCGCTCGTGTCTGCGACTCTGATTCTTTACCGGCTGCTGCGGCGTCGTCCTCCGCGCCTCCTGCATTGTCCGCAAGCGCGTCCCTCACCGGCCAGATGTCCTCTGCCCGTTCGTCGCCCGCCGCGCCGCGCGCTCGGCGCACGGGCATCACGGGATCGTAATCGGTCAGAGTTTGCTTACTCGGCATGACTGTTGGCTTCGGGCGGACGCAAAATTTCGCCCCCGTTCAGACACTTTCTCCGTACTTCTTTAAGAGTCGAGTTTGTTCATCACGTAAACGAGACAAGCCGAGCCGAGCACGCGCGACAGTTCGCGCCGCCGCTCGATGGAGATATTCGGGAACAGCGCGTAGCCGGTATAAAAGAGTTCGTTGCCGACGACCTGTTGAACGTCGAAGCCGTTCTCCCTGAAAACCTTCAGCCAACGCCTCCGGCTGAAATAATAAAGCTCCGAGAGCGCGCCGGGATACTCGCCGTGCGCTTCGGAGAAGATGGCGCGTCTGAGCCTGCGCGCAAGACTGCGTCGCCCGTTCGACGCCACTGTCGTCGTCGCTTCCGCCGCGCTCTCCGCAACCGGAGACTGCGCCTCCTGCGCTTTCGCGGTCTGACGGCGGGGCAGATTCAAGTGCGCCCTCGACAAGTCGCCGTAATGCGTCAGGCAAGTCCAGAAACGCCAAGTCGGGGTCGGCAAAATATGGACGGCGCGGCCGTCGTGCTTGAGCACGCGGCGCATCTCCGCGAAGAGCGGCGGCAGGTGCGCGACGTGCTCCAGAACATTTGAAGAGAAGATGAGATCGAAGCTCGCGTCCGGCGCGGGGATGTTGACGCCGTCGTAATTCGCTACGGGGAACAGGTAAGGCGGCGGGAACGGGCGTTCCGGCAGATCGATGGACATCAACTCGTAGCCCCAAGAAGCCACTACGCTGGCCTGAAAGCCGCTGCCCCCGCCGATCTCCAGAATTCTCATGTCAGGGCGCAGCCAGCCCTTGAGCACTTCCAGTTCAGCCCTGCGCAGTTGTTCCAGCACGCCCTTCGCCCCTATGAAAATGAAGCGGCGCACGAAACCAAAACGTGTCACCGCTTACTCTATCGTCTGGTGAGAGATTCAGACTTCGCTCACCGCTTGGTTTTAAACCGCCACGCGCTCTTCCTCGCCGTCGAGCACGAGCGCGCGCACGCGCTCGCGCAGAGAAGTCTCGAAGCGTCGCGCCTGTTCGATCTCGCCGAAGGCCAGAGCGCGCAATTCCTGCTCGATGCGTCGCCGGTAGTCCGAGACGAGCGAATCGGAGACGCCGAGGCGCGCGGCGGCTTCGAGTTGGGTGACGTGGTCGGGGCTGAGATAGCAGTGCCAGAGGACGCCGAGCATGCGGTCGTACTGTTTGGTCTTGCCGCGCACGCTGGTGTGCAGCGCGCGCAGGAAAATATCGACGTAGCCGACGGCCTCCTGCTCCGACTCACGACGCAGCAAACCCTGTTCGGGATTCTCGCGCCCGTCAACCGGCTCGAAGATGCGTCCGTTTTCTTCATCGTCGCCGCCGCCGAGCGGCACGAGGTAAATGTCCATTACGGGCAGGCGCGACATCACGAGGCTGCGCAAACTGCGCACGTCCACGGGCGCGTCGGCCGCTTCGAGGATGGAGATGATCAAGTCTTCGAGATCGGAGTTGCTGATGATGATCTGCGAGTCGCCCGTGCAGCCGACCATGCGCGTGTCGCGCTGGTGGACGGGGATCATCTGGATGCGCTGCTCCAAATCCTGAGAGTTGCGGCGCGGCTTGGCGGCCGTCCATTCGCTCAGGCCGTAGACGCGATCCGCGAGCCGCCGGTGCGGTTCGTCCTCGACGTTGCCCGCGCCGCCGTCGAAGCGTCGAAAGTTCGCGCTCGACTGGATGATGGTGGAGATGCGGCGGGCGAGGCGGTAGGATTCCGGATGACGTTTGCGCAGTTCGGCCGTCAGCAGATTGGTCAGTTCGATCTGGCTGATTTCACATTCGATCTCGGCGTCGGTCATCGCCGTCTCAAGATAGTGTTGGAAGCGCGCCTTGCTGAGCAGCGTGACGAAAAGCTCCTGCGTCAGGTCAACGTAAGCGTTGCCGCGCTCCGCGCCTTCGACCAGCAGACCCGCGCTGTGCGAAGCGCGCACGAGCGGGTGGCTACAGACGATGCGGTGGAGTTCAGTCCAGAGGCGTGTCACGTCGGAGCGGCGCAGGGAATCAACCCAGTGCGCGTTCGTCCCGCGCGCGGGGCGTTCGGCGACGGCAGACGTAGCCTGCTGTGCCGGCGCGTGCAACTCTTCTTCGGTAGCGCTGGTCATGTGTTTATCGAATGGGTGATTTTGATCGGCAGATGTTGCAGCCATGTTATTAAGTAGTGTCTATCAGGCTAATTTTCGGGCGGGTATTGTGAGGCGATTTGCTTCAGGCAAGTTTTCCACCAGAGGCTGGATGCGGCTGTGTCGCTCCCCTGCGCTTGAAGGCGCGTGCGCTGAAGGTTTCTCCGGGCACGCTCGGCGGCCGAATTGTCCGGCGCGTCGCGTGTCCTCTCACCCAAGTTGTCGTCGCCGCGGCGAGCCGTTGGCCTGCCGGACGCGCAACACCCAAACTGTCAAAGCTCCACCTGCTCGATCTCCCTGTTCACCCTTAATCGAATTGTCGCTCATTATCTATTGGAGGGGCGTGAAACGCAATAAGCAACCTTTACTGTCGCAGGCCAGAGACCGAAGGGATCGCAAGTCGGGACGATTCCCTGTGAGCAGTACACGTGCCGGGAAATTCGCGCGCGCGAAGACGCGTGCTTCCTAGTTTTCGGGGAGAGACCGAAAAGTGTATCAGACCGCATGCTCTGTGTGGTAGTGCTAATCTGGATAGACCGTGCCAGATGACCGCAAAGGGGAATAGGCGCGGTCAGCCACGAAGGGGATCAGGAGACAATCGCGTCTCCCGACGACAAAATAATACTAGCAGCTACCCGCAGAATGAGCAACATCTTTTTACACTTCCCTCAAGACGTTGAAAAAAAGGAGGAAATAGACTTTGCGCCGCCTCCGGTTGTGGAACATCGCGGCTATTAACGATTTCTCTTTAGAGACCAAGCGAAGCGCCCATTGACAAGGGTTTTTACGGCTGCGCCCCCACCTCGCCAGTCGTCCTCGGCTGTTCGTGCTGTGTCTTTTAAACGTGCGGCGCGCTTCGATAAGAGTCTACGGCAACTCGGTGCAGACTGATAAGTTAGACCGTCAGGCTCGGTCGGCGATGAAGAAGGAGAAGAACCATGGGTTCTGTCAGCACAGCCAAATTTTGCAAACACAAAACCTGCCCGTCCGCCGAAATGCTCGTCAGTTACACGCGAGCGACGCTTGCGCGCGAACTGCGACAACAATTGACGGCGCATCTGGATGCCTGCGACTTCTGCGACGCCGAACTCTACCTGCTCTCCAAGTTTCCGCCCACCGGCACGGCCGTCTGCCCGTCGGTCAAAATTCCCTTCGCGCTCTACCGCCTCGCCAAAGATTTGCTCTCCGTCTCGACGAACGCCGCCGGGCGCGCCGTCGAGGTTCTCTACGAACGCGAGCGGCTGTCATTAACCGACGCTTAGAGCTTGCCCTCAAGCCGCCCGCGTCAAACACACACTCTCACGCTCGTTCTCTCCCCCGCCACGCTTCCGCCTGCGCCCCGACTTCTCTCCGCCGGTTCAACTCGTAATCTCCGCGCCGCGTCCTAGTCGTCTTTCGAAGGGCTTCCGGCGAGATTCGCGCCGTCGTAAATTTCGTCAATCAACGCGCCGAACTTTTCGTCAATCACGCGCCGCTTAATCTTGAGCGTCGGCGTCATCTCGCCGCCGTCGATGGAAAACTCTTCGGCGAGCAGCGCGACGCGGCGCACGCGCTCGTAGTCGTGGAGCGGCGCGGTCAGGGCTGCCACCTCTCGCTGCACGAGTTTGACGGCCGCCGGGTCGCGGCTGAGCGCGGCAGTCTCGCTCCGGCCTGACTTCTTCCCGCCCGCCTGCTCTTTTGACTCCTTCGCGTCTTCGGCGTCGGCGAGCGCGCCGCGCAGAGCCTCCCAGTCGGGCACGATGAGCGCGGCGGGCGTCTTGCGCCCCGCGCCGACGACGACCACCTGATTGACGAGCGCGCTCTGCTTGATCAAACTTTCGAGTTGCTGCGGGGCGATGTATTTGCCGTTCGACAACTTGAACAATTCCTTCTTCCTGTCCGTGATGAAGAAGTGGCCGTGCTCGTCTCTGTAGCCGACATCGCCCGTCTTAAACCAGCCTCCGGCGTCCAACACTTCGGCGGTCTCGCGCGGGTGCTCGTAATAGCCGCGCATGACGTTCGGGCCGCGCACGAGAATCTCGCCCGAATCGTCCAGACGCATTTCGATGCCGGGGAACGGCAGGCCGATTGAGCCGACCTTGTTGTCTTCGGGACGGTTGGCCGAGGTGATACACGTCTCGGTCATGCCGTAGCCTTGCAGGATGGGGATGCCCGCCGCGAGAAACGCGTAGGAGAGCGCGGGCGACAGGGGCGCGCCGCCCGACACGAAAAAGCGCAGACGGCCGCCCACGCCCTCGCGCCATTTCGAGAAGACGAGGCGGCTCGCAATCGTCTGTTGCAATTCCAGAAGCGGCGGCACGCGCTCTCGCCTGTCAACCAACTCCGCGTAACTCTTGCCCGTCTCTAAAGCCCACGTGAACAACTTTCGCCGCCACCCTTTGGCCGCAGTGCCCTTCTTCACGATGCGGTGATAGACCTTCTCGAACAGGCGCGGCACGGCCGTCATGATCGTCGGGCGCACTTCGCGCAGGTACTCTCCGAGTTGATCCACGGAGGGCGCGTAATAGACTGCGACGCCGTTCCAGCAGAAGACGTAGAAGACCGTGCGCTCGAAGATGTGCGAGAGCGGGAGGACGGAAAGCGACACGTCATCGGGGCGAATCGGAAGCGCGCTCGTGATGGCGAAGACGTTCGAGACGAAGGCCGCGTGTGTGAGCATGACGCCCTTCGGCTCGCCCGTCGTGCCGGAGGTATAAATGATCGTCGCGAGATCATTAGGCTGAATTGCGCCGAGCAGTCGTTCAAACTCCGTGGGGTCTCTGTGGTCGCGCTCCGCGCCCGCACGCTCCAAGGCTTCGAGCGTCGAAGCGTCCCGTTCTCCGGCGGCGTCTTCCGCGTCGAAGAAGATCAGACGCTCGATGCGGCCGTAGCCTTCGACTCCGGCGCGCGCGTGGCGATAAACTTTTTTCCCGGAGACGAACAGCACGCGCGCCTCGGAATCCGACAGGATGTAGCGCACCTGCTCGACGGCCTGCGTCGTGTAGATGGGCACGTTCACCGCGCCGAGACTGAGGATGGCGAGGTCTGCGATTGACCACTCGGGGCGGTTCTCCGACAGGAGCGCGACGCGGTCGCCCGCGCGCACGCCGAGAGCGGCGAGACCCAACGCGACGGAGCGCACGCGCGCCGCGACCGCCGCCGCCGCGATCTGCTCCCACTCGCCGCCGCGCTTCTGATTCAAAGCGTCGGGCTTCGAGTGTCGCCGCAAAGCGTCGAGACAAATTCCCGGCAGCGTCATCGTCGCCTCATCCTGCACGGCGTGAGACGTTTGAGATGTTCCGTTCATAGAATAAGTAAGGTCGTCGTTTGTCCGTGGTTGGTTGCCCGTTGTTCTTTGTCCGCAGTCAGTTGATCGACTCTATCTTTAGCGTTTCGCGCGGCAGGCACATGCAAAGGACAAACCGGCCACGGGCTACTGACAACCTTCGGCTCACGCGGCGCGTGCTTCTCCGTCGCCGGTCTCCGCGCTCGGAGTGCTATGGCGGCGGCTGCGGCGGCGCGAGCGGCGTTTGGTGTCGGGTTCTTCGACGCGTCCGTTCAGGGTGGCGAGCGCGGCGAGCACGAGAAAGAGCAGCGCGTTGGAAGTCATGTGCAGCGAGAACTCGAAGAAGCTGTGGACGAGCACGGCGAAACAACCGGCGAGCGCGCCCGCCGCCACGCCGCGCCGGAACTTGTCGCGCGCCTCGATGCGCGAGAAGCCGTAGCGAAAGAGCATCAGGATGAAGAACAGGCCGAGCGCGCCGCCGACGATTCCGGCGTCCGAGAGAATCTGCAAGTAGTCGTTGTGCGCCTGTTCGAGACGAGTCTCGCCGTTCAAAACGTCGTGTCGCGTGTAGACCACGCTGAATGCGCCAAGTCCGGAGCCGAGCACCGGATATTCTTTGATCGCCCCCCACGTTCCTCGCCAGAACTGCACGCGCCCCGAAGTCGGGTCGTCCGCGCTGACCGTGCCGAACAGGCGCGCGAGCGATTCTTCGCCGCCGAGCCAGACCGCCCCTCCGAGCAGCGCGACGACGAGCGCGAAGCCGATCCCGACTCTCACCAGCGCGGCGCGCACGCGCGACTGCGCCGCTTCGCTCTCCTCCGCTTCGCCCTTGCTCTTCTGGCGTCGCACCAGCCCCGCGATGGCCGCCATGAACAAGACCTCCGCGCCGAGACTGACGATGCCGCCGCGCGAACCCGTCAGCACGAGCGCCGCGCTCATGATCACGACGGCGAAGATGTAGAGCAGGCGACGCTCGACGGCTATCGCGCCGGAGACGAGCAAACCGAGCGCGAGCGCGAGCGTCAGTTCCATGTAGCCCGCGAAGTGGTGTCGATTGATGAAGGGGCCGAAGGGGACGGCGAACTTCGGCTGGCGAAACCAGTAAATCTGCGAGGGGTTGATGAAGTACTGGAACATGCCGAAGAGCGCGAGCAGGAAGCCGAAGATCGTCACGACGCGCACGAAGAGGCGCAGGCGGCCGGGGCTGTCTATGTAGACGAGCGCGGCGCAGAAATAGATGATGAGCGAACCGAGTTGGAGCAAGACGAAGCGCGTCGCGTAAGGGTCGAGCGTCAGCGTGCGCGCGGGCGCGTTCGCCAGTCCGCCGATTGCTTCGCCCGCGCCGCCGAAGGGGAACAACTGCACCAGCCCGACGACGAACAGGCCGACGAGCGGCAACTGCAACAAGTTGCGACTCAGGCGCAGGCGGCGCGTCCGCCACGCGTCAATTGCCCAGAGGATGACGACCAAGCCCGCGCCCGCCTGAAAGAAGCCGAGCGACCATGAGTGCACCGTGCCGAAGGCGAGCGTCGAGAGCACCAACGCGAGACAGAGCACGAGGATGATAAAGCGACTCGCGAGCGTGCGCGGCTGCTCCGGCGCGCTCGCGCGCCGCGCGGGACGCTCCGGCCTGACGGGCGGCGCGTTCGCGCCCGTCGTCGCCGGGTCAACAGGCGCGCCCGTCGTTTCAACGATTGGCGGTAGCTCCGCCGCCGAGGCGTTGGAGGTTGAAGTTGTCATACCAGACTTTTCCGAAAATGGGGCAAATGGCGGACGGGCATTGCGGGCTGACGATACGCAGCGTTAAGCCTTGCGTCTCCGCGCCCGTCGTGAAATCGAGTGCGACCGCCTGCCAATCGGTCGTCCCGGCGGTGAGCGGCGGCGCGGAGGCGAGCACGCGATCCGGTTGCCCCGCGTCAACGATCTGTGTCACGAGCGTCGCCTCGCCCTTCAAATCTTCCTTCCGCACGTAGTATTCGAGCCGGTAGCGCGTCGCGGGCGCAACCGTCACGAGTTGCGAGATGTTTCTGAAGCTGATCGTGTTCGCCGAGTTGAAGGCGATGCGGAGACTGCGCGCGCCTTCCTGCCGCACGCGCTCGTCGAGTCCGATCTGCACGCCCGCGAGCGGCACAACCTGCCACTCGAAGGGGTTGCGCCCCGGCGCGCCCACGGCCGACTCGAAACCGCCGTTCGTGAGCCTTTCGAGCGCGGCCTCGGTGGGCGTGCCGCTCATCGCGGAGAGTTCCTTGTGCAGCGCGAGCATGTCTTGGAAGCGTTTAGCTTCGAGGAAACGCAGCAACAACTTTTCGCCCGTCGCGCTGACGAGTTTGCGCTCGTCGGCGTTGAAGCCTTCCCACAACTGCCGCGCGTCGTCCAGACGTTTCAAGTTGATCAAATATTCCATCAACTGGCCGCGCGCGCCCGCCGAGTCGCCTACCGCCGTAAGCACCGCAGGCACGTCCGCGTTGTAGTAACGCCAAGACAGTTCGATCACCTGCGGCAGAAATTTTCCGGGACTCGCCTCGCCCGCGCGACGCAACTCCGCGAACGCCTCTGCGGCGCGTCCCTGCCTGAGCAGCAAGTTTCCGAGATACCAATGCGGTTCAGGGTAGGTCGGCGCGAGTTCGACGGCACGGCGCAGAGCCGCTTCGCTTCCGCGCGCGTCGCCGACCAGCCCGCGCACCCGCCCCAACTCCATGAAGTAGCGGAAGTCGTTCGGCGACAGGCGCGCCGCCTCCTCGTAATGGCGCACGGCCTCCGGCAACTCTTCCGGCAGAAAACTCCGCTCGCGCAGACGCGCAATCGTGAAGTGCGCCTGCGGGTCGTCCGGCGCGAGCCGCGTCGCCGCATACGCCGCGTTGATGTCCGGCAGCCACTCGGCCATCGTGTTCCCCACGCACCAGCGCATCCCGTACCACACGCCGAACAACACCAGCGCCACCGGCACGAGCAACAACACGCGCCCCCACGCCGCACGAAGTTCGATAGTCTTGATCTGGTCTTTCATGGAATAGCCGTCAGCCGTCAGTCGTCAGCCGTCAGCTTTTAGCAAAAGCCTGTGGTTCGGCTGATTGCTAAAAGCTGACGGCTGACGGCTTTTCAATTCAATTGATCGATCTGGATGCGCATGCGTTTGAGCGTGACGCGGGCTAACTCGCAGTCTTGCAGGATGGTGGCTAGCCGCTCTTCGGAAATTTGCATGCTTGAGATCAACACTTCCTCCACGCGCTGCTCTTCGCAGATGCTTCTGAGCGCGCCGTTGCCGCCGAAGACGCGCAGGCCGTGAATGACCTTTCCTTTTTTGTGCGGGTCGTCATCCACGAAGCCGACGGGCGTTAGTTGCAACTCGCGGTTGTTGAGCACCTCGCGCAGCAGCAGTTCGCCGCCATCGCCCGCGCCGTAGATTAAGACGCGCCGTGTGCCGCGCGCCTCATGGACGGGCAGCGCGTGGCGGAACAGACGGAAGGCGAAGCGGCTGCCCGCGAGCATCATGAACAGGATCATCGTGTCGAGCACGAAGACGGCGCGCGACAATCCCTCGAAGCGAAACGCCACGAGCAGCGCGAGCACGCTCCCGACCGAACCGAGCAGGACGGCCTTCGCAAAGACGACGATGCCGTCCACGCTGATGTAACGCCACAACCCGCGATAGACGCCCGCCGCCAGAAACGCGAACATCTTCACGCAGACCAGCACGGGCACGGTGCGTAAAAACAGATTCCACGCGCCCGTCTCGGCAATCGGCCCGAACAGGAGCGTGTACGCGCTGTAGTACGACAGGATGATCAGCACCATGTCGAGCATCACTTCGAAGATGCGCCGCTTGTAGGAGAGGTCTATGAAAAAGGCGACGAGCGGTTTCTCGCGCGCCTTCAAAACTTCCTCTTCCTCGTAAACTTTTACGCCCGCCAGATACACGCCGAGCAGCGCGAGCACGACGGTGAAACCGACGATGGCCGCGATGCTCACGTCCAGATCCGTCCGGCTGACCAAGAGCGCGAGCACGCCCGACAATCCGGCGAAGCCGTAGAGCATCCAGACGGCGCGCCGCTCCGTCATGCCGAGCGCGACGAGACGGTGCGAAGTGTGGTCGCGCCCGCCCTGCGAGGCCGAACGCCCCGACAGTTTCCTGAGGATGGTCACAAAGGTCGTGTCGAAGATCGGGATCAGCAGGATCAGCACCGGCACGGCGAGCACCACCATGAACGAGCGCGAGCGCGCGCCCGACGCGCTCATCAACGCCGCGCTGGCGAGAAAGAAGCCGATGAACATCGAACCGCAGTCGCCCATGAAGATCGTCGCCGGGTTGGAGTTGTAGGCGAGAAAGCCGACGAGCGCGGCGGCGAACACGCCGAGCATCAGAGCTTCGGCCGGTTGCCCGTTGACGACGAAACTCGCGGAGAGAAAAGCGGCGGCGATGGCGGCGATCCCGGCGGCCAGCCCGTCCATGTTGTCGAGCAGGTTGAGCGCGTTGGTGATGCCGACGAGCCAGAAGATCGTGATCGCCATGTTGAGCGAGGGCGACCCGCTCCACGGCAAACTCAGCCCGTAATAGACCACCAGACTCGCGCCCATCACCTGCCCGATCAACTTCTGGTAAGGCTTGACGTGAACGATGTCGTCAATCAGGCCGACGGCGAACAGGAACGCGCTCGCCACCAGCACGACCCACCCGTAAGGGTGATGCGGCATCTGCCGGATGAAGACGAGATACGCGACGACGACCGTGAGGAACACGGCCAAGCCCCCCATCATCGCCGTCGGCTTGTTGTGCCAGCGATCCGCCTTCGGCTGCGCCACCATGCCCCAGTGCCGCGCCAGCCGCCGCACCACGGGCGTCAGGCCGAGCGCGAGCGCAAACGACACGATGATCGGAAGGAGATTTAAACTGCCGAAATACATGAGCAACTGTCGGTTGATGCTGTTTGGAGTCGCCTGAAAAGCTATTCGTTGTGAGTGGATAAGTCAAGCGGAGTAAAAGCGCATATTCAAACAATACTTCTACGCTTTATAAAGCCTTTGGCGAAGAGCCGACCCTTCCCTCTGCCCTTCGGCTTCTTCACATAATCTTCTGACGGCCTCTTCGCAATATTGTTCGTTGTTATCAATCAAGACACAACTACGGCCGAGAGATAAAGCTGCGATTCCCGTCGTACCGCTCCCTCCGAAAGGGTCAATTACCAGACCGTTTTCCGGGCACAGCAATTTGATAAAGAATAGCGGCAAGTCAACTGGAAACACTGCCGGGTGTCCCTTGTTTTTGCCTACGAGCGCGCGACTAATAACGTTTGAAGGGAGATTATCGGAAGGGATAAATTCCTCTTCCGAGGGTGCGTCGCTACTCAATACGTTGGAAGGTAAAACCGTTTCTTTGCCAACCCATTTGGAAATGTCCCGCCCGAAACCGCTCTCATTTACTGAATTGTGGCGGCTAAGATCATTCTGGCCTAGTTTATTCAGTCTGGACTCGACCCATTCGCCAATTGGCTTGCGTACCCCGTCGGGATTGAAGTAAGGGCGGGTTGATTTAGCCAAATGAAAGCAATACTCCCACCCGTCGCGCAAGCGGGTCGGCCAATAGCCCGGCATTGGATTCGTTTTATGCCATAAGTAATCATCTATCGAAAACCATCCCCGCGCGCATAAGGCTTCAATTGTGTGCCACACGTAACGATGACGTACGCCATTAACAACCTTGTCCTTAATGTTCAGCACCAAGCTGCCGGACGGTTTTAGCGCATTAAAAAACGGCTCGTGAAAGTCTAAAAACCATTCGACGTACTCATCCGGATGTACTCCGTCATAATGTTTTCGACGTGCATCCGCGTAAGGCGGGGATGTAACAATCAAGTCAGCCTGCCCGGTGAAGGCGCTTAAATTCGCGCGACTGTCACCATAAATTACGGAACAAGTAGCCTCCGCTTTTTTAACAATCACTTTATTGTTCAATGAGTTCACCATCACGCCCTACATTAAGACAATCATTTGTTGCAGAAAAAGCTAACCAGTTTATAAGGATCATTGAAATTACCCAGTTCATCAATGAGGCCGGTTTCTGCACAAGATTCACCGAAAGAATCTAACAGTTGCGGCGGCACGTCTACTTGCGTCGGAAGGTCTTCGGGCGAATATGAGGAAACGAGCACATCAAGTACGAGTCTCATAATTTCCTCGTATGAAGTATTGGTGAAGAACGGCCAAAAAAAATCGGAAAGCCACACTTCCGTATTAACGGAATGGGCGATCTTTGTTTTTTGTTCTCGCTTAATGTACCTGCTCCCCCTGTCCATTGCGATACCGAAGATGCAACAATAAGGCCCTGTCCTGTTTTTATCTACTTTAGCTACATTTTCGAGAGCTTGAATCGCCTTCGGCCAATCCGCGCCACCCATCGTGTTGCTTCGATTTTTGACTGACACATAAAGGCTCAAGGGTTCTCTGCCAGCGTCCAAGAATTTGATCGTCGCGTTGAAGTCTCCCTCCGCTGCGCCAATATCCGAGACGCTTTCAAACCTCTTTGTATGCCGCGCACAATCTATCACTAAGTACTGATATCGCCAGCCCGAATTCATCCTTTCCTTTTGCAAAGTCCGGTTGCGGAATTGCTCCACGGCTACGTCCCTGTAATTCTTCTTATATATCTGATGAGCCGTAGCCGCAGGGTCGCCACAGTATTTTCTGAAATACTTGAATAGCTCTCTGCCCTCCTTTCTATAAATGGCTTCTAGCTCGTCAGCTTTGGCGTCAGCCGGCAAGGATAAAATTTCACGTCTCGACTTTCTGCCAGCATTAGTAATCGCCAACTGGATTAAAGATTTAATCGTCTCGACTGAGATTTTAATTTCATGCGGCACTAGCACGGACTCGTCGAGACAGCCATAATGAGGGCTGGACTCATCCTGAATTCTCGGATAATTCTGGGGAATTGTTTTGGTGGATTTCGCCATTGTTACATCTCACTGCCCACTATGGTGCGCGATCACTTTTTGGAGGATGCCGTCGAGTTTCTCGGTCGGGCGGAAGCCGGTGAGCGCGCTCACCTTCGAGATGTCCGGGACGCGGCGCGGCATGTCTTCAAAGCCTTCCTCGTAGGCTTCGTCGTAGGGCATGAAGACGATCTCGGAAGTCGAGCCGGTCAGTTCCTTCACGCGCGCGGCGACTTCGAGGATAGAGACCTCTTCGTTCGAGCCGATGTTGAAGACCTGACCCACAGCCTCCGGCGCGTCCATCAACTTCATCAGCGCGCCCACCACGTCGCCGACGTAGCCGAAGCAGCGCGTCTGTTTGCCGTTGCCGTAGACCGTGATCGGGCGACCCGCGAGGGCTTGCCTGACGAACGTCGGGATGACCATGCCGTACTGCCCGGTCTGTCTCGGCCCGACGGTGTTGAAGAGGCGCACCACGACCGTCGGCAGTTTCTTCTCGCGCCAGTAGGCGAGCGCGAGAAACTCGTCAATCGCCTTCGAGCAGGCGTAACTCCAACGCCCTTTCGTCGTCGCGCCCATCACGAGGTTGCCGTCTTCGCGGAAAGGAACTTCCGTCGAGAGACCGTAAACTTCCGAGGTCGAGGCGACGAGCACCTTCTTCTTCTTCTTGTTGGCGAGGCTCAGGATCACTTCCGTCCCGCGCACGTTCGTCTCGATGGTACGCACGGGGCTTTCGACGATGAGTTTGACGCCGACGGCCGCCGCCAGATGAAAGATCACGTCGCACTGGTCAACCAGTTCGGCACAGACGGGCACGTTATGCACGCTGTCGATGGTGTAATGAAAACGCGGGTGCGTCTTTAAGTGCGCGATGTTCTCGAAGCTACCCGTCGAGAGATCGTCGATCACGTAAATCTCGTCGCCGCGTTCCAGATAAGCATCCGAGAGATGCGACCCGATGAAGCCCGCCCCGCCCGTAATTAAAACTCGCAAATGTCAGTCTCCTTTTCCACGCGCCGGTTCGATCCCCGGCACGCTCCCCTGCTTTGTCGTCGCCCCTGCTGTTGCCGCCGACGCCGTTGTGGTGCGGCGCGTCTTTGAATCCGGCAAGCGGCGGGGCGACATCAGTTCTTCGTAAAGATTCAGCACGTCCGCCACCAGACGCTCCTTTGAATAATGCTCGACTACGAACGCGCGCCCGCGCTCGCCCAACGCGCGCCGCAACTCTTCGTCCGAGACGAGCAGCCGCAAGGCTTCGCAAAACGCTTCCGCGTCGCCCGTCCGCACGCGCACGCCGCGCTCGCAGACGGCATAAGCGACATCACCGGTTGCAGTCGTCGCCGCCGTCGCAGCAGCAACAGAAGCGGCGTCGGCCTCGCGGTTCGTCGCCGCCCTCGCGTCGTTCATCCCGTGCGCCGCCTCATGCTCGACGGGACGACCGACGAGATCGACGACGCCGCCCACGGCCGTCGCCACGACGGGGCGCGCATTCGCCATCGCTTCGATGAGCGTCAGCGGCGTGCCCTCGTTCAGAGAGGTCAGCGCAACGATGTCGAGCGCGGGATAAAAGTTTTCGGGGTCGGAGCGCATGCCCGTGAACGTGACGCGCTCCGCGATGCCGAGCGCGCGCGCCTGCGCTTCGAGTTCGCCGCGCAGTTGCCCGTCGCCGATGACGACGAAGCGCACGCGCCGCGCCGCGCCCGTGCCGCCCGCCTGCCGCATTAAATAAGCGTGCGCCGCTTCGATGAACAACTTGTGGTTCTTGATCTCCGTCAGGCGACCGACGATGCCGACGAGCAACTCGTCCGCGCCCGCCCCCAATTCGACCCGCGCCGCCGCGCGCCGTTCGCGCCAATTGGCGAATGCTTCCACGTCCAGACCGAGTGGGATCACAGTGAACTGCCGCGCGCGCCCCACGCCGAACCGCCCGTGTATCTCGCGAAACTGCTGCTGGCTGATCGCCACAATCCGGTCGGTCGCCACGCGCGCAAGGAAGCGTTCGATGGTTAGGAAAAAAAGCGTCTTCAGCCGCCCGTAGTAACTGTGAAAGATGTGGCCGTGATACGTGTGCACGAAGCGGCACGCGCGCGGACGCCCGACGAGCGCGGACGGCGTCAGCCAGCGATAGCACAACCCTGCGGCGCGTCCGACTGTCCCGGCCTTCGCCGTGTGCGTGTGGACGATGTCCGGCCGCAGACGCCGGAACAGGTGATAGAGTTTCCACACCGTGACCGCGTCCTTCGGCGACACCTCGCGCGTCATCTCCGGCAGGATGATCGGCTCGATGCCCTGCCCGGCCGCGAAATAACTCATATCGTCTTCGCCCGGCGGCACAGTTCCCGCGATCAACTCCGACTCGATGCCTGCGCGCCGCGTGCCCGCCGTCAGCCACGCCACGTGCTTCGCCGGGCCGCCCACGTTCAAACGTGCGATGATGCGAACAACTTTCATCGAGTAGCCGTCAGCCGTCAGCCGTCAGCCGTCAGCCAAGCAATTCTGTTGCTGAATGCTGACGGCTGATGGCTGAGAGCTTTTCAATCTTCCATCCGGTAAATCGTCGCCGGGTCGTCTTCGTGCCTGATCTCGTCGATCTCTTCTCGTTTGCCTGCGCCCATGTAGAGACGGTTGGGGCAGTTGATGACGATCCCGGCCACGCTCCCGACGTTGCGATACGCATGGACGACGCCTTTCGGCACGAGCACGGCCTTCGGGTTGTCCGCGCCCGTGTAGAGCGTCATCACGTGATTGTAAGTTTCCGAATCCTGCCGGTTGTCCCAGAGCCGCAGCTTGAAATTCGACGGGCCGATGAAGACGAAAAAATCGGCCTGATCGACGTGCTCGTGCGGCCCGCGCTGCACGTTCGGTTCGGTCGAGGAGATGTAGCACATGGCCGGGAAATACTCTGCCTCCAACTCGTCTTGACGAAACAACTCCGCGAGCCAGCCGCGTTCGTCCACGAACTTGCGCACGTCGCGCACCACGACATCGCGTATCTGCCCGCGCTTAAATTGCGCGGCGTCGGCGTCCGGCGTCGGTTCGCGCTCAGGCATGGTTTGCATTGACAGACTCCATCTTGTTTGCGCCCGTCTCGGCGACGAGGCGCGAGGCGTGCAGCAGGCTCTCGAACGTGCCCGCGTCAGTCCACCAGCCTTTGAGTTCGTTCCAAGTCATCTCGCCGCGCTCGATGTAGGCGTTGTTCACGTCGGTGATCTCCAACTCGCCGCGCTCCGAGGGCTTGAGCGTCTTGATGATCTCGAACACCTCCGCGTCGTACATGTAGACGCCGATGACGGCATAGTCCGACTTCGGCTGGCGCGGCTTCTCCTCGATGCGGACGACGCGCGAGTCTTCGAGTTCGGGCACGCCGAAACGCTGCGGGTCTGCGACTTGCTTGAGAAGTATCTTCGCGCCGCCGCCCTGATGCCGGTAGGCGCGCACCGCCTGACAGATGTTGCCCTCGATGATGTTGTCGCCGAGCACGATGCAGACGGGCGCGCCGTCGGCGAAGTCCTCGCACAACGAAAGCGCCGCCGCGATGCCGCCCTCGCCCTCCTGATACGTGTAGTTGAGGTGCTTGAGGCCGAACGCCTTCCCGTTCTTCAACAGCTTGAGAAAGTCCCCGGCCGAGTTGCCGCCCGTCACGATCATGATGTCTCTGATTCCGGCGTTGACCAGAGTTTGGATCGGGTAATAGACCATCGGCTGATTGTAAACCGGCAGCAAGTGCTTGTTCGTCACCGCCGTCAGCGGCATCAGGCGCGTCCCTAACCCACCGGCTAACACGATACCTTTCATTCATCCTCCAAGAGCCGTCAGCGGTCAGCCGTCAGCCGTCAGCTTAAAACAACTCTTGCTGATAGCTGAGGGCTGATAGCTGACGGCTTAGTCAATAAAACGCTCGAACCATAACTCAAGCATGAGGAGCGTCCACAACTGGTGCGCATAATCTCGCTCGCCGCGCGTGTGGAGTTCGACCATGCGGGTGACGGATTCGGGTTTGAAGAAGCCGCGCCCCAGAGCTTTTTCCGAGAGCAGCGTGTCGCGCAGAAACTTCTGCATGTCGCCGCGCAGCCAGTGGCCGATGGGGACGCCGAAACCCATCTTGCGCCGCGACAAGTTCTCGGCGGGGAGCAGTTTCGCGAGCACGCGTTTGAGGAGATATTTCGTCGTCAAGCCGCGCAGTTTCAGGTTCTCCGGCAGGCTCGCGGCAAACTCTATCACGTGATGATCCAGAAACGGAGAGCGCGCTTCGAGCGAGACGGCCATCGAGGCGATGTCAACCTTGACGAGCAGGTCGTTCGGCAGGTAGGTCATCGTGTCGGCCAAGAGAGAGGCATCGACCAGCCCCGCGCCGTTCGCGTGAGCAAACCACGGCGCGACGAAGCGGGACGCGCTGTGCGCACACATCTCGCGGCGGAAGTCGTCCGTGTAGAGCGCGTCTTTCGCGGGCGTGTCGAGCACGCTGACGAGGCGCATGTAGCGTTCGACGGTGGGGAGCGAGGCGGCGTCGAGGAAGCGTTTGAGGTCGCGCACGCGGCTGCGACGCGTCTCCGAAGTGGGATAGAGCGCGACGGCCGGTTTGATCAAACCTTCGCGCAGCAGGTTGGGAACGCCCCTGTACTTGCTCGCGAGTTTCATCGCGGCGTAGCGTTCGTAACCGGCGAAGCACTCGTCGCCGCCGTCGCCGTTTAGAGCGACGGTGACGTGGCGGCGCGTCTCGCGCGCGACGTAGTAAGTCGGGATCGCGGAAGAGTCCGCGTAAGGCTCGCCGTAGTGTTCGACGAGCGTGGGCAAAACTTCCAGCGCGTCCGGGCGCACGATGAACTCGTGGTGCTCCGCGCCGACGTGCTCGGCGACGCGGCGCGCGTGGTGGAGTTCGCTGAAATCCTGTTCCTCGAAACCGATGGAGAAAGTTTTGACCGGAGTGGACGACACCTCGCTCATCAACGCGACGACCGCCGACGAATCGACGCCGCCCGACAAAAACGCGCCGAGCGGCACTTCCGCCATCAGGCGCACGCGCACGGCCTCGCGCAAAATCTCAACGGCGCGCGCGCCCGCTTCCTCTTCGCTCATCACGGTCTTGTGCGAGAAGTCGGGCTGCCAGTAACGCTCTGTTTTGATCTCGCCGTCGCGCGTGTAGCGCAGTGTGTGGCCGGGTTCGAGTTTGTGTATGTCTCGATAGGCCGTGAGCGGCGCGGGCACGCACATGAAAGTGAGATAGTGATGAATGGCCTCGCGGTTGACCTCACGGCCGACCCGTGGATGCTCCAGCAGCGCACTGAACTCCGAGCCGAAGACGAACTCGTCGCCCGCGCGCGCATAGAGCAGAGGCTTTTTGCCGACGCGGTCGCGCGCGAGAAACAGTTCCTCGGTGCGTTCGTCCCAGATGGCGAAGGCGAACATGCCGCGCAGGTGCTTCGGACACTCCGCGCCGTACTCGTCGTAGGCGTGGATGACGACCTCTGTGTCGCAGTTGGTGTCGAACCTGTGGCCTAGTTCTTCGAGCCGCGCGCGCACGTCCTTGTAGTTGTAGATTTCGCCGTTGAAGACGATCCAAGCGGTGCGGTCGGCGTTGTGCATCGGCTGCTGGCCGCTCTTGAGGTCGATGATGGCGAGGCGACGCATGGCGAGGCCGACGCCCTCTCCGTGATAAAAGCCGTCCTCGTCGGGGCCGCGATGCCGTATGGCCTCACACATGCGCCCGACGACGGCCTCGTCCACCGGGCGTCGCCTGCGATCCACAATTCCCACAATCCCGCACATAAATTCAGCCCCCCTCGGCCACGCCCGTCACCTGCTTCGCCACGCCCGCCGCCGCCACCACTGCCCCCGGTTGCTCCTCGTTTTGCGGCCGACGCCGACGCCTGCTCATCAACTCCTCGCGGATGTTTCTGGCGTGACGCAGACGGTCTTCGCGCCGCTCTTTCAACAACACGTACCCGACGGCGACGAAGATGAAATAAAAGACCAACAACTGCGACCGCTGCCGGTATGCCGTCCCTACGTTCCCCTGAAAGATCGAATACGCTAACGTCAATAACGTCGTGAACAAGATGATCGGCAACGCTTGCCGCAGGCGATACTTGAGCGTGAACCACCCGCCCAACACCAGCAAGGGAAAACTGCCCCACCACAACAACATCTCCGGCAAAGTGATGCTCTGGCGCAGACTCGCCATCTGCCACGGAAAGGGCGCAAACAGGAGATAGACCAAGCCGAGCGGAATGACGCCGAGCGCGCCTGCGGTGGTGGAGACATCGACATCTTGACCGAAGCCGGATTGAGCGGAAGCGGCCAAGTCTTGACGGCTGCGCTGGACGGTTTCGAGGTTGGCGTAGTCTTCAATTTGCACGCTCGCCGTCCGCAACACCCCCAGATACGTCAGCCCCAGTCCGAGCGCGACGACGAGCGCGAACTGGCGCACGAAACTCTGCGCGCTCAACTGTCTCGCGCCGATGATGAAGCCCGCGCCCACCGCCACGATCATGATGTAGAAGACGTAAAACCGCAGGCTGAGCAGACCGAAGAGTGAGAATAAAAGCACGACCAGATACTTCACGCTGAACCTCTCACCCAACTTGAGAGTCGCCATCGTCGTCAAGGTCAGCAGCAAGACGATGGGCGCGTCCTTGAGAGCCTGCGACGACCAGAGGATAAGCGACGGGTAAAAGGCCACCAGCAACGCCGCGATCTGCGCCACCTTCCGGTTCTTAAAAATGCGCTGCGAGCAGACGTAGATCACGACGGGCGTAGCCGCTCCGAGCACCGCGTTGAAGAATTGCACGGCCAGCGAGTTGCGCCCGACGATGGTGTAGATGCCCGCCACCAGATACGGCATGCCGAGAAAGTTATTGAGCCGGGCGCGCACGAACTCCCTTTGATCCACCTGACCGAACCACACCTGTTTCAGGAGGTCTCCCTGAATATCGTAGGTGAGCGCATCGCCCCCGAAGAAGTCTTGCAGCCGTAGGAAATAGATCGCGCTCGCCAGCACCACCCGGACGAGCAACGCACCCACGAATAACTGGAGCAGAAATTCCCGATCCGATTCGGAGCGATTGATGATGAAACAGGTAATGAGAGCGCACACCCCGCACAGCAGCACGGCCGTCCCCCCGTTGACCGGGATCATGAAAGGGATGCCGACAAAAAGCAGCAGCGAGGAGGTAGCAAGAAGTTCTTTCATAAATCAATAAATCTGTCGGATGCCGGTTACAGCCAAAGGCCACCCGCAAAACTTCTAAAAGCCGATCTTCTCCGAGAGTTGAGCGGCAATATCCTCCAGTTCCTTCTCCTTATCGTATTTCCACTTTTTGTAACGGCGTTTACTTTCGGCCAACTGCTGCGCCGCTTGCCGCGCGGCCAACGCCTGCCGTGCGCGATCCTCGCGCCGCTCGCGCAGCACGATGTACCCGACGGCGACGAAGATGAAATAGAAGACCAACAACTGCGACCGCTGCCGGTATGCCGTCCCCACATTCCCCTGAAAGATCGAATACGCTAACGTCAATAACGTCGTAAACAAGATGATCGGCAACGCTTGCCGCAGGCGATACTTGAGCGTGAACCACCCGCCCAACACCAGCAATGGAAAACTTCCCCACCACAACAACATCTCCGGCAAAGTGATGCTCTGGCGCAGACTCGCCATCTGCCACGGAAAGGGTGCGAACAGGAGATAGACCAAGCCGAGCGGAATGACGCCGAGCGCGCCTGCGGTAGTGGAGACATCGACGTCTTGACCGAAGCCGGATTGAGCGGAAGCGGCCAAGTCTTGACGGCTGCGCTGGACGGTTTCGAGGTTGGCGTAGTCTTCAATTTGCACGCTCGCCGTCCGCAACACTCCCAGATACGTCAGAGACAGACCGAGCGCGGCGACCACGCCGAACTGCCGCACGAAACCTTGCGGCGACATCTGCTTCATCCCGATAACGAACGCCCCGGTGATCGCCGCCACCGCCATGTAGAAGATGTAGAAGCGCAAATTCAGCAGGCCGAGCAGCGAGCCGATCAACAACAGCCCGTATTTGACGCTTAACTTTTCGCTCAGTTTGAGCGTCGCAAAGATGGTGAGCGTGAGCAGCAGGACGATGGGCGCGTCCTTGAGACCCTGCGACGACCAGAGGATGAGCGACGGGTAAAAGGCCACCAGCAACGCCGCCACTCGCGCCACGCGTGCGTTCCGGTACAGGTGCTGTGCGGATTTATAGACGACGACGGCCGCCGCCGCGCCGCAAATGGCGTTGAAGAACTGCACGGCGAGCATGTTGCGCCCGACGAGCGCGTAGATGCCCGCCACCAGATACGGCATGCCCCACACGACGCTGTCATCCACTACGGCGTGTGTGCCCCCGCTCCGCCAAGAGACCAGCACATCCCAGCCGAGGATGTCGTAAGTGCGCGCGTCGCCGCCGAAGAAATCCTGTAACTCGAAGGCGAAGATCAACGCCCCGATGATCAACCTGATGAGCAATGCGCCGACGAACATGTGCAACAGAAAACGCTTGTCGGATTCGCTTTTGGCAATGACGTAGCCGCAGCCGAGCGCGAGCGCCATGCAGAAGAGGAGCGCCGCGCCGCCGTATTGCGGGATGAAGAGCGCGATGCCGACTCCGGTGAGCAAAACGAAGATGGTAAGGGCGGCTTTCACGCTGTAAAAAAACGTCTCCTCACTGAGAAAGTCCGGCCGCTGGTCACGAAAGCCCGGCGCGCGTTCGCTTTAGCGACGCAGCACGAGATGATTTTCCAGCACCAGCCCGTCGAAGTTCGCGCCCTGAAACGTGTTGATTGCGTTCTGCGGCGTACACACGATTGGCTCTTGAATGTTGAAGGACGTGTTGAGCACCATCGGCACGCCGGTCAGGCGCGCGAACTCGTCGATCAAATTCCAGTAGCGCGGGTTCGTCCGGCGGCTGACGGTCTGCGGCCGCGCCGTGCCGTCAATGTGTACGACGGCCGGGATCGCCGCCCGCTTCTCTTCCGCGACGTGCAAGACTGTGACCATGAACGGATCGTAATGCGGGCGACCGAACACTTCCTCGCTCGCCTCCTCTTTCATCGAAGGGGCGAGCGGCCTGAACCATTCGCGCAGCTTAACTTTCTTATTGAGCAAATCGCGCATGTCGTTGCGGCGCGGGTCGGCGATGAAGGAGCGGTTGCCGAGCGCGCGCGGCCCAAACTCCATGCGCCCTTGAAACCAACCGAGAATCGCGCCGTCGGCAAGCATACGCGCCACGCGCGGCAGCATCTCTTCGTCGGGAAGCGTCTCGAAGCGCAAGCCCGCCGCCGTCAAGGCCGCCGCACACTCTTCGGAGGTGAAGCCGGGGCCGTAGTAGGCATGCTCCATGCGAAACTTGCGCGGCTGTTTGAGTCGCGTGTGATGCACCATCAAGGCCGCGCCGAGCGAGCATCCGGCGTCGCCCGCCGCGGGCTGGACGTAATACTTTTTGAACGGCGACTCGGTCATGATGCGCCCGTTCATCACCGAGTTGAAGGCGACGCCCCCGGCCATGCACAAATTCTCTTCGCCCGTCATTTCGTGCAGGCCGCGTATGAGATGGAGCGCGGTGTCTTCCAAGACCTTCTGCGCGCTGGCCGCGATGTTCCAGTGTCGCTCGGTCAAGTCCTCGTCGGGCTGGCGCGGCGGCCCCAGAGCCTTACTGATCTCTGCGCCGAACTGGTAGTGCTTGGCGAGGTGATGATCGAGCACGCGAATGTTCAAGTGAAAATCGTTGTTGCCGTTCGTCGTCAGAACGCGCTGCTTGAAGAAATCGTAGTATTCGGGTTTGCCGTAAGCGGCCAAGCCCATCACCTTCCACTCGTCGCCGCCGAACATGTCGAAGCCGATGAAATTGGTCACGGCCGAATAGAACTGGCCGAGCGAGTGCGGCAGCTTGATGCGCTTCAAGACGCGCAGGCGGTTCTCTTCGCCCTGCGAAAAAAGCGTGGTCGTGTCTTCGCCCGTGCCGTCCCAAGTCAGGATAGCCGCGCGGTCGAAGCCCGAAGGGAAGAACGCGCTCGCCGCATGGCACTGGTGATGTTCGAGGAAGTGGAAGCGAAACTTCGACGGCCCGAAATGTTCGCGGATGCGGCGCGGGTGACGGAACATGCCGAGATAGCTGTCTCCGACCTGCGCGACGCCGCGGTCGACGCGCGCCTTGAACATGTCGCGCGAGATGAGCGCGGTCTTCAAAGCCTGCATCGCCTTGTGGCGCAGCACCCAAGGCTTCCAGTAGAGGCCGATGTGTTCGACATCGGAGATTTTGATTCCGGCGTGGTCGAGGCAGAACTGCACGGCGTTGTAGGGGAAGCCGCTGTAATGCTTGACGCGCGTAAAACGCTCCTCTTCGGCCGCGGCGACGAGTTCGCCGTCGTGCAGCAGAGAGGCGGCCGAGTCGCCGAGCGTCGTTAAACCGAGGATGTACATTAAAACTCGCCTCCCTGCCTGCTCGTCGCCGTGGCAAGCGTCGCCTCCGACCCCGGCGTGGACGACGACTGTTCCCCGCGCGCGACGGACTTTGCGCTTCTCGCCTCGTCTCCGGCGTCGGGCAGACGCCCGCAGACGCCGAAGCCCCGGCGGTCGTCGTTGCAAGGCCACACTTCCGTGAACCCGGCGGCCTCATACCACTTCGTCACTTCTTCGTAAGAATGGTAGTAAGCGTAAGGCGCGCCGAAGATGTCCATGAGGGCGAGCGCGGCCTCGCGTCGGCTCATGATCGGATATTTACGCACGCCCAGCCCGTTGACCGCTTTGCAGAAGCCGATGAAGGGCACGGCCATCAAGTCTGCGACGCGCGCGAACTGGCGCGGCCGGATGCGCGTCGTCACGACGCGCAGAGTGTCCACCACGGGCGTCACCAACTTTTCATACTTGTAGAGCCAGACGTAGAACGTGCCGCGCGGGCGCAAGAGCGGCAGCAGCGCGCGAAAGGTCTGCAAGGTGTCGGGCGTGTGATGCAGGACTCCGGCCGAGTGGATGATGTCGAGCGTCGCGGATTTGAGCGGCGGTTGCTGCAAGTTGCCCTGCACGAAATGGACGCGCGCCGGATTTGCGCCCTGATGCTTGTGGCGGTAAGCCTGCCCGTGCTCAAGGCCGGAACTGAGATCGACCGCGATCACTTCGAGTCCGAACGCGGTGTAGGCGACCGACTGGCTGCCGTTGCCGCAACCGGCGTCGAGCATCACTTTGCCTTTGAGTTCTTCCAGCGACAGGCGCAAGGGGTTCAGGAAAAACCACTCCACGCGGTCGGAGAGTTTCATGCCCCACGTCGCGCCGCCGAGATCGTGATTGTCCCACTCGTGGCTGAAGTTCTCGCGCGTCTGCCGGTCGTAGTTGACCCCTCCGGCGAAAGACTTCGCGGTCTCGACGACCGCGTGCAATTCGGGCGGCAGTGGCTGCGGGAGCAGCGGCCGTAAAGTTTCCCAGTGTTCGGCCAAGGCGTCTGGCAGCATGCGCGGCACGCCGCGCACCACCGGAAACCAGTGTGAGCGCGTGCAGCAGAGCAGCCCTTCCGTGATCTCTTCTTCGGAGTTGTCGGCGGTCTTGAGGGGGAAGACTTCCAAGCTCTCCCGGCAGTGCGGGCAACACAGGAAATTCAACAAGCGTGTGTACATAACGAAAACAAAAGCGGCTCAAAATATCGGCGGCGCAAATCACCTCCGTGCGCCGTGCATATTCGGTTCAGTTAAAATCAGACGACGACTCAAACACAGAGCGATAGTTATTCAGTTCGACAAACTTGAAAAGGAATTATTTACGTGTTTGAAGTCCCGGCTCGTTTAACAATTGAACCTACCAGAATTTCGCCCAAAAGTAAAAAATGGACGCCGCTTCACTTCAAGGGTTTGCGCGCGATGATGTCCATGTAAATGCCCGACCCGGCGCGCCTGTCGATCCAGTCGATCAATTTGGCGGCGCGATATTCCGCGCGCTTGCGCCACGTCGGGTTGCCCACGGGCGGCCAGATGTTTCCGCCCATCGTGAACTGCTCGACCTCGAAATTGACGCGGGCGAGCAGACGCCGCAGCGAACGACGGTTGAAGCCCTGCACGTGGTAAGGCGGGAAAGTGGGGGCGAGCGTGATCACCCAGTCGCGTCCCTGCGCGCGCATATATAAGTTGCCGATCCGCATGTAGAGGCCGTCTTCGTTCGGGGCGTCGAACCAGAGCAGGCCGCCCGGCTTGAGGATGCGATAGACTTCGCGCATCGTGCCGTAAGGGTCGTAGAGATGTTCGATGATGGCGTTCATCGTGATAGCGTCGAAGTGGTTGTCGGGAAACTTGACCTCTTCGAGCGTGCCGAGGCGACCGCGCACGCCGAGGTTCGTCTCCGCCCATTCCAAATAGGCCGAAGAAGCGTCCACGCCCTCGTACTCCCAACCGCTCTCGCGCGCGCCCCACAAACTCTCGCCGCGCCCGCACGCCACGTCGAGGTAACGCCCGCGCCGCCCCAACATTCGCTCGAAGCAGGCCATCTTGTCGAGCGCGCTCTGCTTCTTCGCCTCCAAGTCGTGCCCTTGAAAATATTCCTCCGTGTTCGTGTAGAGGTCGTCGAGACTGCGCGCGGGAAACGGCATCGGGTTCGGGTAGATGTGCGAGCAATCGAGACAGCGGACGATGCGCGTGCGCAAGCCCGCCCCGGCGTGGTGCGCGTCGCCGCCGCGCCAGCCGAGCGGCTTCGAGCGTTCGCCGCCGCACGCGCCGCAGGCCACTTCGCGAAAGACGAAATCGCCCGTGCTCTCATTTTCAACCGCCTGATTCTCAACCGCGACTGCACTCATAAAACACCTCTCTTAACCGCCCGAACCGCAATCCTGCGCCGCCCGCAGCGCGTTTCGCTCCCTCCGGTTCAGCGTCCCGGCTCGACTTCGATCTGCGGGTTGTTTTTAAAGATGAGCGGCGACGCGCCCGTCAACTTCTGAGTTAAGAACCTGCGTTCGACCAGAAAGAAGAATATTCTCCCCGCGTAATAACCGGCCACGCAGAGAACCACCACCGTCAACCAAAAACGCCCGTGCGTGTTCGTCACGGCCAAAGGGCCGAGAGCAAATTTCACCATCCCGCGCACGGGATTGTGAACCAGATACAACGAATATGAGAACACCCCGACCTTCGAGAACCAACCGAAGAGCGCGTGCTTCGGCCAACGCCCGTCGCGTTCCAAGCGGACGCAATAATTGAGCAGGGTGAAGAAGCTCATGCCCCACAGGATCGGCTCAAGGCGCGGCACGTAGTGCTCGCTCAACACGGCCGCCGCCATCCAGAACGGAACGAGCCAGCCCCAGTAACACCAGCGCGGCAACTTGATGAGACCGTAATAAGCCTCGACCGCCATCAGCCCGAGACACCATTGAATCCACAGCACGACGGCCGACCGGTTGACGATGTTCCACCAAGGAGATTCCAGCGGCAGCACCAGCCCCATCGCATAAGGAAAGACCACGCCGAGCAGCAACACCCCGGCCAGACTCTTGTTCGTTCCCCAGCGAAGCCGCGCGGCCAGCAGCCCCCAGTACATGATGTAAAAATATTCTTCCCGCGCGAGCGTCCAATAGACGCCGTTGCCGCCCCCCATGTCGAACGTCGGGTGCAGCCCGTGCAGCATAAAGACGTGCGCCACGAAATCGGCCAACATCCACTGCGCGCGCGGCTCCGGGTAAATGTCCATCAGCGGGACGCTGACGCCGACCATGTAAGCCACGACAACTAACCCCATCGTCAGGCACAGGGCGACGAAATACGGCGGGTATAACCTGTAGAGGCGACGCTTCCAGAAGTTGCCGAAATCCAGACGCCGCTCTCCGGTCTGGGCATACTGCTTCGCCCAGCGCAGGTGTATGCAGAAGCCGGAGATGACGAAGAACAACGCCACGCCCAGATGCCCGTGACTCGGAACGGCGTACACGATCCGAAACCAGAGCGCGTTTGACGGGAGCACTTCGAGCGCGGTTGAAGCGTGATAGACGACGACGGCGAGCGCGGCCGCGCCGCGCAGCGCGTCTATCGACTTGAGCCTCGATGAAACGAGTTCCTTCATCCTCTACTCCGAAACAAGCGCGCGCTTTCTTACATCTCGCATGTGCACACACCCACTCTCACGCGCCGCGCGTCGCCCGCAAGCGAAAGACCTACGGCGCGACTCCGCGCTTGTCCAGTATGTAACGCTTGTCGGCGAAGATGCGGCGCACGGTGCTGATGACGGGGCGGCTGATCCAGTCGTCGGCCAGACAGAAACGCGCCACCTCCGCCCGCACGCGACGCCGTTTTTTGAGCGCGGTGCGGCATTGCAGGTAGCCCTGAAAATAACCGACCAGCCCGTAGAAGAAGTAGGCGAACGAGCGGAAGCGAACGCCGCGCACGGTCAGCCAAAACAGATTTCGCACGAAGACCACCGGCAAAAATCGCCACGGCAGGTGCTTCAAGTTGAACCACGCCGCGTTGCGAAAACCGCGTCCGTAGCGTTTCCACGAACGCTGCTGGCGGCTCTCGCGGTGAAACGACAGGCAGCGCGGTTCGTAGATGATTTTGTAGCCCGCGTCCCAGAGACGGATGGCGAGGTCGTCTTCGGTGGCGTAGATAAAGAAGTCGTCGTCGAAGTAGCCGCACTCGTCCAGCACGTCGCGCCGGATGGCCGCGCCGCACGCCGCGAAACTCGTGATCTCGCGCTCGCGCCCCGGCTCGGTCGGCACGAGACGTTCCTCCCACAGGTGCGTCACAAGACTCCCCAAGTGCGGGTTCATCACGCGAAACGCCATCACGGCCACGTCTTTGTTCGCCTCGTCCTCCCACAGCTTAACCATCGTCTCGATTGATTCGGGCGCGAGATGCGAATCGTCGTCGAGCATGGCGACGTACTTGCCGCGCGCCGTGGCGAAGCCGACGTTATAGCCCGTCATCCCCGTATTGTCGTGCAGGCGCACGACCGTCACTTCGGGAAAATTCTCGTAGACCATCTGCGCCGTCCCGTCCTTCGAGCCGTTGTCCACGACGATCAACTCGATGTTCGGGTAGGTCAGTTTCCGCAACTCGCGAAGGCCGATCTCGACCTCTCCCTTGCGATTCCACGCGAGCATCACGATGCTCACTAAAGGCTGCTGCTCGGTGCTGCGTGCGAGCGCGGCCGTCTCCGGTTTGACGATGCCGAGAATGGTCTGCACGAGTACGGGCGCGCGATGCCTGCCCGGTCGCGTGCGGTCTTCCAGATCGCGCGTGGCGAGTTTGACATGTGTGCCCGCCAGCGTCTCTTCGTCAAACGTGAAATAGCCTTCGCCGCCCTGATGCTGCGGGACGTTGGCGATCAAATAATCGTACGCGCCTTCGCCCACCTGCTCGACGATCTTCTGCGCCAGTTCCGCACCCGTCGCGCCGCGCGTGTCGGCCTCTTCCACGATGTTGACGACCATGATCTTCGTTGCACGGCTTTGCCGGATCGCGTCGCTGATGCCGTCGATCATGAGTGTCGGCAGGAGCGACGAGTGGAACGTGCCCGGCCCGTAGATGATCACGTCCGCTTGCGTCAAAGCTTCGAGCGCGCCGCTGCTCGCCACGGTCGGAGCGTGAACCTCGCGACGGATGCGCTCGCGCGCCGCTTCGACGCCCGACGCGGCCACCCAATGGTCGAGCGCGAGCGGCGCGACCGGCTCTCTGGCGAGGAACAGTTCGAGGATGTCGCCGTCGGCGTCCGTGATGACGGCCGCTTCGCTCGCCAGCACGCGCCCGTCCGTGCAGAGCGCGAAGAGGTGTCGGTTCTCTTCCGAAGCGATCTCGATGCGCCCGCGCACCTGTAAAACTTCTTCGAGCGCGCGCAGGGCACGCGTCCAACTCCGGCCGTGCTCGTAATACGCGCCGAGCAGGATGCAGTTGCCGAGCGCGCAATCGGCGAAGGAAAACTCCGCGCCCCCGTCGCGCTCGCGCCTGACGAGTTCGGCCAGAAACAGTCGCAAGTAACCGACGAAACGCTCGCGCGCCTCGGCGGGCATGCGCGCCACCATCTTCAATAGTTCGCGCCGTTCGCCGCGCGCGAGCGCGTCGCCGCCCGTCGCGCAGAGGTCTTCGATCTCGCGCCTGAAATCGGCGGCGCGCGCGAGTTCGGCCGGATACCTGTAGCCGAACACTTCATAGCGCGACCAGTACCCGGCGGCGTCGAGGTTCATCAGCGAGAGCAGGTTCTTGCGCAGGTCTGAGGGGCCGAGTTCGTCGAAGACGTAGCGCAGACGCCCGGTGCTCAACCCGTCGTCGTAGGCGTTGACGAGACAGGTGACGCGCGCACCTTGGTCGAGCAGTTGATTGGCGAGCGGGCCGCTGCCGCGCCCGCCGCACAAAATGACGACGTTAAACCCGCTGGCCGATTGAAGCAGTTCTTTCATCTTAAAAACTAATTGTCGATTTCAACGCTTCCGAGCAAACGCCCGATCTCTACGCCCCTCGCGCTCTAACTTTGCGCCTCCGGCGTTGAGACGTTTTTTCTCGCCGGAGGCGCAAGAAGGTCGAGACTGCAAGGCGCGAAAGCAATTCTCTAATCCCACTCTGAATATCTTTCTGAGGAGACCGCTAATAATGCACAATCAAACCGACGCCGACAAGTTGAGAAGATGCGAAAGGAGCGCGTGCGTTGCCGCCGTCCCTTTCGCGTTCGCCGCACGCGCGAGCGACACGACGCCCGGCTGAGTCTCACATGCGTCGCGCCGTGGGGCGACCGACAGGCAGAGCGCGCGCGGGAAAACCTGCGGAATCACCGCGTCGTTCCCCCCCGCGTCAAACTCGTCGCCGACGTAGACGAGCGACTCTTCGACGCTCGCGCGCGACGCGCCCGTCGCCGCTGAAACTTCCGTCAACAGGTCGCGCATCGCCGTCTCTTTCGACACGCCGCGCCGCGTGATCTCAATGCTGCTGCGCCCGCTCTCGGCCAGTTCGTACTCGCCGTCCAGATTCGCACGGCGCAACAGGCGGAGGCCGCGCTCGTAAACTTCCGCGCGCGCGCTCGCCTCGATGCCGTCCGCCGCGTGCACGCGCGCCGGGATGGGACGCAAGACCAGCACCGCGCCCTCGCGCTCGTCCGCACGCGCGGGCAGCGTCTTGAAATCGAAACGCGGGAACGTGGCCGCGTACCACTCGCGGCGCGCGTCCACGTCCCCGCCGAACTCCGCGCCGAGCGATTCGAGCAGGCCGCGCAAGGTCGCCACGTCTTCGGCGCGTAGTTGATGCCGCGCGCCGTAAGCTTCTTCAACCGCGTATCGCTCGCCGTCATAGACAACTTTCGTCGCGCCGCGATTGGCATAGACGCGCAGACGCTCGACGCTCGACCCCGTATCTTCGCTCTCGCGCAAGCGTGCGACAACGGGCGCGACGAGACGCGTCTCAAGTTGCCGCCACCCGTGCCCCGTGACGAGGCCGACGCGAAAGCCGCGCCGCAAAAGTTGCGGCAGCAAAGCGGCCGCCGCGCTCTCTTCAAAAGTCTCTTCGCCGCCACCGCCGCCGACGCCGCCCGCACGTTCGCGCGCCAGCAACGTGTCGTCCACGTCGAGCACGAGCGCGCCCGCGCGGCGCAGACGCTCGACGCGCGCGGCGTCGAGCAGTTCAGAGAGTTCGACGCCCGCGCTCATGCCGTGCCGCCACCGCCCGCCAGAGAGAGTTTGAGCGCAGTTTCGCGCGCGACGCGCTCGCACCACGCGCGAGCGTCCGCCTCATCCTTGATCGACGCGCCGCGCACCTCCGCACGCAGCGCGTCCGGCAAATACTTTCGCAGGCTGTCGGCGTTCGGCAGGCAGAACAGCCCGCCCATCTCCAACGCGCCGACGTAGGTGGCCGCGAGCGTCGTTTGCGAAGACGAGCGCGGGATGAGCCACGCGCGCGCGCCGCGCCACACGATGTTGCAGGCGACGCTCCCCGTCCCCGCGCCCGATGCGAAAGCGCGCAGCATCCCGAACAACCACGCCGCCAGACGCTCCGCGCTCTCCGCTTCGGCCAAGAGCGCGTAGGCCGGGTAGGTCTCCGAGAGGCGCGACACACGCAAGCCCGCCGTCTCGTAAATAGTCTCGCCCGCCCCGGCGCGCGCGAGCGGAAACTCCCACGGGTAGGCTTGAAAGTGCGCCCAGTCAACGATAGACGCGGCGGCGCGCTCCATGTTGTGAATGAACGTCAACGCGCCTTCCGTGCGCGCGAGCAGCGACACGTCCGACAAGTCCGCGAGCGTCAACTCGGCGCGCTTCTCTTCCGGCCATACGACGAGATGGCCGGGGACGATGCTGTTCGGGTTGGCGGCGACGTTGAGGCCGCCCGCGCGCGCGAACAAAAGGCGGCTCATCAATTCGAGATCGAAAGTGGCCGCGCTCTTTTCCGGCAAACTCCCGACGCGCGTTTTGTAATCCTCGCGCGCCTTGCTGTAAAAGACCGTGCCCCAGCCGTAACTCCCGCACCCGTCTTCCGTGCGATGCAGCACCAGCAAGTCCGGGTCGTAGCGCACCAGACCCGCGCGGAATTTCTCCCACCACAGTTCGAGCAAGCCCGACGCCACGGCGTCTTTGTCGCCGGACAAAGAGAAGGTTGAAGGCGCGGGTTCGTTCACGATTTGTATCCGCCTTCCGTCAGACGCCGGTACAGGCGTCGGTAACGCACGCCGCCCACGGCCGCGAGGTCGAAGCGGAGACGCGCGCTTGCGCGGCAACGCTCCGTCAGGTCTTCATCCCGCCTGAGCGTCGCCAGTTCGGCCAAAGCGCGCTCATAAGCCTCAGGCGTAAACTCCGAGATGAGGACGCCGACGCGGTCGGTTTCGATCAACTCGTCTAAATCTCCGACACCCGTGTTGCACACCACGGGCAAGCCGCTTGCCAGATACTCCGCGATCTTCGTCGGCGATGAAGACAACTTCGAGTAGCACGCCCTGATGAAAGAGATCGCCACGTCGGCGGCGCGCAGGTAGCGCGGCACGTCTGCGGGCGCAACTTTGCCGACGAAGTAATCCCCGTCCTGCAAGCCCAAGCCACGCAGCCGCTCCACCACTTCTTCGGGGCGGCTCTGCGTCAGGATCATCGAAAAGGTGTTCGGGTCTTCGCGGTGCGCGTGCGCCAGAAATTTCGTCATCTCATCCGTCATGTACCAGCCGCCGAAAGAGCCGACGTAGACGAAGACGCGGCGACCCGTCGCGTTCAACTCACGGCGCAAATCCTCGCGCGCAGTTGCGCCGACCGCGCCGAACCGCTCCGCGTCCACGCAACACGGGATCACTTCGACGGGACGCCCGCGCTCGTCCGTCTCCGTCCGTCCGGGAAACAATATGTCGCGCGCCTTTTCGGTCAACACGACGAACCCGTCGGTCGTCGTCAATAAATAACGCTCCACCCTTTTGACCACGCGATAGATGTAACCGTTCTCCGGCCAGACGCCCGCGTCCGTGTACTCTTCCGGGAAGAAGCCGCGTATGTCGAACAGCAGGCGCGCGCCGCTGATTCGTTTGGCGAGCGCGCCCATCACGGCGGGGATGTGCCCGCGCGCGTGCAGCACGTCGATGCGGTGCGTGCGCGCGAGCCGCCACGCCCGCCACGCCCCGCACACAATGTCGTAAGGCGTGACGAGCACGGACGGCCTCTTGTGATACGGCAGGGAGAGCCAGCGAATCCCTTCGCCCGCGAGACGCGCGCGCCAGTCGGCCTCGTCAGACGGAGTCCACGCCTGCCGCCGGTTCGGTTCAAACGTGAGCAGAAAGACTTCCACCGCGCCGCCTGCGACGAGTTGCCGCAGGTAAGGCAACACCTGCGTCTGCACGAGCGGCTCGCGCAAACCGAAGTAGCACAGGTAGAGAGTCTTTACGGGTCGCGCGCTCGTCATCGTGGCTTGTGCTCCGAACTCGACCGCGAAGCGTCGAAACGCACCGCTTCTCCTCCTCCTCCCGCACCGCCGTGACCTCGCCGCGCGGCCTGCGCCCAGCCGACGAACGCGGCGAGATCAATCGTCAGCATGACGAGCAAGACGCCCGCGAACTGAAGCGGATTGAGCAACCACCACACACTGCGCCCTTCGCGGCGCACGTAAATCGACTTGGCGGCGCGTGCGAGCATCGCGGCGAGCGGCAACGCCAGCCACCAAGGGCTGTGCGCGAAGGCGAGCGCGAAGCAGACGAGCCACACGGCGTATTGCCGCGCCAGCCCGTAATGCCAATCCCACTGTCGCCCCGCCCAGACGTTGTGGCGCGAGTAGAGCGCGAACTTGCGGAAAGTTTGCGCGAGCGTCGGTTGAAGTTGCCACCACACGGTCGCTTGCGGCGCGTAACCGATCTTGAATTTCAGACGTTCGACCTGCTCCATGAAAAAGAGGTCTTCGGCCGCGCGCAGGTCTGGGAAACCGCCCGCCGCCTCCCACACCGCGCGTCGCAAGAGCGCCGAGGCGATGGACGGCCCTCGCATCCGTCCGCCCGCGCGTTCCGCCTTCGGCGGCAGGTAGACCAACGCCGCGCAACGTTCAAAAAAAGTTCGTGTGGCGGCTTCGTAATTTCCGTAAACGACCGACACGTCTGTGTCTGCGCGCGCCACCCCGACCAGATTCTCCAACCACTGCGGCTCAAGCCTGATCCCGGCGTCCGTGAGCGCGACCCACTCGGAGCGCGCCGCGCCGATGCCGATGTTGCGCCCGCGCCCCGGCGTCGCCTCCGTCGCCTCGATCACGCGCAAGAAGCCCCGGCAGGCGTCGGCCATCTCGCGCGCCACACGCAGCGTCGCGTCCGTCGAGCCTCCGTCAACGAGGATCACTTCGACGGGCTGGTGCGTCTGCCGCCGGATCGATTCGAGCAGCGCGGGCAGAGAGGTCTCTTCATTACGCACCGGCACGACGAGCGACACGTCGAAACGGGGAGATGACCTGACGCCCTCGATTATTTCTGCGTGCTCCATTCTTATACTCTTCGCCCGCCAAGCGTCCCGGCTTAAACTTCGCCGCACCACTTCCTAAACACTTCCCGGTGCAATCCGGCGCAATTGTTCGGTTGTGAGAATTGCGGTGTGAAACGACGGCTCATCTCAACGCGGGGTAGGCGGAATCCGGCCGATGACTTGATCGAGGTGGTGTCGCGCAAACGACCTCAGCCAGCGCGCTTGTTCCAGCGCGGCCTCATCCTTCTTCAGCAACCCGCGCAGGTGCCAGCGTATTCCTTGCGCGCCCCAGTGCAGGGCTTTCGCCACCCAGCCGATGCGCCAGCCGAGCGGGTTACGGTGACGTGCCGCGAAGACGTAAGAGGCATGCAGGAAGTGATAAGGTTTGTCGCTGCGGTACAACTGATCGCTGCTCCGGTTCTCAAGATGAACGATGGGCGCGCCGTGGACGTAGGCGACGCGCAAACCCGCCTGCCGCATGCGCCAGTACCATTCCACGTCTTCGCCGTAGAGAAAAAACTCGTCCGGCAGCGGGCCGACCTGATCGAGCACTTCGCGGCGCACGGCGACGAACGAGTTGCCGAGCCAGTCCACCTCCTCCGTGTCCCACGTGTACCAGAGACGCGCCAGAGGCGACCTTCGCTTCAAGAGCGGCGGCCCGAATTTGTACAACCCGGCGGCGATGGACAGATCGATCCACAGTGAAGGAAAGCGAAAGCCCTCCGGCACGAATTCCCTGTCGCCGTTGCGATGCTCGCCGCCGACCGCCGCCACCTCCGGGTGTTCGTCGAGATATGCGACCAGACGCTGCACCGCCCCCGGCAGCACAATCGTGTCGCTGTTCAAGAGCACCAGATACTCGCCGCGCGCATACTTGAATCCGAGGTTATTCCCCCGCGCGAATCCGAGATTCTCTTCGCTCCGCACCAAAATAATATCCGGGTGCTCCGAGGCTATGTAATCCGCGCTGCCGTCCGTGGAATTATTGTCCACCACGATAATTTCGGCGGGCAACTCTCCGAGCGTGCCTTTCAGATTGGCAATACACTGCGCGGTCAACTCGCGCGTGTTCCAAGTGACGATCACGATTGAAACTCGCGGCGCGCTCTCCTTCGTCGTCACCTCACGCTGAAAACTTTTTTCCCTCTCGTCAAGCATGATCTAATTCATTAAACATCTCTACGCTTCAAAGTCCGCCCGCCGCCTGTGCGCTGCGGTTTTCTTTGGCGGCGGTGTGGAGGTCGGCTTCCACCATCTCCTTGATCATCTCCGCAAACGTGTACTCCGGCTCCCACCCTAGTTGCTCCTGTGCCTTCGCGGCGTCTCCGACCAGTAAATCCACTTCCGCCGGTCGCAGGTAGCGCTCGTCCACCCGCACGTACTTCTCATAATCCAACCCCACCTCCGCAAACGCCCGCTCGCAGAACTCTCTGACCGTGTGCGTCTCGCCCGTCGCCACCACGAAGTCGTCCGCCTCCTCCTGCTGCAACATCAGATACATCGCCCGCACGTAGTCCTTCGCATGTCCCCAGTCGCGCTGCGCT
>DASZEQ010000018.1:0-72247 GCA_035940695.1 Pyrinomonadaceae bacterium | reverse complement strand
GTCGAGAAGCAGTTTGCTTCTCGACGCCCGACGGTTTTTCAATTCTTCGCTTAACTATCTTTCCAACTCTTCCGCGATCAGAGCGCGCACCTCGGCCGTGAGGCGTTTAACGTCTTCGTCCGTCGAGAGTCCTTTGGTTTCGACCGGCGGCAGGACGACCATCTCAATCGTGCCGGGATAGGCCGTGCCCTCGCCTTTGCCCATCAGCCTGTCCGTGTTTTTCATCGCCACCGGGACGACGCTCACGCCCGTCTCAATCGCCATGTAGAACGCGCCTTTCTTGAACGGCAGCAGTTGGCCGGGGCGTGCGCGCGTGCCTTCCGCGAAGACGCCGAAGGAGACGCCGGAGCGGATGCTTTCGGTGGCGGCGCGCACGGTGGTGAGCGCGCGTTCGCGGTTGGAACGATCAATCGCCATGATATTGACGAAGCCCATCCCGACGCCGAGGATGGGCACTTTCAACAACTCTTTTTTGGCGAACAGCCCGATGCGCCGCCCCGTGTAGGCAAAGAGCGTCGCCGTGTCGAGGTACGAGCGATGGTTGGCGATGAAGATGTAGGTCTGTCGTGGGTCGAGTTGTTCCAGCCCGCGCACGCGCACGCGCATTCCGCTCAGGCGCAGCCATTGACGCGCGCCCCACAGAGCAAGCGGGTAGACCCACTCGCGCCTGCCCACGAGCCACGCGACCAACAACACCGGCGGCCCGAAGATGAGCAGGAGCGCGCCCGCGACGAAGAGAATCCACCAGTGGTGCAGCCGTGCGAGGATCGTGGCGCGTGGTCTCACCGCCGCCATCGCGCCCGCGCTCCGCACGCCGTCGTGCTCCGCTTCCGGCACGCCTGCGTTTGTGCGCGGCGCGTTCGCGTCTGTGCTAGACTCGACGGACGCACGCACACGTTCCGTCTCAAACATTTTTGGTGAAAGAGAATCAGGCATGGCTCGCTCCGTTCTCCGGCTCGCACTCTCTATTTTTGTCGTCGCCCTCTCGGTCGTTTTTTTCTCCGGCTTCCGCGCGTCAACCGTCCAAGCCCAAACACGCCGCGCTCCCGCAGCGAACCGCGCCGCCGCTCCTTCGCTGCCGCCTTCGCCCGCGTCCGTCCTCGGCTTCAAACCGGGCGACGACCGCACGATTGCCGATTGGAAACAGATCGTCAATTACTTCACGCGCCTCGACCGTGCGAGCGAGCGTATCCAACTGCGGACGCTCGGCCAGACGACTCTGGGACGCCCGCTCGTCGTCGCTTTTATCAGCGCGCCAGAGAATATACGCAATCTGGCGAAGTACCAAGACATTCAACGCCGCCTCGCAGACCCGCGCCTCGCGCCCGCAGAGGCGGAACGCGAGACGCTGACGCGCACGGGCAAAACCGTCGTCGCCATCTCCTGCTCGATTCACTCAACCGAGATCGTCGCCTCGCAGATGTCCATGCAACTCGCCTACGAGTTGGCGTCGGCCGAAGACGCCGCGACGCGCGAGATTTTGCAGAACACCGTCCTGCTGCTCATCCCCGCCGCCAACCCCGACGGCGTGGACATCGTTGCCGACTGGTATCGCAAAACTCTCGGCACGCCCTACGAGGGAAGCGAGCCGCCCGAGATTTACCATCACTACGCCGGGCACGACAACAACCGCGATTGGTTCATGCTCAACCTCAAGGAGACGCAACTCATCACGCGTCTCTTCTGGCGCGAGTGGTTTCCGCAGATAGTCTACGACGTGCACCAGCAAGGCGCGACGGGGTCGCGTTTCTTCGTGCCGCCTTTCTTCGACCCACCGAACCCGAACATCCCGCCGCTCCTGCTCCGCGAAGTCGGTCTCATCGGCCACAAGATCGCCGCGGACTTGCAGGCCGAAGGCAGGCAAGGCGTCATCACTAATGCCCTCTACGATACTTGGTGGCACGGCGGCTTTCGCACCGCCCCCTACTATCACAACTCGGTCGGCATTCTCACCGAAGCGGCGAGCGCGCGCCTGATGTCGCCCGTCGAAGTGACGCGCGAACAACTCGCACGCAGCACGTCGCGCGGGATGCCCTCCGCGCTCCAACCTGCGACCAACTTTCCAGACCCTTGGCCGGGCGGCACTTGGCGCGCGCGCGACATCCTCGGTATCGAGTTGACGGCCTCGCGCGCCGTGCTCTCGATGGCGGCGAAATACCGCGAGCGTTACCTGCGCAACTTTTACGAACTGGGGCGGCGCGGCATCGAAGGCGCGGGCGACGCGGGCGACGCTGGAGTCGGTTACGTGATTCCGGCGGGGCAGGGCAAAGAGGCGAACGTGGCGAAACTCGTCAGCGCGCTCATCGAGCAGGGCGTCGAGGTTCATCGTCTCGAACGCGAGTTGCACGTGACGACGAAGGGCGCGCGCGACACGACCTCAGACGACGCGACGCAAAATTCTTCCGCGATCCCTCCGGGTAGTTATCTCATCTTTCTCGCGCAGCCCTACCGCGCCAACATCGAGACGCTTTTCGAGAAGCAAGTCTATCCCGACCGCCGCACCGCCAGCGGCGAGGCGGAACGTCCCTATGATGTCGCCGGGTGGACGCTGCCGATGCAGATGGGAGTGCGCGCCCTTCCCGTCCAAAGCATCCGCGAAGCCGCGTCCGAACGGCGTCTGACGCTCATGCGCGAGGGCGCGGAGGCGTGGCGCGACGCGGGGCTGCAACCCGCAGGCGGCGCAACTTCGCCCCTCCGAAACCCTCTCACGCGCCGCCGCGACGTGCGACTCGCGCTCTACCGTAGCTGGACTGGTTCGATGGACGAGGGTTGGACGCGCTATGTCTTCGACACGTTCAACGTGCCGTTCCAGACCTTGCGCGACCCGGAAGTGCGCGCCGGAAACTTGCGCGCACGGCATGACGTGATCGTGCTGCCCTCGATGCGCCTGCGCGAGATCGTCGAAGGGCGAAACCGCGAGACCGCGCCGCCGGAATTGACGGGCGGCATCACGGAGGCGGGCGTGGATAATTTGCGCCGCTTCGTCGAAGACGGCGGCACGCTCATCTGCTTCGACGCCGCCTCGGAACTCGCCGTCAAGCGTTTCAAATTGCCGCTCCGAAACGTTCTCGAAGGCGTGAAGACTTCGGAATTCTACGGCCCCGGTTCGATCCTGCGGCTCGAAGTTGACACCGCGCACCCGCTCGCGCGCGGCTTCTCGCGCGACGTGGACGCCTATTTCATCAACAGTTCCGCTTACGAACTGACGGGCGGCGAGGGCGGCGGGCGCGTCCGCGTCGTCGCGCGCTACGCCGAGCGCGACGCGCTGCGCTCCGGTTGGCTGCTCGGCGAAAAGTTGATCGCGGGCAAAATCGCGCTCGCGGAGGTAACGCTAGGGCGCGGGCGCGTCATCCTCTTCGCCTTCCGCCCGCAACACCGCGCCCAGACGTGGGGCACGTTTCCCTTCATCTGGAACGCGATAGAATTAAGAGATGAGAGATAAGGACTGAGGGCGCGAAGGGTGAGGGATGAATGAAGCAACCACTCAAGCGAGTTGAGCCTTCCTGTGGCAATCATATAGTTGACTCACCTAGCGCAAATTCGACAAATCGAACATATTAGGTAAGCAGAAACCTTATTATTCCGTGGAGTATGCTATAGTATTCACTAACGATTCATTTGTTCTTTTGACAACCTATCATTCGACATCAGGAAGAGCTTAATGTCCTTTTCCTTGTGCCGTCTGCTGTGTTTTCACACATGCGACAGTCGCAAGAAAGAGTTTCCTGATGTCAGTAACAGAACGCCAGCCAAGCAAAAACCGCATCCTCTCCTCCTTGCCCGCCGAAGATCTCCAACGCCTCAGTCCACATCTAGAGCCGGTTAAACTCCGCATCGGTCAGATTCTCTACGAGGCCGGTGGCAAGATTGACTACGTGTACTTCCCCTTGAACTCAATGGCCTCTCTTATCTCGCAACTGTCCGACGGGTCAAGTATCGAAATCGGCGTCGTCGGATACGAGGGGATGGTCGGCATCTACGCGGTGCTCGGTGTGGACAAAACGCCGCACGAAGGGATGGTGCAAATACCCGGCGACGCATTGCGGGTCAAGACCAGCGTTGTGGTGGACGAGTTCAAGCGGGGCGGTGCGCTACATGATTTGCTGCTGCGCTATCTGCAAATGTTGCTGTTGCAGACGGGTCAGATAGCCGCCTGTAACCGCCTCCACACTATCGGAGAGCGCCTCGCCCGCTGGCTGCTGATGAGCCACGACAGGTGCGTGTGTGACGACTTACCGTTCACGCACGACTTTCTCGCCATCATGCTCGGCATCCGCCGTGCGGGCGTGACGGAAGCCGCCATCATTCTACAAACCGAGGAATTTATCAGATACCGGCGCGGCCACATCACCATCTTGGACAGGGCGGGGCTGGAAGATTTCTCCTGCGAGTGCTACCGCATTGTGAAAGACGAGTTTGACCGTCTTATCGGATGAGTTTCACCTCGTGTCAGCAGTTATTCTCTACTGCCTGTGGTGAGCCAACTATATGATTGCCCTTCCGGTCATCCTTCACCCTGCGGCCCTCATCCCTTATTTTCCGGGCATCTATCGGGCGCGCGCCGCATCAAAGGGTAGTCCGCGCCTCGTGGTCGTTGTATACTGGTTTCGTCTAAAGGAGTTGAAAAGGCCATGAGAAAGTTCGCCGCCTGCATCGTACTCCTCTCCCTGCTCGCAATTTCAGTTTTTCCAACTTACGCACAGACGCGCCCGCGCCGCGTCGGGCAGTCGTCCGGCGGCGGCACTGCTACTACTACTTCGACCAACGCACCCCGAACCGGCACGCAGCCCACGCGCGACGCGACTACTACGGCTACTGCGCCGCCGCGTCGCGCGCCGACGCTCGGCGGGGCGATTGACCCGAACGCGGGGCAACAGCGCGCGGGCAACACGCCTGCGCCCGCGCCGGATGCGACCGAAGTTGACGAGAACGAAGTCGTGCGCGTCAACACGTCGCTCGTGACGATCCCGGTAAGCGTGATGGATAGGGCGGGCAAGTATGTGCCGAGCGTCCGGCAGTCGGAGTTTCGTATCTGGGAGGAGGGCGTCGAACAGGAGATCGCCTATTTCGCCACGGTCGAAAAACCTTTCACCGTCGCGCTCGTCATCGACACGTCCGGCTCGACGCGCTACCGGCTCACGGAGATTCAAGACGCCGCCATCTCGTTCGTCAACCAACTGCGACCCGACGACCGTGTGCTCGTCGTCTCCTTCGACGACGAGGTGCGCGTGCTGTCCGAGGCGACGAACGACCGCGCGCGCCTGCGCGACGCCATCCGACGCGTGCGCCCCGGCGAAGGCACGAAACTCTACGACGCCGTGGATTTCATCATCAACCAACGCTTCAACCGTATCGAAGGGCGCAAGGCCATGCTGCTCTTTACCGACGGCGTTGATACCACCAGCCGCCGCGCCAGCTACCAGAGCAACGCGCAGGACGCGGAAGAACTGGACGCGCTCATCTATCCCGTCCAGTACGACACTTACGACTCGCGCGCCTCGACGCAAGGGGGCGGCGGCGGCGGAGTCTATGGCGGCGGCGGGTCGCGCCGCAGGTCGGGCGGATGGGGCGGCATCCTCACGGACATCATCACCGGCGGAAACATTCGCATCGGCAACGGCGGCGGAGTTTATGGCGGCGGTGGACGCGGCGGGGGCAACAACTGTACGGGCTGCACGCGCGAAGAGTACGAGCGCGGCGACGCTTACCTGCGCGACATGGCGCGTCTGTCCGGCGCGCGCGTCTATCGCGCCGACACGACGCGCGACATCGAGAGCGCGTTCTCGCTCGTCGCGGAAGAACTGCGACGCCAGTACAGTCTCGGCTACTACCCGAAACAGCAGGGACAGCCCGGCCAGCGTCGGCGCATCAAAGTTCGCGTCATGCGCCCCGACCTCGCCGTCCAAGCGCGCGACAGCTACATCTACAACCCGGCCGGTGCGACGACGAACAACAGCACCGTCAACACCACGGCGCAGGACGACGACCGCAGACGCTCGCAACCCGTTCTGCGCAGATCACCGCTCGCGGAAAGATAAAGCAGGGTTCAGGTAAAAAGTGTCAGGGGTCAAGGTGAAACGTGTTTTCACCTTGACCCCTGACACTTTTTACTTTCTCTTTTTCCCTTCCCCTTTACCTTGCCTCGTATCCTGATTTCAAACCACCGTGCCGTCTTTGACGGTCGCGTTCTTCGGGACGATGATGATGCCCTCGCGGATAAAGTAGCCCTCCGCTTCGTTGTCGAAGTGTTTGACGCCCGCTTCGTTCGTGAGGCGAACGTTCGCGCCGATACGCGCGTTCTTGTCTATGATGGCGTGGCGGATCACCGTGTCGCGGCCGATGCCGATGAGCGGGCGGGCGTGTGCGGCGTCGTCGCGTAGTTCCTCGATTGACTGGTAGTAGTCCGCGCCCATCAGATAAGTGTCTTCGATGCGCGCGCCCGGCTCGACGCGCGCGCGCAGGCCGACGACCGAGCGCGCGAGCCGCGCGCGGTTGATGATGCTGCCGTCGCCGATGATCGAATCAACGATCTCGCAGTGATGAACTTTCGACGGCGGCAGGTAGCGCGGGCGCGTGTAGATGGGCGCTTCCGTGTCGAAGAAATTGAATTTCGGCAAGAGCGAGGTCATGTCCAAGTTGGCGGCGTGAAAGGCCGAGATCGTCCCGATGTCTTCCCAGTAATCGTCGAAGAGATACGACTGCACGTTGTAGTCTTTGATCGCGGCGGGGATGACCTCGCGCCCGAAGTCCACCCACGCGGGATTCTCCGCGAGCAGTTCGCGCAGGCGTTTGTAGTTGAAGACGTAGATGCCCATCGAGGCGAGAAACGGGCGGCGCGCGGCCTCTTCCGCCGAGAGGCCGAAGGCCGTCGTGTCCACGCGCATCTCTTCGAGGGCTTCGCCCTTCGGCTTCTCGCGAAACTCAAGGATGTGCCCCGTCGGGTCGGCCTTGAGCAAGCCGAACTCCTCGGCCTGCTCGCGCACGAAGGGCACGACCGAGACGGTTACGTCGGCCTTCGTCTCGTAGTGGCGCGCGAGAAACTTGCGATAGTCCATCCGGTAGAGATGGTCGCCGGAGAGTATGAGCAGCGTGTCGATGCCCCAATCGTGGATGTGCGGCAGCACTTGTCGCACGGCGTCGGCCGTGCCCTGAAACCACTGCGGGCTTTCGGGCGTCTGCTCGGCGGCGAGAATTTCGACGAAGCCGTCGGAGAAGCCGCTGAAACGATAGGTGCGCGCGATGTGGCGATTGAGCGACGCGGAGTTGTACTGCGTGAGCACGAAAATCTGCGTCACGTCGGAGTTGATGCAGTTCGAGATCGGGATGTCCACGAGGCGATACTTGCCGCCGAGCGGCACGGCGGGTTTGGAACGCTGGTGCGTCAAAGGAAACAGGCGCGTGCCCGCGCCGCCGCCGAGGACGACCGCCAGCACCTTTTGTCCAGAAGGCATCACTTATTTCACCGTGACCTGAAACTGTAAGAGCTTGTGTGCGTCCAGCATAGACGCAAAGCGACGCGCGTTTCAAGACAGCAAACCCTCTCAAGGCTAAAACCGCACCGCCCGAACCGGAAAGATAACGCGACCGGGCAGCCTTGCAGACGTGCGAGTTACTCTCAAACAAGAACTGCCCGCCGGTCTGCGACGACGGGCGGGCGGTTTCTTGATAGCTGCGGTACTTGATTATTGCCCGCGCGTGAGGAACACATCCCACGCCCAACGCCCGACCCTCGCCCCGCGCGCGTCCCTGACTTTGGCACGATACCGGAACTGGTTGCCGTGCTCGTCCGTGCGTTTCGACTCCTTGTAGTTCAGGTGCAGCGCGGCCACGTCCGACTCCGCGAGCGTGCGGAGTTCCGCCGCCTCGGAGACGCCGTCGTGATCAGCGTCTTGCCACAGACGCAGTGATGAATAGATCAAATCTTGCGGGTCAATCACGCCGTCCGAGTTGCCGCCCTGTTGCGGCCGGTCGTATTCGGCCAGCGCAAGAAAACCGTTGGGCGAGGGCGAGGGCGGCTGCGGCGAGTGGTTGCCGAACAACTCCGTGCCGTCGTCAACCGTGCCGTTGGCGTTGCGGTCGAGGATGAGCCACGCGTCGTCGGAATCGGCGGCCGTCCACGAGAGGCGTTCGGGCGTGCCGTCGCCGTTCATATCGAAAGAGACGCCTTCGGCCACGCCAGTCAGGCGGAAGCCGTCGCCCGCGATGTCTATGATGACGGGCGAGCAGTGGCCGAAGTGGCTGCCGCAATCCACGGGTTCGCCGTAGCACTTGCAGGTCAGGGGGTCGAGTCCCTGATGATAACCCTGCTCGTAGCAATCGCTGTCGGTGCGGAAACAGTATTCCTCAAAAGGTGAGGGCGTCGGCGTGGGTGTGGGAGGTGGGGGATCGTTGTAAAACAGGTTCACAGTTTCGTTGTCACATGGCGTCGTGTTGGTCGGTATATTTTCTGTTCCGTCGGCGCACCTGTCGTTCGGGCAGAGCGAAGAATTGTTCATAACAGATCGACCGGGCTGTTGATCCGTAGGCTCACTCAAACCCAAAACATGCCCAGTTTCATGTAGCGTCTCCTTGAGATAGACATTTTCGTAACCCGGTTGATTAGGGTTGTAGAAAGATCCTAAGGACGGATTGAAGGGATTAGCCAGTGCTATCGTATTGAAGAAGATTGTAGCTTCGCGAATAGTAGTCGTGCCCGGCTCTACTCTTACAGTTTGAACCTCCGCCCTAGTAAAAGTATCAGGCCCTCCGATGTTGTCCGTGAATTCCCTGTTGGCGAGATGAAGGACGTTCGCTGACAGAGGGACATTCGATAGCGGAGTGGTGTAATCGAAAGTGATATTGGAACCGTTCGTGCGGTTAGAAACATTCCATCTGTCAAAGGCTGTTCTGATCTGCTGTTCTTGGGATGTTCCCCGAATATATACCGCAATCTCGACATAAACAGTTTCCCCTTGAGGGAAACCACCTAGACTGAATTCCGGGCAAGGGGAAGATTGCGCCGACGCGCCCCATAGCGTGGCGCACACGACGGCACACATAGCGCATGCAATCGTGTATGTTCTCCATATCAAGCGGCGCGCAGGAAGTTGGCGCAACATAGTACGTCCTATTTGTGGCAAGGAAGATGAAGAACCTTATTAGTCTCGGCGAGAAAAACGTCTAGATCAATTTTCTTACGTCGGCCTAGAGGGGCTGGCTTCTGTGAGACTTGCTCTGCTTTGTTATCCTGTAGATGAAAGCTATCGTCTAGGTAGGGATGGCTGAGAGGTCTATATGCCCCTGTTTCAGGGATCAATTCAAGATAAACTAAATACTTTTCACCTACTTTCAAAGGTTCTTGTCGGTTATCAACTGCGCGAACCAGATGGCCTTTTAGATTTACAGTTCCGCCGGGACGGACAATTGTGATCTCATCACCTCGTCCTAATGAATTGCCTGCGGCATTCTTTAAAACATCTTCGACAACGAGTTGGTAATCGGTAAAAATAAAAGTGCCTTCGTCTAATAACTGGGAAGCTTTCTCCTTGACCACGCCCGAAACGACGACATCAACCTCACAGGTAAGAATTTGCAGGAGTTGCTCGCGCGCCAAGGGAGGATTAACGGGTAATTCGCCGATGTTATAAACGATCTCCGTATCTCCCTGCTCGCTGACCAAATCGCGCAATTTCTTCCCTTTAGTTACATGCCCATAGCTCTTAAAGATTTTGCTGTGGTGTCTCTGTTTTTCCGTCATCACTCCTTCTTGAATCGGAGTAGCATCCTCTTTTTTATTGTTCGGCATCGCGTGATTCTGACTTTGACCACGCAGTGCGTTTATAGTCGCACCGGTCACAAAAATCAGAATGACCATCGAGATGAATACTTTTTTATAACGGCTCATCTGTTTTCTCCTCGAAATAAAGGTGAGAACAAAGGTTCAAGAAATGAGTTGCAAGAATCTGTTGAGGACTTCTCCGCCGGACTCAGGGAGCGAGGTTACTTATACGTCCGTCAGAATTACGAGTCAAGAATGCTTGCTGTCGCCATTCATGTCGAAGAAGACGCCGCCCGCCGCACTCGTCAAACAGAAGCCGCCGCCCGCGATGTCTATGACGACGGGCGAGCAGTGGCCGAAGTGGCTGCCGCAATCCACGGGTTCGCCGTAGCACTTGCAGGTCATGCTCGCCGTGCTTGGCAAACAACTAATACACCCGGCTTGGGCGTCAACGCGGTTCGATAGCCGTGTTAAGGTAAGTATCAGGAGGCACGCCGCGAGAGGTGCGCCGATGCACAACAGCCGGACTCGGCTTGTTTTCATTGGCTCAACCTCCTCTACCGGGGCGACGCCTGTAAAGATTTCGCCACGGCGTCGCGCACCGCGCTCAAGAAGACAGCCTCGTCAGCGTCCTTGTAGGCGGCAAACTGCGGTATCTCCGAAGCCCCTTTGTTCATCTCCACGCCGTCCAGAGGGTGCACGCGTCCCGCACGCAACTCGTATCCGGTGCGGATGTAGTAGGCATCCCCTTCGTCGTTACGTTTGAGGAACAGCACGTATCGCCGCCCCGCGTGTGGCATCCCTTGAAAATGACGCTTGTACCGCTGGATGCGCCCGGAGGGGAAGCGCACGCGCCCGCCTTCGCGCTGTGCGGCGACCATCGCGCCGACGGCGAGCGGCGCGGCGGCGTCATCCTTGAGGATTTCATCGACGCGGACGGTGAACTCGGTGTAGACGCCGCTCTTGTCGTTGGACAGATAAGCCTGCGCGTCGGTGGTCTCGCCGATCACGACAGCGTCACTCGTGGCCGTAGGAAATGCCGCCACCTCACGCATCCATGAGTCGAGCCGCTTCACATCCCCGCCCCCGGATTGAGGATGTGGTTCTCTCACCCAACTCTGGCCGTCGTATCGCTTGCCTCTGGCGCGTCTCTGAGCGCGTTTTTCCGGGTCGGCGGATTCGGTCGCCGCATAGTCGGCCACAGGCGGCTGCTGCTCTTCCGCACTCTGCCATTTGGGAGATGTCTCGCGCTCCTGTGCCGGGAGCGCGCCCAGAGTTGATAAAACCGTGATGGCAAACACGATCAGTAGCAGCGGTAAGATTTTCTTGTGTCTGTGCATATTAAACTCCTCGCGTAGCCCTCAACGTCTCAAGATACGTTACCGCTCATTAAGGGAATTTTCGCTGAGTGGGAGATTAACTGAACCGGTGAGAGTTCGCGTTAACAAGACTGAGAGCGATAGACTCCTTATACGCCCCTCGATACTGGAAGTAAAGGCCGTTTATGGCGACGAATTTCGGCTCAAATGTGAAAGTAAATTTCGGGCTTGACGGCGCGGGCAGGCCAACCAAATCTCGCGCGCCGTGTCTATAGCGTTGACGCACTTTTGTGGCCGAGAGCGGAGTTGAGGAATTTGATTGAGCCGGACGAGAGCGAATTGATCGGGCGCGCGCAAAGAGGCGACGCGGAGGCCTTCGCCGCGCTCGCGCGCTTCTATGAGCGGCGACTCCTGCTGCTCGCGCTCCACTACTGCCGCGACCGCCACGACGCCGAAGACCTCTCGCAGGAAGTCTGGCTCAAGGCTTTCCGCGCGATCAAAAGTTTTCGCGGCGAGTCGAGTTTCTACACGTGGCTGCGGCAGATCACGATCAACGCGTTTCTTAACGAACGCCGCGCGCTCGGCAACGCACGCGTCGTCGAACTCGACGCGTGGGAAGCCTCCCGGCGCGACTACAGCGGCGGCGGGGCGACGCATGAAGAAGAGATGGCTTTGCCTCTCGCGCGCACGCCGCGCGGCTTGGAAGAAAGTCTGGAACAGCAATTCCTCGTCGCGCGCGTGCTCGACGCGCTCGGAGATTTGACGCCGCAGCAACGCCTGATCTTCCTGCTCAAACATCAAGAGGGGATGACCTACGAAGAGATTTCCGCAAGCATCGGCTGCTCTGCGGGCACGACGAAGAAAGCCCTGTTTCGCGCCGTCCTGAAATTGCGCGAGCGTCTGGGCGTCGCGCCGCGCGCGGCCGACTACAAGCCCCTGCCCGTCAGAAAAAGTTGTTAAGCCGGAGTTGAAACGATGCACGATTGCCGTCAGACGCAAGCTAACCTGATTGATGTCATCTTCGACGAAGCGGACGCCGCGACGCGTGCGCGCCTGTTCGCGGAGGTCGAGCGTTGCGCCGCTTGCGCCACGCACTACCGCTCGCTGACCGCGACGCTCGACGCCTGCGACGAGGCATCGGCCGCGCTCGCGCCCGTCGATGAGAGCTACTGGCCTCTCTATCACGCCGCGCTCACGCGCCGCTTGCACGATGCGGCAGGCGATACGCAACCCGGCGCGGCGGGCGATACGCAACCCGCGCTCGCGCCGTCTTTGCGCGCATCTTTCTGGAAGCGTCTGTTGACGACTTCGATCCGCGTGCCCGCGCCGCTTGCGGCCGCCGCGCTCCTGCTCGTCGCCACGTCCGTCTTCGCGCTCACGCTCGCCGCGCGCCCCGCGCCCGAACCCGTCGTGCTCGCCGCGCCCGCCGCGTGGTCGCCGCAGGTTGCGCCGCAGATCAAGTTTATCGAAGTGCCCGTTGTGCGGGAGAAGACCGTCACGCAAATAATTTACCTGCCGCGTCGCGACAACGGCGATGCGCGCCGGTTCGCCCCGCGCGAAAACCTCGCCGGAGTCGGGCGGCGCAACGCCTCTTCCACGACCGCCGCGAACACAGTGGCGACGCCGCGCACAAATCTTTCGGACTTCAAGCCCGCCGGTGAAGTGAACCTGCGGATCATCAAGGGGAGCGACGCGCGTGAGCAATAGACTGAAACTCGCGGCCTTCGTCTGTCTCGCGCTGCTTCTGCTGCCGTGCGGCGGCGCGCGCACGACGACGCTGCTCGCGCAAAGCGGGAGGGCTGCTGCGCGCGCCGAACAGTTCGTCATGCCGTTGCACGGCGAGGGCTTCATCGCCTTTCGTGTCGAGGCTGCGCCGACCGCGGACGCGCCTCAAGTTTCGCTCGAACTCAGAGAGATTCAAGCCTCTGTGACTCCGCAGACGATGCTTGCCGACAATCACGTCGTTCATCGCGTGCTCGTCGATGCGGAGGGCGGTTTTGTCTTCGGCTACGACCTCGTCGTCGAACCCCTCGCGGCGACGAAACAGTTCAGAGTTTCCGTCAAACCCGTGAGCGCGGAGTTTGAGGAAGAACTCCGCGTGCGCCACCCGCCGACGGGGACGAGCCGCGCCGTGCAAAACGTCTCCACCCTGCCCCGGCCGACCGAAGCGCAACTCATAGACGACGGCGACTCCTTCGCGCTCGACCTGCTCGTCAACCCGCAGGCGGGCGTGAAGATCGTGGATGTCGTCAAAGTCTCTTTCGACCGCGCGCGGCTCTGGAGTGCGCCGCCCCGCAGCGTGCCCCTGCGTGATTTCACGCTCGGCAACGTCGAACTCGCGGTGCGCGATCACAGGTTGAAGATCAACGGCGAATTCGTCGGCAGCGCGCGCAGTAGCAGTAAACCCGCGCGCGGGTGTGCGGGCGCGCTCGTCTGGTTTTACGTTCCGGGGCGCGGCCGCTTCATCTTCTCGCTCATCCCGCACGAAGGCTACGACTTTCAGAAAGTCGGCCGCATCGAAACCAACAAGATTTCGTTCACGCTCGGCGGCGACGCCTACGAGTGGACTTCGAGCGCGCCCATCGTCGGCACGAGCGGCGGCAACTGGAATCTGTGGGTGCTGCACGACGCCGGTTACGTCTCCGACTTCGATTCGCAGGAACAGATCGTCGAAGGCTTGGAAGGTGCGCCGCCCGCGCCGACGACGAAAGGCGCGGCTTCACCCGAATGGCTGCGCGACTCTCTGCGGCGCGTCGGGCGCGAGCGACGCGCCGAATTTGAAACGCGCGACGACAGACGCAAGCGCGACGTGCGCCATGCGCGCGTGCTCGTCGGCGGCGCAGATCGCATCGAGAACCTTTTGCCCAAGCGTTGAGCCGCCGACGAATGCGCGCTCGCTTTTATGAGACGCTGCCATCGCCGTCATCGCCGTCATCACTTTTTCCGCGCCCCTTCGGGCAAAGGATGAGACGCTTTTTGACCTTGAGAGACGGGCGATAGGCGACGGCCTTTGTAGTCTCGACACCTAAACCTCTACCAAGCGCAAGGAGACATTTAATGAACATCAAAATCGGCTGCGCGGCAGCCCTCGTCCTTCTGTGCCTGTTTTCCGCTCCCGGCGAAACTCGCGCGCAGGCGCAAGATGCGCCGAAGGTTGAAGTGGGCGTGCAGTTTTCGTCGCTCAGCATGAGCGAGATTAACAGTTCGACCGAGCCGGGCGTCGGCGGCAGAGTTACCTATAACCTGACGGACGACGTCGCGCTCGAAGCGCAGTTCGACTTCTTTCCCTATAACCGCCGCTTCCGCGGCTTTCGCAACGGCGGCCGGATCGCGCAAGGGTTGTTCGGCGTCAAGGCCGGGAAACGCTTCGAGAAGTTCGGCATCTTCGGCAAGGCACGCCCCGGCTTCACGAGTTTCAGCGCGGGACGAGAAGAAGTCGTCGTCTTGTCTCCCACGGTCATTGATTTTCGACCTCAACGGGAGACGCACTTCGCCACGGATGTCGGCGCGGTGCTCGAATTTTATCCCACGCGCCGCTTCGTCACGCGCTTCGACGCGGGCGACACCATCATCCGTTACGGCGACACCACCGGCACGTTCATCACCGGCACGGGGACGACGGGACAGTTCCCCGTCCCCGGCGATGTCAAACACAATTTTCAATTCAGCGCGGGCGTCGGCTTCCGCTTCTAGAGACCTGAAGCCGGGGCGGGTCGGCCACGACGAAAGCGGAGGGAGTTTGTGCGATGCACTTGCACAAACTCCCTCCGCTTTTACTCGCTCAACTTTTCTTCGCGCCGCACGGCGCACGCCAGTTTTCAATACCCGCCGTTGCCGCCCGCCGCGACGCGCACGCCCGAAGCCTCCTGCGCGATCTTCACGCCGACGCTCGCGCCGAGCCGGGTCGCGCCCGCTTCCACCATCGCACGCGCGTCGTCGAGACCTTTCACGCCGCCCGCCGCCTTCACGCCCATCTCCTGCCCCACGGCGCGGCGCATCAACGCCACGTCGGCCACCGTCGCCCCGCCCTTCGCAAAGCCCGTCGAAGTCTTGACGAAATCAGCCCCGGCGCGTTTCGCCGCCAGACACGCGCGCACCTTCTCGTCGTCCGTCAACAGTGCGGCCTCGATGATCACCTTCACCAGCACGCCCTGCTCGTGCGCCGCCTCCGTCACTTGCCGGATGTCATACTCCACCGCGCAATCGTCGCCGCTCTTCAACGCGCCGACGTTGATCACCATGTCCACTTCGCGCGCCCCGTCGAAGATGGCGCGCCGCGTCTCGTACGCCTTCACATCGGGGAGCGTCGCGCCGAGCGGAAACCCGATCACCGTGCAAACCGCCACGTTCGTTCCCCGCAGATGACACGCCGACGAGCGCACCCACGTCGGATTCACACACACGCTCGCGAAATGAAACTGCGCCGCCTCGCCGCACAGGCGTTCGATGTCCTTCTCGCTCGCCTCCGGCTTCAACAGCGTATGATCCACCAGACTCGCCCAATCGCGCGCCGACGCCGTCTCGCCGAGCACCAACCCGATGCGCGCCGCGCCCGCGTCCACCACCCGCTGCATCCGTTCCGGGCAACGATTGAAGCACGCCGACCCGCACCCGCACAGCGCGGCCTGCTCCTCCGCATCGCCGTTCAACCGCGCCACGATGACATCCGTGATCTGCTCGACGAGGTGCTCCAAATCTCCGTTGTTTGAATATGACATTTAAATAATGTTCCTTTCAAATTCGCATAGCGAACAGTTCTCCAACCCGTCGCACTCGATCAAGGGCAACCGGACTTCACACGCGATACTGCCGCTCGACTGCCGTGATCTTCGCCACGCGCTTGCGATGCCGTTCCTCCGTGATTTCGGTCGAGAGCCACGCCCCGACGATCTCGCGCATCTCTTCGGGCGTGATCGTGCCGCTGCCCAAGGTGAGCACGTTGGCGTCGTTGTGCTCGCGCGAGTTGACTGCGACTTTGACGGAGTAGCAGGCGGCGGCGCGCACGCCGGGCACTTTGTTGGCCGTCATCGCCGAACCGACGCCCGCGCCGTCGATGATGATGCCGAGGTCGCATTCGCCGTCGGCGACGGCGCGGGCGACGGCGTGCGCGAAGTCCGGGTAGTCAACGGCGTCGGTCGAGTTCGTGCCGAAGTCGCGGACGCGGTGGCCGAGTCCGTCGAGGTAAGTTTTGAGTTCCTCTTTCAGAGGGTAGCCGCCGTGATCCGCGCCGACGGCGATTGACTTGCTCTCGCGCGAGCCGCGACGCGGGGTGCGGCGGACGAGTTCGATGCCCTGCTCGCGCACGATGTCTGCGGCGAGCGGGGTGAGTCGCGCGCCTTCGGCGATACGCAGGCGCGCGCCCGCTTCGAGGCCGCGCACGTCCGCTTCGGTGATGATCGTCTTTGAGGATTCGTCGCGCGCGATAGGCCGCTCGTCCGCCGCACGCGACGCGGCTTTGGCGTCGGGGCGCGGCGAGGGCGCGGGCGGCGGCGGCGTCCACGCGTTCGACGCTTTTGCGGGCGGCGGCGCGGTGGTCGCGGCAGCCGGAGCAGGGGGCGCGCCCGATGTTGAAGGCGGCGCAATTTGAGATGCGTCGCCGCTTTCTTCTTCGGGCAGCGCGTTATTGAGCACCTCGCGCACGAGAGCGCGAACGCGTTCGCGCGTGGATTGTTCTTCGGCCATAAGAGTTAGCTACCGGCAGTCAACCATCGGCAATCAGCTTTTAAAATCCGGTCACTGTCGTGACATCAACTACCGGCCAGACGCTTGCTCGAAGCTGACGGCTGACCGCTGATAGCTGACGGCTCAACAGTTCATTGACCTGTGGCGAGCGGCTACTTTAGTATGTCGCACCGAGAGGCGCGCGCGCAAATCGCGTCGCCGCTTAATTCGCACTTCTTAAACTACGACAATTTTCGCATCAGACGCAGTCAAGAGGAGGCCGCCCTTGTCAGCTTCAGCCGTTCCCGTCCCCAGCGAGTTTAATAACGACAACCTCGAACCGATGTTCAGCGCGGAACAGATTCAGACGCGCATCGCGGAACTCGGCGCGGAGATCGCGCGCGACTACACGGGGCGCAATCCCCTCTTGCTCGGCGTGCTCAAAGGTGCGTTCATCTTCCTGAGCGATCTGATGCGCGCGATTGACATGCGCGTCGGCGTCGAGTTCATGGCGATCTCAAGTTACGGCGAGTCCACGCGCTCGTCGGGCGAGGTCAAGATCGTGAAAGATTTGGACGTGCCGATTGAGGGGCGCGACATTCTCATCGTCGAAGACATCGTGGACACGGGGCTGACGCTCTCTTACCTGATGGCGAACCTGCATTCACGCGGCGCGTCGAGCGTCAAACTGGCCGCGCTTCTCAACAAGCAGGAGCGGCGTCTGCGTGAAGTGCCAATCGACTATCTCGGCTTCACCATCCCCGACGCTTTCGTCGTCGGTTACGGCCTCGACTTCGCCGAACGCTATCGCAACCTGCCCTACATCGCCATCATCAAAGACCCCACGCGCGACTAGGCCGCGCCCCTTTCGCCGTCCGGCCTCAAATCAATCACCCACGACTGCGGCAGACGCGCTTCGACCAGATGGCGGCCGAGATTAACGCGTCGCGCCGCGCTGTCCAAGATGTTTGAATCGGAGGTGACGACGATTGAATTTGAAGTCGCGATCTCTCTATCGGGGTTGAAGACGAGTTCCACACTCCAAGGCCAACCTCGCGCCGCCGCCAGATCACGAATCCTCTCCGCGAGCCGCCCGCTATTCGAGATCGGCTTATCCAACAGCCATTCGGCAGACGCGGGTTGCAAGGTCGCCAACACGTCGCCGATCAAAGCAAGCGCGCGCTCCGTTTCCTCCACCGCGCGATAAGAGCCGTGGACGCTCGACAGGTCGCGCATGCAGCCGTCGCGGCACAACATCAAGAGGCCGCCCCCGAGCGCGGCCTCAACCGTGATGATCAGGTTGAAGCCGTCAACGATCAGTTTCTCACCTTTAACTTCGTCGAGACGGACGGAGCGCGCGGCGCGACGTTCGAGGCTCGCGTCCGAACAGGCCGCACGCGAGACGGCGAGGCGTTGTCGCTCCGTCAGTTCGTAACGGTCGCCGACGAGTTTGAGCGCGGACTTCGCGGCGTAGCGGCGCGTGAGCAGCCAAGACAACTCCGCGACGGCGGCGCGCAAATCCGCGTGTCGTTCGGCGGCGAATAGCTGCCGGTCGGCCGGGTGCGCGCCGCGATGTTGCCGCCTGTCAGGACTCACTCGAAAGACCCCGCGCGCCGACCGCTTGAGCAACTCCTCAGCCGGTTATCTCAGACAGAAAACTCTCGCCCGCCGTCAACTTCAGTCCGAAGTTTTCGGCGACGGTCTGCCCCATGTCTGCGAGCGAGCGGCGCGTGCCGAGGTTGACGCCCGCGCGTGCGCGACGGCCGTAAGTGACGAGCGGAACGTATTCGCGCGTGTGATCCGTGCCGCGATAGGTCGGGTCGTTGCCGTGGTCGGCGGTGAGGATAAAGAGGTCGCGTTCGTTCATCGCGGCCTCGATTTCGGGGAGGCGCGCGTCGAAGTGTTCGAGGGCGCGCGCGTAGCCTTCCACGTCGCGGCGGTGGCCGTAGAGCATGTCGAAATCGACGAGGTTGGCGAAGATGAGACCGCGCGTGCGTTCGTCTTGAAGGGCGCGAATGGTCTGGTCAATCGACTGGTCGTTGTTCTTGGCCTTCAAGTCCTGCGTCGCGCCGAGCGAATCGTAGATGGAGGCGATCTTGCCGATGCACACCACGTCGAGGCGTGCCTCGCTTAAAGCGACGAGCAAATTTTCGCGCGGCGGCGGGACGGCGTAGTCGTGCCGGTTCTCGGTTCTCTGAAACGCGCCGGGTGTGCCGACGAAGGGGCGCGCGATGACGCGCCCGACCTCGTGTTCGCCGCGCAGTATGCGCCGCGCCGTCTGACAAATCGAGTAGAGGCGTTCGACCGGGATCACCTCTTCGTGCGCGGCGATCTGAAAGACGGAATCGGCCGAGGTGTAGACGATGGGCTTGCCCGTGCGAACGTGCTCCGCGCCGAGTTCCTTGATGATCTCCGTCCCCGACGCAGGGCAGTTGCCGAGCACGCCGGGCACGCCCGTCTCCGCGACGAAGCGCGCGAGCACGTCTGCGGGAAAGCCTTCCGGGTAGGTCGGGAACGCCTCGTCCAGAATGATCCCGGCCATCTCCCAATGCCCGGTCGTCGTGTCCTTGCCGTTCGACTGCAAGGCGCAGCGGCCGTAAGAGCCGCGCGGACTGGCGGCGGGCGGCACATGTTCGAGCGGGCGCACGTTGCCGAGTCCGAGCGATTGCAGGTTGGGCAGGCGCACCTCGCGCGACGCGCAGATGTGGCCGAGCGTGTCCGAACCGGCGTCGCCCCACGCGGCGGCGTCCGGCATCTCGCCCATGCCGAGACTGTCGAGCACGATGAGGACGATGCGATCAAAAGGGCTGTTCTGATTCATAACTTTTGCCAAAGGCTTTCCCACTTATGGAGATGATGTCGTTGCCTGATGCTGGACAGGATCAGGCTTAGGCTTCCACTCAATCGTAATCGAGGCGCAGACCACAACGTCCGGCGTCAGGGTTTCGATACCGATCCAATATCCGGCATGCTGAAGTTTGCGCTGGTACTCTACTAAAGCCTGCCCCGCCCTGCCTAATTCAACAACTTTGATGATTCTTCGTCCCGGCAGGCGGTTGAACTTAAGCGTGGCAGACCAACTGCGGTCGGTGTTGTTTTCAAAATTTATGTATTGTTGGAAGTGATAATGACGATCCACGCCGACGCTGAAAATAGCACATTCGTTCGACGGCGGCTTTTTATCGTACGTGCCTTTGAGTTCAAAGCGGCTGCCTAAGATCGAGTTGTTGGGCGGATCGCTTATTCTGACCCCGTACTTCTCGGCCGGGGCTTGGTCTGGAGACGGCGTCGCAGAGTGATGGCTTCGCCACAGCAACAGCCCGCCGAGAGTTGCGACAACCACGCCCATCGCCGCGACGGCGATGCGCCATCCCGTCTCTTGAATGACCACCCCTTGCGACGTCCATCCGCCCGCCGCGACGAGCACTAACAAGAGGATACCCAAGATGATGAGCGCGAGCGGGCTGTTTTTGATGAGGGCTTGGATAATCCTTTCCATCCGTGTCTCTCCGGTTGGCGGTTAGATTAGTTCCCGGCGTCGCCTAACTCTTCGGGGCTTGATAGCCTTCGCGGGCGGCGGTGACTTGCGCGCCTTGCAGGCCGCGCACTTCCACTCGTATCTGCCGGAAGCCGCCGTCGCGCGTCTTGTTGGTCGAGTAGTAGCCGAGACTGTACTGCTTGCCGATCTCGGAGGCGACCTGTGCGAAGGCGGCGCGGGCGTCGCGCAGGTCGGCGGCGTTGAAGGTTTTGCCGCCGGAGTCGCGCGCGAGTTCCTGCATCTCGCGGCGCGCGAGCTGGTAGAGCGAGCGGCTGATCTGCATGCGCTCGAACGGCCCCATCCGGCAGAAGTTTGCATAGTCGGCCGCTTCGGCGCGCGGGTCGAAGATTTTGCGATAACGTTGCAGTTGCACGCGTGAGAGGCTCAGGCGGCCGTCGTCCTGACAATCTTTCATCAGCCGCTCTTCGACAAAATCCTCCGTGTTGACCTGTATGAAATAGGCGAGCGTGCCCGTCTGTTGCAGGCGCGCGCGCGCCTCCGCGAAGTCGGCCTCGCTCGTGGAATCAACTCCGTCGGTTAAGGCCACGAGCGCGCGACGGCCGCGCAACTCGGGGCGCGGCGGCGTGCGGAAGACTTCGCGCGCGACGCGTTCGAGGGCATCGTAGAAGGGCGTGCCGTTGCTCGAACCGATGTTCTCGATGGCCTGTTGGAGGGCGTCGCGGTTGTCGGTCAGGTGCGTCATCAGTTCGACGGTGGCGAGTTTCGTCCCCGCGTCTTCCTGCGAGTTGAAGGCGATGATGGCGATGCGGTCGCCGGGACGCAGGGCTTCGATGAAGGCGTTGGCAGCGCGTCGGATGAGGCCGACTTCGGCGCGCGTCGAGCCGGAAGTGTCCAAGAGAAGCGCGACCTCGAAAGGCGCGTCGGTGGCGATGAAGTTGGCGACGCGCTGCGGCCGCCCGTCTTCGTAGAGGGCGAAGTTTTCGGCGCGCAGGTTCGTCAGCGTGCGCCCCGTGCGATCCGTCACCGTCACGGGCACTGTGACGAGTTGCGTCTCCACGCGCACCACGTCGTCCTCGTCAACTTCTTCGACGGCGGGCGTGGTCGTCGCGCGCGGCGCATCTTTCGCGGGCGGCGTCTCCTGCGTCGAACCGACGCGGCGCGGCCGCTGCTGCTGCTGCTGCGGTTGGGGCTGCCCCGCACGCGGCGTCTGCGCGCGCGAGGTTGGTAATTGCACGATGCCGGACAGGAGCAGAAGCAGTAGCGCGGCAATCGCCACGAGTCGCGAGCGTTTTTGCTTTGAGGGATTCTTCGACATAGACTTACACTTCACACGGAAAAATCGGCGGCCTTAAATATAGCCGCAAACCCTTGATGACTGAAAGGAGCGACACGATGCCCGTCATCGGAAGGCTCGACGATCAAGTCGAAGCCGTACTCATCAACCCGCTCAGGCGGCGGCCGACGCACGGCGAAGAGGAACGCGACGAGTTGCCGCGCCCGGCCGCGCCGGACGAAGACGCCGCTGTCGAGTCGCCGGATGAATCGCGGCGCGAGCGGCGCGCGGGCGACGCTTCGCTGCCCGTCTGGCTGCTGTGAATCGCCCCGTCATGCCGTCGGCTGCTCTGCTTGACACAGTGCAGGGCATCTTTTAGGATGGGTCTCGCTTTGGAACAACAAACTTCAGAGTCTGTTTTTCAACCGGAGCGTTGGTCTTTGAAGCGGGCGTGAGAAGAGATCGAGTAAGTTTGCGCGGCTGGTCTTTAATGAAGGCCGGACAAGCGCGATCCGTTTTCACGGTGAGACGCGGCAGCCGCCTGTCGGGTCTTCACTGGAGGCACGTACTGTCAATGGTAGACGACCGCCCTTACAAGGCGGGGGTTGTGGGTTCGAGTCCCACCGTGCCTACCATTAGCAGCAAGACGGCCGCCGAAAGAGTCATTGCCCGCCGCAATTCAAGTTTTGAAGTTTTTGCGGAGTCGTAGTTCAGTTGGTTAGAACGCCGGCCTGTCACGTCGGAGGTCGCGGGTTCGAGTCCCGTCGGCTCCGCCACTTCAAACCCGAGAGCGGTTGTCTTTTGATGAACTCAAGAGGCAACCGCTTTTGCTTTTTGCACGTATAACTTTTGCGCCACTAGCCCCGCCCGAAGGAGGACACCGGAAACCTTGCACGACGAGCGCATCCCGCCGGTTGAGGCCGCGTTGGAAATTTTCCACGCGCGTCACGCCGGGGCGCGTCTGCTCTTCCTCGCCGGTTCCGTCATGCGCGGCGAAGGTACGCCGTCATCCGACCTCGACCTTGTCGTCGTGTATGAACGCTTACCAACCGCTTATCGTGAATCGTTCACACACGGGGGCTGGCCGGTCGAAACTTTCGTCAACGACCCGGAGACGCTCAGCTATTTTTTGCAGGAGGGCGACCCCAAAAGCGGTTTTCCGGCGATGGCGAATATGGTGCTCGAAGGGCGCGAGATACCCGCGCCGTGCGAGTTGTCGCACTCGTTGAAGCGGCTCGCCGCAGAAGTTCTCGCCGCAGGGCCGCCCGCCTTGAGCGAAGAAGAGTTACTCGGTAAACGCTACCACCTCACAGACAAGGTTGACGACATACGCCACCCGCGCGACGACGCCGAACTCGTCGCCACGGGCGCGCAGATGTACGACATGACGGCCGACTTCTACCTGCGTTCGCGCGGCCACTGGTCGGCCAAAGGCAAAGCCATTCCGCGTCGCCTGCGCGAGGTTGATGCAGATTTCGCCGCGTGCTTCCGTGAAGCGTTCGAGATGCTGTTCGGCGGGAAGCGTGCGCACAAGGTCATCGCGCTGGTTGAGGACGTGCTCGCGCCCTTCGGCGGTTTTCTCTTCGACGGTTATAAACTCGACGCAGAGAGCGACAAGCGAAAGCCGTCCGGTAGCGGCGGCGAAGCGTAATAAGCATAACTTGCCGTGCAAGCAGACAATCGTGCAAGCCTGCACGTTGATGAATATAAATCGCCGGGCAAGCGTGCCCGCCGTGAAAGCGCAAATTTCGTTCGTGACGCTCGCATGATCCCGGTCGCCGAAGCCATTCGCATCGTCGAAGCGCAAACAGCGCGCCTGCCCGCCGAGACAATCGCGCTCGCAGGGGCGCGCGGGCGCGTGCTGGCCGAAGACGTTGTGGCCGACACGGACTTGCCGCCCTTCGACCGCGCCACGATGGACGGCTACGCCGTGCGCGCGGCCGACACGTCGGAGGCGACGGCGTTTGCGCCCGCGCGCCTCGCGCTTGTGGGCGAAGCGGCGGCGGGCGCGGGTTGGCGCGGGGAGTTGCAGGCGGGCGAGGCCGTGCGGATCATGACGGGCGCGCCCGTACCCGCAGGCGCGGACAGTGTCCAGCAGGTCGAAGTCACGCGCGAACTCGAAGGCGGCGCGTTTGTCGAAATCGAGCGGGCGAGCACGACCGGGCAGTTCATCACGAAACGCGCGACGGAGATCACGCAGGGCGAAACGGTGCTGCGCGCCGGGGAGACGATCAACGCGGCGAAGATGGCCGCGCTGGCATCTTTCGGCTACGCGCAAGTGCGTGTCGGCGCGCGCCCGCGCGTCTCTGTGCTGGCGACCGGCACGGAGTTGGTTGACGTAGCCGCGCGACCGGGCGCGGATCAAATTCGTGACTCGAACACTTATTCGCTGCTCGCCTACGCGGAGGCGGCGGGCGCGAACGCGGAACGCCTGCCCTTTGCCGGAGACGACGCCGAACTTCTTGGGCGCGTCATTGGCGAGAGCGCACAGCGCGCCGACGTGCTCGTGCTTTCGGGCGGCGTCTCGATGGGCGTCTACGATTTCACAAAGACGGCCTTGCGCTCGCTCGGCGCGGAGATATTTTTCGAGCGCGTGAGTCTCAGACCGGGCAAGCCGACCGTCTTCGCGCGTCTCGGCCGCGCGCTCGTCTTCGGGCTGCCGGGCAACCCCGTCTCCGTCTCCGTCACCTTCAATTTGTTCGCGCGCACGGCGATTCGCGCGATGCAGGGCGCGCGCCCCTCCGCGCTCGTCGAAGAACATGCCGTGCTCGGCCGCGACGTGCGCGGCGCATCGGAGCGCGCGAGTTATCTCCCCGCCGAACTCCGCACGGACGCGTCGGGGCGGCTCGTCGCCGAACCCTTGCGCTGGGGCGGCTCGTCCGACTTCGTCGCCTTCACGCGCGCCGACGCGCTCGTCATCGTCGAAGCGGGCGCGCGCACAATCGAAGCGGGGACAATCGTGCGCGTCGTACGCCTGCCCGCATAGTCGAAGCGCGCATAATTCAGAGACGACAAAAGGCGTCTTCGCTTCCACAGCGAGGACGCCTTTGCCGCTTTGCTCAGGAGACTTGCGGGCGCGCGTGAGTTAGTTAGGCATCACGACCGTGTCGATGACGTGGATGACGCCGTTCGACTGGTACACGTCGGCGGTCGTCACCATCGCCGTGCCGCCTTTTTCGTCCGTCAGCATGATGCCGTTGCCGTGCATCATCGCGGTCAGCGTGCCGCCGCTCACGGTCTTGAAGGTGGCGCGGCCGCCGCCCTTTTTGATGGCTTGCGCGATCTTTTTGGAATCCATCTTCCCGGCGACGACGTGGTAGGTCAAAATCTTGGTGAGCGTCGCCTTGTTCTCAGGCATGACGAGCGTTTCGACCGTGCCTGCGGGCAGTTTGGCGAACGCGTCGTTAGTCGGAGCGAAAACGGTGAACGGGCCTTTGCCCGACAGGGTCTGGACGAGATCGGCGGCCTTGACGGCGGCCACGAGCGTCGTGTGAACCGGCGACTCCATGGCGTTCTCGACGATTGTTTTCGTCTTGTACATGGCCGCGCCGCCGACGGTCGGGTTGCCGTTCATCTTCTTGCTGTTATTCATCATCTGCGCCGAAGCGGTCGCGCCCGTCACGGCGAGGGCGAACATGCAGAGCATCAAGCTCAGGAAAGTCTTCTTCATTTTGTGTCCCTTTCGATCTTCAAACTGTTTGAAATTGCTCTCGATGCTACGCCTCGTCGCGCGCTACTACTTGCGGTACGCCCGCACGCGCCGCAACCGCGTCTCATCGAACGGAAAAAATTTCGCCGCGCTGAAACCGTCAATCACTGTCAACGTTTGTTTCGCGCGTCTGTAGGGAGTTACGGAGGCGGGCGGCGCAGCGGTTTTACGTGGCGGGCGCGAAAAGGCGCGTGGACTCTTGCTTAATCGTCACGTTTTGATGTTTAGTTTGTCCGCATGAAAATTTCCGGCGAGACCACAGCGACGGGCGTGTCCGAAGCCGCACGACTGCGCGAACGTGCGGCGGGGGCGGAGGCCGAGCGCGAGGCCGTGCCGCTCGCGCACGAAGCGATTCACGAGACGGTGGCGGAAGTGCTCGGCGCGCAAGCGGCGCGCGGCGCGCTGCTCGACGTTCCGGCGGGTGAAGGCGCGCTCGCCGCCAGACTCCTGCGGGCGGGCTTCGCGGTTCGTTGCTGCGATCTCTACCCGCAGATTTTTCGTCTGCCCGGAGTGGAGATCAAAGGCGGCGACCTCTCCGCGACGCTTCCCTACCCGGACGAGAGTTTCGACTTCGTCACCTGCGTCGAAGGGTTGGAGCACATCGAGAATCCGCAACAGGCGGTGCGCGAGTTCGCGCGGCTGCTGCGCGCGGGCGGCCAACTCGTCGTCACCGTGCCCAACATCCTCAACATCGAGGAGCGCGTCAAGTGGTTGCTCCACGGCTACACCTCGCACTTCAAACCCATCTCGCGCGAAGCCCTCGCACGCGTGCGCGCCGAGCACGGCGCGTTGGAAGAGATGGCTCTGCACATCAACCCGATCTCCTACGCGGAGCTTCGTTACACGCTCGAAAAGTACGGCTTCGAGATCGTCCGGCTCTACCGCGACAAGCCCAAGGCGCACCTCTGGCTTTACTGGCCGCTCGTCGCCCTGATTCGTCTCGTCGCGCGCTTCGCACCCGTAGACAAACGGCGCGAGCGTTGGACGGCCGAGTTGCAGTCGGACGAAATCCTGCTCGGCGGCAACACACTGATCGTCCACGCCGTCAAAGGAGCAAACAGATGAGCAAACTTTCTCACATGGACGCAGAGGGACGCGTGGCGATGGTTGACACGAGCGCGAAGGAGACGACAACAAGGCGCGCAGTGGCGTCGGCGCGCGTGTTGATGTCGGCTGAGACGGTCGAGGCCGTGCGCGCGCATCGCACGCCGAAGGGCGACCCGCTGGAGACGGCGCGGCTCGCAGGCATCATGGCCGCCAAGCGCACCGCAGACCTCATCCCGCTCTGCCACCCGCTCGCGCTCACGCACGTCGAGGTGCGCGCGCAAATCGAGGACGCGGGCGTCCTGATCGAAGCCGAGGCCGCGACGCGCGCCGGAACAGGCGTCGAGATGGAAGCGTTGACGGCCGCTGCGGTCGCGGCCTTGACGGTCTACGACATGTGCAAGGCGTTGGACAAGGCGATGATCATCACCGAGGTCAGGCTGGAGCGAAAGACGGGCGGCAAGTCGGGCGACTATGAGAGGCGAAAGAGCGAAGACGAAGCGTGACGGGGAGACGCTCCGCTTGAAAACGGGAGGAACATCGGAAGGCCGCCGCGCGTTTATAGTTTTGCCTTCGGGAGGAGCGTGAGCCGCGCCTGTTCTTTCACCTTTTTACTTTTACGTTTTTCCGCCCTTCGTCGTAGAATGAGTCGCAACCGGAGGCGGGACAGTTTGGCAGTCGGTACGAGCGGAGAGTTTGAGATGAAAATGATGAGAATGAAGATCGCACACGACGCGCGCCCGCAGGCGCGGACGCTGCTCATCGCCACGTTGATCACGCTGGCGCTCTGGTTTCTTCCCTACACGGGCTTTTTGACTTACCCGTTCCGTCTCTTCGTCACCTTCATACACGAAGGCGGGCACGCGCTGGCCGCCATCCTGACCGGTAGTTCCGTGCAAAGTTTGAGCGTCGCCATCGACACGAGCGGGCTGACCGAGACGCTGACGCCGCAGGGCGGATTCTTCTCGCGCTTCCTGATCTCAAGCGCGGGCTATCTCGGCACGATAGCTTTCGGCGCGCTCTTGCTGTGGCTCGTGCGTCGCAAGGTCAAAGCGCGCGTCGTGCTGGTCGGCTCGGCTCTCGTCATTCTCGGTCTCACGGTGGTCTTCGGCTTTCTCGCGCCGCTCACGAATTTGTCGCTCCAACCGTTCACGGTGCTGGCGGGTGTGGTGATCTCCGGGGGCTTACTGGCGGCGGCCAAATACGCGGGCTTGCGCGCAGCCAACTTCCTCGTCGGTTTCCTCGCCGTGCAATGCGTCTTGAACGCGGTGTTCGACTTGAAGAACGTGCTGTGGATGTCGGTCGCGACGAACGCGCAGACCGACGCGATGAACATGGCGGACGCGACCGGAGTTCCGGCGATCTTCTGGTCGCTACTCTGGATCGGCATCGCCGTCCTGATTCTCTCGACGGCGATGCGCGCATACGCCGTCAGCCGCAACAGTCCAAGCCAACCCGACCTTCCCTTTGAAGACCCGCTCGAAGTATAGAGACGGACGAACTTGAGCAGCACATTCCAGAGGCCGCCGGACGACGACGCAGCCGCCGCAGTTGCGCTACTCGCTCCCGGTGGCCTCTCGCCGTCTCCGGCAGACGAAGCCGCAGTGGAAGCCGCAACGACGGCGACGGGGACGACGCTCGCCGCGCTCCCGCTCGGCGCACACCTCGTCCTGCGTTGCCGCAAAGACTGGCGCACGGCGACCATCGTTCGCATCGAACTCGACAAGATCACGCTCTCCGTCAGTTCCCCCACCGGCCGCACCTACCGCATGCGCCGCCCGCCCGACGCCCCGCTCACTTTCACAGGCTCGATCCCGCTGCTCGGCGACACCGCTTCGTCCTGCTGGCGCGCGCAACTGGCGCGCTACGACGTGCGCTGGTGAGGGCTTCTTTAAGTAGAAGAAATTTTCACGCAAAGGCGCAAAGACGCAAAGGAAAGACAACAATAAGGCGATTGAGAAATTCAATCCCTATGCGCTTTTCTTTGCGCCTTTGCGCCTCCAGCGTGAACTCTTTTCTTTCGCCCCGTCGCCGTTTCGTTCGCGCGTCGAAACGGGTTATCATGTGTGTTTCGCCGGGCGTTGAAATTGCTCTCTGTAGCGTCCCGGCGTTCAGACGTGAATCATGACTGAAGAAGCGATTACAGTGCGCGGCGCGCGCGTCAACAATTTAAAGAACGTAGATTTCACTATCCCCATCGAACGCCTGACCGTTGTCACGGGTGTTTCGGGTTCGGGTAAATCCTCGCTCGCCTTCGACACGATCTACGCGGAGGGGCAGCGTCGTTACGTCGAGTCGCTGTCGTCCTACGCGCGGCAGTTTCTCGAACGCATGGACAAGCCGGACGTGGACGAGGTGCGCGGCATCCCGCCCGCCATCGCCATCCGGCAGAAGAACTCCACGCGCAACCCGCGCTCGACCGTCGGCACGCAGACGGAGGTTTACGACTACCTGCGGCTGCTCTACGCGCGCATCGGCACAACCATCTGCCGCGTCTGCGGGCGCGAGGTACACAAAGACTCGCCGGACTCGGCCGCCGCCGAGACGCTCGCCGCGCTCGCCGAAGGCACGCGCTTTTACGTCCTCTTTCCCGCCGAGGCAGGTCTCAGAGTCGAGGCGGCCGCGAACGGAAACGGCGCGGCGAAGAAGGGCGGCGCGAAAGGGCGCGCGAAGAAAAGCAAGGCGGGCGACAACGCGGCGGGCGCGCTCAGTCGCCAGATGGTGACGGCTCACGTCATGAGCCTGATGCAGCGCGGTTTTACGCGTCTCTACGCGAACGGCGAGACAATCGAACTGCGCTCGCCCGACGACTATGCGCGCCCCGATTTCGCAGACGTGTACGTGCTCGTGGATCGACTCGCCGCGCGCGAGGACGTGCGTAGCCGTCTCACCGATTCGCTCCAGACATGCTTCGTCGAAGGTCACGGCACGGCCATCGTCCAGACGGCGGAAGACGCGCCGCGCGCGCTGAAATTCTCCGAGCGTTTCGAGTGTCGTTACGACGGCACGATCTACGCGCAGCCTGAGCCGCGCCTCTTCAGTTTCAACAACCCGTTCGGCGCGTGTCCCACCTGTCAGGGCTTCGGCAACACCATCGGCCTCGATCTCGACCTCGTCATCCCGAACCCGCTGCTCAGCATTGACGAGGGGGCGATTGAGCCTTGGACGAAGCCGCAGCACGAATGGGCGCGCACGGAACTCAAACGCTTCGCGCGCACCGAAGGCATCCCGACGGACGTGCCTTACGCCGAACTCTCGCGCGCGCAGCAACGCGCCATCGTCGAAGGCAAAGGACACTGGGGCGGCATCCACGGCTTCTTCGCATGGCTGGAGACGAAGAAATATAAACTGCACGTTCGCGTCTTCCTCGCCAAGTATCGCGGCTACACGCGCTGCCCCGAATGCCACGGCGGGCGTCTCAGGCAGGAAGCGCGCGACGTGCTCGTCGGCGGGCGCACGCTGCCGGAAGTCTGCGCGTTGCCCATCAAAGAGACCGCCGTTTTCTTCGACACGCTCCAACTCTCCGAAGAGCAATCGGCCATCGCCGACAAAGTGCTCTTTGAAGTGCGTCGCCGCCTGCGTTTCCTCGTCGATGTGGGTCTGGATTACCTGACGCTCGACCGCCTCGCCTCGACGCTCTCCGGCGGCGAAGCGCAGCGCATCCAACTCGCCACCAACCTCGGCTCGGCTCTCGTCGGCGCTCTCTACGTCTTGGACGAACCGAGCATCGGGCTGCACCCGCGCGACAGCGAGCGGCTCATCAAGTTGCTCCACAACCTGCGCGACATCGGCAACACCGTCCTCGTCGTCGAACACGACCCGGACATGATGCGCGCCGCCGATCACATTTTGGACGTTGGCCCGGCGGCGGGCGAACTCGGCGGGCGCATCGTCTTCGAGGGCGACTTCGCGGGGCTGTTGAAAGATTCGGCGACGCTGACGGGCAAATACCTGCGCGGCGAAGTCGAGATTAAAGAACCGAAGCAGCGGCGCACGGCGAAGAAAAAGAAAATTTCGGTGCGCGGCGCGAGCGAGCATAATTTGCGGGGCGTTGACGTGGACATCCCGCTCGAAATGTTCGTCTGCATCACGGGCGTTTCGGGTTCGGGCAAGTCAACGCTCGTTCACGACGTGCTGTTCGCCGGTTTGAAAAAACAGCGCGGCGAATGGCAGGGGCACGTCGGCGCGTTTCAAAAACTCGAAGGCGGGCAGGCCATAGACGACGTGGTGCTCGTCGATCAGTCGCCCATCGGCCGCACGCCGCGCTCGAATCCCGTCACCTACATCAAAGTCTACGACGGCATCCGCGAGGTCTTCGCCGCGACGCGCGACGCGCAGGCCAGAGGCTTCGACGCCTCTTATTTTTCCTTCAACGTCCCCGGCGGGCGTTGCGACGTGTGCGAGGGCGACGGCACGGTGACGGTCGAGATGCAGTTTCTCGCCGACGTGGAGTTGGTCTGTGAAGAGTGCAAGGGCACGCGCTTCAAGTCGAACGTCCTCGAAGTGCGTTATCGCGGCAAGAACATCAACGACGTGCTCAACATGACCGTCCGCGAAGCTCTGACCTTCTTCCGCGACGTGAACAAGATCGCAAACAAGCTGCGCGTGCTCGACGAAGTCGGACTCGGCTATCTCCGCCTCGGCCAATCGGCCACGACGCTTTCGGGCGGCGAGGCGCAGCGCATCAAACTCGCCGCCTTTCTCTCGAAACGCACGGGCGCGCGCACGCTCTACATTTTCGACGAGCCGACGACCGGCCTCCACTTCGACGACATCAACAAACTGCTCGCCGCCTTCCGCACCCTCGTCGAAGCGGGCGGCTCGCTTCTCGTCATCGAACACAACCTCGACGTGATCAAAACGGCCGACTACATCATCGACCTCGGCCCCGAAGGCGGCGATGCCGGCGGCCAAGTCGTCGCCACCGGCACGCCCGCCGAGATCACACGCTTCAAGGAATCCCACACCGGCCGCTTCCTCAAAGAACACCTCGCCCGCGCGAACGGTAACGCGGCGAAGAGCAATCAGCCGTCAGCCGTCAGCGATCAGCCGGAAGGCTAATCGCCGGGGCTTAACTTTACGAAGTTTCGTTCGCGTCTAACTTTATGAACTTTGCTTGCGTCTAAACTATAAACTCGCTACGGCGCGGCTTTCCTCCGGTTGAAAGCTGGCGGCTGATAGCTGAAAGTTAATTTATGAGTCTGAAACAACGAATCATTGACGATATGATCGCCGCGATGCGCGCGCAGGATGCGCCGCGGCTCTCGACGCTGCGGATGGTCAAGGCCGCGATGATGAATCGCCAGATCGACAAGGGCGGCGAGTTGAGCGACGAGGAGTTGGCGAAGATGTTGCAGTCGCTCGTCAAACAGCGGAGGGATTCGGTCGAGCAGTACGAGCGGGGCGGGCGCGCGGAGTTGGCCGAAAAGGAGCGCGCGGAGATCGCGGTCATCGAACAGTATTTGCCGCAGGCGGCGACGCGCGAGGAGATCGAACAGGCCGTGGCCGCCGCCGTCGCGGAGACGGGCGCATCTTCTCTGAAAGAGATGGGCGCGGTGATGAAGGCGGCGCAGGCGCGTCTGGCCGGGCGCGCGGCGGACGGGCGCGTGGTGAGCGAGATCGTCAAGGCGAAATTAGGGTGAGCATTTCAGGGTCGAGGGCGAGGGTTAAAGTTTAAAAATCCGCGCGCGGCAAAGGTTAAAATCAGGCCGCCGCGAAGGGGACGAAAATTGGAGATTTACCCGCTTTTCCCTTTAACACTGCCTCTTTCCCCTCGACCCCGCTTTTGCTTCGCTCCGCTTTTGCCCTTTTTAGCGTTTCCCCTTATAATCCGTCTCTTGCTCGGAGCGCGGTGGCGTTGTCCAGTGGGTTCGCGCCCACTTTTTATTTTGGGCGCAAGCAATTTTGAATATCAAGGGGACGAGCGAACGATGGAAGCTGCGGAAATCGAGGGGCGGATTCGCGAGATTGTCGAGCGCGTGACTGTCGAACACGGACTCGAACACGTTCACACGGAAGTCGGCGTGCTCGGTCGAAATGCGGCGGTGCGCATCTTCATTGATAAACCCGGAGGCGTGACGCACGAGGATTGCGCCACCGTCAGCCACCACGTCGGGGCGGTGCTGGAGGTGGAAGACTGGGTGAATTCGGCTTATACGCTTGAAGTGTCCTCTCCCGGCCTTGAGCGCGGCCTCTACAAGCGCGCAGACTATGAACGCTTCGCCGGGCATCTCGCCAAGATGAAATCGCGCGAGGCCATTAACGGCCAGCGCAACTTCAAAGGCCGCATCGTCGGCGTCGAAGGCGACAAAGTGGTGTTTGACGACAACACGAACGGGCGCGTCAAAGTGCCGGTCGAGAGCGTCGTCAAAGCCAACCTCGAAATTGACGTGGAAGAAGAGTTTCGGATCGCGGCCGAACGCGAGAAGGCCGCCAAGTTAGGCGGCAGTTAGTACAACTGAATAAAGAGAGGTTAGAGATTAGTAAAATCAGTTCTTCTTGTCTGACCTCTAGCCTCTGACCTCTGATCTCTAAAAAATTATGAGTGCATCCATCGCGCAAAGTATTGACGCCCTGTGCAAGGAAAAGGGCGTAGACCGTGAAATCGTCATCGAGGCGATGAAAGAGGCCGTGCGCGCCGCGGCGCGTAAACAGTTTAAGTCCGGCGAAGAAATTCAGGTGGAGTGGTCGTCCGATAGCGGGTTTGAACTGTTCGCCTCGAAAGTAGTCGTGGACGAAGTCTCGAATCCCGGCAAGGAATTGTCGCTGGAGGAAGCGAGAGAGTTGGCGGGCGAAGAAGTGGACGTGGGCGACGAACTCCAGATTCCCCTCCCGATGGAGGACATGGGGCGCATCGCCGCGCAGACCGCCAAGCAGATTCTTTTCCAGAAGGTCAGAGACGCCGAGCGGCAGAACATCTACGAGCAATATATCGACAAGGTCGGCGATCTCGTCAACGGCTACGTCAAACGGTTTGAGCGCGGCGACATCATCGTCGATCTCGGCACAGTCGAAGCGATCCTCTATCGCAAAGAGCAGTCACGCGGCGAGCAGTGGGGGCAGGGCGAGCGTATCCGCGTCGTGATCAACGACGTGGCGAAGGAAGCCAAAGGCCCGCAAGTGGAGGTTTCGCGCACCTCGCCCGAACTTCTGCGCCGCCTGTTCGAGATGGAAGTGCCGGAGATTTACGACGAGACGGTGATCATCAAGTCGGCCGTGCGCGAGCCGGGCGAACGCGCGAAAATCGCCGTCGCCTCTAACGAACGCGACGTTGACCCGGTGGGCGCGTGCGTCGGCATGAAGGGGTCGCGCGTGCAGGCGATCATCAGGGAGCTACGCGGCGAGAAGATCGACATCATCGAGTGGTCGGACGAGCCTTCGGTGTTCGCGGCGAACGCCCTGTCGCCCGCCAAAGTCAATCAGGTGCGGATCACGGACATCGAGCGCAGGCAGATGGAAGTGATCGTCAACGAAGATCAACTGAGCTTAGCCATCGGCAAGCGCGGGCAGAACGTCAGGCTGGCGACGAAACTCGTCGGCTGGAACATAGACATTCGCAGCGAAGAGGAACTCAAGAAAGAGGTTGCCGAACAGATGGGCGCGCTCATCGCTTCGGGCGGCGCAGTTCCCTTAACCGCGCTCGAAGGCGTGAACGCGGCCACCACCGCCGCGCTCGCCGAACGCGGCATCGAAGACATAGACACGCTGGCCGCCACTTCGCTCGACGACCTGACCGAGTATCTCGATATCTCGCTCGACGAGGCACAGGCCATTCTCGATTCGGCGCAACGCGTCGTGGCCGCGCGCGAGCGCAGCAAGCAGAGCGATGCGGCAGCGGCGAGCGCGGACACTGCGGAAGCCGAAGCCGCCGCCGGAGAACTGGCCGACGCGGTGGATAACGCGGCGGGCGCAGACGACGCGACCGAACAGCACGCGGCTTCCGTCGATCTCGATCCGACGGTTGATCCGGGCGAAGTCGAACCTTCGGACGCGATGATCGCGGAAGGCTACGACGAAGCAGTGCGCGGTGGCACGCCGTTCCGCGCCGAGCCGGAGATTCTCGCCGGCGAGTCGGCCGACCCCGTAGCCGCGTCGGAAGTCGAAGAGATGTCGGTTGACGAGTTGGTGTTACAGGAAGCGGGGCGTGACCTGCGCGCCGACACCATCATGCCTGCGGCCGACATGACCTCAACCGATGCCGCGCTCGTCGCCGAAGAGGAAGAGGCGGACGAAGGCGAGCCACCCGTCGAGGATGATTCGCCGATCACGCCGTCGGTCTCGGCGTCGGAGGCTTCCGCGCCGGAAGTGCAGGTGTCGTCCGCGCCCGCACCCGAATACCGGGTCGAGACGAACGACGAAAAAGACGTTGCCGACGATGAGCAGAAAGATGCTTCGGGCAGCGCAGAATAAACGCCGCCGGCGCGTCGCTCCGAAGGGCGGCGCGGCCTGCGGCAACTCGCCTTAGACGGCCTCATGCCGGCACGTGTCCCGATGCTTGGAAAGCGTCGCGCGCCGTTCGAGAGGTAACCGTAAGGGCGAGAGTCCTTCAACCTTTAAAGCGTGCGACGCCGTTTTACCAAAGCGTCGAGAAGGAAGTGCATGACCGTTCAGTCCAAAGTTCGTATTTACGATCTCGCCAAAGAACTCAAGCTCGAATCGAAACGCCTCATCGAAGAGGTGCGCCGCGAGGGTGTTGACGTGAGCGTGCCTTCGAACACCGTCTCGAAAGAGTTGGCGGAGAAGATTCGCAACAAGTATTTCCCTAAGAAAGAGACGGTTGCGCCGCGCGCCATTCGCGTCGTCAAAAAAGCCCCGGCTGCGGCTGAAGCCCCGTCCGGCGAGGGCGAAGACATCCACGTCTCCGTCGCGCCGAACGCCACTGCGCCCGCCGCCGAGCAGACCGCGCCGCCGCCCCAGCAACAGCAGCAGCAACAGCACCACTCGCTCGGTCAGGACGGCGCGGACGCAAGCACGGCGACCGCCGCAGACCAGAGCGCGGCGGCGAAACCGGCCATCGCGCGGCTCGTCAAGAAACCGCTCGCGCCCGCCGCGCGCGCCGAGCAACCCGCGCAACCGCAGCAGCAACAACAGGGCGCGCCCGCCGCGACGGCGACGACAACGCAGCCCGAACCGCTCGTGACGGAGCAATCCATCACCGGCGCGCCCATCGTCGAAACGACGCCCGTGGATGCGCCCGGCCCCGTGCAGATCGCTTCGAACGAAGCGCAGGCAACCGCGCCCGCCACTGTGGAACAGATTGGCGAAGCGCCACTCTCGCCCGTCGCGCCGGGGGCGTCCGCCGTAGTCTTGCCGCCGCCCGCTACGGTCGCCCCGCCCTCGAAACAGGTCAAAGTCTTGCGCTTGAGCACCACGGCGATCAACGAAGGAATCAAACCGGGCGAGCGCGTGAATGTGCCGACCCCGCCTCCGGTCGCGCAACCGACGCCGCGCGAACGCGACCGTCGCGGTCGCGAAGCGGAGCGCGCGCGCGGTGGCGGTGATCGCAACGCGCCACGCGCCACCGGCACGCCGGGCGAGAGCGCGAACCCGCAGACCGTCTATACCCCGCCTGCCGACGCGCGCAGGCCGCGTTCACGCGCGGGCGGCGCACGCGGTCGCGGCGGCCCGGCGGGCAGCGGCGACGCGCGCGGCGGCTTCAAGGGTCGCGGCGGACGTTTCGACCGCGATTTCGTCACGCCGCCCAAAGCCCTCACGCTCGAAGAACGCATCGCCGGTTCGCTCAACGCCGGCGGGAGCGCGAGCGCGGTCGGGACGGCTAAAATCGCGCGCATCGTCGAAGGCTCGACCGTCAAAGAGTTTGCCGAAAAGATCGGCATCAAGCCGAAGGACGTAGTGACGCTGCTCTTGCAGCGCGGCGTCTTCGCCACGATCAACCAGCCGCTCGACAACAAAGTGGCCGTCGACCTCGGCGAGCGTTTCGGTTACGAAGTGACCTTCGTGCCGTTTGAAGAGATGCAGGTTGAAGAAGAGTTCGAGGAGTTAATCGAGACGGGCGCAGACGATCTAGAGTTGCCGCGCGCTCCCGTCGTCACCGTCATGGGACACGTCGATCACGGCAAGACCTCTCTGCTCGACGGCATCCGCGCGACCGACGTGGCCGCGGGCGAGGCGGGCGGCATCACGCAACACATCGGCGCGTACAGCGTGCAGGTGAAGAACCCCGACAACCCGGCCGAGACGCGCCGCGTGGTCTTTCTCGACACGCCCGGCCACGAAGCCTTCACAATGATGCGCGCGCGCGGAGCGAAAGCGACCGACGTAGTGGTGCTCGTCGTCGCGGCCGACGACGGCGTCATGCCGCAGACCATCGAGGCCATCGAGCACTCGCGCGCGGCGGGCGTGCCGATCATCGTCGCCATCAACAAGATCGACCGGCCGGACGCCAACCCGCAGCGCGTGCGGCAGGAGTTGGCCGGTCACGGCTTACAGGCCGTCGAGTGGGGCGGCGATGTCGAGATGGTCGAAGTCTCCGCGAAGAAGCGCGAGAACTTGGACACGCTGCTCGAAACCATCCTGCTCACGACCGACATTCTCAATTTGCGCGCCAGCCCGACGCGCCGCGCCTCCGGCGTCGTGCTCGAAGCGAAACTGGATCGCGGTCGCGGCTCGGTCGCCACCGTCCTCGTCCAGCAGGGGACGCTTCGCGTCCACGACCCGTTCATCGCCGGACAGGTCTTCGGCAAGGTACGCGCCATGTTCGACGACAAGGGCGCGAGCATCACCGAGGCAGGCCCGGCCACGCCGGTCGAGGTGCTCGGTCTGCAAGGCGTGCCGCAGGCGGGCGAGTCGTTCCAAGTGGTGGACGACATCACGCGCGCGCAGAACATCTCGGAACACCGCCAGATGGTGACGCGCCAGAACACGCTCCTGCAAACCACCAAGCGCGGCATCGAGGCGCTCGGCGAAAAGGAAGTCAAAGAACTGCGCGTCGTCTTGAAGGCCGACGTGCAGGGTTCGGTCGAAGTGTTGAAGAGCACGCTGACGAAACTCTCCACCGATGCGGTGAAAGTCTTCGTCGTGCGCTCGGGCGTCGGCGCGATCACGGAGTCGGACGTGTTGCTCGCCTCGGCGACGCAGGCGGGCGCGTCGAACTCGGCAGTCGTCATCATCGGTTTCAACGTGCGACCGGAAGTGCGCGCGGCCGAACTGGCGAAACTCGAACACGTGGACATCCGGCTTCACTCGATCATCTACAAGGTTGAGGAAGAGATTCGCGCGGCCATGATCGGCATGCTCGAAGCGATTGAGTCGGAGAAGATACTCGGCAAGGCCGAAGTGCGCGACGTGTTCAAAGTGCCGCGCGCGGGCACGGTGGCGGGCTGCATGGTCATCGACGGCCTGATCCGCCGCAACTCGCGTGCGCGCCTCATCCGCGACGGCGTCGTCGCATGGGAGGGCGGCATCGCCTCCCTGCGTCGCTTCAAGGACGACGTGGGCGAAGTCCGCGAAGGTTTCGAGTGCGGTATCTCGCTCGAAAACTTCAACGACGTGAAGGCCGGCGACCAGATCGAGTCTTACGTCATCGAGAAGGTGGCGGCGACGGAGCTATAAGTTTCAGGTTTCAAGTTTCAGGTCAGAAGTTAACCCGATTGTTAACTTGAAACTTGAAACCTGAAACTTGAAACCTTTATGAATTATGCGAAGGCCGGAGAAAGTTGCCGAACACGTGCGCGAGGAGATCGCGCAGATCGTGGGCTATGAGTTGGACGATCCGCGGGTGGCGATAGTCACCGTCACGGACGTGCGCATGTCGGACAATCTGCGCGAGGCGCGCGTCTTCGTCATGCTGAACGGCACGGACGAAGAGGCTGCGGACGCGCTCAAAGCGTTGCGCAAGGCCGCGCCCTACGTGCGTCGCCAACTCGCCATCAACCTGAATCTGCGGCACGCGCCCGAAATACATTTCATCCGCGATACCGTCGAAGAAAAGGCCGCGCGCGTGGACGAACTCCTTCGAGGACTCACCCACGACGACGCTCCCCAATCCGATGCGGCCGACAACGACGAGGCGGAAACCGGAGAGGAGATAACAAGAGATCAGGGGTGAAGGGCGGAGGATGAAGCGGAAAAGCATTCAAGTGAGTTGAGTGTTTTCTTTATTCATCTTTCATCCTTCATCTCGCATCCCTTCTTGAAAACCATGCTAGTTCAAGTCGTCGAATTGATTGAGGCGAAACGACGTTTCGCCATCACCTCGCACATTCGTCCCGACGGCGACGGTCTGGGATCGTCGCTCGGTCTCTACTGGCTGCTCAAGGCGCTCGATAAAGAGCCGGAAGTGATCATGCGCGACCCCGTGCCGCATTCTTACGGCAAACTTCCGGGGGCGGAAACCATCCGCGTCACGCCCGCCGTGGATCGCGAATACGACGCCGTCTTCGTCATCGAGTGTTCGGACATCACGCGCCCCGGACTCGTCAATCTCGAAAAGCAATTCGTCGTCAACATAGACCACCACGCGACCACTTCGCTCTTCGGCACGATCAACTGGATCGACTCGACCGCCTCGGCCGTCGGAGAGATGATCTACAACTTGTGCAAGGCCATCGGCGTGCGCCCGTCGAAAGAGATCGCCGAGTGCGTCTATACCGCCCTCGTCACCGATACCGGATCATTTCATTACTCGAACACGACGGAGCGCACCTTCAAAGTCGCGTCCGAACTGCTGCGCGCGGGCGTCAAACCGGCGAAGGTGTCGCAGGCCGTCTTCAACAATTACCCTTGGAGCAAGCTCCAACTGTTGAGTGAAGTGCTTCCGACCGCGCGCCACGACGAGACGGGGCGCGTCGCTTGCCTGCGTCAAACTCTGGAGATGCAGGAACGCACCGGGGCTTCGGACGAGGATTCGGACGGCTTCGTTAATTACCCGATGAGCGTGGGCGAGGTTGAGGCGTGCGCCTTTTTGAAGGAGACTGCGCCGGGCGTCTATCGCGCGAGCTTGCGCTCGAAGGGCGACGTGAACGTGGCGCGCATCGCGGAGAAATTCGGCGGCGGCGGCCACCGCAACGCGGCGGGCTGCACGCTGACCGGCGATTGGGACAAGGTCGAGTGCAACATCGTCGCGCTGCTCGTCGAAGCGGTCGAGTATCGTTCCAACGGCGACGGCAACAACAACAACGGTTCGGCGTCCGACCAAACGCCGACGCTCAGCGGCAACACGCCCACAGGGCAACTGCCGCCCGCGCTCATCAGGGGTACGCTCAACGCCGAAAGATAGAGGGGCTGTCAGCCATCAGCTATCAGCACTCAGCTATGAGTTGTTCTTTGTCGGTAGTTCGTAGCCGGTTGTCAGGTCGCACGTGGCTTTCTTGATGCGTTGCTAAAGATTGATTCGCATGCTTAAGAACAGGGCTGACGGCCGTTTGCTGATAGCTAACTGCTCCGCGCGCGACTGACGATCTGCCCGTTATTCGTTTATACTCTGCGCCTATGACATGGTTCCGTAAAAAGGGACAGAAGATTGAAGTGGTTCCGGCCGACGAACGCGTCGTTAAGACCGAAGGCGTCTTTCGCAAGTGCCCGGAGTGCGACGCCGCCCTCTTCAAGAAAGACCTCGAAGAATCGCTGCAAGTCTGCCCGCCGTGCGGCCACCACTTCCGCATCGGCGCGCGCGAACGCCTCGCCATCCTCTACGACAACGCCGACTACGACGAACTCGACGCCGAAGTCATCTCTCACGACCCGCTCAACTTCGTTGACACCAAGCCCTACCCGCAACGGCTCGAACAGGCCAAACGCTCGACGGGGCTGCCGGAAGCGATCATCAACGCGCGGGGAAAAATCAACGGCCACACGGTCTATGCGGGCGCGATGGATTTCAGTTTCCTCGGCGGCTCGATGGGTTCGGCGGTGGGCGAGAAGGTGACGCGTCTCGTGGAACGCGCGATCAAGGAGCGTGCGGCCGTCATCACCATCACGTCTTCGGGCGGCGCGCGCATGCAGGAAGGCACGCTCTCGCTCTTGCAGATGGCGAAGGTCTCGGCCGCGCTCGCGCAACTCGACAAGTCGCGCCTGCCCTTCATCTCCGTCCTGACCGACCCGACGACCGGCGGCGTGACCGCCAGCTTCGCCATGCTCGGCGACGTGATCATCGCCGAACCGAAAGCCCTGATCGGTTTCGCCGGGCCGCGCGTGATTGAACAGACCATTCGCCAGAAGTTGCCCAAAGATTTCCAACGCTCCGAATTCCTGCTCGAACACGGCATGCTCGACGCCGTCGTCGACCGGCGCGAGATGCGCGCCTTCATCATCAAGCTGCTCGACTTCATGGTGAACCCCGAAATCAAAACGCCGTCGCTCGACGTGGACGTAGACTTCGCCGCTCACCAGAACGGCTTCAACGCCAAGGCCGCCAAAACTTTGCTCGAAGAGCAACCGTCCGAGGCGACTGTTCCCGGCTCTAAAGCGCACGCCGACGGATAAGTCGGCGTCCCCGTTCTCGCCGTCGCCCCCAAGGCAAATAAACTTCGCTCATGCACTTTGACGAAGCGGTCAATTATCTCCTCAGCCTCGGCCACGAAACCCTCGCGATCAAACTCGGCCTCGACAACATCGAGCGACTGCTCGCCGCGTTGGAATCTCCCGAACGCGCCCATCCCGCCGTCCAGATTGCAGGCACGAACGGCAAAGGCTCGACCGCCGCGATGCTCGACAGCATCTGCCGCTCATCCGGCGTGCGCGCCGGTCTCTACGCTTCCCCGCACCTCATCTCGATTACCGAACGCATACGCATCGGCGGGCGCGACATTACGCGCGCAGAGTTTGCACGCCTCGCCACACGCGTGCGCGCCGCTTCGACCGAGTTGAAAACTACGACGGGCGCGCTCCCCACTTTCTTCGAGCAGGTGACGGCCATCGCGCTCGTCGCCTTCCGCGAGGCGCAGGTCGAACTCGCTATCCTCGAAACCGGCCTCGGCGGGCGGCTCGATGCGACGACCGCAGCGCGCGCTGGCGTGCTCGCCATCACGCCCATCGCACTCGACCATCAGGAGTATCTGGGCGACACGCTGCAAGCGATAGCCGCGGAGAAGGCCGCCATCATCCACGCGGGCGCGGCGGCGGTCGTCGTCGCGCCGCAACCCGATGCGGCGCGCGAAGTCATACTCGCGCGCTGCCGCGAGTGTCACGTCACGCCGCGCTTTGCGACCGCCGACATCCGCACGCACGGCGCGGACGCGACGGGTCGCATGTGCCTGACGTTCGACACGGGCGTGGACGTTTACGAAAATGTTCACCTGTCGCTGCGCGGCCGACATCAGGCGACGAACGCCGCCGTCGCCATCGGCGTCGCGGAAGTTTTGCGCGAACGCGGTTTCCCCATCACGCGCGCGGCGGTCGTCGAAGGACTCGAAACCGCCGAACACGCCGGGCGACTCGAACTGATTCCCGGCCAGCCTTCCCTGCTCTTCGACGGCGCGCACAACGCTGCGGGCGCACGCGCTCTGCGCGACTACCTCGACGAATTCGCACGCGCGCCCGTCACGCTCGTCTTCGGCGCGATGCGCGACAAGGATTTGGACGAGATTGCGGCGACCCTCTTTCCGGCGGCCGACAAGTTGATCTTGACGCGGCCGAACAACCCCCGCGCCGCCACGCTCGACGCGCTCGCCGCGCTCGCTGCAACGCGCGACGTTAACAGGTCGCCAATTCTCACGGAGTCGCCCGCCGATGCCCTGCGCGCGGCCGTGGCGTGCACGCCGCCCGAAGGGATCATCTGCGTCACGGGGTCGCTCTATCTCGTCGGCGAATTCAAGAGTCTCTTGGCAGAGGGCGCGGGCGCGAGTTGAATCAAGACGTATAAAGTTTTAGATTGCCCGCAGTAGTAGTTGTTGTAGTAGTCGTTGTTGTCGTTCGTTCAATCGAACAGATTTTAGTTGACGGTTAGAGGCGCAGAGGATTCTATGGACACATCCGGCAAAGAAGCTCCCGAAGTGATCGCGAGCGAAGACGTGTATCGCGGCCGCATCTTCACCGTCACGCTCGACACGGTGCGCGAGGACGGGCGCGAGCACAAGCGCGAGGTCGTGCGCCATCCCGGCAGCGCGGCCATCGTTGCCGTGCACGACGACAACACGGTCTCGCTCGTCAGGCAGTATCGCCACCCGACGGTGAAGTACCTGTTGGAAATCCCTGCGGGGAGTCGGGGCGATTTCGAGCCGCCGGAGGAATGCGCGGCGCGCGAGTTGGAGGAAGAGTTAGGGCTGGTGGCCGAGAGTTGGGAGAAGTTGTCGGAGTTCTTCGTCTCGCCGGGCTTCTGCGGCGAAAAGATGTGGGTCTATCTCGCAACCGACTTGACCGAGACCACGGCGCACCCGGAGGACGACGAGAATTTGGAGATCGTGCGCCTGAGCGTGACGCGCGCTCTGGAGATGATCGAGGGGGGCGAGATCGAAGACGCCAAGACCATCATCGGACTCACGCTTGCCGCCGCGCGATTAGGACAGGGATAGAGCGGCGGGGGCAAAGGTTGAAAGCGGTCGGCGCACGATGAACGCGCCTTCTTGTTTCCCTTTGCCCCTGCCCTTTTATCCTTCTCCCTACACCTTTGCGTGCCCTCCGGTTGACGCTCACCTTCTCGTCTCTTACACTCGAAATTATCGTGGACACACCGACCGACACTCCGCACGGACTTACTTCCGACGCCGGGCAGAACCCGCCCGCCGTAGAGACGCCGACGCCGGGTTCGTACGGCGCGCAAACTTCGACAGGCTTTCCCGCCGCGCCCGAACGGCGCACGGGCGAACAGGCTTGGGGACTCGCCGCCGCTTTCGGCCTCTGGTTCATGAGCGTCGGGTTGCTCGTAGTGGGCAGCGTGCTGGCTCTGCTCGTGTACGTGGCCGTGCGCCGCCCGTCGCTCAACGCGGAGAGTTTGCAACGCGCTCTGGAATCCGATCCGTTGTTCATCCTGTTTTCGATAGCGGCGATGGTTCCGGTGCACCTGTTGACCTTCGGCGCGGCGTGGGCGGTGGTGACGGGGTTCGGCAAGCGTTCGTTCCGCGAAGTTGTCGGGTGGAGTTGGGGCGAGCGTTTCGGTCTCTGGACTTGCATCGGGTTGGCGTTGGGCTTGTGGCTTTTCGGCATCGCGCTGGCGACCCTGTTCGGCGGTCAGGAGACGGACATCGACCGCATCATCGCCAGTTCGAATGCGGCGCGGTTCAGCATCGCGTTTCTCGCCGTCGCCACCGCGCCGATTGTCGAAGAGACGATCTATCGCGGCGTGCTCTATGCTCCGCTCGCGCGCGCCGTCGGGGCAAATGCCACCATCGCGATCATCTCCGTCATGTTCGCGGGCGTCCATCTCATGCAGTATCGCAACAACGTGGGCGTGATCGCGGCGGTGGTGGTGCTCAGTTTCACGCTGACGCTCGTGCGTGCGCGCACCGGACGCCTGCTGCCCTGCTTCGTCATCCACACTGCCTTCAACGGCATTCAGGCGATCATCATCGTCGCCCAGCCTTACCTGAAAATGCTGACTCCCACACAGCCCGTCGTTCCGCAGGGCGTGATACTCGACGCGATCACACGCTCGCTCGCGCTCATTCAGATATAAAAACCATGACACATGAAGTGGTCGTCGTCGGCGCGGGGATTGGCGGCTTGACGACCGCCGCGCTTCTCGCCGCGCGCGGCGTAGACGTGTGCGTGCTGGAGAAAGAGCCGGAAGGCGGCGGGTGCGCGACGACGTTCGAGCGGTTCGGCTACGGATTCGAGACGACCGCCGGACTTTACGCCGGTTGGGGCGCGGACGACATCCACGCGCGCGTCTTCTCGGAGTTGCCCGTCGCCCCGCCCGAAGCGCGCAGGCTCGCGCCCGCATACGTCGTGCGCTTGCCCGATGCGACCGAGGTGCGGGTCGGCGCGGGAGACGACGGCGGCGATGATAGTGTCGGCGAGTTTGAGGATGAGTTGAGCCGCGCGTTTCCCGAATGCGCTCCGGCCGCGCTCGACTTTTATCGCGCGCTCAAGCCTCCCGGTGAGGCCTTGCAACGCGCCGCGCGGCGCACGCCCGCACTCGCCACGCTGTCGAAGATCGGGCGCATGAAACTTATGGCGACCGAAGCGCGGCACGCCTCGCGCGTCCTCGCCTTGCAAACACACACGGCGGCCGAACATCTCGCCGCCGCGTCCACGCGCTTTCGCCGCTTCATCGACGCGCAACTGCAAATCTACGCCGGTTGCGCGAGCGACGAGTGCGCTTACCTCTACGCGGCGGTCGCGCTCGATCTGCCGCGTCGCGGCCTCTACGCTTTGCGCGGCGGCGCGTCCGCACTCGCGCGCGCGCTCACGGATTCCATCAAACTGAGCGGCGGCCGCATTCGCTTCGACACGACCGCGCTGCGCCTCGCCTTCGACGCCGACGGGCGCGCGGCCGGAGTCGATCTCTTGAGCGGCGAAACCGTTCGCGCGACGCGCGCCGTCGTCAGCAATCTCACCGTCTGGGATACCTACGGCAAACTCGTCGGCGCGTCGCGCACGCCCGGCCACCTGCGCGCACGCCTGAAAGCGGCGCACGGTTGGGGCGCGTACTTACTCTATCTCGGCGCGGACGACGAGGCCGTGCGGCGTCTTACGGCCGAACGCCTCCTCGTGCTCGACAGTTGGCAGGAGGGCGAAACTTACGATGCGACGCGGGCGCAGTTCATGTTCAGCGCGTCGCCCGCGTGGGACACCGGACGCGCGCCCGCAGGCAAACGCGCCGTCACCGTCTCGCTCTACACGGACGCGGCCGACTGGTTCGCCTATCACACGGACGAGAGCGAACACGAGACACAGGATCAGCAAATGCTGGAAGCGTGCTGGTCGCGCCTGCACGCCGCGCTGCCCGAACTCGGCGCGGGCATTGAAGTGATCGAGACGGCCACGCCGCGCACCTTCTACGAACAGACCCGCCGCAAACTCGGCATGACGGGCGGCATCCCGCAGACGCTCGCCAACTACGCCGCCGGGAACGCCTTCACGCACCGCACGCCGTTCCCGAATCTATACACGGTCGGCGACACGGTTTTCCCCGGCAACGGCCTCGCCGCCGTCACCCAATCCGCGCTCATCGCCGCCGACGAGATCGCGCCGCCGCGAAAATAGAGAAGCAATAAATCGAACTCGCGTCGGCTTAACGTCGCGCGAACTCAAGCGCGCCGCGCGCGTCCGCGTCCGCGCCGCGTACGACGACGACTTGATCGCCGTCGAGACGTACAAACGTGACGCGTGCGCCGTCGCGCCAAGTGAATTGCGCGGGGTCGTCTGTGTCGTCGCGCCGTGCGCCGGTTTTGTCGCACACGGCGTTGTAGGCGCGGAAGAACTCGGCGGCGTCTGCGGGCTTGTCCCAAAGTGTCTTCCAGACGAAAAGCGGCGTGCTCTGTCCGCGCTCGAATAGATAGGCGCGGTCGCCGCCCCAACCCGTTGCGGCGCGCGTCGCTTCGGAGACCGAAAGCGACTTCAAGAGCAGACCGCGCACGCCGAGTTCGCCGAGCGGAGTCGTGGCGGCGGTCGTCCAATTGTTCGCGGCAAACTGCGTCTCGTCCACAGCCACCTCGCGCGGCTGCTCCTGCGCGAAATATTTTTCGGGATGGAGAATCTGCTCGCTCGACGCGGGCGCGTGGCGAAAAAGTTCGTTCACGCCGCCCGTGCCCGATTTGCGACGCACGGCTTCGACGAAGCGCGTGCCGTCGCGGTAGCGGAAGATGAAGGTCTCGGTCAGAAGCGTGGGGAAGAACGCGCCGACCTCGCGGCGATAGTCGCCAAAGCGCGCGTCCTCGTTTCGCCCGATCTCTTCGAGCGTGCGGCGCGACCAGACGGCGGCGGTCTGCTCGCGGCGTCGCTGCACGTTCATCGCATCGCCTTCTACGACGGCGAAAGCGGCCTCTGCGCGGTCGAAGTTGTAAGGGCGCGCGGCGAGCAGTTTCAACAGATCGAAATGCTGGTCTTGCAGCGCGTGGACGTATTCATGCGCGATAAGAGATTCGTCGCGCGCCGGAGAGGCGTCCGCGCCCTGACCTGCGAGGATGAGCACGCGTTTGTCGAGCGGCGAATAGGCCGCGCCTGCCGAGGCGGCGGTGAAACTGGCGGCGAGCATGGCGAGGTCTGTGCCTTCGGGCAACAACCCGCCCGCGACGGCGAGGCGGCTCAGCGCGCGCAGTTCATCTCCCGCGAGTGCATCGGCCAACTCTTTCGTGCGCGTGCCGTATTCCCAACCGGAAAGCTCGCTCATCCCGGCGTCGTGCTGCCAAGGGAGTTCGCGCGTCTCGGCGACAGACGCCGAGACGCGCCGGCGCAAGTCTTCCAGCGCGGGCGACAGAGGACGCACCGGCAAAGGCGTCAATTCGCGCTTCGCCGGAGCGACGGCGACCGCCGCCGCCGGAATCCCCTTATGCGATGCGCGCTTATTCCCGCACGAAGCGGCGAAGAACGCCGCGCACGTCGTCGCGATGATGACGAAAATAAAAATAGCGCGCCTGTTAAACCTTGTACGCATACAAAGTTTAGACGCGCCAATGCCGTCCCGCGATGCCGGAGCGACGAAGGGAAAAGGAAGCAAGCGAAAAGGGGAAAAGGGTAAAGGCTAAAACAAGAAGGCGCGTCAATCGTCGCGCCGCTTGCTTTCAACCTTTACCCTTTCCCTTGCGCTTTGTTTCGCTCGCCTGCTTGATCAATCGAGCAGATCGAGCATGGAGTTGCCGTTGTTTTGCGCGGTCGGTGGCGGCGGGGCGGCGTGTTTCTCTTCGGGCGCGCCGTCAAAGTCCGCGAGTTTGAGGCGCAGGTTGCCCTGATTCGAGGCGTAGGGCAGGGCTTCGTCTTTGTTCAGCGTGCCGTTGCGGATCAGTTTCTCAAGCACGCCGTCGAAGGTTTGCATGCCTTCGAGTTCGCCCTGCTCCATCGCGTCGACGAGCGAGCGGCCTTCCGATTCGCCGCGCTCCATATATTCGCGTGTGCGCGCAGTGGACTTGAGAATCTCGATGGCCGCGACGCGCCCCTTGCCGTCGGCGCGCGGCAGGAGACGCTGCGAGACGATGAAGCGGAACGTCTGCGAAAGACGCGCGCGGATCGAGGCTTCTTCGTTTTTCGGGAAGACGCCGATAATGCGGTCAACGGTTTTCGACGCGTCAATCGTGTGCAGGGTAGACAGGACGAGGTGACCTGTCTCGGCCGCTTCGAGCGCGACTTCAATCGTCTCGCGGTCGCGCATCTCACCGACGAGGATCACCTTCGGAGCTTGGCGGAGTGCTGCGCGCAGGGCGCGCGCAAAGTCGGGCGTGTCCGAGTGGAGTTCGCGCTGGTGGATGGTCGAATTCTTGTGGCGGTGGAGAAATTCGATGGGGTCTTCGATGGTGACGATGTGATAGTACTTCTCCTCGTTGATGAGGTCGATAACGGCCGCAAGGGTCGAGGATTTGCCGGAGCCGGTCGGGCCGGTGACGAGGACGAGGCCGGTCTTGAGTTCCGCGATGCTTTTGAGTTGCGGCGGAAGATTGAGGTCTTTCCAGCCGGGCGGGTCTTGCGGGATGACGCGCATGACGATGGCGTGCGTGCCGCGCTGCATGAAGATGTTGACGCGGAAACGCGAGAGGCCGGGCGCGCTGAAAGAAACGTCGGCCGAGCCGAACTTTTCGAGACTTTCGACCGCCGCCGGATTCTTGCCCATAATGATCTTGGAGATGCCGGACGTGTGCGCGGGCGTCAGTTTTTCAAGGCCGGGGTAAGGGACGCCCCGCAATTTCCCCAGCAGTTCAACCTGTGGCGGTCGCCCCGGCGAAAAGATCAAATCGCTGATCTTGTCTGAGGAGGCGAGCATCGTTTGCAGGACATGGACGAAATTCAGGGGCGCGGGCGTCGTCGCTCCTCCGTCCGTTGAGTGTGTGCCCGCTGTCTGCGCAGGGGGAGGCGTTTGAGTCAACATAGAATTCGTGATCGGTTACGAGAAAATGGATTGACGAGAAATGTCGAGGGGTTTGGCGTCCGTGGATTATCGCCTGCGGCTTTTGGTCGTCCGCCGGGCGACTGGACTCTACTACTGTACCGTTTCGAGCAAACTTTCGTAAAGCCTGTAACGAAAAAAATATGCGGCGGGCAAACAACTGCGCCGTTTCCGGCGTACATCAAATTGGAGGCAAGACACGGGATGCGCTTAAGCTTGATTGACGGACGGCATCCCGCATTGACCGGAAGGAGGCGCTTTCAGGTTATGGCAACCTACAGAGACCCTGTGCGAGTTTTTGCTCCGCTGGAGGTGGTTGAGCGCCTGCTGGAGATTCGCGAGGAAGCGGGTTACTCTCCCGAAATATTTCTCCGCTCGTCCGATGACTTGGCAGCTTATTTCGACGCTTACGGCTTTGACGTTTACGCATTCACCGAGACGGAATCCGAGTTTCACTACGGCCGCTACCGTGCCGCGCTCGCCCCGGGCGGCGACCACGCGCACAGTTCACCGACCGCACACTGATTTTCCATAAGCAAGCTTAACCGGGACGGGGGCGACCTTGAAAGAGGCCGCCCCCGTTCTGCTTTTACGCCGCTTCCGGCGATAGGCCGAACTAGAGAGCTTTGACGACGACGAAAGTTACGTCGTCGCTCGCGCCCCGGCCGTTCGTCCAGTCGAGCACGTCTGCGTGCAGGAAGTCGATTAACTTGCGCGCGCTCAATTCGCGCCCTTCCCTCACCTTAGCTTCGAGACGCTCGCGCCCGTACTCCGCGCCGTACTGGTTCGTGGCCTCCGTGATGCCGTCGGTGTAGAGCAGGATGATCTGGCCGGACTGAATGGGCAGGTAGTATTCGTAGTAGCGTGTGTCGCGAAACATGCCGAGCGGGAGGCCGCCGCGTTCGATGAAGCGCGCTTGGCCTTCGGCGTCCATCAAGAGCGGCGGGTTATGCCCGGCGTTGGCGTAGGCGAGCGTGCGGTTCGTCGCGTCGAGCGCGCCGTAGAAGGCCGTCACGTACTGGTTGTTCTCGATTGATTCCCAGAGCAGATAGTTGACCTTCGACATCGAGATGTTCGGCGCGTAGCCGATGTGGATGGCGGCGCGCAGGGAGGCACGCAGGAAGGCCATCAAGAGCGCGGCGGGCACGCCTTTGCCCGACACGTCCGCGATGACGAGGCCGAGATGATCCTCGTAGAGACTGACGAAATCGTAGTAGTCGCCGGAAACTTCTTCGGTCGAGAAGTTGTACGCGCTGATGTCGAAGCCTTCGAGTTGCGGGTCGCGCGAGGGCAGCAGTTCGAGTTGGACGTGGCGCGCAACTTCGAGTTGCGCCTGCAAACGTTTCTTCTCGACCGACTGCTCGTGCAGCATCGCCTTCTCGATGATGATCGCGACCTGCGAGGCGAGCAGCATCAGAATTTCCAGATCGTCTTGAGTGTAGGCGTTCTTCCGGTCGCTTTCCAGATCGAACGCGCCGATCACTTCGTCATTCGAGATGATCGGGGCAACCATCTCCGAGCAGGTCGAGCGGCGCGCGTTGACGTAGCGCGGGTCTTGGCTCACGTCCTGCACGATGAGCGGCTCGCCCGTCTGCGCCGCGTAGCCGAGTAATCCTTCGCCGACCTTCAGATGCAATCCGGTCAACTCGTTGATGTCGTAACCACGCACGGAGGTGGTGCTGAAACCTTTGAGCGCGCCGAGGTCGTCGCTGCTATTGCCCGCGCCGTCGCCCTGCTGCTGTGGGTTGCGCTCGATCATGTAAATGCCCGCCGCGTCGTAAGGCAAGAGCGAGCCGAGCGTGTCCATCACGAGTTCGAGCACCTCGTCCACGTCGAGCGAGCGGCTGATCTTCTTCGTGATGTCGAGCAGCATCCGCAGCTTATCGACGACGGTTAACTTTGTCCCCGCCGCCGTCTCCGCCACATCCGTAGTCTGTTCAGTCATAGCAATCACACCGTCCGCTCAGCTTCCGCACAGGCACGCCGTCCCGCGCTCACGCCAAACTCAGATTATAGATGAAGGACGCGACAGAGCAAGGTTGAAGACGGAGAGACAAAGGCCGGATAAGAAACCGTCAGGCGAGTTGAACATCACCCTCATCACTCATCCTTGTCCAACGCGGCTTCCGTCAACAACGCGAACTCCAACGCCGCCGCCGGGCGATGCCGGAAAAAATCGTTGACATCGACGGGCAGCGTGATGCGCGCGAGCGTGAGGCCGCGCGCTTTGAAGAGTTCGCCGTAGCGTTCGGCGGCGCGTCGTCCGGCCGCGTCCGGGTCGAGCGCGGCGACGATGCGGAAGCGGCCGAGCGGCGCGAGCCATTCCTCTTTCAAGCCGCCCGCGCCGACGAGTCCGACCGCCGCGAAGCCGTGCGCCGCGAGCGTCAACGTGTCTGTAAAACCCTCGACCAGATAGACGACGCTCCCGCTCGCCAGTTCGCTCAAAGCGTCTATGTTGTAGAGCGAAGGGACGACGCCGCGCATGTTGTGCCAACGCGGCTCGACCCCGGCGGCGGTCGTCCGCGCCTGCACGTAGATGGCGCGCCCCTCGACGCGAAACGGGAACAACAGGCGATGCCGGTAAAACGTCAGGTGCGCCCGCGCGTTGAACAGGCCGCTGCGTTGCAACTCTTCGAGCGCAAACGCGGCCTGCATCGCGCGCATCACGCGTCGGTAGGCGCGGCGCGGAAAGTAGACGACGCCTGCGCGCCGCGCTGTCCCGGCGTCAATCCCGCGACGCGCGAGATAGCTTAGTCCTTCCGTCTGATCTTCCGCGCGACACGCCGCGAGAAACGTCTCGCAGACTGCTCCCATGCGTTCCGCGCCGAGCGGTTCCGGTTCGTGCTCGGACGCCGAAACCTCGTCGGGCGCGGCGCGCTGGGCAAGTGAACGCCTGCGGCTCTGACGCCCGCCGAGTCCGAGTTCGCGCGCCAGTTCGCCGACGGCGCGGCCGAACTTCACTTCGTGCATCAACTCGTAGAAACGGATCGCGTCGCCGCCCTCGTCGCGCGAGAAGCAATGGAAGAGGCCGCGCGTGAGGTCTACGGAGAGGCTCGGATGGCCTCGGCCGCTGTGTGCGTGTGCGGGGATGGGGCAGAGCGTTTGCAGTCGATTGCCCGTGGGATGTGCGTGCGGGCAGTAGCGCAGGTAAAAAGCGCGATAGTCTATGACGCGCTTGATCTCGTCGCGGAGCGCGAGCAGCCGTTCGCGTTCGGACTCTGGCTCAACGGGCATGACCGCCGTTGTTCGCGTAAGCCTGTCGCGCCGCCCAGCGCGCCTCGACCTCTTCCGCGTGGAGCGCGCGATACTCGCCCCACAGGCGCGACACCTTCATGCGGTATTCGACCAACTCGCGGCTCACGTTGAACTGCCGCGCGATCTCCGTCGAAGTCCGACCCGCGCGCACGTATCGCTTCAGCGACGAGTAGGGTACGAGCGCGGCCGCGCCCACCGCGTAAGCCGCCTCCTCGTCCGCCTCGTTGTAATCGCGCGCCACGGTCTTCCCCTGCTTGTTCTGCGCGACGATGGACAGGCGGTTCGCCTTGTGGCCGAGGAAGACGTGACAGACTTCCTCCATCAGCGTCGCGTTGTTGCGTGCCGCCCCGTGCTTCGGATTCAACAGCACCAGACGCCACCCGTTCGGCAGGGGGCGCGAGCACGTCCCACCCGACCACGCATCCGAACCCACCCCCAACAAATGCTCCCGCGTCTCTTCCGACAACCCCTGCACCTGATCGAAATCAATCACCATCAACTTCGCGAAGTGTGCCAGCGCAAACGGGTCGAGCGGCTCGTCGTCGCGCCGCAACCCCGCGAACTCGCGCAACCCCATCGCCCGCACCTCATACTGGCGTCCCTTAAACGTCGGCGGAAATTTCGTCTCGTCCACGGTCTTGCTGATCCCTATTCCCGGCAGGCCGTTTTGCTTTTAACTGCGATTATGCCGAACCTTCACAACAACGACTTAAACTCATCCACGGTCAGACCGACTTGCCTGATGATTGCCCTGAGAGTTCCCTTCGCGACCTCCGCATGATCCGGCACAACGATACGACGATGCGGCTCGACTGTTTGCCTCATGACGATATGACTGCCCCGCTGACGGTCTTGCTCGTAACCGACCTTCCGTAACGCCTTTACCACTTCACGCCCGGAAACACGCGGCAACACGCCCACCGCTAAACCTCCACCAACTCTTCCGTAATCGGCGGCGGCACAGCCTCGCCATGCGCCTCAAGACTCTCTACATAGAGCGCAATTGCCTCTTTAATATTTGCGACTGCCTCTTCCCTCGTCGCGCCTTGAGACACACAGCCCGGCAACGACGGCACTTCGGCCACGTACACGCCATCCTCATCAGTCTCAATCAACACACGATATTTCATGCGCCGCCTCCATCAAGTAAGTTTCGATGTTGATTATACCCACTTGCCTTCACTTTGCGCGGCTGAAATCTACTCCGTGAATCTTCCGTAAGTTTTAACCACCGCTTCAATTAATTTGCGCTAGGGAGAAATTAAGGAGTTGGATTCTTCTTTAACTTTTGAAGCCTCCCTATAAGCGATGCATATTGATAGACAGCTTTTAAGACTTCCTTCGTAATCGCTATGCCTACATCTACTTCTTCTTGACCAATTTTGTCATACTGCTGAGACTCAATGTGCGCTGCATCATTTCCCAACAAACGGAGGTCATCAAGGCCATCTAAAAGCTCTTGAGGAATAACAACCTTTGACTTTAAAGCTGCTAACCTTTGCTTCAAGTTATTCGCTTCTGCTCCTCGCTCACGGCATATCTCCTCAAGCGTTTTGCGTACCATTATTGCCGCTGCGACATAGCAATTATTAGCATGGCAAGTTATTGCCTCCTCAAATGAGGAAAGTACATCTACAGGAATATCTGTAGGATCAAAATCAATACGCTCGGTAGGATAAGAAACGAGAATGCGGCGCGTTAGTTTGTCTAGTGCAAAGAAGACGTGCGCCCTGCACTCAGGATCAGGACAGCAACGTTGACCGAAGATAATCCGGTCTTTGGCAGATGCTGTAAGTACATTCACATCATGCTGCATCAATGAATCAAAAGTGCCACGCTGACGACAGGAAGGACAGCGGAGTTTAACAGCATTGCCTTTTGAATCATCAATATTGGCAGTCTGCACCGAAAAGATCATCTACATTTCTCCTAATTACTGGATATTGTTTCTTTCGATAGATAGAACAAAGGCGCGCAACCCATCGGAGCCGCGCGCCTAATAAACTTAAGAACTGAGAGTGCCGGTTACTTCCGCTTGTTGCGCGCGCGCGGGTCTTCGCCGGGGTGGCTGAATTGGGCGTAGGCGACGCGGAAGAGTTCGGAGAGGGCTTTGGCGGTTTCGGCCGAGAGGTTGCGGTCGGCGCGCAGGTGCGCTTCGACGATGTCGGGCGTCGCTTCGTGCGGGAAGTAGACGACCGCTTTGGCCGCCTCGTTGCCTCCGGCGTCGGGCTGGCGGCCGCTCATGATGCGCTCCATCGGCATGTCGAGCCACGCGGTGAGGCGTGCGATGTTATCGGCGTCGGGTTTGCCCGTGCCGTTTTCGATGCGCGAGAGCGTCGAGGCCGAAACCTGCGTTTCAGTCGCCACGTCGCGCAGGCTCAAGCCCGCTTCCTCGCGTTTGCGACGGATAGCCCGCCCCAGTTCCACCGTATTTACTAAACTTTTTCCTGATTCTGCCATGTTTTTGGCCTCCTTCTAGCGTGTCCCCGGCTCTCAAGAGCGGGCACACGCCCCTCCTCTAAGCCCAGAACATATCACAGGAAAATCCCAGACGCAAGACCTTGTTTTATGCTTGCAACAAAAAACGTCTCATGGTACACTGTTTCACGTATGAAACAGAGCGTTTCGGACTCTGTGGCGAATGGCGAAAAACGAGAGGGTGAAATGAGCGATCACATCTGGGAGACATTCGACGGCTTATTCAAGACGGTACACCGGCAGGGTCGGCGCGTCGAAGAATTAGAGGCGCGTATCGTTGACCTCGAACGCCGTCTGGCGGAGCGCGCCGCCACCGCAGTAGTTGCGAACCCGGCGCAGCAGCCGAAGCAAGCGCAGACGACGGTGAGCGAAATGCCCGTCGAGCGCGCGGCGTAAGTTTTGACAGGAGATTTTAAGGAGTTAACAGTCATGGCAACAGCAACCGCGACCAACACGACGACCGACAAGAAGGCGATCATGCGCGACAAACGCGCGCAGGGCATCGCGGCGATGGGACTGGTCACGCGCGAGGGCGACCGCTTTCGCGTAACGACCCCCAGCTTGCGCGGCAAGCGCAGCAGCTACGAAGTCTGGCGCGACGACGCGGGCAAAGTGCGTTGCTCTTGTCTGGAATTTGAGGAGCAGTCGGCGGAAGACCCGACGTTTCGTTGTGAGCACGTCTTGGCCGTCAAACACTCGCTGCTCGCGAAGAATTCGGAGGCTGTGACGAAACAGCAGCCGCAGCAGACCGTCGCACGCGCGGCGGCCACGGAAATGGCGGAGACGCCCAACACTAACTCGACCGCATCCGAGAAGCGCGTACGTCAAGCGGAAGCCGCACAGGCCGACGCACCCATGACGCGTTTCGGACGGGAGCAGGACGAACCGGAGACGGCGGACGAAGGTGGCGAAACTGCCACCGCCAAAGCGTCTGCGCCGCCGGTGAGTTCGCTTGCGGATCACAAACAGGAAGAGGAGCAGGAAGAGATGAGTAAGAGACAAGCAACTGCCGTGATCGAGCCGGAAGATGATCTGGATTTCGTCACCGCGGAAGAACATGCCGCTTTGAGCGCGGGCACGCCGGTCGTGCCGCTCGCTTTCACGAATACGCTGCGCACGCTGCGTCAACCGATTGATCCGAAGTTCATCAAGACGCGCGAGGGCTGGCGCGACCGCAACGGCAGCACGCACATGGTCGAATACGTCGAATGGCACACGGTCGCAGACCTGCTCGACCGCGTCGCGCCGACTTGGTCGCACTCCGTGCGCGGCATCGTCCAGATCGGCGACATGGTCGCGGTCACGGCCGCCATCTCAATTGACGGCGTGACGCGCGAAGGCGTCGGCACGGGCACGGCCGACAACGAAACCGGCATCAAGAAGGCCGAGCACGACGCTTTGAAGCGCGCGGCCATCAAGTTCGGCATCGCGCGCGAGTTGTACCAGCGCGAGTCGGAAGTGATCGAGCAGACGGGTTCTGCGCCGCAGAGCGAGTTCCCGCGCGACCCGCTGGCGAAGTCCATGGGCGACCTCGTCACGCCGAAGCAACTCGGCATGATCCGCGCGCTCGCGCGCGAGGCGGGCGTGGATGTCGAAGAGGAGTGCCAGTCTGTCCTGCGCTGCCGCACGGAAGAGTTGTCGAAGAAGGCCGCATCATCCTTCATCGACCACTTGAAGAGCGTGCAGGGCGGCGCGGCGGAGCAGCAACAGCCGATGCGACGCGCGAGCTAAACGATAACCCAAGGGGAGCCGGAGAATCGCGACGGGGCGGCGGCGATGTGTAAATCAAACCTGCCCCGCGCGCGACGGCTTCGGGAAGTAAGAGGTTCACAATGATGACGACAGAAGAACTGATTCAGGAACAGCCGTTGACGTTCGAGATCGAATACGCCGATGAGCCGCGTGAAACGGGCGCGACCGGTGTTGGCGTCGTCGAGCGCGAGGCGGAGGAGACGGAGCGCATCGAGCACGATGCCGAATCGCGCACGAAGAAGGAACAGATTCTCGCGCTCTACGAAGCAGGCACGACGGACATCGCGCAGATTGTCAGGCAGGTTGGCGCGCGTCCTTCTTACGTCGCGCAGGTGTTGCAGTCCGCCGGTTTCTTGACCGGCTACTTCGATCTCTACACGACGACGGGGCGCGAGCAGAACGTCTACACGCGCTTTTTCCGCAACGTGCTCTCATTCAAGACCGTGGAGGCGGCGCGCGAGTCTGTGCAGAAGATCGACCGTCTCTATAACTATTTCGAGCGGCTCGGCGACCGCGCCGGGCAGCATCAAGCGATGGTCTTGGCCTTGACCGGCAAGAACCGCGCGCGCTGGAGCGGTAAGCAGGAAGAGTCGGCGGTGTTCAACGAGTGGCTCGCCGCTCACTGAACGCTGCACGCAGACAAGCAGCATTTGAAGATCACCCGAACAAGCTGATGGGTGTAGAACGAGCACAGGGCGGGTTGAAGGGTGAGTTAAAAACAAGGGGTTTAACTCACCTTTCTTTTTATCCCGAAGGCAATCACGCGTTTTCAGCAATCCGACATTAAACAGGCGACCCGAAAGCCGACCCGGCTTTTCGCAGCCTGACCGCGACCCGCTCTAAGGGTCGCACCAACCCTCGCCATAAACGAAAGACCCTCGCTTCCAATTTGGCAACGCGCCACGAACGCGCCTGTCCCCGCTACGTCTCTTGCGACGGGGCACAGAGCCGAACTTCGCCTCGCATGATCTATCACGCCCGCGCCATTGCTATTTAGCGCGACACGAAAGCGCGACGCGCGCGTGACCGTAAGTTTAGCAGTTTCGCATTGACTAAAAATTATCGAGCGAAAAAGGAGAACCTGCACATGCCGAGAGTCATACATTTTGAATTGAGCGCGGACGACCCCGAACGCGCCGTGAAGTTTTACGACGAGGTCTTCGGTTGGAAGACGCAAAGATGGGACGGGCCGCAAAGTTACTGGTTGCTGGAGACGGGCGCGGAGGGACAGCCGGGTATTAACGGCGGCTTGATGAAACGCTCCGACAACCCTCTGCCCCCATCATCTGCCACCAACACCATCGACGTGCCTTCCGTTGACGACTACGCGCAGAAGATCACGGAGCACGGCGGCAAGGTCTTGATGCCGAAGGGCGCGGTTCAGGGCGTCGGCTACGTCGCCTACTGCGCGGACACGGAGGGCAACGTCTTCGGGATCATGCAATTCGACCCGTCGGCCAAGTGAATCAATTCGTTTCATTTCAAGTTGGAGAAAATGACATGAAGATCAACTACGCGGCAGTCGCCGCCTCCGCGCTTCTCTACTGGCTGCTCGGCGGTCTCTGGTATTCGCCGCTCCTGTTCGGCGGCAAGTTCATCGAGCTTATGCGCTGGTCGCCGGAGCAACTGGCGCGTATGGAGGCGGAGGGCGCGGGCGCGCAACTCGCGCTGGCCTTCGTCGGTTCGCTCGTCGCGGCCTACGTGCTCGCACACGTCGTGCGCTATATGAACGCGGAGACGGCCGGGAGCGGCGCGAGGACTGGACTGTGGCTGTGGCTCGGCTTCGTCGTGACGAGCAACTTGAACACGGTCTTCTTCGAGTTTCGTCCCGTCGGCCTCTACCTCATCAACGTCACCTACCACCTCGTCGCCTTTCTCGCGATGGGTGCGCTGCTGGCCGTCTGGCGCAAGCGGATCGAGGTGAAGGCTCCCGCTTACGTTTGAAGTCTTCGGCAACGGTCGGTTGTCCGTGGTCAGTTATTTTGTGTTTCGCCGGGCGAATTACGACCGGCGAGATCAAACAAACGGCCACGGACAACCGATTGCGAACAACCGACCACGGACATCTTTTTATTTCCCCTTTTTGCCGGAAGTTCGGGTACTATGCACGGCTGAACGGCCTGACAATTCGACGTGCAGAAGGGGAGACCAAGGGCGTGCCTGCGAAAAACGATGACCTCCACGGGAACGTGCCCGACAAGGCGGAAGTGGCGTTGTTGTTGATCGACGTGATCAACGATCTCGAATTCAGCAGCGGCGAGCAACTGCTCAAACACGCGTTGCCGATGGCCGAAAAGTTGGCCGCCTTGAAGCGGCGCGCAAAGCAGGCGGGCGTCCCCGTCATCTACGTCAACGACAACTTCGGCAGGTGGCAGTCGGACTTCAACAAACTGCTCAAGCATTGTCTCGAAGAAGACGTGTGCGGCAAGCCCTTAGTCGAGTTGCTCAAGCCGGACGAGGACGACTATTTCGTCCTCAAGCCCAAGCACTCCGGTTTCTTCTCCACCACGCTCGACACGCTGCTCGAATACCTGCAAGTCAAAATCCTCATCCTCACCGGACTCACCGGTGACATCTGCGTCCTCTTCACGGCCAACGACGCTTACATGCGCGACTTTCACCTCGTCATCCCCGCCGACTGCGTCGCCTCCAGTGACGCCGACGAGAACCAGCATGCGCTCGAACACATGCGGCGCGTGCTCAAGGCCGACACGCGGCCTTCGACCGAAATCGATTTCGACGAACTGAAGCGGCCGGAAGAAGAAGAAGAAGAAGAGCCGAACGCGCAACCGCAGTCGCAGCAGTTCGCCAAGCAGGATTAGGCGAGGATTCGCCCGGTTTATTCAACGAACACACAGGGGAAACACGATGAGAAACATCAATGATCTGTCGCGCGTGCGAGGCCGAATCGCACATCGACTTCGCACGTGCCGACGTGGCTTGTGCTTCGCGTTAGTCGCTCTTGCGCTCGTCTCAAGCGTGCGGGCGCAGCAACCGCAGTTTGACTCGACCGCCATCAACTCTCTGAAAGACGTTCCCGTCACGGACACTTTAAAAGACGCCCACGTAAAAGCGTCCGTCTCAAAAGACGCACCCGCGTCGCCGCAAGCAGCCGGTGCGCCGGAAGAAGAGTTCATCAAGCCGAGCCGGCCGGGTTTGGCGAACCCGGCGGAGATTCAAAAGGCGGGCGTCCTGCAAGTCGAATACGGCTACGACGCGAACTTTCACAGCCGGGAGTTACGCACGGAGCAGAGCGCGCCGCTCGCCCTGCGCTTCGCCGCCACGTCGCGCCTCCTCATCGAACTCGACCTCGACACTTTCAAATCGGAAACCGATGCGGAGACACGCGTGCGCGAGACGGGCGTGGGCGACGTGCGCATCGGGATGCAGGCAGTCATTCTCAAGGACACCACACAACACCCCGCGCTCGCCTTCGCTTATTACGTCAAACTTCCGACCGCGAGCGAGGAAAAGGGACTTGGCACAGGCCGCTACGATCACAAGCTCATCTTCCTCTTGAGCAAAAAGGTCGGCGAAGTTGATTTCGATTTCAACGGGGCTTATCTCAACCACGGGCGCGAGGACGGGCAGGGGCGCGAGTCGGGCGGGCAAGCAGCATTCAGTTTTGCGCGTGAGTTTGAAAACAACTTCGGCTTGGAGGGCGAACTTTCCGGCCAGAGTCTCGATGAAGCGCAGCCGCGCGGCGTCTACGCGCTCGGCGCGCTGACTTACAAAGTCAACCGTCGTTTGCAACTCGACGGCGGGGTGCGTTTCGGTCTCACTTCGGACGCACCGCGCGCCGGGGTGTTTGCCGGGATGACGGTCGGCATCGCGGATTTTTTCGGTAAAGGCAAATAGGCCGAATGCCCGACAGACTGTTTTTCACGGGCGACGAATCTCCGGAAGAAAATTTATGGGACAATTTTTTCGCAACAACGGGCTATCGCTCGTGCTGTTCATTTTGTTCTTCTGCACGCTGATCATCGGCCAATCAATCGTCGGCCAACGCGAGTACAACAACGACCAGCGCGACCACAGCCAGCCCACAGTCTCTTACGCCGAATATCTCGCTACCCCGCACTTCCTCGAAGCGACGATGGAGAACTGGGAGAGCGAGTTTCTCCAGATGTACGTCTTCATCATGCTCACGATCTTCCTCTACCAGAGAGGCTCTGCGGAATCGAAAGACCCGGATAAGGAGGAGGCCGTAGACCGCGACCCGCGCAACTCGCGCAATAAACGAGACGCGCCGTGGCCTGTGCGCCGTGGCGGCTTCGTCTTGAAGCTGTATGAAAACTCGCTCGGCCTGACATTCCTCATCCTCTTCTTTCTCACGTTCTACCTGCACGCGGTGGGCGGCGCGGGCGAGTACAATCAGGATCAATTCGAGCATGGCGCGGCGGGACAGCGCATCTCCACCCTCGCCTACATGGGCACTTCGCGGTTCTGGTTCGAGTCGCTGCAAAACTGGCAGAGCGAATTTTTCTCGATTGGTTTGATGGTCGTGCTGACAATTTGGCTGCGCCAGAAAGGCTCGTCCGAATCCAAGCCCGTCGATGCGCCGCACGACCAGACCGGCAACGAATAGGACGAAATTTGCGGGCGGCGCGCGAGTGTGCCCTTGCCCTGTTTTGAATCTGCGCCTTTCCGGCGGCGGGTGAGTTACACAAGCGAAGAGGCCGTCAACTTCAAAAGTTGACGGCCTCTTCGCTTGTTCGTAAATCGAGCGGGATGCGTTTTATTCAAACGTCTTGCGTTCGGGGTTGCGCCCGCGCATGGCGGCGAGGGAGAGTTCCTTCGCGCGCGGCAGCACTTCGATGGCCTTGGCGACTTGCGGGTCGTCAACGATCTGCACCTGCGAGGCCGTCACCGTGCCGTAAGCGGCGGTGGCGATGTCGTAGCGCATCTGGCGCGCGATGAAGTCGCGGCTGCGGTCAAGTTGCGTGTCCTTGAGCTTGAACGTCTCGTCGCTGGCGACGAAGCTCTTGAACGCCTTGAAGAGATTATCCGTGATCGGATATTCCTCGGCTTTGATGTCGTGCTCGTAATCGATGGCGCGCGCGATTTTGTAGTCCTCGAAACCCTTGATGCGGCCGTTGACGAGTTCACGCACGAAAGCGAAGACCGGGTCAACGAGACGTTGCTGCGCGGGTTCGATGAGACGCGGCTTGACGGGTTCGTCGGGGGCGATGCCGCCGCCGCCGTAAACCTTGCGCCCCGTGTCCGTCAGGCTTTCGGGGCCGGTGGGTTTCGCCGCCGCCGCCGCTTTCTTCTCTTCGTCGAGGCTGCCGACGCCGCCGCGCGTGTAGTAATCGTAGAGACCTTCGTTCGTGTAGTCGCGCTGGATCAGGCGACCCGAAGGCGTGTAGTACTTCGAGGAGGTGAGCGTGACGGCCGTGCCGTATTCCATCGGGATGATGCTCTGGACGAGTCCCTTGCCGAAACTCGTCTCGCCGATGATGAGCGCGCGGTCGTGATCCTGCAACGCGCCCGCCACGATCTCGGAGGCCGAGGCCGAGTTGCGGTTGACTAAGACGACGAGCGGCACGTTGTCGGGCGAACTATTGCGCGACTCGTAGGTGCGGTCGCTGCCCGCGACGCGTCCCTTCTGCGACAGAATCACCTGCCCGCGCTGCAAGAAGCGTTCGGCGACTTTGACCGCCTGATCGAGCAGGCCGCCGGGGTTGCCGCGCAGGTCGAGGACGAGCGAGGTCATGCCTTGCTTACGCAAATCTTCGAGCGAGGCGATAAACTCTTCGGCCGTGCTGCGGTTGAAGCCGCGCGTCATGTCGATGTAGCCGACGCCGGGCTTGAGCATGTAGGAATCGGGAATGGTCGGCTGGCCGACGGCGTCGCGCGTGATCTCGACCGTCTCCAGAGCCTTCGTCGAGGCGCGTTCGACGGTGACCTTAACGGTCGAACCTTTCGGGCCGCGCAAGCGGTCGCGCACGTCGCTCGAATTTTTGCCCTTGATCGTTTCGCCGTTCACTTCGACGATGCGGTCGGCGAAGCGCAAGCCCGCGCGCGTGGCGGGCGCGCCCGGAAAGGTCGCCAGAATGTAGGTGTCGGTTTGGCCGCCGATGGTGCGGTCGCCGATGGTCGCGCCGATGCCGTAATACTCGGAACGCCAGTCGGCTTGCAGTTCCTCGAATTCCTTCGAGTCGTAGTAGTTCGAGTGCGGGTCGAGCGAGCGCAGCATGCCGATGATGGACGACTTGAAGGCGGCGTTGTAATCGATCTTCACGCCGTCCACGTAGTTCTCCTGCACGATGCTGAGAGCTTCCGCGAAGTCCTCTTCGATGGCGGCGGTTGCGCCGGAGGCGGCCGACACGCGCCCTCGCACGCGCCGACCTGCGGGAGCGGCAGGGCCGACGTTGGGCGGCATCTGCTGTTGCGGTTGCGCCTGCGCGCCGGAGCGACCGGGCGCAGGTTGTTGTTGTTGTCCGAGCACGAACGTGGGAAGCGAAAGCGCGACGAGCAAGAGTGCGACGAGGGCGGATGATATTTTTTGTTTCACTACAGGCAAACCTCTCAAGACCATTTTCCGCTGAGACCGTAAAACAGACACGCGTCGGAAGCGTGGTCGCCGTGTGCGACCTGCTGCTGCCGCCGGAGGCAGTTTTTGTATAGTACTGGATGAGTGAAAAGGCGGCAAGGTTGCGTCCAGACCCGGCTCGCGCGCATCCAATTTCTCGGATCGATGAGCGAGAACGGTTAAAGGCGAAGGAGTAAAGGGCGAAGGAAAAAGAGAGAGACGGATGTGCCAAAGTGGCAATTTTACCCTTCCCCTTTTCCCTTAACCTTCGACCTTTCGCTGTTTCCCACGGAGCGGCTGTTTGTTACTTCCCCTCCGATAAATTAAAATGGCGGGGAGCAATCAGCCAAGCACATTGCAACAGAAGCACGCCCGCGCCAGCCGCAATTTTGCGCCGGAGGCGCGAGCCGCAGTGAAGGAGATTTTTCGCATGAGCAGCCCTTACGACCCGAACAACCCGCACGACCCACACGACCCCATGAATCAGGGCGAGATGATCGACGACCTGATGCTACGCGACGACGAAGACGAGTCGGGGCACAACGCCGACCGCGAGCGCATGTCTTCCTCTGTGCGCGACATCGCCTCGCGCATCCCCGAATCGCTCTCATCCATCGGCCGCGACATCAGCCGCACCATCGAGCGCGCCATCTCGGCGAAGGACGATTACGTGGTCGCCGTCAAAGTCTCGCACGAGGCGCAGGAGAAGCTGGAAAGTCTGGTGCAGGCGGGAGTCTTTCGTTCACGCGCAGAGGCCGCCGCGTTCCTGATCGATGAAGGCATCAAATCGCAGACCGCGCTCTTTGACCGCGTGCAGCAGAAACTACACGAGATCGAACGCTTGCGCGCAGAGTTGCGCGGCATGATCAACACGCCGCAAAGTTAAAAGCGCGGAAGGTTTGCGCGCGGCGGCGCGGGCGGCTTGCAACCCCCGCCCGCGCTTCGGCCTTCAAAAGTCCGTTAAGAATTATGAAACGCGTTTTCGGTCTCATCGTTATTCTCGCCTTCGCGTCTGCGTGCGCGGCGAACGCGCAATCGCGCCGCGTGCGTCGCGCCGAGCCGACGCCGGAAGAGCGCGCCGAAAAGTTTGAGACGAAGGATGGGGCGGAAGGCGAGGCCGGGAACGAAGCCAGGAACGAGGCCGGAGACAAAGCACAAGACACGCCGCCGGATGAAGCGCGCGATGGTGGTGGCGGCGACGACAAGCCGCTCGCGGGCAAGGAAGTAACGGTGCGCGCCGTCATCAGGTCGAAGCCGAACCCCGTCTATCCGCACGAGGCGCGTCGCTACGGGGTGCAGGGCGCGGTCAAACTACGCCTCATCCTCGGCGCGGACGGCAAAATCCGCGACCCCGTAGAGGTGCTCGAAGGCTTGCCCTACGGCATCACGGAACAAGCGATTAAAGCCGCGCGCCGGATCGAGTTTGAACCGGCGCGCAAAGACGGTCGCCCCGTCTCGCAGTACGTCACAGTTGTTTATCATTTCCATTTATATTGAGGTTTTAATTTGTCCGCGAGTTTCACATTGCCGCACATCCCTATCGAACAGTTCACGCTGGAGAACGGCCTGCGCGTCGTCCTGAGCGAAGACCACAGCGTGCCCGTAGTCTCGGTCTGCGTCTATTACGATGTCGGGTCGCGCAACGAACGCGAGGGGCGCACGGGCTTCGCGCATCTCTTCGAGCACATGATGTTTCAAGGCTCGGAGAACGTGCCGAAGGCCGCGCACTTCCAATACATCTTCAACTCCGGCGGCACGATGAACGGCACGACCTCCTCGGAGCGCACCAACTACTACGAGACGCTTCCGGCCGATCAACTCCCGCTCGCGCTCTGGCTGGAAAGCGACCGCATGCGCTCGTTGAAAGTGACGCAGGAAAATCTCGACAACCAGCGCAACGCCGTGCAGGAGGAGAAGCGGCTCAACTACGACAACCGCCCCTACTCCAACGCCTTCCTGCGCCTCAACGAACTCATCTACCGGAATCCCGCCAACGCGCACTCGACCATCGGCTCGATGCAAGACCTCGACGACGCGACCATCGAAGACGTGCGCGAATTTTTCCGCATCTACTACGCGCCGAACAACGCCGTGCTCGTCATCGTCGGCGACTTCGACCCGGCGGAAGCGCGCGCGCTCGTCGAGAAATATTTCGCCACCATCCCGCGCCAGCCCGCCCCACCGGGAGTTGACGTGAGCGAGCCTTTGGAAGTGGCCGCGCCCTTTGAAACGTATCCCGACCCGTTCGCGCAGCTACCCGCACTGATGCTCGGCTGGAAAGCCCCCGCGCGCCGCACCCCGGACGCCTACGCCCTGACTCTCGCCAGCGAACTACTGCTCGAAGGCGAAAGCTCGCGGCTCTATCAAAAACTCGTGAAGGGCGACGAGTCGGTCATCGCCGTGCAGGGCAGCATCGCCGAGCGTCGCGGCCCTTCGTCGCTCTACCTGTTCGCCATCCCGAAGCCCGGCCGCTCGACCGATGAGATTCGCCGTGCGATCAACGAGGAGATCGCGCGCCTCGCCGCCGAAGGGCCGAGCGATGAGGAGATGGAGAAACTGCGCAACTCGCTTTTGAACGACTCCGTGCGCGGACGCCAGACGACCATGTATCGCGCGCAAAGGCTCGCCGAGTACACGCTCTACGACGGCGACCCGCACTTCGTCAACACGGAAGTCGAACGCTATCTCGCCGTCACGCCCGCCGAGATCAAGGACGCGGTGGCGCGCTACCTGCACACGGATAATCACGCCCTCATCGAGATCATCCCCGCGCCCGAAGGCACGCCGCAGGCCGAACCGGCGGCCGACGCGGCCGCTGCCCCGAAACAGGAAGAAGTGCAGCCCGGCGCGCCGCCGCCCCAGTTGCCCCCGCGCCCGTCAACGCCGGAACCAACCCCCCCGACCGAAACGCCGGAGACGCCGATCACGCAAGTGACGGGTGACAAGTGACGGGTGACAAGTTAAAACTAAGAACTCGTCTTCAATTCGTCGCTTGTCACTTATCACACGTCACTGTTTTTTTATGATGCCCGACAATCAACTCGAAAACTTTCGCCGCCAGCCGCCCGCGCCGCTCGCGCCGCGCCCTTTGAATTTGCCCACGCCCGAAGAGACGACACTCGCCAACGGCTTGCGCGTCGTCTTGGTGGAGAACGCGCGTCTGCCGCTCGTCACCTACCGGCTCGCCCTGCGTACCGGCGACGCGCACGACCCGCCCGACCTGCCCGGCCTGACCGACATCTTGACGGGCATGCTCAACGAGGGCACTGAGACGCGCACGAGCCGCCGCATCGCCGAAGACGTGGCGCGCATCGGCGCGACGCTCGGCGCGGGCGCAGGCTCGGACAACACGACGGTCGCCGCTTCCGCCCTGTCGCAGTTCAACGATCAAATTCTGGACTTGATGGCCGACATCACTTTGCGCCCTTCGTTTCCCGAAGACGAGTTGGAGTTGACGAAGCAGAACGCGCTCCAAAATTTGATCGCGCAGCGCGGCCAGCCTTCCTTCCTCGCCAACGAACGGCTCGCGCGCGTTATCTATGGCGAACATCCTTACAGCGTCGTCTCGGCTACGCCCGAATCCATCGAGGCCATGTCGCGCGACGATCTCATACGCTTCCACCGCCGCCGCTTCATCCCGAACAACGCCGTGCTCGTCGTCGGCGGCGACATCCGCCGCGCCGACGCGCTCCGGCGCATCGAAGAACTCTTCGGCGCGTGGCAGCCGGGCGAACCCGAAGCGTCCGAGTTTCCCGCCCCGCCCGCGCGCACGCGGCGCACGCTCTATCTCGTGGATCGCCCCGGCTCGGCGCAGTCGAACATCATCATCGCCAACGCCGCCATCACGCGCACCGACCCCGACTACTTCCCCATGCTCGTCATGCACACGGTGCTCGGCGCAAACGCCTCCTCGCGCATCTTCATGAACCTGCGCGAAGACAAGGGCTACACCTACGGCGCATACACGAGCCTCGACGCGCGCCGCACGGCCGGGAGCTTCCGCGCCACGGCCGAAGTGCGTACGCCCGTCACGGGCGACTCGCTCAAAGAATTTTTCTACGAGTTCGCGCGTATCCGCGAAGAACGCGTCACCGAGAAGGAGTTGCGCGACGCGCAGAATTACCTGACGGGCATCTTCCCCATTCGTCTGGAAACGCTCGACGGTTTGATTGACCAGTTGATCCAGATCAAGATGCACGACCTGCCCGACGACTATCTGCAAACCTACCGCGAGCGCGTGAGCGCGGTGACGCGCGAGGAAGTGCAACGCGTCGCGCGCCGTTACGTCACGCCCGACATTGCGGCCATCGTCGTCGTCGGCGATGCGGACGCGCTCGCGGATGAAATCAAAGGTTACGCCGATGAGATGGAGATTTACGACAGCGCGGGTCAGCGCAAAGACGCGACAGTGGCGGAGCGCGCGGCCGACGAAACTACAACTAACGGGAGTCATATGAGCAGCACATCAACAACGGGAGATCAGGCGGGATTCGTCGGGTCGTGGCAATTGGAGATCACTTCGCCCTTAGGGCCGCAGACGGCCACGCTCGTCGTGGACGAAGAGGGCGGCGCGTTGCGCGGCCGGATGAGTTCGTCTTGGGGCGAAGCGCCCTTGGACACTATCACGCAGAGCGGCGACATCTTCAACGCCGCCATCGCGCTCAAAATTCAGGGCATGGCGATTCAGGCCAACATCGAAGGCCGCCGCGAAGGCGACAACCTCAGCGGCTCGATCCGCACCAACATGCCCATCGTCCCGCCGCTCATGTTCACGGGGCGAAGGATCGGTTAGCCAATAGCTGTCAGCTATCAGCCGTCAGCCGTTCAATTGTCCGTACTAATTCCACGCCGGACGGCTTACGTACAAACCGGGTCGCTGACGGCTGATGGCTAATAGCTGACGGCTGATGGCTGACGGCTAAACAAAAAAAACCGCCCGGTGTGTGCTCTCACACCGGGCGGAAACCACAGGAGAATTGCCCAACTTTGCGAATCGCCCCCCGGCGATTCATTGGGTCATTGCTATGCTCGCCAATTCTGATGCGCGGGCGCGGGCGGCAGGTTGCCCCCAATTTTCAGACCCTCCCCGGCTCAGTTTTAACTGCCCTTCAGCGTTTTCACTTGGAGACGAAAAAATGCGAAAACTTTTATTACTCACGGCCGCGCTCGTCCTGACTTCCGCCGCTGCTTGCGTGCAACAGACGGCGCAGCAGAACGCGAATCAGGCGCAGGCTTCCGACAGCAGCGGCGACCAGAATTTCAAGCGGATTCACGACGCTTACGTGCGCGATTTCCTGCGCCGCAACCCGACTGTGAACACCTACCTCGGCGGCGCGGGACTCGACCCGGCCTTGCGCGACGTGGACGGCCAACTGCGCGATCATTCCGCCGCCGCCATCGAAGCGGAAGACCGCTGGCTCACCGACACGCAAAAATCGCTCGAAGCAATCGCCCCCGGCACGCTCTCGCCCACGCTTCGCATCGACCGCGAAGTCGCGCTCGCGCAAATCCGTTTCCTGCTCCACCAGCACGGTACGCGCAAATATCAGCAGCGCGCCCTCGACACCTACACCGACGAACCTTTCCGCGCCGTTGACTGGCAACTGCAAGGCATGACGCAGACGGGCGAGAAAACCTACGGCACGCCCGAAGAGTGGTCGCTCGTCGTCAAACGTTTACAGGCCGTGCCGCGTTACTTTCAGGTCGCGCAGGAACAACTCGCCGCCGGGGTGAAATCCGGCAACACGCCCGACCACCGCATGCTGCTGCGTAACGGCATCACGACGGCGGAAAAGACAGCCCAGTATTTCGAGAAGACGCTTCCCGACCTCGCCGCCGAGCGCATCGCACAGGGCGCGGGGCGCGACGAACAGTTGAAACAATTGAACGAAGCGGCGAAGGGCGCGGCGGGCGCGTATCGCGCTTTGCGTGATTACGTCGCACAGAATTTCTTCGACAATGCGAGCCAACCGACAGCCGCCAACGTCAAAGCGCAATTTCGCGCAGACCGCTTTGCCATGGGCGAGGACGAGTACAACTGGGCGCTCAAGAACAACCTCCGCATGCCCGACGCGACGGCCGGAAAACTCTTCGACGAATCGATGGCGATTGTGAACGCGACGCAAGCCGAGATGGTGACGCTCGCGCGCGAGATCGGCAAAAAGAAGGCGATGGAGTTGCCGGAAGACGGGCATTCGGCCGTGCTCGCCGTCTTTGAAGAACTCGGCAAGGACTATCCGAAGTCCGACGCGGAGATGGTCAAGTGGTATGAAGAGGCCGCCTTCCGGCTCGTCGAATACGGGCGCAAGTCGGGCGTCTTCGACGTGCCCGCCGATTACAAGTTGGAAGTGGTCGAGACGCCGCCCCCTTTGCGCGCCTCGATTGACGGCGCGGCCTATTACCCCGCGCCGCCCTTCAAGACGAGCGGCGTCGGTCGTTTCTACGTCACCACTTCCGGCTCGAACGACGAGGCGGTGCTCAAAGAGAACAACCGCGCCTCGCTCGCAGACCTCGCCGCGCACGAAGGCTTCCCCGGCCACGATTGGCACTACAAAGTGATGACGCAATATCGCGAACGGATCGCGCCCGCGCGCTGGCTCACGCCCGGCGCGGTCGAAGACTCGTCCTCGATGTGGCAGGATTCGATGGCCGCCGAAGGCTGGGGGCTTTACTCGGAAGCCCTGATGGCCGAGCCGCAACCCGGCTTCCCCACGGGCTTCTATTCGCCCGAAGAACGGCTCTATCAACTCAAAGGCAAACTCTACCGCGACCTGCGCGTCCGCATCGACACGGGCATCCACACCGGGCGCATGTCTTACGACGACGCCGTCGATCTCTTCTCGCAGGTGGTGGACTTCCAACCCGGATCATGCCGCGACGCGGCGGCTGTGGCGGCGAAACCGGCCAAGCGCGCCAGTTGCGACTCGGCCGAGCGCGCCATCTTCCGCTATTCCAAGTGGCCGACGCAGGCCATCACCTATCGCCTCGGCAAAGATCAAATCTTCGCCCTGCGTAAAGACGCCGCACAGATCGCGGGCGACCGTTTCTCGCCCAGAGACTTTCACGTCCTCTTCATGCAGCAGGGCACGATCCCCGTCGGCTACTTCCGCGAGGAATTGCTCAAGGAGTTGCAGGCGAAGAAATGAGCGGCGGGATTTTCGACGGCGGGAGATGCAAACGCGAAGGGCGCAGAGAAAACAACCTCTCTGCGCCCTTCGCGCTCCCGCGTGGTTAAATTCTTTTACCGGAAATTATCACTCGTCTCCGGGGAAGATTTGCCGCAGATGATTCTTCAAATGCCCGATGTAATCGAGCATCAGGTATTCGAGCGTCGCCGGTTGGTTCGCGTCAATCCTGCGCCATGCGATCCGGTCGAGCGTGTGCGTGGCGCGCGGCTGCCGCAAAGTTTCCTCCGGCGCAGAGGCCATGACGTGGAGCAGGTGCAGGTTGTAATTCTTCCAGAGTTCGACGAGCAGCGACCAAGACTCTTCGTTGTAGCGTTGCGCCCGCACCCAAGCCTCCTGCTCGTAGCCGTCGAAGACGAGGTCGTCCGTGGATTGCGCGCGCACGAACCGCCCGTGGTTGTTCGCCGCCGAGTCTATCAGATGCCCGACGATCTCTTTCGGCGTCCACGCGCCCGCCGCACGTGCGGTTCGCGCTTCGGCCTCGTCCAACGCGTGCAGCCGCACGGCCGCCGTTTCAATCGTCCGCCGGAAATCTTCGAGCGCGTCTTTCATCCACGCCGCCCCGCGCGCTGCGCCCGCTTTAAGCTTTCTTTCATCCCTCCGCCCTCATCCCTTTTTCACCGCTCGTACTGCAAGACCATGCCGTCGCCGCCGACAGCCCAGTTCTCTTTTTTGCCGACAAAGAGTGCGTAGAGATTTTGCTTCGTGCCGCTCTCCTGTTGCACCCACGTACGCCCGCCGTCTTCGGAGCGAAGGATGCGGCCGCCGCGCCCGACGATCCAGCCGTGTTCCTTGCCCGCGAATTGGACGCTCAAAAACGTCGTGCGCGGCTGAAGCCCCGGCACGGTCACCGCCGTCCACGTCTCGCCGCCGTTCACGGTGCGCAGGATCGTCGCGCGCTCGCCGACCGCCCACCCGTGGTCGTCGTCAACGAAATGCACGTGATAGAGCGTCGCGTTCGTCCCCGTGCGCTGGCGCGACCAGTTCAAACCGCCGTCGGTGGTCGAGAGGATCGTGCCTTTATCTCCGGCGATCCAGCCGCGCCTGTCGTCCGCGAAGTCGAGATGAATCAATTCGTCGCGCGAAGGGACGAGTTGCGCGCGCCACGTCGCGCCCGCGTCGTCCGTGTGCAGCACGAGGCTGTCCGTGACGACATCGCGGCGGCTGATCGAGCCGACGATCCAACCCTTCTTCTTGCCCGCGAAGCGCACGCTGTAGAGTTCCGGCATGCCGCCGAAATCCGCCGGGCTGAAACGTCGCGCCTCGCGCCACGCGCGCCCGCCGTCTTCGGTGAAGTAGATGGCGTTACCGGCGACGAGGTAGCCGTCCTCTTTGTTGTGGAAGTAGAGATCGTTGATCTGGTCGTTCGTGCCGACCGCTTGCCTGAGCCATGTGCGCCCGCCGTCTTCGGTGCGATAGATGAGGCCGCCGTCGCCCGCCATCCAGCCGCGTTTGCCGTCCGTGAAATAGACGGCGTTCAAATCCTTGCCCGCCGCGCCGTGCCGCGTGCCCGTCCACCCCTCGCCCCGCTGCTGCTGCTGCTGTGCGCCCACGGGCACGAACGCCAGCGCGACGACGAACAAGCACGACGCCAGAACAGGCGACGCGCCCCGCCACGTCCGCCGACGGCGGCGCACGACTTTCTCGCTATTCATACGACAGTTTTCTCCGAACGCAGTTTGACGATAGCGACCGCCCCGGCTCGATTTTTCGGTGAGAGGCTTTTGTTTTACACGAAGGGGGGCTTCGGAGACAAGGCCGCAGGCAAGCGCAAGCGAGACGGCAAAAGGGGAAAGGAAAGACGCGCCGCTCGACGAGTTCTTTACCTTTCCCCTTTACCTCTTAACCCTCACCCCGTGCTTCAAGGGGCGGCGTTGACGCGGTAGACGTGTCCTTGATAGACGACCACCACGCGCTCGCCGAGGGCGAAGAATTCGGCCAGTTTCCGCTCGCGTTTGAGTAGTTCAAAGTAGGCGTCGCTGCCGAACACGAGCGTCGTCTCCGGCAAGCCTACGCCCGCCTTGAAGTCGGCGTCCGTCCACACGTCGTCTCGCAGGTAGAACGTCTTGCCCGCGACCTTGCGCATCACGCTCGAAGACGACGCCGATTCGTCCTCTTCTTCGGCGCGCAGGGATTCCTGCCGCGCGCGTTCGCGCTTGCTGTCCTTGACGGCCGCTGCGCCCGTCGTCGGCATCGGCGCAGGCATGGGCGTCGCCATCGGGATCGGCGGCGCGGCTTCCATCGTGGGAGCACTCACTACGGGCGCACCGCCGCTGCCGCCCACGCCGCCTACGCCGGAGCGAGGACTCGTCTTGCGCGGAAGGGTTCTGCCCTGTCTCGATACGACCCGGCCATTCATCGGCAGGTTCGCGGCGCGCGCGTTTGAAGTAACCGTCACGGCGTCCATCGCCACCGCGCCGGGTTCGAGCGCGAGGTAAGACGTGTAAGGCGTGACGATGCCGTAGCGCGTGCCTAAATCAACTATCTCGTCGCGCAACTCTTTGCTCTCGCCGTTTGAACGAATCTGCTCCATTAGCCAGCCGACGCGTCGTGTCGCCCACAGGCGGGGTAGAAAGTCGTTGTTATCCTCCCTGAGCGGAAAGCTGAGATTCGTGTATGTAAACTCCTTGCGGTTCTGGTTCGTCTTGCCCGCGAGGCGTAAGCTGACGTTGCGCAAATCGGCGTGATTGCGATAACGACCGATGAGCGTCAACTGCGTTCCCTTAAAGAGGTCTGGCATCTCGCGCGGGTAGAGCAGGTCTGTCTCGACGCCGCCCATGCTGAGCACGAGGTCTGTCAGGACCGGATAATTAACTTTGGCGAAGAAGTTTGAGACTTTAATCTCCAAAT
>DASZEQ010000017.1:0-5380 GCA_035940695.1 Pyrinomonadaceae bacterium | reverse complement strand
GGCGCGCACGGTGATCTTCGGGTTATGTTTGGCTAAGACCTTGGTGATGGCTGCGGTCAAAGTGGTCTTGCCGTGGTCGACGTGCCCGATGGTGCCGATGTTGACGTGCGGCTTCGAACGGTCAAACTTCTCCTTGCTCATTGTGTGATAGCCTCTTTAAATAAAGTAATTGGTTGTGAAACGCCTGTTTGTATGGAGCCCGCGATGAGATTTGAACTCATGACCTCCTCCTTACCAAGGAGGCGCTCTACCCCTGAGCTACGCGGGCGCGTCTTCGGTCGCCGTCGTTGTGCGCCCTGTTGACCGCCTGAAGTGTGGAGCGGGAGACGAGGCTCGAACTCGCGACCCTCAGCTTGGAAGGCTGATGCTCTACCAACTGAGCTACTCCCGCCAACACGCAGAGGTCAGAGGCTAGAAGTTAGAGGTTAGTTTCAACAACTGACCTCTGACCTCTAACCTCCAGCCTCTTGATTTTCTGGTGCAGGGGGTAGGATTCGAACCTACGTAAGGCGTTAGCCTGCCGGGTTTACAGCCCGGTGCCATTAACCACTCGACCACCCCTGCACGGTTTGTCCAAATAACTGTTGGAGCCGGCGAAGGGACTTGAACCCCCGACCCTCTGATTACAAATCAGATGCTCTACCAACTGAGCTACGCCGGCACACACGGATCACTCCGAGCACTTCCGACAAAACGCGAATAGTAACAATAGCTTCACTAAAACGCAAGCCACTGAAAGCCGCTGCGCTAATTTCGGACAGAGGCGCGGTCAGTTTGAAGAAATTTGTTGACGCTCCGAGTCGCCAGCAAGTAGGATTGAAATTGCTCTGTGTCGTGCGGCCACAGATGCCCGCACCGCACGGCTCTCACCTCATCCCGACGCGCATTTGAAGCTACCGCAGCTACACCAAAAGCCTCTGCGGCTCGTTTTGAGCCTCGTCCGCTGTTTGTCAGCGTAACTCTTTCCCTTAAATTTCAGGAGATGTCCCGTGCATACCCGTAAACAACTTTCGCGTCCCGGCGGTTTTGCCGCCTTGTTGCTCGCTTTCCTCTTCGCGCTCAGTCCGGTCGAAGCCCAGACCGCGTCCGGCAGCGGCGACGCGAGCCGAACGCAAAACGCCCCCGCCGCCGTTTCGACGGCGACTTCACCTCTGCCCGCGGCTCTCGAATCCGAACTCAGTTGCGCCGGTTATATCGAGCACGAACCGAACTACAGCGGATTCGAGGTCGTCGGCGCGGAACAGGAGCAGGAAAAGGTCGCTTTCGCCATCGGCGATTTAGTCTTCATCAACGCCGGGGCACAACAGGGCGTGAAGGCCGGGCAGGAGTTTCAAGTGGTGCGCCCGCGCGGCCGTTTCACGACGAAGTTGACGCGCAAATCGGGCTGGCTCGGCGTCTACACGCAGGAGATCGGTCGCCTGCGCGTCGCGGTCGTGAAGGATCGCATGTCGGTGGCGCGGGTCACAAACAGTTGCGACCAGATACTGCTTGGCGATCTGTTGCGGGGCGTGCCCAACCGCGTCTCGCCGCCCGTGGGCGACACGGCCGACCTAGATCGTTTCGCCGACCCGACGGGCAAACAGAACGGCCGCATCGTGCTGGCGCGCGAGGCGCGCGAGATGATTTCGCGTCACCAGATCGTCTACATAGACCTCGGCACGGAAGACAATTTGAAGGAAGGCGACCGCCTTACCGTCTACCGCCCCGCCGGAACGGGCAACATCTCGCGCTTCCGCGACGAAGAAGTGACGCCATCGGCCAACTACGGCTTCGAGAGCGAAGTTTTCCGCGGCGGCAGATTTTCCATCAAGTCGCAACGCGTCGAAAACGCGAGCCGGGGCGACATCCACGGCCCGGTGATGACGACGCCGAAAGTGAAGCGGCGGCGTCCGCCGATGCCGCGCAAGATCGTGGGCGAAATCGTGGTGCTCAACGTGCAGGCGCGCACGGCAACCGCCGTCATCACGCGCGTCGCACAGGAGATTCACACGGGCGATTTTGTCGAAGTGAAATAAGCGGGGCGCGTTAAGAGTTTTAATTCGCGTTAAGAGTTTCAAGACCGGCTCGTCCGGTAACAACAGTGCAGCCCGGAGATGCGGCATTCGGCGCGCGCCTTCGGGCTGCACTCTCTTTTCATACGCCTTTCATCCGTTATCCGCTTTTCATCCGGCGGGCATGCGGCCGGCCGCGCGGGTCGTGGCTTCGACCGCGCCGTGCGGCATCTTCGTCTGCGCCAGTAGTGCAGCTTCGCGTTCGAGCGCGGCGCGCGCGACGGCCGATTGATAGAAGGCGCGGAAGTACTGGTACATCGAGAGACAGGCCGAGAGCACGACCACCCAGAGCGTCGCGCGGCCGAGGGTGTAGAGCAGCACTTGCCAGTCGGTCGCCGTCGTCGCGCCCCCGCCGAGAAAATGGCGCACGGCCTCGCGCAGTTCCGGCACAGACCAGACCTGTATGGCCGGGAACGCCTGCCCGAAGTTTGCCACCGGCGGCGCGCCGCGCACGCTCGACAGGATGAGCATCGCAATCGCCAACACCTGCGCGCCCATCTTGAACTTGCCCACCTTCGAGGCGGCGATCACCAACCCGTCGGCCGCCGCAATCGAACGCAAACCCGACACGGCCAACTCGCGGCCGATGATGATGACGACCGCCCACGCGGGCGCGAGACGATTTTCCACGAGCGAGATGAGAGCGGCCGAGATGAGTAGTTTGTCGGCGATGGGGTCGAGCAGTTGGCCGAGTCTGGAAACCTGCTGGCGGCGGCGCGCGATGTGGCCGTCGAGGTAGTCTGTGAAAGCGGCGGCGAGAAAGAGACCGGCGGCGAGCAGGTGGCGCGGCACGCCGAGCCAGTCTTCCGAAAACGGCGTCAAGAGCACCGCGACGAGCAGCGGCACGACGAAGATGCGCGACAGCGTCAGCGTGTTTGGAAGGTTCACACTCACCTCTCCCTTTTTCGTTTCACCCCGCGCGCGGCCGCGCCGCGCTCACACACTCTCTCGCGAATGTTTTTCTCTTGCCGCGCAGTGTAGAAGTCGCGCGCGAAAGGTGTCAAGGTTCTTGCTCGCGCCCGCCCGGTCTCCGCGCTTCACGCGTCCGAGAGTTGAAAACGCATGAAGGCGAGTATTTGTCTGATGATCTCGCGCGAAGTTTCGCTCTCGTCAAACAGGTCGAAGGCGTGCGGCGCGGCAACGTGATTCACGAAGGTGACGGGCAGATTGCGCGCCAACGCTTTCGTCAGGAAGCGGTCGAGCGTTTCGTTCAGGTGAGGAATTTGATCTTGCCCCGCTCGTACGATGAACAGAGGCACGTCGTCTCGAAGCTCCGCGAGAGACTTTCCCGCGCACGGGTTGACGAAGCCCCACGTCGCGGCCGCCTCCGCGACGTGTGTGAAGCCGTCGAGGTCTAGCATGAGGCCGTAACACAGGACTGCACACTTCAGTTCGTCGTGTCCGTCGCGCATCAACGCCGACAACGCGAGCGGGACATTGCCGGAGCTAGCCCAGAGGCCGATCCGTCTCTCGTCAATCCGCAGGCGGGCGGCGTCTTGCCGGACGTATCGCAGCAAGTGGTCGAGATCGGCGGCGGGTTCACGGTTCGTGTAAGTGATCGCGGCCAGCCCCGAAGCGGCCAGCAAACGCGCCCAAGAGACGCACGCGCCCATCTCTTTGAACTTGCAGCCGATCTTCGCCTCATACCCCAAGTCGGGAAATCCGGCCACTAACACGACGGCCGGAAACGGCGTCGCCCCCGCCGTATCGGGCGGATAGTAGATGTCCATTGTGAGAGTTTCGGCGTCGCTCGTCCGGTACGCGACATCACGCCGAACCTGCACGTCGTCCATGCCGGAGATTCTGTAGACGACCGTTTTCCGCGAGATGTGATCTTGTTCGTTGTCCCGGCTCATCTGCGCTGCTCCTCAGAAAATATGGCACTGGAAATACAAAAGCCGCCGGGCATGTCTGCCTCGACGGATTCCGGTTAACACTCTAGCGGCGACGTTCCGACCGCGACGCTTCCAGCGCGTCATAACTTCTTAATGAATCGCCTGCCTACCGAGCCTTATACGCTTCCCGCGCAGGAGTTGCAAGAGCTAACTTTCAAACCCGGTAAACCGGCCGAATCGGAGTAGTGTCCTAAAGTTTGAATAAAGGCACGGAGGGCTGAAGCACGCCGCAGCAGGTAATAATTGCCACAGACGGAATGTGGTTTCGCGTGGTCTACTCCTTAACGCCGAGCAGGCGGTCAAACTCCTTCTTCACTACGGGGTAACATTCGCACGAAGTGGCCTCCAGCCCCGGTCGGTCGAGGACGGTAATGCGCCCACGCCGGTATCTAATCAACCCCGTGTCCTGAAGCCTACCCGCCGCCTCGGTGACGCCCGCCCGCCGCGTACCCAGCATGACGGCCATGAAATCGTGTGTCAGTTCCAACTCGTTCCCCATCGCCCGGTCGCTACTCATCAAGAGCCACCGCGCCAGCCGCCCGTCAAGCGGGTGCACCTTGTTACAGGCGGCGGTCTGCGCGATCTGGACGATGAAGGCTTGCGTGTAGCGCAGCAATAAATCATGCAACTGCCCGCCCCGCTCGAACTCCCGCCGGAGCACGTCTGAGGACGTCCGCACGCCGTCGCCCGGCAGTTGCACCATCGCTTCGTGCGGCGTGGTCACGCTGCCTAAGACGACGTTTACGCCGAACACGCCTTCGTTACCGACGACGCCTACTTCGACGCCCCCGCCATCGACAAAAGTGGCGACGACGGAGACCGTCCCGCTGTTGGGGAAATAGACATGCGAGACCGGGTCTTGCGGGTAGTAGAGCACGTCGCCGCGCGACAGCGTGACGGGTTCTAGGTAGGGCGACAGGCGTTCGTATTCTTCCGGCGGTAGCTGGTTGAGTATCCGGTTGGCGTTCGGGGGGCTGTTAGTTGATAACGCAGACATGAGCAAGTTCCTTATGCCTTGGGGCTGTACGCAAATCGGCATAAGAATAGGGTGCTACGCTACATTATGTCGAACTACGATCTCTAATTACTTGGCGCATTATAGCATCAAATGGGGGACAGTACGCTACAGTACTGAGTACGCGGCATGACACACACTCTCCGACCATGTTGCTAGAATAGCCGACTTAAAGACAAGATGCTCCATCATGGCGGGAGTGTCTAAATAAAGGTTGCGAGTGACATAGGGTATTGTGGGTACTTGCGTTTACGAAGTTGACGTGCGTTGTAGCAGCACACGAACAAGTCCACGGCTCGCCTCAGCGCGTGGATGCAGCGTGAGAAGCAACGTGAACGTCTGCCAAGACGTGCCAGATAATGGCGCAGGTCGGCATTAACGGCTTCGACTGAATAGGTCTCGCTCTTGTTGTACATCGA
>DASZEQ010000016.1:0-9802 GCA_035940695.1 Pyrinomonadaceae bacterium | reverse complement strand
AGGGTTTGGCACCTCGATGTCGGCTCATCGCATCCTGGGGGTGCAGAAGCTCCCAAGGGTTTGGCTGTTCGCCAATTAAAGCGGTACGTGAGCTGGGTTTAGAACGTCGCGAGACAGTTCGGTCCCTATCTGGTGTGGGCGGAGCAGGTTTGAGGGAATCTGTCCTTAGTACGAGAGGACCGGGATGGATCCACCTCTAGTGTACGAGTTGTCGTGCCAACGGCAGCGCTCGGTAGCTATGTGGAGCATGGATAAACGCTGAATGCATCTAAGCGTGAAGCCAGACCCAAGATTAGACCTGCCAGTGAGACTCGTGGTAGACCACCACGTTGATAGGCTGGAAATGTAAGCACAGTAATGTGTTCAGTTGACCAGTACTAATGTTCCCAAGGCTTGACCATTAAATTTATTGACGGGCAAAACCGTGAGGTAATATTCGATGGTTCGCTTCGCACAACTTTTGAAAACCTAGAAACTTTCACTATTCGATTGTCCAAGCCCTTTTACACGCTCTTTCAAGTTTTCCGGTGATTTTGTCGAGAGGGTCACACCCGTTCCCATCCCGAACACGGAAGTTAAGCCTCTTGGAGCCGATGGTACTGCGCGGGTAGCTGCGTGGGAGAGTAGGAAGTCGCCGGATTAATTATAGAATGCCCGCTCAAGCGTCAAGTCTTGAGCGGGCATTTCTTCTTTTGTAGCCCTTATACAACAGATTTAACGGCTCAGGTCTTTTCAGCGCACCGGCAGTTGTTGGGACACTTGCAGCATGCCCAGTAGCCGAGCCTGCAAGTTACATTGCAACCGTTGCCCGTCGGGCAATCAATGCTGCAAGAAGTTGCCCCTTGCCCGCCCGCCGTGCAACCGTCGGTTTCAAAGCCGCTATCATCTGTCGCCCGCGCCTCACTGCGGCGGACGACGAAATCTGTTTCCAAGTCAACGAGCGTAGGCAGTCTGGCTGCCTTGGGCGTTTTCCCGAAATCTGTGGCAGCTTCGCCGGGCAGGCTTTTCTAATTTGTGCCGCTCTGAGAAAATATTCCGGGTAACTTAAGGAACTTCCAGCAAGGATGTGTCATCTTTAAAGCCGGGGTGTGTTTGATGAAGAAACAGCTATACCGAAATTCGCTGCTTGCTTGCCTGCTCTTGATCACGGCGTGCGGAGGCGGGACTGGGATAACCGCGGCCAACACCGGGCGACAGCAAACGCCTGCGCCGCACGAACCGGACGGGCGGAAAGTAGCGACTCAGACTGTAAACGACGGTCGGAGTTCAGACGCCACAACGGCGACGACGCCGCCGGAGATTCCAACCTACTCTTATAAGATCAAAAACTCTTGGCCGCACGACAGGCGCGCCTACACGCAAGGGCTGATCTTTCTCGACGGCATGCTCTGGGAGAGCACGGGGCAGTACGGCACGTCCAGCCTGCGTAAGGTCGAATTGAAGTCCGGCAAAGTCGTCAAACAGATTTCCGTGCCCGGTAATTATTTTGCCGAGGGCATGACGGTCTTTCATAATAAGGTCTTCCAACTGACGTGGCAGGAACACAAGGGTTTCATTTACGACCCTGCCACTTTTCAAAAACAAGGCGAGTTCAGCTACACGGGCGAAGGTTGGGGGCTGACGCACGACGGCGAGTCTCTCATCATGAGCGACGGCACAGACGAGATTCGCTTTCTCGACCCGTCCACGCTTCAGACGATTCGCACGATCAGCGTCACGGACAGGGGCGAGCCGGTCGATCAGTTGAACGAACTCGAATACATCGGCGGCGAAATCTACGCCAACATTTACCAGACGGATCGCATTGCGCGCATCGAGCCGAAGACGGGCAAAATTCTCGGCTGGATCGACCTCACGGGGCTGCTCTCGACCAAAGACCGGACGGGTCAAGAAGACGTTTTGAATGGCATCGCTTATGACGAGGCGGGCAAACGCCTGTTCGTCACGGGCAAGATGTGGCCGAAGTTGTTTGAGATCGAGATCGTCAAAAACAAAACGCGCTCCTGAGCATCGCCCTTCCGCATCAAAACAGACGTGACTTTCGATACTTATTTTCGCATCTCCTCCTACGCGATGATCGCAAGCGGCACGCTCGCGCTGGCCGTCTCCGGCGGCATGGGCGCGGGACTCGGCGTGGTGTTCACGCTGCTGCTCTTGGCGGCGTGGAAGTTTGAGGGGACGCGTTGGCAGTTGTCCGAACGTGCGGGGATGTTCGCGGTCGTCTCGTCGCTCCCGCTGCTTTACCTCGACTGGAAATTTCAATCCAACGTGCTGTGGGCGGGCGAACCGGCGCGCGCAGGGATCGGCGCGCTCACCCACTTCATACTCTTTCTCTCCGCCGTCAAACTCGTGCAGCTTAAGGCCGACCGCGATTGGCTGTTTCTCTATCTCATCTCGTTTTTTGAAGTCCTGCTCGCGGCGGGCTTGAGCGTCAGCCCGCTATTCGTCGCCACGCTTGCGCTCTACACCTTCTGCGCGCTCTCCACGGTCGTCTGCTTCGAGATCAGGAAGGCGCGCCGCGCGATCAAAATTCAGGAGACGCGTCTGCTCTCCGCGCCCCGCGTGCGTTGGTTGAGCCGCTTGTCGGGAAAAACAACGGCAGGGCAGACGCCTTCGGGCGAAGCGCGTCGTCTGCCGCTCGTCGCGCTCTCTCTGCTGGCGCTCATCTTTGCGCTCGCGTTGCCGATCTTTTTCATCATGCCGCGTTTCAGCGGGAGCGCGCTCGCTCGCGCCGACGGCGGCCTGAACGGCATCGTCGGCTTTTCCGATGAAGTGACGCTCGGCGAGATCGGTCGCCTGCAACAGAGCCAGCGCGTCGTGATGCGCGTGCGCGTCGAAGACCCTCTGGCCGGACGGCATCAAACTCTGCGCTGGCGCGGCGTCGCGCTCGACGAGTTCAGCGGGCGCACTTGGCGCAGGTCGAGCCGCGAGACCGAATATCGCCGCGGCAATGAACGCAATCTTTTTCAGTTCGGCACGACGCAATCTCTGGAAAACTTGACGACGCAGACCTTCTTCGTCGAGCCGGTAGACACGCCCGTCCTGTTTATCGCCTCGCGCCCCGTCGCGATACAGGGCGCGCTGCCCTACATCGGGATCGACAGCGAGGACAGCTTAACGACGCGCGATCACTCGCAGGAACGCATCTCTTACCGCGCTTACTCTGACACGACCGAGCCGCCCGCCGAGCAGTTGCGCCGAGACCTCGCGGCCTACCCGCCCGCAATGGAGCGTTACCTGCGCCTCCCCGATAATCTAGACCCGCGCATCCGCCAACTCGCGCGCGGCTTGATCGTCGGCACGCGCTCCGGTAATCGCTACGACGCGGCGCGCGTTATCGAATCTTATTTCCAGCAAAACTTTCGCTACACGTTGGAGCAGAAGTCGGGCGGGGCTAGTGACCCGCTGGCGGATTTTATGTTCCGCGTCCGCGAAGGGCATTGCGAATATTTTTCGACGGCGATGGCCGTCATGCTGCGCACGGCGGGAGTCGCAACGCGCGTCGTCAACGGTTTCCAGTTGGGCGAGTATAACGATGCGGCTGACGTGTACACCGTCAGGCAGTCGGACGCGCATTCTTGGGTCGAGGTTTATTTCCCGGAGACGGGCGCGTGGGTGACTTTCGACCCGACGCCGGTTGACGGGCGGCCGGGCAACAACGACGCGGGCGGCCTCTTGCGCGGTCGGATCGGCAAGTACGCCGAAGCCCTCGAACTGTTTTGGATTCAATATGTCGTCGCTTATGATAAGCAGGAACAGCGTTCACTCGCGACATCCATTCGCAGCAATCTCGGCGTCTACCGCCAGACGGCCGGGCAAACTTTCGCCGAACTGCGCGCCGGATTCGCACTGTGGTGGCAACAGTTCTCCTTTGGCGCGGGCGGGACGGGCGGCGTGTCGCGCGTCAATGTTCCTCTGCTCATCGCGTTGACGTTGCTCCTCGGATTGCTCGCGCTGCTCGTCATGCGGGCGCGGCGTTGGGATTTGGCGCGGCTGCTCAATTTCCGGCGGCGCGAACGGAAAAATTATTCATCAGTAGTCTTCTATGAACGCATGATCAAGGCGCTCGAAGCGCGCGGCATGTTGCGCGCACCGGATGAGACGCCGCTCGAATTTGCGGCGACCACCGGCATGCCCGAAGCGTTACTCTTGACACGTTCTTATAACCGCGTCCGCTACGGCGCGCACGAACTGACGACTGCGGAAGCCGCCCGCGTCGAAGAATGGCTGCGGCGCGTTGAGCAGGAAAGCAAGTCATAAATCGTCAATAGGTAAGAACCGGTTTTAACTATTCACGCTTGACGATTCACGATTTACGGCCTTTGACGATTTACGATTGATTATGAAGAAAATTGGCTTTATCAGTTTGGGCTGCCCGAAAAATTTGGTTGATAGCGAGGTGATGATGGGTCAACTCGCGGCCGCCGGTTATGAGATCACGACGGACGAGGCGGAGGCCGAGACGCTCGTCGTGAACACCTGCGGCTTCATCGATTCGGCGAAGCGGGAATCAATTGACGCCATCTTCGAAGCGGCGCGCATGAAGACGGACGGTAAGGCCAAACGGCTCGTCGTCGCGGGCTGTCTCGTCGAGCGTTATCGCGACGAACTGCGCGCGGAGATACCGGAAGTTGACGCCTTCATCGGGACGAACCAGATCAACGACATCACGAAAGTCTGCGACGAGCGGGTGAACACGCGCTCGCTCCCCGTCATCGCGCTCGGCAACCAGAGCGCGACTTATCTCTACGACGAATCGACGCCGCGCGTGCTCGCCACGCCCGGCTACAGCGCGTTCGTCAAGATTGCCGAAGGTTGCGACCGCCCGTGCGCCTTCTGTTTCATCCCGCAGATGCGCGGCCATTTTCGCAGCCGCCGCTTCGGCTCGGTGTTGAGCGAGGCGCAGGCGCTCGCGGCGCGCGGCGTCCGCGAACTCATTCTCGTCGCGCAGGATTCTTCACGCTACGGCGAAGACCTCGAACAGCCCGACGGCTTGGCGCACCTGCTCCGCGAACTCGCGCGGCTCGACGGCATCGAATGGGTGCGCGTCATGTACACCTACCCGACGCACATCAGCGACCTCTTTCTCGACGTGATGGCGTCCGAGCCGAAGGCCGTCAAGTATCTCGACATGCCTTTGCAGCACGCGTCGCAAAACGTCTTGAAGTTGATGCGTCGCGGGGGAAATCGCGCGAGCCTCGAACGCCTGATCGAGCGCGTCCGGCGGCGCGTGCCCGGCATCGGCGTGCGTACTACGTTCATCACGGGTTTCCCCGGCGAGACCGAGGAAGATTTCAACGAACTTATGGCTTTCGTGCGAAGCGTCGAGTTCGACCGCGTCGGCGTCTTCACCTACTCGGATGAAGAGGGCACGCCCGCCTTCGACTTGCCCGATAAAGTTGACCCGAAAGTCGCAGCCCGTCGGCGCGACCGCTTGATGCGCGAGCAACGCCGCATCTCGCTCAAGCGCAACCGCGCGCGCATCGGCCAAACCTGCCGCGTCCTCTTTGAAGGCGCGGCGAAAGAGACAGACTTGCTCTGGCAGGGGCGTCTGGAGACGCAAGCGCCGGACATAGACGGCGTCGTCCTGATCAACGACGCGCCTGAAGGCTTCACGCCCGCCCCCGGCGATTTCGTCAACGTCCGCATCACCGACGCGCACGAATACGATCTGATCGGAAGCATTGTTTGAGAGCCGTCAGCCGTCAGCCATCAGCTATCAGCCAACTACAAAGGCTAATCTGCTGACGGCTGACGGCTGACGGCTGACGGCTCTTATGAAAGTTGTTAAAGAATCGAGCGACGAACTGAACCCGCCGGTGGTGACGACGGCCTTCATCGGGCGTGCGGCGCGCGAGCGCGGCCTCAAGGATTACGTTGCGCTGGCGGTGGCGACGTGCGGTGTCGGTCTGATTCCGCTCGCGCCGGGCACTTGGGGGTCGCTCGTCGGCGTCGGTTTGTATCTGGCGGCGCGCGCGGCGAGCGTGCAGGCATTTCTATATGCGGAGGCGCGCGGGTGGAGCACGCCGCCGCTCGTCTCGCTGCAAACGACAATCGTGCTCTTGATGTTGATCGTGATGACGATTGGGGGCGTCTGGGCGGCGACGCGCTGCGAGTCGCTGCTGTCGCGCAAAGACCCCGGCGCGGTCGTGATCGACGAAGTGATCGGACAGATTTTGACGTTTGTGTTCCTGCCCGCGGGCGTCGGGGCGTGGGCTATCGTCACGGGCTTTCTGGCGTTTCGCGTGTTCGACATCTGGAAGCCGTACCCGATCCGTCGCCTCGAATCGCTCGAAGCCGGTCTCGGCATCATGGCCGACGACGTGCTCGCGGGCGTCTATGCCGCGACGCTGATGTCGCTGTTGACCTCGATTTATCTGCTCTTTTAGAAGGAGAAAATATGGACGAAGGCAAACAGAGGAACCCTGCCGCTACCCCTCCTGCGGCTGACGCTGCCGACACAACGGCGCAGACCGACGCGCGCCGCGAAGAGGCGACGAGCAGTAATACCCTGAACGATCTGCAACAAACCGATTCGGCCGCTTCGCGAAGTGAAACTACCTCGTCCGATTCTTCATCCTCCGCGCCGTCACCCGACGGCATGGCTGACGACACGGGCGGCGAAACCGGCGACGTCAGAGATTCCGGCGGGCCGATGTAAGCGGAATTGATCCGGCGGCTCATCGATCCATTTCTTCATCGAATCGATGAAGCGTTGAATCAACGCGTCAATTCTTCCCATCTCTTTCCAATCAATTCTCCCTTTATGGACAACATCAAAATTCTTGTATCCGACGACGTGAGCGAGAGCGGCCTTGAGCCTCTGCGCGCCGGGGGCTTCACGGTGGAAAAGCGCACCGGCCTCAAGCCCGATGAATTGCGCGAGATCGTGCGCGACTACGACGGGCTGGTCGTGCGTAGCGAGACGAAAGTGACCGCCGCTTTGATGGACGAGGCGGTGCGCCTGCGCGCCATCGGACGCGCCGGGGTCGGCGTGGACAACATAGACGTTCCGGCGGCGACCACGCGCGGCATCATCGTGATGAACGCGCCCGACGGCAACACGATGACGACGGCCGAGCACACGCTCGCGCTGTTGCTCGCGCTCGCGCGCTCTGTGCCGCAGGCGCATGCCAGTTTGCGGGGCGGCAAGTGGGAGCGAAAGAAATTCGTCGGCGTCGAGTTGCGCGGTAAGACTCTGGGCGTGGTCGGCCTCGGCCGCATCGGTCGCGTGGTGGCGAATCGCGCGCGCGGGTTCGAGATGAAGGTGCTGGCGTTCGACCCCTTCATCGCTCCCGAACAGGCGCGCGACATGGAATTGGAACTCGCGACGCTGGAAGAGGTGTGCGAGCGCGCGGATTTTATCACCGTCCACACGCCGCTCACGGCCGAGACGCGCGGCATCATCGGGGCGCGTGAATTCGCCTGCATGAAACGCGACGTGCGGATCATCAACTGCGCGCGCGGCGGCCTGATAGACGAACGCGCGCTCTACGACGCGCTGAAAGAGGGGCGCGTCGCGGGCGCGGCGCTCGACGTGTTCGAGGAAGAACCGCCGACGCAGATCAATCCGCTGTTAGAATTCGACGGCGTGATCATGACCCCGCATCTCGGCGCATCTACGAAAGAGGCGCAGGAAGGCGTGGCGGTGACGGTCGCAGAGCAGATGCGCGACTATTTTCAGACGGGCGCGTTGCGCGGCGCGGTGAACGCTCCCGCCCTCGGCGCGCAGGAGTTGAACACGCTCGCCCCCTACCTCGTCCTCGCGGAACGCTTGGGCAGATTCCAAGCGCAGTTGTTGGACGACCCCGTACGCGAAGTGAAGATCGAATACGCCGGAGAGTTGGCCGAGATGGAGGCCGCGCCCGTCACGCGCGCGTTTCTCGCGGGGCTTTTGCGCGACATGAGCGCGCGCGTCAACGTCGTCAACGCGTTTCTCATCGCGGAGGAACGCGGCATCCCTGTGACGACTTCGTACATGCGCGGCGCGGGGTACGAGTCGTCGCCCGCGATCACGACCCGCGTTGTGACGGTTAAAGGCGAGCAGAGCGTGTCGGGCGCGCTCTTTGGCTCAAGAGGCGCGGGCGGCTCGGACGGCGACGGGCGCATCACGGAGATCAACGGTTTCCGCATCGAAGCGATCCCGTCGGGGCACATGGTCGTCACGCGTAACCGCGACGTGCCGGGCGTGATCGGTTACGTCGGCACGATCCTCGGCGCGCACGGCGTCAACGTCAGTCGCTTTCATCTGGGGCGGCATGAGCGCGGCGGCGAAGCGATGGCCGTCATCCAAATCGACGCGCCGCTCGCAGACGAGACGCTCGAAGAGTTGCAAGCCTTCGAGCAGATCGTCTCGGTGCGGCGCATCGTCCTTGAATCGTAAAGGAGGCGTGATGAACAACAGATCGGCGCGATTGATACGTAGGTTTCTGTTCGGCTGCGCGCTCTCGCTCTCGGCGGCGTGCGCTACGGCGTTCGACGAGCAGGCGGCGAAAATCGATCACGGGGTCGCCGCAGGAGGCGCGCTCACTCCGGCGCAGGGCGAACAGGCGCGGGTCTTCAAAGACGTGCCGGAGAAGATTGACGCGCGGGCGCGTTATCTTTTTTACCTGCACGGGCGCATCGTCGAGGACAGAGGCATTCGCCCGGTGAGCGAGCAGCACGGCGTCTACGAGTACGAGAAGATTGTGGATGCGTTCAAGGGGGCGGGCTTCGTCGTGATTAGCGAAGCGCGCGCGAAGGATACGGATGTTAAGCAGTATGCGGCGAAAGTGGTCGGGCAGATCGACGCGTTGCTCAAGGCGGGAGTGCCGCCGCGTCATGTCACGGTGGTCGGGGCGTCGAAGGGTTCGATGATCGCGATGCAAGCCTCGTCGCTGCTCAAGGGGGGCGATGTCAACTTCGTCTTGATCGCCGGTTGCGGCGAGCAGACGTTGAAGAATTCGGAGTTGAACCTGAACGGCCGCGTGCTGTCCATTTACGACGCGAGCGATGCGGGCGCGGGGACGTGCGAGAAACTTTTCGCGCGCTCGACAGGCTTGAGCGGTCGCAGCGAACTCAAGCTGAACCTCAAGCTCGGGCACGGGTTCATCTACCGCCCGCTCAAAGAATGGGTCGAACCGGCCGTCGCTTGGGCGAAAGAGTCGTAGAGACGAAAGAGACGAATTTAAGGCGAGAGCCACGCCAAAAGGGCTACCTTTCGACGTTCCTGCCGGAGCGATTACGAAAAAGGTTCTTAATGCCCCGTCGCTTGCGGCGGGGATGGATGAACCATCTTGCGCGGGGGTTCGATGCCCGCGCGCAAGATAGCTGAGATTGATAGAATGCGCGCATGGTCTTTAGAAGAACCGCGCACGCCGCTTATGACACCGCATACCACTTGGTCTGGTCGCCGAAGTACCGCAAGCGCATCCTCGTCGGTGCGCTGCAAACAAGAGTTGAACAGATGTTCACCGAGATCGCCGAGGTGTACGACATCACGATAGACGAGATGGAAGTCAGCCCCGACCATGTGCATCTGTTCTGTTCGTTTCCACCTCGCTACTCGATAGCGCAGGTGGTGACGAGGTTCAAAAGCCTGAGCGCGCGAGCCGTGTTCCGCGAGTTCCCACAGGTCAAGCGGCAACTGTGGGGCGGAGAGTTCTGGGAAGACGGCTACTTCGCCAGAACCGTCGGCGACAAAGTAACGGCGGAAGTAATTCGCAAATACATTCAACGTCACAAAGAGGCCGAAGATACGCAAATAGGTCTATTCGACTAAACCACTCGAAAGCCCCACCGCTTGCGGTGGGGTGCTTTTACT
>DASZEQ010000015.1:0-147744 GCA_035940695.1 Pyrinomonadaceae bacterium | reverse complement strand
CCCGTTGTCTCTGGGTGAGACGACGGGTGACGGAGACTCCGCCGCCCCTACAGTTTTCCGCCGACATCAAAATCCGAAGTTTCCGGCTTCTCAACAACTCTTGCCGAGGAAGTAGTAGACGAGGATGAAGATGATGATGGTCGAGATGCAGCCGCCGCCGAGTTTCCATGCGGCGAGACCGGCGATGATTCCGCGTAAAGGCCCTTGCATAAAGTGATCCCTCCTACCCGTCGTCGAATGCGATGTGAATCGTGTGAGCTATCGTGTACGGCAAAAAAGCCGGTAAGTCAATGGCCTCACACCTCGACGTTGACGAGCGCGCAACTCGTCGCGTAGCCGAGCGCGCGTTTCGTCGTGGGGAAGACGCGCGCCGCCGCAATGCCCAGAGCCATCTCGACCAGAGCTTCCTCGCCGTACTGCTCGCGCACTCGCTCGCGCCATTCGCCCTCCGCGCCATCAGCTTCGACGACCGCCTGCGCGAAGCGGTACACGTCAGCGAGCGCGGCGGGCAATTCTTCGGGTCGCCTTTTGACTGCGGCGCGCAGGACTTCCGGCGCAACGCCGTCGCGGCGTGCGAGATTCACTTCGATCTGGACGCACGTGCCGCAGTCTTCGTGTTGCGTCGCCACGATGCGGGCAACGTGGTAGGCGTCTGCGGGAAGCGCGCGGCGATGCGCGGCGAGCGGCGTGAAGAGGGCGAACTTGAAGAACGCCGGAAGCGACGTGCGCGCGACGTGGCGCAGGTAATCTATCGAGACGCCGCCGAGTTTGCATTCCTGTGCGTCGAGTTGTCTGAGGATGAGTTGACGTAGCATGTCCGGCGGCTCGCGGTAAAGTGAAATCGCTTACGCGCTGCGCGCGAAATACTTTTCAATGGTCGCCGCCTGCGGCTTGCGCGTCGCAAGCGAGACGACGAACATGAGCAGCGCAGAGCCGACGACCATCGGGACAACCGGCATGAAGCCGAAGACGGCCGTGCCGCCCGGCGTGCGCGCCAACGCTTCGACGCCGCCGATAGCCGCGCAGACGGTCGTGACACCGGGCGCGGGCGCGGGAACGGTCGCTTGAAAGACGGCGACGGCGACGACCGCCGCGGCAGTCCACACGGTCGCCGCGAGCGCGCCCCACTTCGTGCTGCCCCGCCAGAACAACGCGGCGATGATGAGCGGCGAGAGCGCGGCGTAACCGGAGAAGGCGTACTGGATGGCGAGTTCAAAGATCGCCTCCGGTGCTTGCAGGGCGACGATGTAGGCGAACAGCGTCAGGAGAATGACGAAGATGCGCCCCGTCTGCACCTGCACCGCTTCGCCAAACCTGCGCTTGCCTCCGTAGAAGGCGAAGATGTCTTCGGTGAACATCGTCGAGAGCGCGAGGATTTGCGAGTCGGACGCCATCACGGCCGCCATGATCCCCGCGCCGAGCAGCCCCGCGAGCCAGAGCGGCGCGAAGCGTTGCAGAAGGAGCAGCAACGTGTCGTCGCCCGCCGACTGTTCGCGCAACTGGTCGCGCTGTTCGGGCGTCATCGTCCGCCCTTGCGTCGCCAGCACGCGCCGCGCCTCGACCTTCGCGCGAATGGCGGGAACGTCCTGCACGCGGTTCGCCATCACGCCGAGAAAGACGCACGGCAGCCAGATCGCCATGATGCAGAGCGGGTAGAAGATGACCGTCTTTTTAAACTGCGCCATCTTGCGCGCCGTCAGGCAGAAGATGGCGATGTGCGGAAAGGCGATGGCCGAGAGCGGAATGAAAGTGTAGCTGAAAAAGTAGTAGGGCGAGATGCGTTCGCGCGTCAGGAGCGGCGCGGTCGCGGGCGAAGAAGCAAGCGCGGCCACCGCCGACTTGAAGCCGCCCATCCCCGCGCCGATGACCGTCACGGCGATTGCGCCGAAGACGAGAAAGAGGATCGTCTGAAACGTGTTGACCCAAGCCGTCCCGCGCATCCCGCCGAAGAAGACATAACTCATCACGACGAGCGCGACGATTGCGCCGCCGAACCAGAACGGCACGAGGCCGCCGCTGATCACGTTCAAAGTAGTGCCGCCGCCCATCACGCCGATGATGATGTAGGGCACGAGCAGCGCGGCCTGCACGAAGAAGATCACCGTGCCGATGTGCCCGCACTCCCAGCGGTCGCGGAAGATCTGCACGGGCGTCATGAAACCGTGCTTCTTGCCCAAAGCCCAGATGCGCGTGCCGCACAAAAAGATCGTGAGCGGGATGACGAGCGCGGACGAAGTTGCCATCAACCCGAAGGTGACGACGCCGTTATTGAAGGCATGCCCCGACGAGCCGAGGATGGCGAAGGCCGTCATGTTCGTCCCGAACAGAGAGAGCAGGAAGACGAAAGGGCCGAGCGAACGGTTGGCGAGAAAATAGTCTTCGGCCTTTTCTTTGCCCGTCGCTTGGCGGAAGGCGAAGATGCCGATGTAGAGCACGACGGCGAGATAGATAAAGACGACGATGGCCGGGATCAACGCGCGTCCTCCTTTTTCGTTTGACGACCCTCAACCTCTTCTTCGAGGTGCGACGGCCACGCGAAAGTGACGAGCATCCACATCACGAGGGCGCAGGCGACGACGAAGCAGGCGTGATAGAAAAGCCCGATGGGGATGAAGCCGAAGGCCATCGGATAAGCTTTGCGCCAGTTCCACACGTCCTGATGCGAGACGTAGAGCGCGACGACAACGAGGGTCAGCAAAAGTCGTTTCATTCAGTTTTTCGTAAATGACCGGACAGTTTTTCGGAAGAAACCACGAGGCAGTCTCAGACGTAACAATGTATAGTGTCGCAGACGATTGCGACAGGTCAAGAGTAATGATTAGAATGCCCCGGCGACCCCAGACCGCCGGAGTCTTCGCTCAAACCAGATAAACGTCTCATACAGTTCCCATGAAATTTTCAACTTTGCACTTCAGACACATTTTACGCGTCATCCTCCTGACAAGTTTCGCGCTCTGCCTCGCCGCTCCCGCCTCGGCGCAGCAAACCGACGCCACCATCGCGGGCGAAATCAAAGACGCGCAGGGCGGCGCGCTCGTCGGCGTCGAAGTGACGGCGCGAAACCTTGAGACCGGGTTCACGCGCACCGCCACAAGCGTCGACGACGGACGCTTCATCTTCCCCGGCATGCCCGTAGGGAGCTACGAGATACGCGCGGCGCAAACAGGCTTCAAGCCTTTCGTGCGTGAGCGTCTGCGTCTCGCCATCGGTGAAGCGGCCGTGCTCGACATCACGCTCGAAGTGGCCTCGATAGACACGCAGGTTGACGTGACGGCCGACGCCGAACTCGTCAACACGCAGACTTCCGAGTTGAGCTATCTCGTCAACGAAGACGCGATCCGCGAGTTGCCCTTAAACGGACGCAACTACACAGACCTCGCGCTCCTGCAACCGGGCGTCGTCGCCTACCCGCACCGCGACGGCGGTTCGGCCGTCGCACACGGCCTCGGCGTGAGCGTCAACGGGCAAGACCCGCGCTCGAACGTCTACCTCATCGACGGCACGCCGCAAAACGATTTCACGAACGGCCCGGCGGGCAGCGCGGCGGGCACGGTTCTAGGCATCGAAGGCATCCGCGAGTTTCGCGTGGAGACGAACGCCTACAGCGCGGAGTTCGGGCGCAACTCCGGCGGGCAAGTCAACGCCGTCTCGAAGTCGGGCACGAACGCTTGGCACGGCTCGCTCTACGAGTTTCACCGTAACGACAACTTCGATGCGCGCAATTTTTTCGACACGCCGCGCAAACCCGAATTCAAGCGCAACCAGTTTGGCGGCTCAATCGGCGGCCCCATCAAACGCGACAAAACTTTCTTCTTCTTCAACTACGAATCGTTGCGCGAACAACTCGGCCGCACCGTCTCGACCGTTGTGCCCGACCTTGCCGCGCGTAGCGGCGTGCTCACCGTGCAAGACCGCAACTTCCCGAACGAGCCTTGCCGCACCACGACCCAGAACGTCAACGTCAACGCCGCGATCCGCCCGTTCCTCAACGAGTTTCCGCTGCCGAACGGTGCGCCCATCGGCTGCACCGGCAACCTCGCGGCCTATAACTTCGGCTTCAACCAGCAAGTCACACAACACTTCTTTCAAGGCCGCATCGATCACAATTTCAACGACCGCAACCAGTTTTTCGCGCGCTACACTTTCGACGACGCCGACCAAGCCCTGCCGACCGACTTCCCGCAGTTTCCGCGCGCGTTCCTGTCGCGCAACCAGTTCTTCACCGCCGAACACCGCTTCATTCAATCGGCGCGCACGCTCCACACTTTCCGTTTCGGTTTCGGGCGCACGCGCATCGGTCAGAACGTCGAGTCCAACACGACCGGAGCATTGACGGCTTTCATTCCGGGGCGCGACCTGATCGGCAACATAGACATCGGCGGCATCCCGCGCTTCGGGCCGCAGTCGTCGGCCAATCTCCGGCTCACGCAAAACGTCTTTAGTTTCGAGCACGGCATGGTGCACACGCGCGGCCGGCATCTCCTGAAGGCCGGCGGCCTCGTCGAGCGTTATCAGGACAACATGTATAACCCGACCTTCTCGCTCGGCACGTGGGGCTTCTCCAACCTCAGCAACTTCCTGACGAACACGCCGCAGAATTTCATCGGCCTGCCCATCAGCGGCGCGCTCGACCGCTACTGGCGTTTCACCCTCTTCGCCGGTTACGTGCAAGACGCCTTCCGCGTCCACGAACGACTGACGCTCAACGCGGGCTTGCGTTATGAGACGACGACCATGCCCGTCGACATCTACGGGCGCGATTCCGCCCTGCCTTCGATCTTCGCCGACCGCGCGCCCTCGACCGGATTGCTCTACCAGAATCCGACGCGCAAGAATCTCTCGCCGCGCGTCGGCTTCGCGTGGGACGTGTTCGGCGACGGCAAGACGAGCCTTCGCGGCGGCTACGGCATCTACTTCAACACGAACAACCAGCAGAATTTGATCGTGACGGTGACGAACCCGCCCGCCACGCCGCGCATCGCCATCGGCTTCACGCAGACTTCGCCTTGCCGCCCGGCCTTCCCCGTCGCGCCGCTCTCGTGCGCTTTCGCTAACTCCATTCGCCCCGTCCAGTTCGATCTCGAAAACCCTTACCTGAACGTTTACAACCTGAGCCTCCAACGCGAACTGCCGTGGCAAACCATCGTCACGCTCGGCTACGCCGGCTCGCGCGGCGTCCATCTGCTGCGCAGCAACGACGTGAACATCGCCGTGCCCGTCATGCGGCCTGACGGCACGCCCTTCTTCCCGCAGGGCGCGCCCCGCCAGAACACAGCCTTCTCGACCATCGAACTCAAGAGCAGCGACGGCAACTCTTGGTACAACGCGATGATCTTCGAGGTGCGGAAGCGTTGGAATCAAGATTTCAACGTGCAGTCGTCCTACACCTTCTCGCGCAACATCGACACGACGCAGGCTTCAACCTTCTTCTCCGACGCGACGAACGGCACGACGACGGCCTTCCCAGAGTTTCCCGGCTTCAACTACAACAAGGGACTCGCAGACTATCACGCCAAGCATAACTGGGTCGTCAACTTCGTCTGGAAAATTCCCTTTGCGAAGCACCTCGACGGCATCGCGGGCGCGCTCCTTGACGACTGGCAGTTGGCGGGCATCGGTCAGGCCAGAAGCGGCAGCCCTCTGACCGTCTTCGTTCAGGCGAACCGCTCGCGCTCGCTCTGGCAACCCTCGCTCGGCCCCGGCATCGGGCGCGACCGCGCGAGCATCGCCCCCGGCTACACCTACGAGACGGCAGTGCTCGGCAACCCCGATCAATACTTCGACCCGAAAGCCTTCATCCTCCAACCGGCAGGCACGCTCGGCAACACCGGGCGCGGCGCGTTCATCGGCCCCAACCTGCGCACCTTCGATCTGTCCGCGATGAAAAACATCCGCTTCGACTCGCCGCTTGGCGAAGACACGAGCGTGCAGATTCGCGTCGAGGCGTTCAACCTCTTCAACCGCGCCAACTTCGCGCCGCCCGGTTTGACGGTCTTCGCGGGCGCGGCCGACAACGAAACGCCGCTCACCACCTTCGGGCGTATCCGCTCGACCGTCACGTCCGCGCGGCAGATTCAACTCGGCGTGCGCGTCCAATTCTGAACTTAAGGCTCAGAGCGCGTGCGAAAACTACGAGTCATCTTTCCTTCGCGCCTCCCGCGCCTTTGCGTGAGCTAACTTCTTTGGAAAACATTATTCTCACGCAAAGGCGCGGGAGGCGCAAAGAAAGCAAGGTTGCGATTAAACTAATGATGGAAAAAGGAAAAGAGAAATCTATGATCTGGATCGTGTTCGCGCTCGGCGCGGCCGTTTCGTGGGGGCTTTACGGCGCGATGCTCCATCAGGGACAGGTCAAACTCGGCAACCCGATGCGCGCGCTGCTATGCGTCGGCGTGGCCTACTTTCTGATCGGCGTGCTCGTGCCGGTGGTGTGGCTCTGGTCGCAGGGCGCGCTCACAGGCGGTTTCAACTCCGGCGGGGCGACGACGGCCACGGTGGCGGGCGCGCTCGGCGCGCTCGGCGCGGTCTGCATCATCTTCGCCTTCCGCACCGGCGGCCTGCCGACCTACGTGATGCCCCTCGTCTTCGGCGGCGCGCCCGTCATCAACGTGTTCATCACGATGTGGCTGCACCCGCCCAAGCACTCGCCCAATCCAATCCTCTACCTCGGCTTCCTCTTGGTCGTCGTCGGCGCGGCGATGGTGCTCTACTTCCGGCCGCAATCTTGAGCGTCGAACGGATCGCCGCAAACAATTTCAAACTCTCAAGCAAAAGGCCTGAGCTTCTCGCGAGAAGCTCAGGCCTGACGGCCGACCCGGCGCGCACGCGTTGGCGACGCCGCGCCGGCTTGCGGGCGCGGCATGCTCATTTGGCGGCGCGTTTGCCGATGCAGTAGAGATGGCCGGACGTGCGTATGAAAATCTGGCCGTCTGAGACGGCAGGCGAACTGAGACAGTATTCGTTCAGGTTGTTCTCGGCGAGCACTTCAAACTTTTCGCCCGCGCGGATAACGGACGTGATGCCCTCTTCGCTCGTCGCGTAAATCTTCCCGTCGGCCAGCACGGGCGACGCCGAATAGTCGCCCGGCTTGATACGAACGGGGCCGTAAACTTCCTTGCCCGTCTTTGCGTCAAGACACCAGACAATCCCTTTGTCGCCGACGATGTAAAAATACTTTCCGTCCGTCACGGGCGTCGGCACGTCCGGCCCGAACTGCGCCGACCAGACGAGGTGCGACTTCGAGATGTCGCCGCGCCCGCCCGCGCGGAAGGCGAGCAAAGGCTTCACGCGTGTCGGCGCGTAGATGATGCCGTCGTAGACGACGGGCGAGGCGACGATGCGATAGAAGCCCGCGTTCTCCGGGTTGAGGCCGCCCGCGCGCCAGAGTTCTTTGCCGTCGCGCGGGTCGTGGCCGGTCACCACGTCGCCGCCCGTGATGACGATCTCGGTTCGCCCCGCGTAGCGCAGGAGCGCGGGCGTCGAATAGGCGTCGGGCGATTCCTGAATCGCGTCGGTCGGCCGCTCGACTTTCCAGACGGTCTTGCCCGTCGCCCGATTGATTCGCAGCACGTACGAAGGCTCGTCCGTCTTCATGCCGTGGAGGACTTGCACGTAGAGCGCGTCCTCGTGCAGCAGCGGCGACGAGGCATAGCCCCACATCAGGCCAAACTGGCCGTAGTCCTTCTGAATGTCGCGCGCCCAGAGTTCGCGCCCGTCGAAGTCGAAACCCTTGAGAACGCCCGTGCCCGTCATCACGTAGACGCTTTTGCCGTCGGTCACGGGCGAGGGCGAAGACATGTTTTGCTTGCGCTGCCGGTGGTTGCCGCCGCCGAGCAACTTCTTCCACGCGAGCGTCCCCCGGGCGCGCTCCACGCACCACAGGAAGAGGTTGTCGCCTTCCGCCACGTTGAGAAAAATGCGCTCGCCCCACACAATCGGCGTCGAGCCGCTACGGTCTGGAAGCGGCAACTTCCAACTAACGTTCTCCTCCGTGCTCCACTTGTGCGGCAGATTCCGCTCGTCGCTCGTCCCGTTCAACTGCGGCCCGCGCCACTGCGGCCAGTTGCGCGCACGCGCGCTCCAACCGTTCGAGAGCACCACGCAGACGACGAGCGCGGCGAGCAGAAAGTTTTGACGGCGCATGGATTTCCTCCTTAATCGAAACGGACTTAATATAAACGCATCTTGCTCAAAACGAATCACAAAATTTCCGCGAGGGTCGCACGCGCCGCCCGCCTGCGGCAACAGACGAACGCCACATGAAAAATTTTTACTTGCCCATCGTTCTCGCCGTCGGCGGCAACTTGCTCTATCACCTGTCGCAGAAGTCCATGCCGAAGGCGGCGAACCCCGTGTTCGTCATCACCATCGCCTATCTCGTCGGCATCGTCGCGTGCGTCGTCTACTCTTTCGCTTACCCCAACGAGAAGTCTTTTCTCGATACGCTGCGAGAATCGAACTGGGCGGTCTACGCGATGGGCTTGGGCGCGGCCGTCGTCGAAGTCGGTTTCCTGCTCGCCTATCGCGCCGGGTGGAACATCAGCACGGCGGCCGTCGTGTGCAGCACCGCCCTCACGCTCATACTCATCCCCATCGGCGTCGTCGCCTTCAAGGAACACCTCTCGGTGCGTAACGTCGTCGGCCTGCTTCTCTGCATGATCGGCCTCGTGCTCGTCGCGAAAAGATAGCCGAGCGCGAGATCGCCCGTGCGCCGCACGCCCGTCTTGCGCCGCGTCTCCTATTCGGCGCGCAAGGCCGGGAGCAGCGGCGAACGCAACGCGGCGACCGTCGCCACGACCGACGCGGCGAGTCCGGCGACGACCACGAGCGCGAGCAACACGGCGAGCGACGCGGTGGGCAGACGGCCGCCGCGCGCGTAGAAGGCCGGGGCGATGGCGAGCAGCGCGCACAGCACGCCCGTCAGCAAACCGCAGAACAAGAGCAACGCGTTTTCCGCGACGACCATCAGCGCGAGGTGGCGCGCGTTGTAGCCCACGGCGCGCAGCAGCGCGAGTTCCCTCTTGCGCTCCAACACGTTTCGCAGGAGCACCGTCGCCAAGCCGAGCGTGCCGAGGATCGTGCCGAGGCCGCCGAGCGTCTGGAAGGTCGAGAGATAGGTGTTCTCCACGCGATGAAACTCCGCGAGCCGCTCGCCCGCGCTCGTCGCGTCGAAGCCGAAATCCGAGAGGCGTGATTCGAGCAGCGCGGCCACGCGCGCGCTTTTTCCCGGCGCGGCGTCCAGCAGGAAGAAACGATAGCCCTCTTGTTCGGGGAACGCGCGCAGGAAATTTCGCTCCGACATCAACAACTCCGATTGGAACAAACTATCCGAGAGCGCGGCCACGAAACGCAAGCGCAACGCCTGATCCGTCCCCTCGTTCAAGACGATCTCTTCGCCGAGTTTGCGATGCAGCACGTAAGCCAGAGAGTTGGCGTCGGCGATCACGGGCGTCGCGCCGTCCGGCAAATGTCGTTCGAGCAGCAGCCACGGGTTGGCTCGCTCGGCGTCGGTCGCGGCGAGCGAATCGGCAAACGCGAAGCGATTCTCCGCGATGAAACCGGGCGCGGGCGCGAGTATGCGTGGCTCTCGCGGCTGGTAGAGATTCAAGCAACTCGCATCGTCGCCCGGCCGCAGGCGAAAGCGTGTGAAGGTTGTGCCCGCGAGCGTCTCCGTCTCCTCCTGCGCGCTGAGGTTCAGGGCTTCCCTGCCCGCCGCGTCGTTCGGGTCGTGCGCGAGCGGCAAGAGCGACTCGGCGAGCAAAGCGTAGCCGCCCGTGCCGTTTTTTTTGTCGGTCGTAGCCGCTTCGGACGGGTCGCGCCGGAAGGCATCGACGGCGACGATGATGAAAGCCGCAGACGCGATGAGCGCGATGCACAGGACGCTTCTCGCGGGGCGGTGCGACGCGTTGCGAAAGCCGAGCCGCACGACCGGCCACCAACCGCGCCCGTGTATCGTCGCCCGCCCGTCCGCACGTCGCCGCCGCCGCCGAAGCCACGCCGATTGAAAGCAGAGCAACGCGACGAGAAACAATGTGCCTGCGCCGAAGAAGCCGGGCACGCCTCCAACCCACTTCGACGCGGCGGCCAAGAGCAGCAACACGCCGAGCGTCGCGCACAGGACGGCCACCACGAGATAAGTCGACGCGCCGCGCATGACGCGCCCGGCGAACGGCACACTGAATTTTCCCTCGGACTTCTTGCCGGCGCGTCGTCGCCGTGTCGTCGCCGCGTCAATCGTTCCGGTCAACAGTTCGCGCGTCGAGACGGGCGCGAGCAGGCGCAGCGTCCACCAGATGCAGGCGAGCGCGGCCACGATGCCGCCCGCGCCGCCGAGCGCAAGCGACAGCGGCGAGACGTGCAGCGCGAGCGAGCGCGTGCCCACTGCCGCGACCCACCAAGTCCGCAGGCCATACATCATCAACGCGCCGTAGAGTAGCGCGCCCCCCAGTCCGACGACGCTTCCCAAGGCCGCGAGCAGCAAGCCCTCGCCGAGAAAGAGCGCGCGCAGACGCGCGGCGGGAAAGCCGACCGCTTGCAGGATGCCGATCTCGCGCAGGCGTTGCTCGATGCCGAGTTTGAAGAAAAGCGCGGCGAGCATCAGCGCGGAGACGACGAGAAAAAAACTGAAGTAGAGAAAGTATTCGCCGAAGTCGGTCGCCCCGCGCGATGCCTTGAGTCCTTCGTTGCGCGCCGCGTAGAGCGAGAAGTTTGCCGCGAGCGGGTCAATGCGCCCGCGCAAATTTTGCTCGAAGTTTGCGCGCGCCGCTTCGAGCGAACTATCTTTTTCGGGGTAGAGGCGCAGCGAGGTGAGTTTGCCGTAACGCGTCTGCCAGAGTTCCTGCCCGCGCGCGAGCGGGATGAAGGCTTTCGGCGTCGTGCGAAATTGCTTCCAGTAGGCTTCGTCCTGCGGGCGCACGAGAGAGAGGTCGAGCGGGAAGGGCGGATCCCAATCCGACAAACTCTCCGTGCCGCTGATGCCCGGATACTCCGGCGTCAACTCGCGATCCGCCGCCAGCCCGCGCATCGGCACAACGCCCGTGAGGCGAAACTTCGCCCCCTGCGTCTCCAAACGCCCCTCGTCTCTCCATACGTAATAGTCGAGCGACACCGCATCGCCCACGCGCGCGCCGAGATCGCGCGCCGCCCAGTCGTTCAACAAAATCGGCGTGCTCTGATTCGCGGACGATTCAGCAGGCTCTTGCACTTGAGACGGAGGCGTTTGACCGGCTTCGCGCTGCAACGCCGCGAAGCTCTCCGCGTCAATCGCCGTGACGAGCGAGTAAGGAATCTGTCTATCGCCCGCGCGGATCGAGTTGGCGAGATACGAATAGATCGCCGACGCGCCGAGGCAGACGCCTTGCGCCGTTTCCTCTGCGTGCCGCCTGAGCGCGTCGCCGACGACCGCGCTCTCCGTTTCGAGCGACAGCGCATGCGGCGCGTCGAGCGAACGCACTTTGACACCCAAGTCGGCGAGCGTAAACGTCTCTCGCAAAATCCTCGTGATCGCCGCCGACTGCGCCGCGCTGTCAGCCTCTGTCGTCGCGTCTCCCGTTTTTGTGGAGAGCAGGATCGTGTTGACGCGTCCCTCCTGTTCCGCATCCTTTTGCACGCGCCGGAGCGGCACGAACACGGCGCGCACCGCGCCCTGCTGCGGTCGCAAGCTGAACTCGCCGAGGTCTCCGGCGGCCAGCGTCTCACGCACCGTCAGGCGCATCGTGCGCCCCACGTCCTCCTTGCGGCCGTGCAACGATTCGACGGGAATGGCCGACGGCTTCTCGATTCGCAGCAACACTTCGCTCCCGGCATGCGCGCCCAACTCCGATGCCAACCCCGCGCTCACGAACGCTTCGCGCTCGCCCAAAGTTCGACGCGCCGCGTCCGCTCCTTGAAATTGCCAGAACCGCTCGTCAACTCCGTAGACCTGCACGCTCCCCGCCCGCCGCCCGCTCGCCTCGTCGATCAGGACGCCCTCGAACACGACGAGCGGGCACGCCCCATCGAACGAAGCACTTGCGAACTCCGTGTGCGCGCCGAACTGCCCGGCCAACTCTTCGCGGAAGAAATTCGACGCCGAGACGACATAAGCCGTCCGCCCCAGACGCCCCAAGACGAGCGAGCGCAAACTCGCGCGCACCGAATCGCCCACGAGCAGCGCGCCCGCCAGCACGGCCACCGCAATCGCCACGCCGCACACCACCGCCGTGTTCGTGCGCCGGTAATAAATGAGATTGCGTTTGAGCAGCGTGGTGGTCTTCATAAGAAGCTATCAGCGGTCAGCTATCAGCAGTCAGCTATCAGTTTGCAGTTGTCCGTGGTCAGTTGTTTTCGTGCCGGTCGGCCTGAGTCTTTATCTTTAGCGGCTCGCTCAAGAACCACCGGCAACTGACAACGGATAACTGACAACGGGCAACCGGCAACGGGCGACGGACTAGGGACGACGGACGAGATTTTGTTCCTGCAATTCGTATCGCACGGGAAACTTCGCGGCCAGTTCCGCGCTGTGCGTAACGACGACGAGGATCGTCTCCTGTTGGCGGTGGAGTTCGAGCAGTAGTTCTGCGACCGTGGCGGCGGACGCGTGGTCGAGGTTGCCGGTCGGCTCGTCGCAGAGCAGCAGGAGCGGCTTGCGTATGAGCGCGCGGGCGAGCGCGACGCGTTGCTTCTCGCCGCCCGACAGTTCCGCCGGGCGATGCTCGCTCCGCGCCGTCAGCCCCACTTGGTCGAGCAACCGGCGCGCCCGCTCCAACTCGTCGCCGTCACTTTTCGCGCCCGCCACGAGCGTAGGCGTCAAGACGTTTTCGAGTACGGTCAATTGCGGCAGCAGGCAGTGGTCTTGAAAGATGAAACCGATGCGGCGATTCCTGAACGCGGCGAGTTCCCGCTCCGGCATCGTGAAGGGGTTCTGGCCGTCGAGCGTGACCGTGCCTGACGTGGGCGGTTCGAGCGCGCCGACGATGTAGAGGAAACTGCTCTTGCCGCTCCCCGAAGGCCCCATGATCGAAACCGCGTCGCCGCGCGCCAGAGTCAGCGACACGCCCGACAAAATCGGCAACCCGCCTCGCGGCGTCGGATATTCTTTGGAGAGATTGTTGACTTCGAGCATAAGAAGAACGTGAATCGTAAATCGTGAATCGTGAATCGTGAATAGAAAGAACCGGGTTTTATCTATTCACGATTCACGATTCACGATTTACTGTTTTTCTCTATTCACGATTCACGATTTACGATTTACTAATTCATAGACTTCGAGGGCGCGTTCGGCCATGCGCGCCACGCTGTAGTGTCGGCGCACCCCGCGCGCGCCCTCGCGGCCGAGCGCGGCGGCGCGTGCGGGGTTCTTCCAGAGTTCGTAAAGTCCATGGGCGAGACTTTCGGCGTCGTCGGGCGCGACGAGCAGGCCGCCGCCCGTGTGTTCGATGATCTCCGTGCATGCGCCGCGTCGCGGCTGAACGACGGGCACGCCGCAGGCCATCGCCTCAAGCAGCGAGATGCCTTTCGGTTCGTCGTAGGTGGCGGGCATCGAGAAGACGTGCAACTTTCGCAGGAACGCGATCTTCTCCGCGCGGCCGGGCGCGCCGCGATAGTTGAACTCCGCGCCGAGTCCCCACTCACGCATCTGCCGTTCGATGCCGCGCAGGTAAGGCTCGTGTTCCGGCGCGAGATAGCCCGCGACTTCAAGCCGCGCCTTCGATGCCCCGTCGCGTTCGCGCATGCGCCGGTAAGCCTCGCACAGCAGATGCAAGCCCTTCTCCGGTGCGACGCGCGCGAAGTAGCCGACGGTGAAGATGTCTTCGCCGGTTCGCTGTGGCGGCGTCGTCGCCGCGTCAAGTTCTCCGTAATCTTCGAGGTTGATGCCGAGCGGGACGACGCGCATTTTGCTCGCGGGGATGTGCAGGTGTTCGGACATGAACCCGGCGTAAAACTCGCTGACGGCGACGAAGGCGTCAACGTGTTCGACGCTTGCGCGGATAAGTTCGAGCGACTGGCGACGATAGCTCTCTTCGAGACCGTCGAGAAACAGGTCTTCGCCTTGCAGCGTGCAGACGACGGGACGCTGCAAAGTTTGCTTGACGGGGCGCGCGAAGCCCAGCAGGAGCGAGTTCGGCAACGTCACCACGTCGGGCGTCTCCTGCTCGCGTAGCCAATGCGCCATCTTGTCGAACTCTTTGCGCTGGCGTCCGTCCTCGCCCCTGAGCATCGAGACCGTAAGTTCGCCCAAGAGCTTCGGGTTGACGGGAATGTTCCGGCGCGCGGCGAGTTTCAAAGCGGCGGTCGAATCCCACAACTTGTCGAGCAGCCACGGCGTCTTGCGAAAGATGGAAGCGTGTTGCTGTAGATAGACGCTGATGCCGCCAAAGAGAACTTTATCGGAGCGGCTGACGTTCGGCTCGTCCGTCAGGGTCGGCGTGTAGACGGGCAGGAGCATCACGTCGTGCCCCTGCGCGATCAGTTCGGTGGCGAGCGCGTTGTCGCGCAGGCAACTGCCGCAATACATGTTGGCCGCGCCGGTCGTGAGATAAAGAATCTTCATGCGCGCGTCGTCGCCGTCGTGGCCGCCGCGCGTTGGAAAGCGCGGCGCGCGTAGAGGTGCTCGAACAAATTCCCCTCGTGCGGCTGATCCCAACTGATGCGGGTCGTCGGGATCGCGCCGACGTTCAGACGATCAACGTGCGGCGACGCTAAAAGTTTCGCGATCAAATTTTCATCACGCGTGATCGCTGTGACGACCAGACTCGCGCCCAACGCCTGCGGCAACTCGTCCTGTCCGACCTCGACCACGCTTGCGAACGGGAACAGAAACTCGCGGTTGGCGAGCGCGTGCGACGGCGCGTCGCACCGCACGACGGTGGGCAACAGGTAAGCGCAGGATTCCCACTCGCTGAGGCGCGCCGCGCCCTCTCTGCCGCGCCGCTCGGCCGTCACGTCGCGCGCGCCCGTCTCCTGCAATCCCTGATCGATCATCTGCGAGATGCGTGCGGCCACACGCGCGTCGGCAAAGGGCGCGAGTTGCGCCGCCTCGTCGGCGGCCGCGCGCGGGACTATTCCGGCGAACCGCGCGGCCAACGCCTCCGCGATCTCGTCCGCGTGTCTCGATACCCACACGCCCGATGCGTTGACGCACGAACGCCCGCCGTTATCCAGAATCGAAGTCGCGATCACGTCGAGATAGTTTTCCCACTCGTCAACGACATCGTCGCCGATGACGACTTTGCTGTAGCCCGGCCCGTGGACTTCGACGCGCCCGTCCTCCTGCCACTGCGAGACGGAAGCCACGTCGCCGAAGACCATGCCGCGCCCGGTGTGCCTGAGAATCTCCGCCGCGCCGCCGTGCCCCGTCGGGTAATAGCCGAACGCCTCGCGCGGCACGCCCGCCTTCATGAATGCCTGCACGATGCGATACGGCGTCCACGGCTCTGCGCCGCCGGGCTTCAACACGAGCGGAATCTTCAACGCCACGGCCGGAACCCACAGCGAATGGACGCCCGGCGAATTGCTCGGCAGCACCACGCCCAAAGATTGCGCGCGCGGGAAGAAGCTCACCGCCTGCCCCTCGATCTCGCCGTGGCCGCGATCCAGAATCTCCAAATCCAGATTGCGCGTCAGGCCGCGCAGCACGCTCTCCGTCTGCGCGAGCGCGCCGCGTATCTTCTCCATGTTGCGCCGCGCCATCACGAAGGGCAGCCCCGTTGTCGCCGACACCTGTTCGACGTAAGTGCCCGGCGTCTGCGCTTCGTCTCCGACCGGTAACTCGTCGTGCGCGAAAATCTCCGCCGCGCGCACAGACATCTCGATCAACTCTCTGACGCTGAACGCCGCGAGCGCGGCGCGCGCCCGCTCCTGCCCGGCGAGATCGCGGCGGATCAGTCCCGCGTTCGCCTGACTGATCTCCACGAACGGCTCGCGCGTCCGGTGATGCACGACGCGCACCACGTCCAAACTTTTGTAAGGCTCGCCTTTGCGCAATAGAGGTATGTGCAACATGATTACATTGACGCCGGAAGATGCGCCCGGTCTATTCCTCGGTTATGTTTCAGCCCGCCACACCAGCGCTAACGCCCGTTCGACGTCTTCGTCACCATACCACCGCGTCTCAACCAACCACTCGTTGTAGAATTCAAGGTGGCTCGCCACCGCATCCCTCTGGGGCGCGGTGAACAGCGGCAGGTAGTTCTCCTTAAAGCGCCTTTCGCTGCCTTTCAAAGGAGTCAGATTGCCGATCCACTCCCTTTCCCAGAGATGGAGGCTGTCCGTATCCGCAACGATAGATTCCAGCGTCCCCAGCAGAAGACCCGGCACGAAGTAGTGATAGGCGAGCGGGTGCAGCGAGCCGAACTGGACAACGTCGAAGTGCGCGGCCGTGATCTCCTTCTCAAGCTCTTGCCATGTGTGCGTTCGATACCAATCGAAATCCGAATCGTGCTCTTCGCAACACCCCAGTTCACGGATGGCTCGCAAATCGGGGCGCGGAACATCGCCGAAGGCTTCGAGTATTTTCTGTCTGACCAACTCGCTTCCGTCCACTCGGCATCCTCTCAACAAAAACCCGTCTATCTAATAGACGCCTTCGACCACGTTCGTCTCCAGTTTGGCGAAGGGGCGGACGTTGCGCACGCCGTCCCACGCGTAAGGCAAATAGGGCGGCTCGCGTTCGGCCTCGTCGCGTTCGAGAAAGCGCGGCATGAAGAATTCGCGCGTCAGGGTCGTCAGACGCACGCGCCCGGTTTCGCCGTAGCCGACGAGCGTGCCGGGGTTGTCCGGGTCAACCACTTCGATCATGGCGCGCGGGGCGGGCGGGTAATAGATGATGGCGTAGTTGTCTTCGGGCAGGCGCGGCTTGCCGACGGCCAGCCCCATCAGGGTGTTGCCGTAGGTCGGCGCGAAGTGGACGCCGTCCAAGAGTTCTTCGACGGCGAAGCGGTGAAACTGCGGCGTCATCTCCGTGCCGCCGCAGAAGACCCCGGTGATGCCGAGTTTCCGCAGAGAGACTTTTTCGCAGAGGGCTTCGAGCAGTTTGGGCGTGGTGAAAAGACAGCGTATGCCGTCGTGCGCGCGCAGGAGCGTGAGCGCCTGTTCGACGACGTGTTGCTTGTAGGCTTCGGCCTGCTTCGATTGACCCGTCTTGAGTAGTTTGATGACCCAGCGCGGGTCGAGGTCGACCATGAAGCAGATGCCGCCGCGATACTGCGCGAGGTGTTCGACGGCGAGACGCAGGCGGCGCGGCCCCGACGGGCCGACGGCCAGCCAGTCCGCGCCTTTGGGGAAGGCTTCGTCGGGCAGCGTGCGGCTGAAGGCTTCATAGTCGAGCCGGAAGTCTTCGATGTTGATGCGCGACTTCGGCACGCCGGTCGAACCGCCGGTCTCGAAGACGTAGATGGGGCGGTCGCTGTAGGCGCGCGGAACCCAGCGGCGCACGGGGCCGCCGCGCAAGGCTTCGTCCTGAAAGAAGCCGAAGAGCGCGAGGTCTTCGTAAGTTTTAATGTCGCGGCGCGGATTCCAAGAGAGGCGCGAGGCGTAGTCGAGCCAGAAGGGGCAGCCGGTTTCCGGGTTGAAGTGCCATTCGATGATCTCGCGCACGTGCGCGTCCAGAGACTCGCGCGCTTGCCTCACCTGCGTCTCAAGTTTATTCGTTTCGACATCAAGCATGCGTTTGATTCTACAGACGGCTCGAACGTGAGCGCAAACGCGCAAACTCTTTTTGCGGTTACGAATTTTCGGATGCAACCAAAGCGAATCACTACGCGTTTAGGTGGTGACGACCGGACGCGTGCGGGTTTATCTTCGCGTGCGTAATAACGACCGGAACATCCGGCCGAGAAATTAACGGCTACTTAATCTGTAAGGAGAACCCCCTCATGTTCAAACGAATCGCCATCGCCACTTTACTCGTCGCCTCAATCGCGGCCGCCGGTGCGTCCCCCGTAGCGCGCGCCGGTCAAGCCGCCGCCAAATGCAAGCTCGTGCGCGGCCACGCCATCTCGCACACCGTCTCCGGCTCTGAATGCACCTCGCCCATCGGGCTGTGCGCCGGGGGGCAACTCTACGGCGGCATCAAGGGCGAACTCAGCCTCGTCGCCACCAGCCTCGCGCCGACGCAGGACACGCCCGCCACCGGCGTCTTCGTCTACACCGCGGACGATGTTATCAAGACGAAGACCGGCGACATCTACACCAAAGACGCGGGCGCGTTGAACCTTGCGCCGAACAGCACCGGAGACGATATGAGCATCGCCATCATCACCGGAGGCACGGGAGATTACGCGGGGGCGACCGGCTCGCTTCGCATCTACGGGACTTTCTCCGAGACGGGCGGCGAGTTTAACTACGAAGGACAGATTTGCACGCCCTAGCGAAAGCGGAAGCACAGATCGCGCGAAGGCGGAGAGCGAAGCATCAACTTCGCTCCCCGCCTTCGCGCTATCTATGCTTTGTCGCCGCGCGGAGTCGGCCTTGTGCCGCTCTCAATAACTCTTCATGCGCTCGCTGCCGAGTTGCTCCAACACGCGGTCGGCCTCCTGCGCGTCGAGGCGGCGCAGCAGGAGCACGGTGTCGAGCAGCATCCGGTCGTTCCACTGGCGGTGCGACTGCGCGTTGATCAACTCCTTCGCCTTTTCAACGAGACGCGTCTTCAACGCGGGGTCGCCTAGTTCGACCAAGCCCTGCAAGGCTTTGTATTGCAGGACGACCGACTCGTGATCGAGATAGCCGACGAACAACTCGCGCAGTTCGGGACGCTCTTTGATCCGGCCGCGCAACCCGCCGAGAGCGTTCGCACGCACGATCATCTTCTTATCGTTGCGCGCGGCGTTCAGGAGCAGTTCGTAAACTTCCGCGTTGTCGGCGCGCTTGGCGAGCGCGCTTGCCGCGCGCAAGCGCACGATGTCGTTGCGGTCGTTCTTGAGCGATTCGCCGAGCACGCGTTGCACGTTCGCTTCGTCGGCGTACTTGCCGATTGCGCCGACGATGTTCATGCGTACCATGTCGTTCTGCTCGGAGGCGAGAACGCGCAGCAAGGCATCGCGCACGTTCTTCTCCGCCGCGTATTGCTTCCCGATGGCGCGCACGGCCGTCATGCGTACCATGCCGTTTCCGCCGCCCGTCTCGATTGACTTCATGAAAGCCTCGCGCACTTCCGGTTCGGCCACGTAGGGCGCGAGCGCGCGGGCGGCGGTCATCTTCACCGTCGCGCTCTGCTCGCTGTTCAGGGCTTCGACGAAAGCCTGCCGCACCTGCCTGTTTCCGACGTGCAGGGTGAGGTCGCGCGCCGTCTCCATGCGCGCCATGGAACGCTCCGGCGACTTCAACGCGCCGAGCATCTCCGCGACCGTGCGGCCGCGCGCGAGGCGGACGCTGCCCGTTACGTCGGAGATGTGGATCGGCACGCCGCCCGTCCCGATGCGGGCGCGAAAGTCCGCGCGGTTCATCTCGCCCTGCACCGACACGTTCGCCAGTTCGACGTAGACCTTGCCCTTGATGCCCGTCGTCTGCAAATCCGCGTTCACGTCGTCCATGAAGCCGAGCGAGACTTTGCCGCTGACGTTCCCGACGCGCACGCCGCCCGCGCCTAATTTCGCCATCTTCAACGTGACGCTGCCGCTCACCTGCGACACCTCGGCCGACCCTGCGGCCTGCGCGACGCCGACGCTTCCGCTCACGTTCGTCAGGCGCACCGCGCCGTCCAGTTCACCAACGCGGACGCTGCCGCTCGCGCCGTTCACCGTCAACTCGACGCGGCGCGGCAACTTCAGCGCGACGCGATAACTCGTGTCGTCGAAGTTCAAGCTGCCGCCGTCGCTCGGCCTCTTGCGCGCCTCGCCGCGCACAGCGAGACTCGAAGGGGTCTGCGCGACGTTCAGCTTGCGCGGATTGGCTTCGCGGGAATAACTCGTGATGCGTAGTTCGGCGGTGTTGCCCTCGGACGTGTCTATGTCAACCGAGCCGTTGATGTTCGAGAGTTCGACGCGCGCGCCGGGCGAGAGTTGATAAGTCTGCCGCAACTCTTCGCGTTCGCTGCGCTGGTCGCCCTCGTCCTCGAACCACATGCCGCCCATGTCAAAGTTCATTTCGGGCAGTTCGATATTGATGTCGGGCAGTTCGATGTTGATGTCGGGGATCGCGATGGGGGCGATGGCGGGCATCGGCATGATCCACTCCGGCGGCGCGATCATAACTTCGGGCGCGATTGTCGCTTCCGGCGTTTTGCTTTTGCTCTTCTCTTTGTCCTGCGCCCGCGCCTGCCAGCCCGTGAAGGCGAACGACGAGGCCACTGCCAGAGCGGCCGTGGCAAAGAGGGATGCGCTGAGTAGTCTGAGTTTCATCTGTGTCCACCTCTCGATCTGTTACTTGCAGGTCGTGGCCGTGCCCGCCGCGAGTTTGGTCAGGTAAACCGGCTGGCCGAAGGAGTCGAGCGTGAGATGCGCCAGCCCGTCGCCCTGCTTGACCACGATGCGGCGGTTGACGCGCGTGCCGCCCCCGGCGAGCACCTCTGTGCTGATGGGGAAGTTCGTGATCACGTCGTTGTTGTAAGAGGCGAGGATGGCCGTGAAGCCCGGCGAGCTTTCCGGGATCGCCATGATGACGCGCCCCTCCATAGACTTCAGGCGATAACGACCCTCGCGCCGGATTGCGCCCGTGAAGTTGATGTCGGCGTCGGTCGTGGAAGCCTCCACGTCGCCGTCGATGCTGTTGAGAACGATGCCGCCGCGCGCGTTGCTGGCGTCCACGCGCCCGCGCACGCACTGGATGTTGATGTCGCCGTTGATGGAGGTGGCGCGCACGTCGCCGCCCGCGCGACGGACGATGATCTTGCCGCTCGTCGCGACGATGTAGACGAGACCCTCGACGCCGTCCACGTTGATGTTGCCGGAGCGCGCGCGCACTTCGAGCGCGCCGACGCGGTTGACGGTGATGTTGCTGCTGCCGCCGGAGATCGAGACGGGGCCGTCTATGTCCGAGATGTTCACGTCGCCGGAGCGCACTTCGATGGCGTCGAGCAGGGCGTAGCGCGGCATCCTCACATTCAGGCTGATGCTGCCGCTCTCGCCGCCGTCTATCCCGCCGCCGACGCCTCCGCCGATGCCGCCGCCCGCGCCCCCGCCGATACCGCGCGAGCGCGCCGCGGTTGCGGCTCTCGCCGCCGTCGAAGATCGCTGCGGCGACGCGGGACTTGCGATGGCCGCCCCCGGAGCGTCTGCGATGTCGGGCATGGGGATGATGATGACGTTGCTGCTGCTGTTGTTGTCGTCATTGTCGTCGTTGTTATCGTCATCGTTATTGTCGTTGTCGTTATTGTTGTCGCTGCGCGGCGGCTTGGCCTTGACGGGCTTTGCGGGTTTGGCCTTCGCGGCGGGCGGCGTGACGCTGCCCTGCGGCGACGGGGTCGGGTAGACGCGCGGTGCGGGCGCGGGCGCAGGAGGGTTGCTCGGCGGATTGATGTTCGGTCTGTAAATGAACGGCGCGAGTTCTATGGTGGGGTTCGCATAGACGAAGGGAAAGGGCGCGCGTTGGCCGGGTCGGCCGGGCACTGTGAGCGTGAGCACGCTGCGCGCCGCTGCCGGGTCGGCCGTCATCTCGACCTGCACGGCCTCCGCGCCGCGCTCGCTCGTCGCCGTGGCCTCGACCGTGTCGCCGTCCCAACCCGTCACCGTGATGCGCCCGAAGCGGTTGTTGATGGCGACGCGGCTGCCGCGTTCGAGTTTGATCTGCACGCGCCCCGCCTGATTGTTGATCGAGACCGAGCCGCCCGCCGGCGCGGGAGACGCGGAAGACGCCTCCTGCGCCCGCGCGTGCATGTTCGCCTGCAACGCCGTGCCGTGAATCATGGCGACGGCGACGATTAAAGCTGTCAGAGTTTTCTTGTTCATAACTACTTCCGGTCAAAAAGAGGTTCAAGTTTCGCTTGCGGTAATTTCAACTTTCGTTAGTCGAGCGCGGCCATCTCGCGCATCACTTCGACCTTCTTGGCGTAGGCCGAGAGCATGTACTGGACGGCGACCGGATCGTTGCGCTGCCGGAGCACGGTGCGGCGCGTCTCTGCGATGGAGCGGTCGATGGTGGCGAGCGTTTCGTCGAAGCGCGCGGCGACTTGCGGGTCGAGCCGCGTGCGCTTGCGGTTCACGTCTTCGGACAGCATCTTGATCGCCGCGAGATATTTCGCTTCCGCTTCGCGGACGAGTCGCTCGGTGGCGCGTTGCCGCTTGAGAATCTCGTTGTTTTGGTTGGCGACTAAAATTTGCGCCGGGTCGTTCGACGGCACGACCAATTTGCGCTCCGCGTCTCGCTTGCGCGCGAATTCGAGCTTCCGGTTTTTTTCGCGTTCGTTCGGTTGAACGTCTGCGCCGCCGGACGACCCGCCGTTTTGCGTCGCGGCCGGGGAGGAGGCCGGAGTCGCTTCCGGCGTCGGCTGTTGCACGATGCTCGAAGGCGTCGCCGTGACCTTCGACGGCGCGGCGGCGAGTTCGCGCGACCCGACGGGCTGCGAGTTCATATAGCGCATCACCAGCGCCGTCGCGCCGATGGCGAGAAGCATCATGGCCGCCGTCAACGCGGGGCTGAAGCGCGGGGCGACGAATGCGGGCGCAAGCCACGCGCGGACACTCTCGAACAAGCTCGCTTTGGCCGCAGGCTTTTCGCGCGATTCCTCGGCCGTGATGCGCGCCGCGACGCCCGCCCACAACGCTTGCGGCGTCACATCCAAGTTGCGCTCGTAGCTCGCGTAGGTCGCCTGCTCGTCGAGCAGCCGTTCATACGCGGCGGCGCAGGCGCGACAGGCGGCGAGATGCGCGCCGAGTTCGGCGGCGCGGCGCGCGTCGAGTTCGCCGTCCAAAAATTCTTCGAGCGTGTTTGCGGTGCATTCCTCACACTTCATTGCTTCACCCCCAGATACGGACTCATGCGGCGGCGCATCTCCGTCCTCGCGCGGTGCAGATCGGTCTTCACTTTGGGCACGGAAAAACCAGTGATCTCGGCGATCTCCTCGTAACTGCGCTGCTGGAAAATTTTCAACGTGAAGACCAGACGCTTATCCTCGTCGAGCGCGCCGAGCGCGTGGCGCATGACGCCGTTCAACTCTTTGTCGAGCAGCGCGACGGCGGGCGTCGGCCGCTCGTCGAGCAACTCCAGCACCGTCTCGTCATCGAGATCGACCTTCTTGCTCCGGCTGTGCGCCGAGCGCAAATGTTCGCGCGCGACGTTCTTGGCGATGCTGAACAGCCACGTCGAAAACTTCGACTCGTCGCGCAGCGCGTCCAGATACTTGTAGGCGCGGACGAAAGTTTCCTGCGTCAAATCCTCTGCGAGCGCGCGGTCGCCGACCATGTCGTAGACGAAAGAGACGACGGGGCGCGCCCACCTGTCGAAGATGAGCCGGAAGGCTTCTTGATCGCCGCGGCGCGCCGCAACGACGAGTTGCTCAGGACTATTCATCAAAGGCTTCGCGCGTGCGCCCGGCTGTTCGACCGTCCCTGCCTGTTCGACCGTCAATGTCCCGCTCAGTGTTTCCATAACGAGCCGTGTCGTTCCGTCTTCCAATATGTTAGTGCCGATCCGGCGGGAAAAGTTTCAGACGCGCGGGATAAAAGTAAGGCGTGAGGCGGGAAATGGGAAATTGCGGGGATAAACGCCGGTTTGGAGGGGCGCGAAGGCTACAGTCACGCCCGCGCGCCTGCATAACACGCGGGCGTGGCTTTCGAGCCTTCGCGCCCCTCCAAATTCGATCTCCGGCGCGCGTTAAAAACTGCGCCGGAAGAGGTAGGACATTTTGACGAAGAAGGTGCGGCCGTTGCGCCGGAAGCCGGGTTCGAGTTGGCCTGTGAAGCGGTTGAAGCCGTCGCGGTTGAGGTCGTCGTTGTAGCCTGCGTAGAAGGCCGTCCCCGGATTCGGCGTCCAGCCGAGAAGAAACTGGCCGCGTGCGTTCGAGGCGAGCGTGTCGTAATCAATGCGCGCGCGCAAGGCTGTGAAGCGCGTGAACTGGTAGGTCGTGCGCAGCGTGACGATGTTCGTGTCGAAGGCGACGAGGCCGGTGTCGCGGCGCGTCATGCGGTTCTTTGTGAAAGAGAGCGAACTGTTGAGCGCGTTCGTCGGCTTGTAGGTCACGTCGAGGCTGTATTGCAGGAGGTTGGCCGCGCCGGGGTCGAGGGGCGCGTCTTGGCCTAAGGCGAGCGCGGCGGGGCTGACGCGCGGGAATTTTTGGCCGTTGCCGAAATCGAAATCGAGTTGCCCCCAGCGATAGCCGAAGAAGTTGAAGAAGGAGAGTTTTTTATTGACGGTCGAGCCGCCGTAGGCGAACACGTTTTTGAGCATCGACGCGCGCTCGGAGTTGTCGCCCGCGAATGCGCCCGCGCGCGTGGCGGTGCGGTTCGCGCCGAACTCCGACTCGAAGACGCGCTCATAGCCGCCGTTGTAACCGACGCGGAAAAAGGTCTGTCGTTGAAAGTTTAGGCCGAACTGAAACTCGTCGTTCCAGTTTTGCAGGTTGCCCGCCCAGTCGTGATTGCCGCCGAGATAATTGTAGAGGCTGACGGAGACGATGCGCGCCTTCGGCTTCGGCTCGGTGTTGTAACTCAAATTGAGGTTGTGGTTGTTGGTGTTGGTGCGGCGCGTGAAGCCCACGTCGGCGCGGTAGTCGCGCGTGCGCCCGACGCCGTTGACGTTGACGCTGAAACGCCGCCCGCTCTTGTCTAGGTTGTAGGCGTAGGCGAAGCCCCGGCCGTTGCGGTAGACGGACTGGTCGAGGTCTGGATCGTAGAAGAAGCGGCGCGAGTGTGTGCCGAGCACCTGCACGTCGAAGACGGTCTGCTTGTTGAGACGAAAGCGACCGTCGAGGCCGCCGAGTTGGTTGTGTCGCTCGACGAAGTTGTAACTCGTGGCGAGCAGGCCGATTGAGTTTTCGCGTCCGACGTCGCGCTTCAAACGCAGCACCGCGACCGTGGCGTTCTTATCCAGCACGCGGTTGAACTGAAACTCGCCGAGCCGCGCCTCTTCCAGACGCCCGGCGTAAGCCGCCTCGCTCTCGCCCGCTTCGCGGGGCGCGCGCAGGGCTTGCAACTCGTCCAGCTTGTTTTCGCGTTCCTCTTCGCTGAAGTTGCCGGGCGCGTTGTCCGAGGCGACGAGCAGGCCGAAGGTGTTGCGGCCGCGCTTGCCCGTGAGTTTGACGGCCATGTCCGGATCGACGATGGCGCGCGTGTGGACGGCGGCGATCTGCGTGCGAAAGATTTCGATGCCTTCGAGAAAGAACGGCCGCTTCTCCTCGAAGAAGATCGGAAAGCGTTGGTTAGCCGTCACGACGGTTGCGTCGGCTTCGACCTGCGCGAAGTCGGGGTTCAAAGCGAAGTCGAGCGTGACGGTCGGCGTGATGCCGAACTTCGCGCTGAGGCCGGGGTCGAGTTCGATGGGGTGGTTGACGAAGCGGCCAAAGTCGAGCAGCGCGGGGTTGCGCGCGAGCACGCTCGGCCGGATGGTGCGCACGCGCCTGCCCGTCTCGGAGACGGTCAGACTCGGAATCAGTTCGAGTGAGTGTTCGGTGGAGACGCCTTCGAGTCCGGTGAGATGCCCGGCCTGATTGAGCGTGCCCGATTTGTCGCGCGAGATCGGCATCCACGAATCAAGCTCGTCGTTGAAGCGGTCGATGTTGCGCCACAGGTGAAAGCCCCAGAGTTTGTCCTTGCCCGCTTCGTAGCGCAGAGACTTGAAGGGGATCGCCACTTCGAGCGTCCAGCCGTCGGCCGTCAGCACGCCCTTCGATTCCATCACGATGTCGACGCTGAAATCCGTCCCCTGCCCTTCGGTCATCACCCCGTCCTGCTGCACGCCGAGCGGGTTGAAGCCGAGCACGTAAGCCTTGCGCTGGTCGTTGAAGGTGTCGAGGAAGATACGCACGTTGTCTTCGCCGAACACGTCGTCGCGCCGCGCGACGGTGGCGCGCACCTTGTCCGGCTCGTCGTAAGCGCGCACGGCGAAATAGAGAAACTTCGCGTCGTAGCCGAGCCACGCCTCGGTCGCTTTCGAGGGCGCGATGTTGTCGCCCGGTTGAATCTGGTAGAAGTCTTTGAGGACGCTCGCGCGCTTCCACACCTCTTCGTCCAACTTGCCGTCAATCACGGGCGCGGCGTCGAAGCGCGCGACACGCACGGGCGCAGCCTTCTCCGGCGCGAGCGGCACGCCGCTCGTAGTCTTCGGCGCGGCGGGCGCAAGCGGCGTGACGCTCGACGCTTTGACATTCGCCGCCTTCGAGACCGACGCATTCGGCGCGGGCGGCGTCGGCGAGACGGCAACTATTGACGCTTCCTGCGCCGCGCGTGCCTCCGGCGACGACGACAACGCGGCGGCGGGCGCGAAAAGGGCGATGAGGATGAAGGCTATTGTTTTTCGTTTCATGTTGAATCTCCGTCACGCCGGAAAAGCGTCAGGCGTTTTTCGCGCGCACTTCTCCCGCATCTGCCGGAAGCGTTTGCCGACAGACCGCGTGTTCTATTTAGTTTCGCGATTGAATCTCAAGCGACGCATTCAACACAGCAGACACCGAAGCGGGCACAACGGAAGCCGACAGACGATTCCGACTTTCAAATCTGAAATCTCAAGCACCAGTCAATTGCAAATCTGAAACTTCAAGTTTCAAGCACCAGTCAATTTCAAATCTGAAATCTCAAATTTCAAATCTGAAATCTCAAGTTTCAAGATGGCCTTTCGCTGTGCTTCTCCGTGCTCTCCGAATCCGCTGTGTTGAATGCCTTTCTTCATCTCCCGTCGTCATCCTCAGTTCGTGTCGAGGCGATAGAAGAGGTTTGTGAAGGTCATGTCCTCAAACTGGACTTCGACGTTTTCCAAAATGATGCCGAAAGAGCTTTCGCCGTTCATAATCCGGTTGGCGAACGTGGCCGCAAACTCTTTCGTCGTGCCGTCAGAATAGACGCGCGTGGCCGACAGTCGCGCGCCCGCCAGATGTATGTCGCGCAGCGTCGCGCGGCGTCCGCCCTCCTGACTCGTGATGGAGAGTTTGCCGTCGGTAGTCGCCGCGACCTCTAGATAATAGTCGGGCATGATGCCGACGTAGCGACCCGCGTATTCTTCGACGCGCTGTTTGACGACCGGCTCGAAGCGTTTATCTTTCTTCTTGTTCTTCAACTTCTGCCCGCTTGCGACGGGCGCGGTGGCGGCGGCAACGACGAGCAGCGCGGACACGGCCAACAACGCTATGATGGCGGCGGCGAGAGTTTTCTGCGACTTCATCCCGTTTTACTCCTTTTCGCTCTTGAGCACTTCGCGGAAAAATTCGAGTGCACGCGGATCGCCCGATTCGCCGAGAACGTGGATGGCGCGGCGGCGCACCTGCTGGTTGGGATGCGTGCGCGCGACCTTGATGAGCAACGGCACGCTCTCTTCCGCCGGGCGTTCGCTGATGGCGTGGACGGCCTGCATCTGCACCTGCGTGTCCGCGCTCGAACTCTCAACCGTCTCGCGCAACAGATCGAGGCTGCGCTTTCCGGCGCGCTCGCCGATCATGTGGATGGCGTGGCGGCGCAAGTCGGCGTTCGTGTCCGCGCCGCCGCGCGCCACCTCAAAGAGTTTGTCTTCGGCTTGCGTGCTCTTCATCTCGGAGAAGGCTTGGAGAAGTTGACGCCGCACGTCGTTGCTCTGTTCCGTGTCGTAAAGTTTGAGCAACTCGCCGAGCATCACTTCGCCTTCGATGTCGGCGAGCATGTGGATGGCGTGGCGGCGCATGTCCGGGTTGTTGCCCGTGCGCGCGATCTCCAGAATTTTCCCCCGCGCGCGCGGCGTCCCGATCTCCTTGAGGGCGTGGAGCACGGCGCGGCGCACGTCCTCGGTTTGATCGCTCGCGAAGATGCTCATCAGGTCGTCGATCACCGCATCGCGCCCGTGGTCGCCGAGCGCGTGGACGGCCGTGCGGCGCGATTCCTTGTCCGCATCGGTCTTTGCCACTTTCAGCAGGAACGCGGCTGCGCCCTCGCGGTTCTCGTTGTCCGAGACGGCATGAATGATGCCGCGTTTGACTTCGTGCCGCGTGGACTGCGACAAGCCCTCGTAGAGACTTTGGAGCGTCGAGAGCGCGGCGCGGTCGCGGCTCTCGCCGATGGCGTGCGCGGCCTGCCGGCGCAAGTCGTCTTTCTCGCTTTCGCTACGTACGATGTCGGCCAAGAACTGCGTCTCGCCGCCGATCTGGCCGATCCAGTGGACGGCCGTCGAGCGCACTTTCTGGTTGCTCGAATTCTTGACGAAACTCTTGAGCATCCCGACGACGCGCGTGTCGTCGTGCAAACTGATGGCGAGCGTGGCGTGCTGATTGAGCAGACCTGCGCCCGTGAGCGAGGCAGGCGCGGGCGTGGACTCGGCGATGCCGCGCAGGAAATTCAAGCTCTCCTCGTTGGCCGCGCGCCCCAACCAATAGACGGGATAGCCGCTGTATTCGCGTTTGCGGTCGAGGTTGTAAATTTCCAGACGCGTGATGGCGGCACTGCCCGCTTCGCGCAGGAGAAAGACCGCGAGGTTGCGCGTCTCGACCGTCATGCCGTTGGAAGTGCCGACGAAGACGGTCGTGCCGCCAATCGTATTCATCGAACCGTGGAACTCGCCGCCGTTCGGATCGACAGCCACACCGGGGCGCACGTCGAACGAGTAGGCCGACCAGTAAGGCGTGCGCGCCGAACGAGCGCGCGCGCTCGCCGCATCGAGTTTCGCACGCAAGTCCGCACCTTCAACCGGGATGAAGCTCGAACTTTGCGCGGCGACGGGAGCGGCAGCGGCGGGCGTTTCCGCCGCCGCGCCGTTTGTGGCCGCTACCGCCGCCGCGTTGCCGGGGTGAGCGCAGGCCGAACTGCCGAACAAGGCCAGACCGATCAACAGGGAGACGAATGAGAATGATCTACGCATGATGAATTCCTTTCAAATGAGGGACGGGGGTAACGGCAAATTAGTTTCAGCTTTAGTTGCGGGCGGGAGCGGCGTTTTCATCCCCCGCCTTCGACCTCGCTCTCTACGGTTTCAGAATCTCTTCGAGGAAGCGCAACGCGTCCGGGTCTTTGCTCTCGCCGATTTGCCGGATGGCGTGGCGGCGCAAATCGAGCGAGGCGTCAGAGCGCGCGACCTGCATCAGTTTGCGTAAGGCGGCTTTCTGATCCGATTCGCCGAGCGCGTTGAGCAGGGCGCGTTTGATGTCGAGGTTCTGTTCCGCGTCGTAGAGCGAGATCAGCAGTTCGACGGTCTGCGCGTCGTTGTGGTGTTCGCCGATGCGGTTGATGACGGTGCGGCGCAGGTCGGCGTTCTCCGCAGGGTTGCGCGCGATCTCGTAGAGTTTGGCTTTGGCGCGCGGGCTGTTCATGTCGGAGAAGGCGTGGAGGATTGTGCGCTTCACATCGGCGTCGCGCTCCGTCTGGTAGATACGCATCAAGTCGTCGAGCACGGCGTCGCTGTTCTTCTCGCCGAGACGGCGGAGCGCGAACTTGCGCAACTCCGGGTTGTCGCCTGCGCGCGCCACTTCGAGAAGCTTCGAGACGGCGCGCGGGTCGTCCGACTCCGCGAAGGCGTTCATCAGACGCTTGCGAATTTCCAGCGAGCGGTCGGCATCGTAGATGCGCGCGAGGTTGTCGAACGCGCCGTCGCGCTCGCCGAGACGTGCGATGGCGGTCTTGCGTAGTTCGATATCTTCACCGGCATTCTGCGCGATCTCAAGGAGCTTGGCGGCGGCGCGCGCGCCGTCCATTTCGGCGAGGGCGTGGAGCACCTGCCGCTTGATGTTCGCATCGGGGTCGGCCGAATAGATACGCATGAGTTCGTCCATGACGGTCTCGCCGCCCGCTTCGCCGAGACGGTGGATGGCCGTCTGCCGGAGTTTCGCGTCGGGCTGGTTGCGCGCGATGTCGAGCAGGATGGGGACGGCCTGTTTACCGCCGTGCGCGCCGAGCAGCGAGACGGCCGACTCCTTCATGCGGCGGCTCGCCGTCGAGTTGGGCTTCAACCAATCGGTGACGAAGGCGAGCGCGCGTTCCGGGTTCGATTCAAAGAGACTCTGCAAGGCGATGATCTTGAGTTCCTCGTTCTCTGTGTCGAGCGCGTCGTCGATGATCTTGGGCTGGCCGAGCGCGGGCGCGAGTTCGGTGAGCATCGCGTCGGCCTCTTCGCGCCAGCCCGAACGCTCGTGCTCTTTGATCAGACGCTTGAGAGCTTTGGCCGCCTCTTTCGTGTTGCCCTGACGCTTGAGAGCATAGGCGTACCAGTAGAGCGCGGCGTCCACGTCGTTGTCGCGCGGGTAGGTTTCGATGAAACGGCGGAACGCCTCGGCGGCCTTCGCCCATTCCTCGTTCTCGATCATGTCGCGCCCCGCGCGAAACATTTTCATGGCGGGCGTGTTGCCCGTCTGCACGAAGCGGTTGAGCTTGGCGAGGTCTTGATTCGCGCCGCGTGCGACCGCCGCGCCGCGCACGAGCCACGCGCCGGAGGCGCAGACTAAGACGGCGGCGAACGCTGATAGCAGGGCGAAGCTGCTCGCGCGCCTCGACAGCAAGATGCGCAAGCGGCGCGCGTGTTTGTAGGGTGCGTGTGACATGTCTGTAACTTTGATTCCTTTGGTTAATAAGATCGCGCGGAGGCGGATTCGACCGCGCTGATTTGAAGCATGGCGACGAGGTTTTTGCGGCGCATGCGCTCGTTGATCTCTCTCACGTCTGCGGGCGCGGGACGGTCGGGCAAGTTGGCGATGTCGATCAGGATCGGCTCAAGACTGTCGAGCAGAGATTCGACGGGCAGGTTGCCGCGACTGGCCGCCTCGCGCCGGAGCACGATGTTCTGGTAGAGCAATTTTTTGGAACGCTGTTTTTCGTAGGCGAGGTCGGACGAGGCGCGGCTTCCCGCCTCGTCCGGACGGGCGTTGCGGAATGAACGCAAAAGCAACTGCGCCTGTTCGACGTGGCGCGCGGTCTTCGATCCCCCAGCCGCGCCCGCGTCTCCCGCTTCTTCCGCCGCGCGCCGCCGCGCCGCGTCGTTATCGCCCGCGTCTTTTGCATCAATGCCGCTCTCGACGGCCGCGACATCATTTCTCGCGGACTCCGCGACGCCCGCTTCCGGTTGCGGCTGTTTGAAATTCGCAGGCGTCGGCGTTGACTTCGGAACTCTGCCGCCCGCCCGCTCGACGCGCCGCACGTTGGCGAAGCCCTGTGCGCGCACGCGCGCGACATGCAAAGATTCCGGCAAAGATTTCGCCGGAGATTCTCCGCCCGCCTGCTTTTGATTATCCCCGGCGGCCTTGTCGTCGCCGCCGTCCAATTTGCTCGCGCTCGCCGTCAAGTCGTGCGGCGCGGGCGTCGGCGTGTTTGCGGTCGCACCAGCAGGCGAATCGGGGTTGCCGTTGACGGCGGGCGCGGGCGTCGGCGTGTGCGACGCGACTTCGGAGGGCGCGGTGCGGCGCGAATTTATCAGAGAAACGACGCCGACGGAGATGCCGACCAGAAGCAACAGCAATGCGACCAACCCGGCGCGGCCGAGTTGCGGCATGCCGAACACACCCGCGAAAGTTTCGCGGCGTCGAGGTGTCGGCGGCGTGGCCGACGCATGTTCGAGCGTGGTCGCGTTCCTGTCCGCCGCGAGTATGCGTTTGAGCGCGCGTTGCCGTGCGAAGGCGTCGAGCGCGAGGGGGTATTCGGTGAGTTGTCGACGCAGCATGAGAAAGTCCGCGCGCGCCGCTTGGCAGTCGGCGCAGAGGTCGAGATGTCTCTCCGTCTCGCGCGCTTCCGCCGACGGCAATTCGCCGTCGATCAAGAGCGAGACTTTTTGTGTCCAGACGCATTTCATAGTTATTAACCCTTGGAGACTTTCCCGTCCGACGCTTCACCCGGCGGCTTTCTCGTGCGCCAGCGCGTGCTGCCGTTTGCCCCAACGCTCGCGCAAGGCCGTGCGCGCGCGGAAGAGATCAACTTTGACTTTGCTCTCTGAGATGCCGAGCACCCGCGCGATCTCGCCGTAGCTCAACTCTTCCTGCTCGCGCAGGAGCAGGGCGGCGCGTTGTTGTTCGGGGAGCGTCTTGAGCATGTCGGCCACCAGACCTTTGCGCTCGGCCATCTCGAATTCCTCTTCCGGCGTCGGCACGTGGACGCGGAATACATCAACCACACGGCCGAAGAGTCGCTGGCGCGTGCTCCTTTTGTTCAACTCGTTGAGCGCGAAATTGCGCGCCACGCGATAGAGCCAGAAGCGCGCCTCGCCTTCCGGCAAACTACGCAGACCTTTATGGTGCAACTGCAAAAAGCTGTCTTGCGCGATCTCCTGCGCGATGCCGGTCGCGCCGCGCCCCCCCAGCAGGCACTCTAAAAAACGGCACAGGCTTGGGTAGAACTCGTGGAACATGATCGCAAACTCGTCTTCTTCGCTCGCCATATCAACACTGTACGCCCACTAAAACAGGCGAGGGCGGGAAAAGTTACAAATATTTTTCGAGGGGACGAAAGGCGTCCGGGTTAAGTGAGGCGCGGACGACGGCGGCGGGCGGCAGGGGGCGCGCGTTAGTCAGAAGTCGTTTCGGGAGTCGTTTCGGCTTCCGCGTCGGCAGTCGCGGCCTTGAGTTCTTCCAGCAGTTGCGCCGAGGCGTCGGCCTTCGCCTCCCACGCGCGGGCGCAGACGGCGAGCGGCGCGGGTTCGAGCCGGTGGCGTTCGCTCCAAACGCGGGCTTCGCGCGCGAGCCAGCCGAGCACGCCGCGCGCGTCCTGCGCGAAGAGAGATTCGAGCACGTACTTGCGCTCGCCCGCGCGCAGGCCGAGCGAGAGCGTGCGCGCGGCGCGGCTCAAATCAGACCGTACGAGGATCATCCCGCTGCGCGCCGGACTGAGAAGCGTCTGCAAAAATTCCGCCGTCTCGCCCGCGCGCGGGTCGACCAGCCCGGCCGCTTCGCGCAGGTGCAGGGGAAGTTGCGGCGGCGCGCCGGTCGCGCGCGCTTCCTCGCGCAGCGCGTCTCGCAGCGTCTCGCCCCAACGGCGGTAAAACGGCGGCGCGATCTCTTGCAACTTGGAGAGGTAGGCGGGCAGCCAACTGAGCAGGTGCTCCCAGAGGTAGGCGGCGCGGGCGCGTCGCCAACTCGCGCGCGGCGCGTCGCCGTCGGCGTTCGCTTCGAGTTCGGAGAGGTGCGCGTAGAGGGCGAGCATGACGGAGAGATGGTCGGGTTCGGCGGGCGGCATCTGCGAGAGCGCGCGCCAGAAGCCCGCCACGCGGTCGCGCGCTTCGCCGCCGAGCATCCCCTCTGCGCCGAGATAGACGGAGGCGTAGGGGTAGAGTTGAAAGACGAAAATTTCCGTGTACTCGCTCGCGACGGGAAGCGCGCCGAGTTCGAGCGCGGCCGCAACGCTCGCCATCTCCGGCGCGGGCGGCTCTGCCAGCACGGCGAGTGCGCGAAACAGTTCCATCACCCGACGCCCACGAGTTCCGACTTGTCCGGCAAGCGATAAAACTCCTTCGCCGGTTTGAGCGGGCGCAAGAGCCAGTAGGGGCGGCGCGTCTTGTCCGGCGAAAACTGATCCGCGCCGCGCGTGCGCGCGATCCACTTGCGATAAACTTCGTGCGCCTTCTCTGTGTCAACCGAGATGTCGCCGTAAGCATCGCTCGCGTCGGCCTTCGTCACGCGCACGGCCTGATGCCAGCAGTGCATCCCCGAAATGGGATCGGGGTGGACGGGGAAAGTTAAGTTTTGATGGACGCCCACGTCCGTCCACCAGATACGCATCGTGTCGGCGTCGCTCGACTCGTAGGGCGCGCCGCCCCTCTCGCGCTTCATGCCCCAACGGTCGCCCTCGTGCGCGAGCGAGACGGTCGCCATCAACTGCCGCTGCCCCTGCTCCTTCAATTTCCAACGCCCCATGTGATGACTGCACGCGACGATTCCCGGCTTGATCCCTTCGGTCACCCACGCGCGCACGACGAAATAACCGATCTCCGTCTCGACGCGCACGAGGTCGCCGGTGCGAACATTGAGCGCGTCAGCGTGGGACGTGTGTATCCACAGAGGGTTCGTGTGCGCGATCTCGTCGAGCCACTTGGCGTTGGCCGAACGCGTGTGAATCTGCACGGGCAGGCGGAAAGTTGAGATCAACACGGTCTGGTCGGCCGCCAGATTGTCTGGATGGATGTGGCTGCGGATATAAGTCGGGATGATGTACTCAGGCCAGCCCCAGTCTGCGAGCGTGCGCGAATAAAATTCGAGCCGCCCGCTCGGCGTCGGGAAGCCGCGCAAGGTTGCGCCGTCAACTTTGACGCCGACGAGCCTGCGTCCCTCCGCGTCGCCGTCGGGACTCGGCAGCGGCACGATGTTCAGCGTGGGCGGCTTCGGCGTCTTCGTAAACACGCGCCCGAAGTGATCCGTCCGCGCATCTTCCAATTCTTCCTCCGGCACGCTCTCTTGATAGATCGCCCCGACCTTCTTCTTCACCTCGAACGAACCGTAGCGGCGCATGAACTCGAACGGCGACAAATTCTCGGCCGCCGCGCGCTCCGGCAGCCCCGGCACGCTGTTCTCGAAAATGTAGCTGTAATACTCGTCCACGCTCAGACGCTCGCCCGGCCTCTGTTTGGATTCGACATACTGGCGGATGCCGAGGCTGCCGTCCGGGTCGATGCGCCAAGAAAGTTCGAGCCAGAACTCGTTTTCCTCCCACACCTCGCCGGGATTGATCTCGCGCGTGTCCGAGACGCTTTCGCCGAGCCGCTCGCGCGCGACGCGCAAGACGGGCTGGCGGAAACCGATCCACTGCGCGTCGTGCGTCTCGTAAGAATGGATGTCGTGTCGCTCCGAGCCGTGCCCCATCGGCAGGATGTAGTCTGCGAAGTAGGCCGTCTCGTTCCACGTCGGCGTGAGCGCGACGAAGCAGTTGATCAGGCTCTCGTCGTTCAACACCTCGACCCAACTGAACCCGTCGGGGTTCGTCCACACGGGGTTATAGACGCGCGTGAAATAGACATCCACCTTGCCGCGCCCCTCCTTCAAGAAGTGCGGCAGCAGAAACGAAAGCTCGTTCATCGCCAGCGGGTACTCGCGCGGCCACGTCAATTCGTTCCAACGCGGCGGGTGCGGCGGCGTGTACATCGGCTTGGGCACAAACTTGTTCCACGCGTTCGGAAAGACGCCGCCCTCCGTCGCCACCGCGCCGAGAAGCGCGTTCAACATAAAGAGCGTGCGCGTCACCTGCCACCCGCCGCTGTTACCGGCGGAAGCGGAACGCCAGTTATGACTCGAAAAACGCGTCCCCGCCGTCGCCACCACCCGCGCGATCTCCGCGATCACTTTCGCGTCAACGCCCGACTCGCGCGCCGCAAACTCGAAAGTGTATTCCGCGTAGAGTTCTTTCAGGAGCGTCTGAAAATTCTCGAAGTTCGTGACGCGCTCCGGGTACTCGCCCGCCATAAACTCTTCCCAGTTCCACCAGCGCCGCACGTACTCCACGTTATAGAGTTCATGCTCGATCAGGTAATTCGCAATCGAGAGGACGATGGCGGGTTCGGAGCCGGGATAGGGCGAGACGAAATAATCGGCGTGCGTCGCCGTGTTGGAGAGCCGCGTGTCGAAGACGATGAGTTTCGCGCCGTCGGCCTTCGCCTCGATCACGCGCTGCGCGTGCGGGTTGAAATAGTGTCCCGCTTCGAGGTGCGAACTGATGAGAAAAATAACCTTCGCGTTTGCGTGGTCGGGACTCGGGCGATCCAGCCCCATCCAGTATTGATAACCGGCGCGGCTCGAAGAGGAACAGACGTTCGTGTGCGAGTTGTGCCCGTCCACGCCCCACGCCGCCAGTATGCGTTCGGTAAAGCCATCCTCGCCCGGTCGCCCGACGTGATACATCACCTCGTTGTGCCGCTGCTCTGCGAGAGCCTTACGAATGCGCGCCGCGATTGCATCCAGAGCCTCGTCCCAACCGACGCGCTCCCACTTGCCTTCGCCGCGCTTTCCGGCGCGCTTCAAGGGATACAGGATACGGTCTGGGTCTGTGATCTGGTTCAGCGTCGCAGGCCCTTTGGCGCAGTTGCGCCCGCGCGAGCCGGGGTGTTCGGGGTTGCCCTCGAACTTCTGCACCTGCAAGCTCTCCCGATCCACGTAAGCCAACAGCCCGCACGCCGACTCGCAGTTGAAGCATGTCGTCGGCACGAGCATGTAGCGACGTTCCACACGCCGAGGCCACGCGCGCGAATCGAGTTCCACCCAATCGTCCCAACGCTCCTTCGGCGGGAACGCCGCCAGATGAATCCGGCTCGGCCCCGGATAAAACGTCTCCCCGCGCGCCTCCGTCGCTTTGCGCGCCGCGCTCACGCGCTTGTTCAATTCACTTGGCTTCATGGTTGTGTTTACTGTTAGCTACTTATATTGATTAGAGTTGCAACTAGGAAATTTTCTTGTCAAATGTAATATGCACATTTAAGGTTCAAATCCCTTTAGCTTGCGGTGCGCACGTAAGAATACTGAATGTGGCGCGAATTCTACCTGTTGGGGTAAATGTATTTCCTGACCTGCATAATTTCGAATGAAGTCGTATTCTTTCGCTGTAGGCAAATCATCCCGAACCAAAACGATGTAGTCATCAGCTATGGACATCCAGCCTGAATCAAACGCCCAATGATGCAAGCGACACAAACAAATTCCATTTCTAAAATCATCACTTCCATCCAGCTCCTTGGGATATATGTGTGCGCTATCTACAGCGGATTGACCATCCGGTGCGAGTAAGCCAAAGCCACAAATCGTGCACTTGTACTGATAGAGTTTCTTGACTGATATTCTGAACGCAGCACTACGAGGACGCTCTACCACCTTCTTCACCTGCTTAACTGCGCCTTCCCTGAGTCTAGGCGTATTGTCGAGTGACTTTTGCTTGATTAAGGATTGTTCTTTCTTAACCTTGCTAACATAGGCGGTATTGGTTTTCCCTACTTCTTTTTGGACTTCATCAACGGAAAGTGAGCTGAGTTGATCATCAGATTCCGCAAAGTTAGCGCGTAAATATTCAATGTACCTTTCCGCGCCGCCGAATGTATCTAATTTGGAGTCCGCCACGCGAAGGAAATTGCCCCGAGGATTATATTTAGAGCCGTAGCCAACATGCTGTAGCATCTCTTGCCACGTGAGATTCAATCTCTCCGTCTCAAAAAAGAAAATATAGGGGAACTTATCAGCACCCCAGAGAGCCTGCGATAAATCTCTAAACTCGTCTCTCCAAAAACCTACAACCTGACACAATGCAGGTACACGTCCATCTTTACCGGCAGATTCGACTAGCAGGACAGCATCTCCGATTTCAAGAGTATTCATGTAATCTTTTGCGCCCACAGGCGCACCCCAACAGTTGAAAGTTCCAGAAGGAAAATTGGCTTTCAATTGTTTGAGCATCTCCTGTTTGTGCGGATTGCTATCTGCGACATTATCCTTCACGACAGAAATAGCCACCCGGCTAAAAACCGTCTTCTTGAAGTCTTCGTTAGCACCTGTTTTGCCGACGTGATGGTAGTAAAGGTTCATCCGAAGTTCCTCGTGTGCATTAGCAATGAATCAAAAACATCCTCTTAGGGCTTTTTAGCGGCAGCGAGGGCGGCAACTGCCTTCTCGATTCGGCGTGCGCGCGTTTCGGGGCGTTTGGCTTCTTCGATGGCGCGTGCGTGCTCCTTTTTGTGCGTGTAGCTGAGTTTGTCCCAAGCGGCCTGCGCGGCCTTGTTGGCGCGGAGTGCGCGTGCGAGGTCGGCGGGCGGCGTGATGATGCGCGGCTCTTCGTCGCGTTCCATGGTGACGCTGACGATGTCGCCGCCTGCGGCGTTTGCGCCCGCGCGGAGTTCTTTGTTGACGACGAGGATGAATTTGCCGCCCATCGGGACGATGGAACTGCGGTAGGGGAAGTTGTTGATCGTGCCGCGGACGGGTACGCGCGCCCGTGTGCCGAAAGTGGCGGGCACGTCGAAGGGGATGTTGATGATGGTGGCCGCGCTCGTTTCGTGTTTTTCGAGCGGCACGCGGAAACGTTTTGTCGTCGCCATAAATCTTCTCCGTTCGAGCGTGTGACCGAAGCCGTGCGCGTTGTTGCCGTCGTCGCGCAAAGAGCGTCGGGTCAAAGTTCCAAAGCTTCGATCAGGCCAGCGGGACGGACTGACCCGCCTGCACGTAGGCGTGCTCGAAGAGCAGCAGTCCGGCAAGCGCGAGCGGCACGGCGGCGAGGCCGAGCCACGGGGCGAAGACGCCGACGAGCGTCAGCGCAATGCCAGCGCGAAAGTATGCACGGTAGCGTCCGCGCGTCATCTCGCGGATCGCGAGGTGCGCGTGCGCCGTCGGGTGGACGATTGAAACCTCGCCCCAGATGAACAACAGGTGTATCAGGCTGAGCGCGCCGAGCGACCACAGCAGCGGCCGGACGGCGTATGGATCAAGCCACGCGGCGAAGGGCAAGAGCGCGCACGCGCCCGCGAGCAGCGATTGGACGAACAGGTGCGGCGGCAACAGAGGGTTCTGCCACATGTCGCGCGCTTTTGCCTGCGCGAAGAGATAGGCCGTGTAGATGGCCGTCAACGCCGCGAGCGGCAGCCCCGCGATCATCAAGAGGCGCGGGATCGTCGTGTTGTCGAAAAAGGCCGCCGCAAAGTGGAGCGCGAGGACGAGCGAGTAGCCCGCGATGATGAACGCGCCGCGCACGAGCCAACTGCGCCATTGCGGGCGCGTGAAGATCAGATAGAAGCGCGCGGGGTGTTCCAAGTCCCAAATCAACAACGCACCCGTCAAGGCGAGGAACGCGCCGGAGACGACGGGCGCGACCCACACCCAGAGCGGCGAGGAGGAGAAGCCCGTCTGGCTACCGGATAACGTGCCGGAGAAAGTTTCGGCGGAGCGAATGAACCCCAGCAGGACGAGCAGCGCGGCGACGAGATACGCGCCCGCCGCGATGCCCTTCGTCCAAGTGTAGAGGCTGACGCGCCAGTCCCAAGGGATCGTGTGCGCCACGTCGTAGGAGAGCAGCGCGGCGGCCGACGTGTTGTTGTAATCGGGATGGCCGGAGACGACAAAGTCCGTGCCCGTGCGCTGTTCGCTCCACATGAAGAGTTCGCCGTCGGGGCGGCGCGCGGCGAGCGGGTCGAGCGTCGCCTGATGCGCGCCCTTGTAGAATAATTTCGGCTGCGTCTCCTTCTCCGGCCGTCGCACGTTGACGGGGTCGCGGTTGACGATGCGCGCGACTTTGGAATCGGGGTCGTGCATGTCGCCGACGAGGATCGCTTCGACCGGGCAGACGACGACGCACGCGGGTTCGAGTCCTACGTCGATGCGGTGCGCGCAGAAGTTGCATTTCTCGGCCGAGTGGTCTTCGGGGTTGATGAAGATGGCGTCGTAGGGGCAGGCGGCCATGCACGCCTTGCAGCCGATGCAGATCGACTTGTCGAAATCGACGATGCCGTCCGGGCGTTTGAACATCGCCGCCGTCGGGCAGGCCGTCGTGCAGGGCGCGTGCGTACACTGGTTGCAGCGCGTCACCTGATGCGCGCGCCGCGTCTGCGGGTATTCGCCCACGTCAACGTGTTTGACGTAAGTGCGCGTCACGGAGAGCGGGACGAGGTTCTCGGACTTGCAGGCAGTCGTACACGCGTGGCAACCGATGCAACGCGTCTGGTCGATCACCTTTCCCCAACGAGGCGCGCGCCCTTGCTGTTCGAGCGGCGCGTCCCCGCTCACGGCTGGCTCTTGCATTAACATCTCCGACAGGATGATTTGACGATCTAAACGACAGACTACACCGAAATGCGCGCGACTGCACAACCCGCCGTGCGGTTTAAACTTCGCCCGCCCAATCCGCCCCCGCGCGCTCCGTCCAACGCGCGCGAATCGCCGCGAACCCGGCCGCGTCGAGCGCGCCCGCACCGAGCGACTCGGCGTTCTGCCGCCAGCGTTCGGGCTTCTCCGTGCCGACGATGGCCGTGTGCACGCCGGGCACGCTCAAGGTGAAACGCAAGGCCGTCGCGACCGCCTCGGCCATACGGCCGCGTAAAAATTCGTAGTCGAGTTTTTGCAGTCGATCCCAGTAAGGTTGGACGTAGACGTCGTCCGGCCGCGTTTTGTTTTTCCAGACGGCGTTGGCGATGGGGCGTTTGGCGATGACGCCGAGGCCGCGCTCGCGCGCCGCGGGCAAGGTGAGTTCGAGCGACTCTTGATCCGCGATGTTGACGGAGGTTTGCAGCGTGTCGAACGCGCCGCACTCGATGGCGTAGAGCGCGGCGCGGCCGTCGCCGCTGTAGCCGATGTAGCGCGTCCGCCCGGCCTCGCGCGCACGGCGCAAAACTTCGATCACGTCGCCCTGCCGCAACACTTCCTCCGAGCAACTGTGCAACTGCAACAGGTCAAGGTGATCCGTTTGCAAGCGGCGGAGACTGCGTTCGATGCTCTGCTCCAAGAGGCGCGCGTCCCAGTCGGGCAGAGCGATCCCGGCGGCGTGGCCGCATTTCGTGAACAGGTAATAATCGGCGCGGCGATGAGAGACGGCGCGGCCGATCAACTCTTCGCTCGTGACGTAACACTCGGCCGTGTCGATCACGTTGAGTCCGGCGTCGAGCGCGCTGCCGAGCAGACGCTCCACCGTCTCGACGGACGCTTGCCCGTAGCCGATCTCCGAGCCGCCGAAGCCGAGCACGCTCACACGCATGTCCGTCTTTCCCAGCGTTCTTTTCTCCATCAATTTCACTCCCTCTCGCCCGTCGCGAAATTCGACTTCAACGCGCCGCCGTCTGCCGCAGCAGCGCGATCAATTTGTCCGGGTAGTCGGTCATGATGCCGTCAACGCCCGCGTCGAGCATGCGGCGCATTCCCGCTTCATCGTTGACCGTCCAGACGTGTACCTCAAGTCCCGTGCGATGCGCCGCCGCGACGAGTTCCGCCGTCAGCCACCCGCGCCCGCCCAGCGTCTCCGGCACTTGCACGACGCGGAAGCCTACTTTGTCGGTTGCCAGTCCACGCCCCGCCTGCAAGTCGGCCAAGAGCGCGAACACCTCGTCCGTGCTGGCCGACGTAGCGACTGCGGGACACTCGCGCCGGAACTCCGCAAGCGTCTGCGAACTGAAAGAGGCGACCGTCACTCTGTCCTGCGCGCCGCTCTCGCCGAGCATCCGGCAAAAAGGTTTGACGAGCGAGGGCTGCGCTTGCTTGATGTCTATGTTGAGCCGCACGCGCGGAAATTCTGCGAGGACTTCGCGCAGGGTCGGCACGGTGATGCCTTTGCCCCTGAAGGGATGCGTGCGCCCGCCGTCGGTCGTCCAACGATAACCGGCGTCGAGTCGCTTGAGTTCGGCGAGCGTGAGCGCGCTCGCGCGCCCCGCGCCGTTCGTCGTCCGGTCAACGGTCGCGTCGTGGATGACGACGAGCGCGCCGTCGGCCGTGCCGTGCAAATCCATCTCCAACACGTCCGCGCCGAGCGCGACCGCTCCGGCAAAGGCGTGCGCAGTGTTCTCCGGCCACAGTCCCGCGCCGCCGCGATGCGCCATCACGAGCGGGCGGCGCGGTGCGGCGGCGTCGGCGGCGGGGCGAGTTTCAGAAATGTGCTGGTCGCGTGCGTCCATGCCCGGCCTCTTCCGCGCGAATCCGTAAAGCGCGCCCGCCAGCAGCGCAACCGCGACGAGCGATAACACGAGCCATGCCGCACCATGTTTCGTCATCGTTGATAAACTTCTCTCCCAAATTTAAGACTCTCTCCCGTGGTCTCCAAGTTTAACACCCCGGCCGCCCCAAGTTTGACCGGCCGCGCGTTGACTTCGCCTCGGCCGCCGTGTTTGACTGCGACGAACCGGACAACATTTTTTTTAGACTCCGAAACGAACAGGGGGGTGCAAGCGGCGCGTGCGGGAAGAACGCGCTCGCGGCAAACGACATGGCGGAACAACTCTACGACTGCATCGTGATCGGCGCGGGGCCGGCGGGACTCTCGGCCGCACTTTTTCTCGCGCGCTATCGCAGGCGCGTGCTCACCTTTCATCACAACAGCCCGCGCAACATCTACTCGCACGGCGTCCACGGCTTCCTCGGCCATCACGGCATCGAGCCGACCGAACTGCTCGCGCGCGGCCGCGAAGAGGTGGCGGCGCACGGCGGGTTGATCGTCGAAGGCTGCGTCACGAGCGTCGAGCGCATCGGCGAAGAACATTTTCGCGTCTCGACGGGCGACGGCAAAATCGTCGGTCAGTCGTTCGACGCGCGCCGCCTGCTGCTCGCCACGGGCTTGCGCGATCTCACCCCGGACTGTCCCGGCTTCCGCGAGTTCTACGGCGTCTCCGTCCATCACTGCCCGGACTGCGACGGCTTCGAGGTGACGGGCAAGCGCGTCGCCGTCCTCGGTCGCGGCAAGAGCGCGGCGGGCTTCACGCTCGGCATGCTGACGTGGACTGACCAACTGACGCTCATCACCAACGGCGACCCCGGCGACATCTCGGAGGAACATCTCGCCAAGCTCGCCGAATTCAACATCCCCGTCACCAACCAGATCATCGCCAAGCTCGAAGGCGACGCCGAGACGAATCAACTTGAACTCGTGCGCTTTGAAGACGGCGACTCGCTCGCGTGCGACGCGCTCTTCTTCAACCTCGGCACGGAGACCGCTTCAAATCTGCACGAGATGCTCGGCTGCCGCATCGACGAAGATTGCGGGCTGGTGTGGGTGGACGCAGACCAGCAGACGAGCGTCGCGGGCGTCTACGCGGCGGGTGACCTCACGCCGAAATCGCAACTCGCCGTCGTCGCCGCCGCCGAAGGCGCGATGGCCGCCATCCACATCCACAAGTCTTTGATACCCGAATCGCAGCGAGTGTAGGATGGAGGACAAGTAAATCGTGAATCGTAAATCGTAAATAGAAGGAAATCCGGTTTTCTCTATTTACGATTCACGATTCACGATTTACTGCTATTGATTCAGTTGCGAAAGTTCTGCGTGACCATCAAGCCGCGCCGCCCGCCGTCCATGATGCCGATGCCGACGCGGCCGAACTGCGGGCGCAGGATGTTGGCGCGGTGGCCGGGCGAGTTCATCAAACCCGTGTGGGCGATGGAGAGCGTGGGCGCGAGCGCGAGGTTTTCGCCCGCCGTGCGAAACTGCACGCCGCCTTCGCGGATGCGCGCAAAGGGGTCGCGGCCTTCGGGCGTGACGTGCGAGAAGTAGCCGCGCGCGAACATGTCCGACGAATGACGACGCGCCACTTCGCGCAGTTCTTCGTCGGCCGCGAGGGGCGCGAGTCCGGCGGCGGCGCGTTCGCGGTTGACGAGTTCGAGCATCTGCGCCTCAAGTTCCGGTCGCGGTTTCGTGTCGGCCACTTTGAAAGGCAGTTCGACGCTCTCGTTCGATTCCGGCTTGACCGTTAGGCGGTTGAGCGTCTGCGCGATGGCGTCGTTGAAGACGGGCGCGAGCGCGCTCTCCAATTGCTCTGTGGAGGCGGCGAGGCGGTTTGCCAGCGCGCTCTCGCGTGCGCGCTCCTGCATCCCGTCGGGGAGCGGCGCGGCCAACAGCAGCGCGGCGGTGATGGCCGCCGTGATGAGTCCGTTGGCGAGTCCGGGCGCGATGCCCGCAACGCGATTCAGACGCCTGCGGTGTACGTCTCGCGGCAGACGGCGCAGGAGCGCGGAGCCGAGCAGTTGAATCGCCAACCCGGAAAGGATCGTGACGAGCAGGAACGCGACGGGTCTGTCCCACGCCTCCGCCCAGTCGAAATGCGGCGCGATGAGGCGCGCGAGCGGCTGGTAGAAGCGCAAGCCCAGCAGCAGGCTGCCGATCCAGCGCACCAGATCGAGCAGGCCGAGAATGAAGCCGCGATACCAGCCGTAATACGCGCTCAGGAGCACGATCAGGATCAGCAACAGATCAATGTAGTTCACGCTCATCGCCGTAGCACCGTCCGTTTGCAGGAGGACGTTTCGATAATTTGTTTGACTTCACGCGCCGAAAATTTGTTCCTCAACCTACACGCAAGAATTGTCGGAAGCGTGACGCCGAGCACAGATAAACGTGGCGATTGGCGCACGCGAAGCCCATGCGCCCCGTTCCCGCGAGCGCGCGCCGTACCGCACGCGTGCACGCGCGTCTTTGAGGAGTTTTGATGCCGCTCACTTTGCCGCCCAAAGATAAATACGTCGTCGGCGTCATCTCCGACACGCACAATTTGATGCGCGCGGAAGCCCTGCGCGCACTGGCGGGCGCGGAGTTGATCATCCACGCGGGCGACATCGGCCGCCCCGAAGTGCTCGACGCGCTCAGCGCCGTCGCCCCCACAGTGGTCGCCGTGCGCGGCAACAACGACCGCGCGCCGTGGGCGCAGACGATAGCCGAGACGGAGACGCTTGAGATCGGCGCGGTCAGGCTTTATCTCTTGCACGCCTTGCAGGAACTCGCGCTCGACCCCGCCGCTTCCGGCTTCGACGTGGTCGTCAGCGGCCACTCGCACCGGCCGTCCGTCGAACGGCGCAACGGCGTGCTCTACCTGAATCCGGGGAGCGCAGGGCCGCGCCGCTTCAAGCTGCCCGTCACGGTCGCGCGCCTCACGGTGCGCGGGCGTAGCTGCCGCGCGCGGATCGTCGAGTTGGCGGTGTGAGCCGCCGTTCGGGCGCGCCGTGAAAGTTTATGATCCTGATCGTCAATCTCAATCTCGCCGTCGATCACATCGTGGAAGTTGACGAGTTGCGCGCGGGCGAAGTGCAACGCTCGCGCGGCGTGCGACAACAGGCGGGAGGCAAAGGCGTCAACGTCGCGCGCGCGCTGCAAACTCTGCGCGAGCCGTCTTTGCTGTTGGGCTTCTGCGGCGGGCGCGCGGGCGACCTCATCGCGGCCGGTTTGCGCGCCGAAAATATCGCCTCGCACACGACGCGCATCCGCGAAGAGAGCCGCACCTGCCTGATCATCAACGACCTCGGCCGCCGCGAGCAGACCGTCATCAACGCCCCCGGCGCGGCCGTCGCCGACGCGGAACTGCGCGACTTCGAGGCGACGTACACGCGCGAACTCGCCCGCGCCGAGTTGGTCGTCATCAACGGCAGCCTTCCCCCGACCTTACCCGCAGACACTTATGCACGGCTGGCGACCGAGGCCGGAGGCGCAGGCAAGCGCGTCCTGCTCGACTGCGCGGGCGCACCCCTCGGCCATGCGCTCGGCACGCGCCCCTTCCTCGTCAAGATCAACGGCGCGGAGGCGGCCGAACTCTCCGGCGCACCCGTCACGGATTTTCTCTCTGCCGCTCGCGCGTCGAGTCGTCTGCGCAAGGCGGGCGCGGAGAACGTGATGATCACTCTGGGCGAGCAGGGCGCGTGGCTTGATTTCGCGGGGGTGAGCTACAGGTTTGTCGCGCCGCGCGTGCGGGCGACGAACAGCGTCGGCAGCGGCGACGCCGCGCTGGCCGGATTAGCCGCCGCGCTCCGGCGCAATTGGACAGCGGCGGAGGCGGGCGCGCTCGCCGTCGCGGCCGGGGCGGCCAACGCTTTGCACGGCGCGGGCATGTGCAGCGCGGAAGAGATCGCGGAGTTGCAACCGCGCGTGCTTTGTGAAGTGGAAACTTTCGGCGGTTGAGTTGCTCAGTGAACCCAATCGGGCGGCACGAACTCGACGGCGACCACTTCGCCATCGGCGACGCGCGCGTCCTTCGGCAGATGATAGGTGACGAGGACGGCGTTGGAACGCGCGCGCAGGCCGCACTCGACGCGACCGCGCACCTCTGCCGTGTAGCTGACGAAGCGAATACGGTTGAGCGCGGGGCTACGCAGCTTCAGAGTGCCGTGGGATGTCTCGACAAGCAGCACGACGCCCGCCGCGTCTTCGCATTCGACGCTCACGAGTTGACCGCAGACCTGTCGCCCGCCGAAGCGCAGTAGTTTGAACTGCGGGCCGGGCTGCGGCATGTCGCAGGGCTGCGCTTCCTCAGCATCGGGCGACGCTGCTGCTGCCGCTTCCGTCTCCTGCGGCGTCGTCGCGCCGCCGGGTGCAACGCCCGATCCGACGCCGCCGCTGTTCGACGAAACGCTCGACGCGCCCGCCGCCGGTGCGCTGCCGCTGATCGCCGCGAGAGCATTCGCGGCGGCGTCGCCCGGCCTGATGCTTTGCGCCTTGCGCTGCGCGGCGGCCTGTTCTTCGCTGATGGACACTTTTTCGAGTAGCGTCTGCGCTTCGGCTCGCGTCTGCGCCGAACGGCGGTCGCGCGCGAGCGGTTCGAGCATCCGACGTGCGCGCTCGAACTCTTCGCGCCGCGCGTGCAGTTGCGCCAGCAGCAACTTGAAGTCCTGTCGCCGCGGCGCGAGCGTCGCGGCGTGGCCGAGCAGGGCGAACGCCTCGTCTAAGCGCGGGCTGCGTTCGAGGTCTACGCGGCCGAGCAGTGCGTAGGCTTCGAGAAAGTTGGGCGCAAGCTCGATGCTCTTTTTGAGATGAGCGCGGATGAGGCGCGTCGTTGCGGCGTAGCCCGCCACGGTCTTCTCGGTCTCCAACCCCTCGCGGAGAAGCAAATCCGCGTAATAAAAATGCGCGAGATAATTTTCGGGCGCGGCGGCCACGGCGCGCTCCAGATGCTCTCTCGCTTCGACGAGGCGGTTTTGTTGGAGATGCATGAGGCCGAGCGAACTGTGCGCCGCGCCGAGGTTCGCATCCAGTTTCAGAGCGCGTGCGAGATATTCTTCGGCGTCGTCGGGGCGGTTCGTGTGCAGGAGCAGATCGCCGAGCGCGGCCTGCGCTTCGGCATCGGCCAGCGCGCGGCTCTCCAGTTTCGCGCTCGCGGGCACGGGCGCGTCGAACGATTCGCTGCGCTCTTGGTAGCGCGCGGCGCGGACGTAGGCGGCGAGCGCGCTCTCCATCGCCCCGAAGTCGACTTTGAACGCCTCGCGGAAACTCTCTTCGACGGGCGTGCCCGCCGACACGAGTTCGAGGTAGCGCGCCAGTTGCGACTGTCGCACGCCGCTCGTGTCGCTCAACAGATAATGCACGAACGCCCACGACTGCGCGTAGAAAACGGCGTGCTTGTCGTGTTGTTGATAATGCGGGGAGGTATCGTCAACCGAAAGGAGCGTCTTGAGCGGCAGCAGCCCCTCGCTCGCCAGAGAGTCGAGGCGATGCGTGAGTCCGCGTCCCAGACGCACGCGCCGCCTGTCCACGGACAACTCGAACTCGCTGTAATACTGAGCCAGCCCTTCGTTGAACCAGACGGGCGCGCCCGCATAGTTGTTCCGCACGAGCGCGTGGACGTATTCGTGGAAGAGCACGGAGAGCGGGTCGCGCCCGTACCCGACGTTGCGCGAGAGCGTGATGTAGTTCACGTCCGGGCTGAACTGAAAGTAACCGGCCACGTCGCGGCGCAGGTCGCCGCGATACGTGGGCTTGAAAAACTCGTAGTCGCCGCCGTTCTGAAACAAAATCACGGTGATGGGGATCGACACGTCGAACCCGTCCTGCGCCTGCAAGCGCGAAAAGATCGCGCGTAGTTCTTCGAGGCGCGCGGCGGCTTGGCGCGCCTCGGCCTCGCCCGCATTACTGAGGACGACGAAATTCTCCGACTTCACATTCATCCAGCCGCGCGCCTCCGCCCGCGCGCCGCACAGCAGCGAGGCGACGACGAGACACAGGGCGGCGACAAGGGGGCGGACTAAGCGTTTCGAGATTTGCGCTTTCATTTGTTGTCGAGGGAATTAAGATGCAGCGGGCGCGCGAGCCGTCGCCCGCCGGGCGCGCCGATTATAACTCTTAACCATCTGCCGCAAAACTTTCACCACACATTCAAACTAACCTTTGCGGCTCGCGCAAAATAACCTTTGCGGCTTGCGGTTGACATTCGGGCGCACACGCCGGAAGATCAACGAACAATGAAGGGGCAAAATATGAGTGCAGCAGAGACTAACGAAGCGGCGACCGAAACGAAGCCGAAAGTGTCGGATTTTGAACTCGCGCAACGAAGCGCGGCGGGCGACCGAGAGGCGTTCGAGCAGTTGTATCACCGCCACTTCCGGCGCGTCTATGCCCTCTGCCTGCGCATGACGACGAACCCTTCGACCGCCGAAGACCTGACGCAGGAGGTTTTCATTCACCTCTTCAACAAGATCGGTAGTTTCCGTGGCGACTCGGCCTTCACCACTTGGCTGCACCGCATGACGGTCAATCACGTCTTGATGTACTTCCGCAAGAGCAGCACGCGCTCCGAGTTGTTGACGATGGAGGGGGAAACTCCCGTCCAGATCGTGCGCGGCACGGAAAATCAGGACAAAATGCCCATCGTCGACCGCATCGCGCTGGAGAAAGCCATCTCGGAACTGCCGCCCGGCTACCGCAGCGTCTTCATCCTCCACGACGTGGAGGGCTACGAGCACGAAGAGATCGGGCAGATGCTCGGCTGCTCCACCGGCACGAGTAAATCGCAACTGCACAAGGCGCGTTTAAAATTAAGAGACCTCATCAGGCGACAGGCGGCGCAAAATTAGCATCTTACGTGCGCCAGAAAATTTAAGCCCCCTCCGGGAGATAACCCTACGATGGACTGTGAAGAAAGTTTACCGCTGCTTAGCGAATACCATGCCGGTGCGCTCGACGAATCGACGCGGGAAGGGGTGCGCGAGCATCTCGGCTGTTGCCCTCCTTGCGACGGCGTCTACCGTGATGTCGAAACCATCATCGTCTCGGCGAGTTCCCTCCGCGAAGAAGAAAGCATCTCGTTTCCTGACGAAACGGCCGTCTGGCAGCGCATTCAGTTTTCCTGAATTCACACGCCCCGCGCCGCCTGCTGCCGCCCCCGCGACACTCGCGCGGGACGCGCCCGCGTCCCCGGCACTTTTTTTTGATTGCCACCGTTAAGGTGAACTTTAACAGTCGTCGTTGCTTTCAGAGGTCGTTTCCCGTGACCCTTTTGCACCCGTTTCGCCAGCATTTTGTTGGAGTTACGCCTTACTTCCCTCACACAAAGCAGTTAATTTCCCCTGCGATAAAACTTTATAATCTTTTAACTCATCTAACTCGTACTAAGGGCGCGATGCATAAGGGGGTTGCCTCGCACGCCGAAGGAGTTTATGCTACAGGCAACGTGGCTTTATTAAATAGTTTATCCTAGAGGCGGCACTTTTCGCGCATCGTGCGCTAAAGAGCGGCAGGCGCAGAGGTTAATGGCGAGTATGATTGAGAAGGACAGAGCGGACGACGGCCTTCGCCCGGTGGGTTTCGGTGGCGGCGACAAATACCTTTCTTTCGACGGCGTCGGAGAGGAACAGCACGACGACGCCATCTCCACCAGCAAACTCGAAGACGTTTTGCAGAAACTCGGCGGCACGAGCCTGACCGAAGCCGATTCGGATGAGCTTCTCATCGAGGAGGTCGCCGCCGTCGCCGCCGACGAGACGGACGACCCGCTCGACGCCGAAGATGAACTCGACTTGTCGGCCGGGGTGGACGACAAATCGAGCGACCCCGTGCGTACGTACCTGCGCCAGATGGGCACAGTTCCGCTCTTGACGCGCGAGCAGGAAGTCTCCATCGCCAAGCGCATCGAACGCGGCCAGAACCGCACGCACAAGTCTCTGGCGCGCTCGCCCATCGCGCTCAAAGAACTCTTGCAGATCGGCGAGGACATTGACGCCGGGCTGCTCAGCATCCGCGACGTGGTCGCCTTCGCCGATCAGGCCGACGTGGCCGACCTCGAAGACAAGACCGAGGAGTACCAGCGTTGGACGCTCGAAGGCATCGAGCGGGTCAACACAATCTTTCAACAGGGCTTGAAGGATTGGGAGAAGCTGCGCGCCGAACAGCAAGTCACGCGCGGCAAGCGCAGCAAGAAACTGCTGCGACTGCGCCGCAAGGTGGCGGGCGCGCGCCTAGAGATCGCGCAGGAGATGAAGCAACTGACGTTGAAGGACGCGACGCGCCAACGTCTCATCGACGCCATCGCCGCCGTCCACAAAGACATCCGCACGGCCGAACGCGAGATCGAAAAGTATTCCGAGAGACTCCACGCGAAGCGCATCAAGCCGGAACAGGAGAAGGATTTCAAGAAGCACATCGCTTCGGCCAAGAAGCGGCTCAAAGAGATCGAAGCCGAGCATCAGGTCTCCATCCTTGAGATCAAACGCTCGCACCAGTCAATCGCACGCAGCGTGGCCGAGACCATCGAGGCCAAGAGCGAGTTGACGGAAGCGAACTTGCGTCTCGTCGTTTCGATTGCGAAGAAGTACACGAACCGCGGCTTGCAGTTCCTCGACCTCATTCAAGAGGGCAACATCGGACTCATGCGCGGCGTGGAGAAATTCGACTGGCGGCGCGGCTACAAGTTCTCGACTTACGCGACGTGGTGGATTCGACAGGCCATCACGCGCGCCATTGCCGATCAAGCGCGCACCATCCGTATCCCCGTCCACATGATCGAGACGATCAACAAACTCGTCCGCACCTCGCGCGCGCTCGTGCAGGAGTTGGGACGCGAGCCGACGAGCGAGGAGATCGCGCAGAAGGTTGACATGCCCGTCTCGAAGGTGCGCAGCGTCTTCAAACTGGCGCAGCAACCCATCTCGCTTGAGACGCCCATCGGCGAAGAGGAAGATTCGCACCTCGGCGACTTCATCGAAGACAAGGGACGCGTCAACCCGGCCGACTCGGTCGTCGCGGCGAACCTCAGAGAGATCACGGACGAAGTGCTGGCAACGCTCTCGCCGCGCGAAGAGAAAGTGATCAAGATGCGTTACGGTCTCGGCCCCGTCGGCGAAGAGCATACGCTCGAAGAGGTGGGCAAGGATTTCAGCGTCACGCGCGAGCGCATCCGCCAGATCGAGGCGAAGGCACTCAGGAAGTTGCGTCACCCGTCGCGCTCGCGCCTCCTGAAAGCCTTCATCGAAGGCGTCCAGCACTAAGCCCGCGCCGCGAACATAACCGCTCAGACGCGAAGCCACGCAGTTGACTCACAAAGTTAACTGCGTGGCTTCTCTCTTTTAACGGTCTAGCTTGACGGCTGCGCCGAAAGTTTTCAGGGTCTGTTGGCGTTCGCGCCGCCGCTGCCTCCCGCGCCCTGCCCGGCGTTCTTGTTGACGCCCGTGGGTTCGACGTTCGAGTTGCCTTTGACGGCCGAGTTGGCGTTGCCCTCGCTCGTGCCGCCGATCCCTGTGTCCTTCGGCCCGATCCCTTCGCGGCTGCCCGTGCTGTTGTTGCCGACGCCCGCCGTGTTGGCCGTGTTCGCGCTGTTGCCGTTAGCGGGCGAATTGACTCTCTCGGACGTGCAACCGCCGGAGAGCGTGAAAAGAGCGAGCGTGGCGAGAAGCATGTAGGTTCGTCGCATTTCGTCGGTTCCTCCTGTTGGCTGGTCGTGTGGATGACTTGTTGATAACTTGTCGATGACTTAAAGATTCACGCGCTTTGTCGGCTGCCGGACACCTGCTGCTAGTCGAGCAACTTACCGCTCTCGACGATGTGCGCCCCGGCGGCGGCCATCTCTTCGACGGCGCGCGCCGTGTCGCCCTCGTGCACCTCGACGCCGCGGCAAGCGTCGGCTACCACGGTCGTTTCAAACCCCAGCATCAAGGCGTCGAGCGCGGTGTATTTCACGCAGTAGTCGGTGGCGAGTCCGGCGATGGTCACATCCGTCACGCCGCGCTCCTTCAAATAGTCGCCGAGTCCGGTTGCGCGTCGGTGCTCGTTGTCGAAGAAGCCGCTGTAGGAATCAATCTCCATGTCCGTGCCCTTCAGGAAGACGCGCGCGATGCGGCTTGTATCCAACCCCGCGACGAACTCCGCGCCCGCCGTCTCCTGCACGCAATGCGGCGGCCAGAGCGACGCGAAACTCGAATGCCCCGCGGGATGCCAATCCTTCGTCGCGACGATCAACGCGAAACGCTTTTGCAGTTCGTTGACCACGGGCACGATCCGGTCGCCATCTTTCACGGCGAGCGAGCCGCCCGGACAAAAATCGTTCTGGATGTCTACGAGGATGAGTGCGCTGTGATTATTCACGATCAATTATTTTTGCGTCCCTGTCTAACGCCTCTCTCTGGTTCAGCACGCGCACCGGCTGGCCGACGGTGAGCCTGCCCGTGCGGACGACGCGCGCGTAGAGGCGCGATTCGCCCGCATGCTCTTTCTGCGAGACGCGATTGAAATTCCCATCGCCGAACGAGTCTCTGATGTTCCGGCACGGCTTGGTATAGGAAGTGAGTTCAATGATCACTTCGTCGCCCAGAGCCAGTTGATGGCCGGGAGCGAGTTGCGCCCATTCAAGTCCGGCGACCGTCACGTTCTCGCCGATTGACCCCGGATAGATGGGATGACCTTCGGCCTGCAACGCCTGAATCAGTTCGAGCGAGTAGAGGCAGAGGGCGCGCTGCGGCCCGCCGTGAATAGTCGTGCGTCGCTGCGAATCGCCGACGAGTCCGGTCGGCGTCAATTGCGCTTCCTCGACCGGAAGTTTCGGCACGCCGCCCTGCGAACAATTCAGTTGATGGATGTAGCCGTGGCCTGCGGCCATAGAATTTCAACTCACGTCGTCTTTCAACTGGTCGGCCGTTTCGTCGTCGCCGATCAAGTGGTTCGATTTGTCGCGCGGCAGTTGTGCGGGCTTCTGCCCCGCCGCGCGTTCCGCGACGGCCTCGTGCATCTCCGCGCGGTCTCCGTCCTTGCGCTCGCCGTCCTTCTTCTCGCGATCTTGGTTCGACATGATTGTTTCTTCTCCTGTTGGTTCGTTGAAATCTACTCAAGCGGCGATGCCGCGTTGTATTTCTCGCACGCGTTCGACGAGACGCGGCAAATCCTCTCTCGTGTAGACGGGGATGCCGCGCGGCAAATTCCCTTCCGCCGCGCGCCACGCGTCGAAACGCTCGCGCGCGACGCGTGCGTCCTCGCCCTCGTCAAAGAGGTAGAGCGCAGATGTTTTCGAGAGCGCGCGCCGCGCCGACGGCTTGATCTTTTCCGCGCCTGATGCGCGCGCCGCCATCAACATCAAATCAACTTCGACGAACTGCACAAAACTCGTGCCTTCGATGAGCACGCCCCGCGATTGGACGCGCTCGAGCACGCTCTTGATGCCGCGCTCGACCTGCTTGTCCGTCACGACGACCCAGTGAACGTTCGACGCCCCGGCGTCCCAATACCGCCCCGTGTCTTTGCCCGCCGCGTAGGTCTCCGCGCGCCCCGAACGAATCACGGGTTCTTCCGCGAGCAAGTGGCTCACGCAGCAGGCGTGCGCGCTCTTGCCGCACGAACGATAATGGCCGCGCGTGATCTTGATGGCTTCCCAACCGGGCTGTAACGCCCGGAGCAGTTCGCACATCAAAGTGGTCTTGCCCGCGTTCGAGGAAAAGCCCCCGACGCCGACGGTGGTAAAAGTCATAACCTTCTGAAACTCTTTCAAACCCGGTGGCGACATTATGCAATCGCGCCCCGGCGAAACGGAAGCGCGCGGCGAACACTCAGGCGCGCCAACCCGGCCGTCTCGCGTCGCACGCGCGCGCCTCCACTTGGCAAGGGGCGCGTCCGCGCTATAGATTAGCCGACTGCGATTATTCACGCGAACTTGAAAAGACTTTTATGACGAACGACAACGCCGCGCCGCCCGAACCACAGGCCACGCTTCTGCGGCTGATCGGCGAGACGCTCCGGCGTCACGGCCGCGACGCTTTGCGCGGCGGCGCGACGCCCGACGCGGCCGCGCGCGCGTGGCTCGACGCGGGCTTCGCAGACCCGGAAGAAGTTGACGACTGGCTCGCCGCGCGTTGCTTCGACCCGCGCCACGCGCAGACGCTCGACGCGGCGGGCGTCACGCCCGAACAGGCCGCCTTGCGCACGCGCGCGGGTCGCGCCCCGTACGAAGAGACGGTCGCCTACAAGTTCGCGCAAGGCGACCTGACGCTTGAAGAAGCGCGGCGCATCATCAACAGCGATTTTTGGAATTCCTGAAGGAGTCGGCTTTCGCACATGACGAACCAGACACGTCCGCTCACCGTTCTCTGCATCGCCAGTTATGAAAAGGGACAGGAGTTTATGCGCGAGTGCAAGCGGCAGGGCTGCCGCGTGCTCCTGCTCACGTCCTACAGCATTCGCGACGCCGACTGGCCGCGTGAGAGTCTCGACGAAATCTTCTACATGCCCGACGACAATCACAAGTGGATTCTCGAAGACGTGATCAAAAGCGTCTCTTTCGTGGCGCGCACGGAGGAGATCGACCGCATCGTCCCGCTCGACGATTTCGACTTGGAGACGGCTGCCGCCCTGCGCGAACACCTGCGCGTCCCCGGCATGGGCGACACCACGACGCGCTACTTCCGCGACAAGCTCGCCATGCGCATGCGCGCGCAAGAAGCAGGGATCAGCGTCCCCGAATTCGCGCACGTCCTCAACTACGAACGCCTACGCGCGTTTATGCGCCGCACGCCTGCGCCGTGGCTCTTGAAACCGCGCTTCGAGGCTTCGGCCACGGGCATCAAAAAGATCAGGGAGGCCGACGAACTCTGGCCTGCGCTCGACGCGCTCGCCGACCGTCAATGCTTCCACGTCCTCGAACGCTACGTGCCCGGCGACATCTACCACGTCGATTCCATCGTCTACGAAGGCGAAGTCCTCTTCGCCGCCGTCAACCGCTACGGCCACCCGCCGCTCGACGTGGTGCACGGCGGCGGCATCTTCACCACGCGCACCTGCGTGCGCGGCACGCCCGACGAAATGGCCTTGCAGGAGATCAACCGGCAGGTGCTTCGCGCGATGCGCCTGCCGCACGGTGTCTCGCACACGGAGTTCATCAAGGGGCGCGAGGACGGCCAATTTTATTTTCTCGAAACGGCTGCGCGCGTCGGCGGCGCGAACATCGTGGAACTCGTCGAAGCGGCCACCGGCATCAACCTCTGGCGCGAGTGGGCGAAGATCGAGATCGCGGGCGGCCGTGCGGGCGCGTACCAACTGCCGCCGCGCCGCGAAGACTACGCCGGTCTGCTCGTCTCGCTCGCGCGCGAACGCTACCCCGACACTTCAAATTACGACGACCCGGAAATCGTCTGGCGCATGAACAAAGAATCGCACGTCGGCCTCATCGTCATGTCGCACGACCCGGCGCGCGTCGAGCATCTATTGAACAACTACTCGGAGCGTTTCTACCGGGACTTCCACGCCGTCCACCCGCCGAGCGACCGCCCGACGAGCTAGATTAGCGCGAACCGCGCAAAGTACTGAGTGCGCGAACCGCGCAAACTACCAAGTGCGCGAACCGCACAGAGTAAAAGACAAAATGCAGGAGTGAGAGATGGACGGCATGCCGCCTCTGTCTCTCACTCCTGCATTTTACATGTGCGGCCGATTCACTCCGCGCGTTCGAGCGGCGGCGCGACGGCGATGAACTCGTCTGCGAAGCGGCGGGCGTAAGCCTGTAGCAATTCGCGCATGCGTGAGTGGTCGGGCGAGCGCACGACGAGGCCGACGTGGTAGGGCTTGCGTACGCGATAGACGATCTCCGTGTCCGTGTAGTGGGACGTGTCCGGCCATTCCTGACGCGCGAGCGAGAGCACGATGCCGCCATATTCTTCGCGCTCCGGTTCAGCTTTGTACGCGTCGTCGCCGCTCAGTTCGAGCTTCGCCCATTCGCGCCAGAGGTTGAGGCCGCAAGCGGCCTCCAACGCCTCTGCGATGTATGCGCCGCCGACGCGCGCGGCAATTTCGAGAAAATAAAATTCGCCGTCCGCCGCGCTCTTGATGAACTCCGCGTGCGTCGCGCCGCGCCGCAGGCCGAGGGCTTTGATCACCTGTTGGTTGATCTCCAGCAGCCCGCGCCGGTCGCGGCTCTTTCGTTCGAGCGTGTGAGAGATGAAGACGCCGCCTTCGTGCGCGACGCTCATCGGCGGCCGCCCGTAGATGCTGACGCCTGCGAACTGCACCTTGCCGCCGGAGACGATGGAATCGACGTGATAGACCTCGCCCGCGACGAAGCGTTCGAGCAGATAAAAGGAGGACTGTTCGTTGAGCCGTGGGCGCGCGTCGAGCGCGTCAATCGCGCGCCAAACCTGCTCCGCGTCGTGCACCTTCTTGATGCCGATGGCCGACACGTCCGTGCGCGGCTTCAAGACCCAAGGCGCGGGCACGCGCTCCATAAAGTCGTGCAACTCGGCGTAGTTGAGCACGTGAACGAACTCAGGCACGTTGACCCGCGCGGCCTCGGCCACGCCGCGCATCGCCAGCTTGTCGCGAAACAAGCGCGCCTCCGCGCTCGTCATGCCGGGCAGACGCAGGTGTTCGCGGATCAGTCCCGCAGTAATCACGTCGAACTCTTCGAGCGCGACGACGCGCTCCAATTTATGCCGTCGTGCGATCTGCGTGACCGCGTAGATGAAGTGATCGGGCGTGGCGTCGTCCGGCAGGGTGATGAATTCGTCAATCGAGTCGTGCGGCCATCCTTCGGCGCGCCACTTCTCTTTCGTGATGAGAAAGACGCGGCAGTTCTGACGCTTGCACTCGCGCAGGAACTCCACGCCTTTGAAATAACTGGCGAGGCAGACGACGTTGCGGGGAGATGTTTCGGACACGGGCAATCTCTCGTTTATCTATGGGCGCGCGCCGAGCGTCGGAACTTGCGCCTCATCTGCTGGAATTTACGTTGCCCAGTATATAACGGGCGCGCGACGAGAGACACGCGCGGCGATCCGCTTTTGCAAGGGAGCAGCGTTCGCCCGCGCGAAAAAAAGTTGACGGCGGCGACTCACGAGTTGATGAGTCGCCGCCGTCGTCGTTCGTTGCGCCCTAAGGGGCTTTAGTAGATGTTGAAGTTGTATTCGATGGTGACGTATTGCGACACCTTGCGGCCGTCCTTCTCGGCGGGTGTGAAGCCGATTTTGCGCGCGGCCTCAATCGCCTTCTCCGTCAACCCGTCGGGCAACTTCGTGAGCGGCGTGATGTTCGTTACCTGCCCCGCGGCAGAGAGGACGAGGCGCAGGCGGACTGTTCCGGTCACTTGATTCCGGCGCGCCTCTTCGGTGTAGAGCGGTTCGGGCTTGGAGATGATCTGCGCTTTGCGCGTCACTTCATTGACACGAAAGTTGCGCGCGTAATCCACGCCGCCACCGCCGTTGCCGCCCGCGCCGCCGCCGCCCAAGTTCGTGTCGCCGCCGCCCGTGTTGTAGCCTCTGCCCGCCCCGTAGCCCGTGCCGCTGCCCGCGCCGACTCCGCCGCCTGTGCCTTCGCCGATGCCGCCTCCGCTGCCCGAACCGGAAGAGAGTTCGGTCGCTTTAGATTTCGGGTCGCCGTAGTTGATGGCGCGCGGGTCTGTGGGGAACAGGACGGGGTCGGCGCGGATCGTCGCGGCCGTCGGCAGCGAAGGGTTCTTGATTGTGGGCGGCTTCGGATCGGGCGCGAGCACTTGCGGGTCGAGCGTCGCCTGCGGCAGTTTGCCGTGCACGGCGGGTTTGTCTTCAAGACGACCGCCGCCACCGCCGCCGCCCGGTCGCTCCTGCTGCGCCTTCGCGCCGCCGCCCGTGCCCTTCGCCATCCCGGCCGCGCCTTCGTCGGGCTTCGGCTGCTCCTTCGGAATCTCCGTCACGCCGCCGAGGTAGATCAAATCGTCGCGCACGCGTTCGACCAACAGGCTGCCGCGCGTCGTCTGAAAATTATTGAGCGCGGCGACCGCACCGGCAAGTGTGACGACGGCGACGAACGCCGCGAGCACGCCATAACCCGTGTTCTCCTGCCGGAGCGTGCGCCACGCCATCGCGGCATAGGCCGCGCTCATGCGCCGCACGAAGCGAAAGGGGTCGCGGCGAAACTCGGCGCGCGTAAGGCGCGCGTCGTGCGCCGTCTCGCGCACCTCTGCGAGCAGGCGCGTCAAGAGCGCGCGCTCTTCCAAGATCGTGAGTTGGTATTCGCCGGGCAGTGCGTATTGTGGTGCGAGCGTTTCGCCGGGACGGTGCAGATTCATTTCTTTCTCCTTCAACAGTTCGCGATACGAATTAAGGACGCGCGCGTCGAGCGACGCGGGCACAACTTGGGGAGACTGCCAACCGTCAAGTAACGCTTTCAAATCTTCATCCGGCGCGAGAGGCGCGTGCGACTCGCTCAACGCCTCGCCCGGCGCGTCGAGTTCGACGCCGTGGTAGTGGCGGCGCGCGTGCGGAGAATCCTGATTCGTCTTCTTCTCACTCATCTTTACTTCTCCGACGCGCCGACCAACTCCGCGCGACGTTCGAGATGCGGGGCGAGGGCGCGCCGCAATCCCGCGCGAGCGCGCGCCAGACGCGACTTCACAGTGTTCGCTTCCGCTCCCACCACGACGGCGATCTCCTGCAAACTCAAATTTTCAAACTCGAACAAGATCAAGACCTCTCGCTGCAACGCCGGAAGCCCCTCGACCGCCGCGCGCACCGCCGCCGACAACTCCGCTTCGAGCACCCGGCTCAAGGGCTGCTCGGCATCGGGCGCGCGCTGTTCGTCGGCCGCTTCGTCAATCAACGTCTCCTGCGCCGCGCGTCGAAACTGCTTCAGAGAGAGATTACGCACGGCGGCGAAGAGATAGGTGCGAAGCGTCGCGCCGCGCGCCGCGTCGAAACGTTCCGGGTGTTTGAACAGGCTCAGGAAACAATCGTGCGTCACGTCTTCGGCGGCCGACGAATCGCCGAGCAGGCGACAGGCGAAGCGAAACATCGCCACGCGATGGCGCGTGTAGATCGAGAGGAACGCGTCCTCGTCGCCCGCGCGTGCGCGTTCGAGTAGAGATTCGTCTGTGTCTGTGTCAGGCAAAACCTGAGGTGCTCGTTTCCGTCGAGAACTTGCCGCCGTCTGTTGTTACCGCGAGCGGGGCGAAAGGATCGGGGCGGCGCGTTATTTTTTTTGCTTGTCCGATAGAGGCGTGCAAATGGCTGCGACTCTCCGGAGAAAAGTTGAGTCGCATGCGAGTGTTCATCGCGATAAACTTTCTCGCCCGCCGGATGGTCAAACCTTATGCTGCCGCTTTGTTGCTCGCTCGTGCGTGCGCGGTTGCTTCGCGCGGTTTTGGCGGCGCGCGCGCGAACTGTTAATCTAGGCCGCAACTTCAAAGAAGGGGGCTACAGATGCGTCTGACAGAGATGGTCAACTGCGCCGGTTGAGCGGCGAAACTCGCGCCCGGCGCACTCGCTCAGGTTCTGGGCGGGCTGAACATCCCGAAACATCCCAATCTGCTGGTCGGCATCGAGACGGCGGACGACGCCGGGGTCTATCAACTGAGCGAAGACCTCGCGCTCGTCCAGACCGTCGATTTCTTCACGCCGATTGTTGACGACCCCTACGACTACGGGCGCATCAGCGCGCTCAACTCGATCAACGACGTGTGGGCGATGGGCGGCCGTCCCATCACCGCGCTCGCCATCACCTGCTTCCCGAAAAAGGGTCTGGACTTTTCCATCCTCGGCGAGATCATGCGCGGCGGGCTGGACGTGTTGACCGCGCACAACGTTGCGCTCGTCGGCGGCCACAGCGTAGACGACCCGCAGATCATGTTCGGCTACGCCGTGACGGGCACGATCCACCCCCAACGCATCATCACCAACCGCGGCGCGCGCCCCGGCGACGCACTCATCCTGACGAAGCCGCTCGGCACGGGCGTCGTCTCCACAGGGATCAAGTTCGGCAAGGCGAGCGCGGAAGTCATGGCGGCGTCGCTTGAGACGATGCTGCTTGCCGGGCGCGAGGCGGCCGACTTGATGCAGGAGTTCGACGCGCATGCCGCGACGGACGTAACAGGCTTTGCGCTGCTCGGCCACGCGTGGGAGATGGCGCGCGGGAGCGACGTGACGATTGAGATCGAAGCGGAGCGCGTGCCTCTCATCCCCGGCGCGCTCGAACTCGCCGCGCAAGGGTTGTTGACGAGCGGCGACAAGACGAACCGCCTCTACGTCGGCGACGACATCGAAGTCGGCGTCGAAGTGAGCCACCCGCTCACGAGTCTCTTCTTCGACCCGCAGACGGCGGGCGGCCTCCTGATCTCAATCGACCCGACACGCGCCGATGCCCTCGTCGCGCGTCTCCGCGAAGTTTACCCGGACGCCGCGCGCATCGGTCGCATCAGCGAGCGCGGCGCGCATTCCCTCTCGGTCAGATGACGGACGCACGCTTCGAGTCGGGCGCGCCCGCTTACGCCGCCTACTTGCAGACCGTCGAGGGGCGTCTGCGGCTCGACATCTCTTGGGAAAATTTTCTCTCCGCCATCGACGAAGCGGACGCCGAACGCACGGAAGCGCGAGACGTGAAGCAGGACGGTGTGCGAGACGTGCGACGCGCGCTTGATCTCGGCGGCGGCACGGGCGCGCTCGCCCTGCGTTTCGCCGCGCTCGGCTGGCACGCCTCAATCGTCGATCCGTCGGCCTCGATGCTCGCGCTTGCCGCCGACGCCGCCCGCGCCGAAACGTTCGCCGCGCGCGTCACCTTTCACCAAGCCTTCGCCGAAACCGCACCTCAACTGTTTGCCCCGCAGACGTTCGACGCGGCGACGTGTCATAACGTCCTCGAATACGTCTCCGACCCGCGTGCCTGTGTGCGTGCTCTGGCCGTCCTGCTCAAACCGGGCGGGCTTGTCTCTCTCGTCGCGCGCAACCGCGCGGGCGAGGCCATGCGCGCGGCCTTGAAGGCTCACGATCTGGACGAAGCGGAACGCACGCTCACGGCCGCGCACGTCAACGAATCTCTCTACGGCGGCCCGGCCAGACTTTACGATGCCGAGACGCTTCGTGAGTTGGCGCACGGCGCGGGGCTGCGCGTGCTCGCCGTGCGCGGCGTGCGCGTCGTCGCGGACTACCTGCCCGCCTCGCTCTCCGCCACGCCCGACGCATACGCCCGCCTGCTCTCGCTTGAGCGAACGCTCGGCGCGCGCCCCGACTTTGCGGCCGTCGCGCGCTACATGCAGATCATCGCACGCGCCTGATCTCTTCCGGCGTGCGCGGCAACGGGGCGCGCCGCCGATTCATCGTAACCGGCGTTAATAATTTGCAGGGGAGATACACGGGTGCAATCGAACGCGCTGACACTTTTCATCAAAGCAATTCTTTGCGTCGCGGCGTCGTTCACGCTGCTCGGCGCGTCGCTCGCTTTCCAACAACCGAAGCCCGCGCCCGGCAAGTCGAAGCCGTCCGTCTCATCGCCGTCGTCGCCTGAGGTCGCGCCGCGTAAGGAGTCGGACAAACTCGACCGCCCGACGAGCACCCCCTACACGGGCAGCCTCTCGATCTTCGAGGACGCGAAGCGCGAGGAGAAACTTCAGATCAACCGCGTGATGGACATTTTGCGGATCAAGGAAGGTGCGCGCGTGGCCGACATCGGCGCGGGTTCGGGTTGGTTCACGGTGCGCGCGGCGCGGCGTGTCGGCGCGGCGGGCGCGGTCTATGCCGTCGAGATCAACCGCGAATATCTCAAGCACATCGAGACGCGCGCCGCGCAGGAGGGGCTGGCAAACGTTCGCGCCGTGCTCGGCAGAGAGGACGACCCGTTGCTGCCACCGGCGGGCGTTGACGCCGTTCTCATCCTGAAAACCTATCACGAGATCGCAGAGCCTATCCGGTTGATGCGCAACCTGCGCCGCTCGCTCGCGGCGGGCGCGCTCGTCGGCATCATCGACCGCAACGGCGCGGGCGACGACCACGGGTTGGACGACCGGAAGGTGATCGCGGAAGTCGAGCGCGCGGGCTTCGCGCTCGTCGAACAACACGACTTCGTGAAGCCCGACGGGATGGATTATTTTCTCGTCTTCCGCGCGCGTGATTAGCCTGCGTTAATTGATACCGATGCCGCCCCTGATGCGGCCGCGCCGCACGGGGCTGCGGTTGAATTTGCTCCGCTGCTCTCCGTCTCTCAAGAGGATGCCGCGCGCGACGGCGAGGCGCGCGGGCAGGCGCACTTCGGCGCGTTGAAACCTACCGGCGGCCGAGCGCGCCTGCTCGAAGTCGATGGGCGCGAGCGCGGCCAGCGTCTCATTGCACTGTGTGGCGAGCGCGCCCCACGCGTAGCCCTCCTGTCCCTTGAGTTCGTCATCGACGAAAGCCTCTTGACCGAAGCCGTCGAGAACGGCTGCGGCCGCGATGAGTTCGTTGAGGTGCGTGACGCTCGCTTCGACGATCTCGAAGGCGCGCGGCGGCGCGAGTTGCGCGTAGTTCTGAGCCACTTGCAACTGCAAGGCGAACTGTTGATGGCTTTTGGCACGCCCGCCGATCAGATTCCAAGCCTCGTCCAGAAAATCGACCGCTGCCGATGCGTTGCCTCTCCCGGCCGTGACCTGCGCCAGTTGCAATAACATCCCGACGCGTTCGTCCTTTGACTTGATGCGCGCAAGAAACGTCTGCGCCTGTTCCACCTTGCCCTCCGAGGCGGCGCGCCAAAACAACTGCTGGTCGAGTTCCTTCAACATCTCCTCGCGCTGCCGCGCGCCCTCGAAGTGTGTGTTGATGATCTGCCGCGCGCGATCCGGGTTGCCATCGTTAAAGGCTTTCCACGCCGCCGTGCGATAAAGCTGCTCTCGCATCTCCGGCGGGGCTTTCGCCGCCGCTTCGATGAGCGCGTCGGGCGTGCTCGCCTCCGGCAGACTGCGAAACTCGCGCGTGTAGTTGCCCCCGACCCTGCTCTCGTATCCTTCAACGCGGCGACGCAGACCCGCCGCCTGCGTGGGCGCGTAGCGTTCGACCTCCGGCATCAACTCTCGCACCGTTGACAACAGCCCGCCCATATTCCCCGAACGGCGCGCGTTGCCCGCGTTGCCCGACGCCGCGGCGTTGACGAGCAGGTTGACGAGATCGCGCCGCACGGCCTCGTCCAACTGGAGACGACGCCCGCCCGTCTGGTCGGCGGCAATCGTCTGCTGCCGCGCGAGAGAGTTCTCGGCCGGGCGCGTCGAGAGCAGGAGATAGCTGGCGATGTTGGTCGCCTCATAGTCGACGGCGAAGTTCGCGCTGCGCAGTTTCTTGATGATGTTCGAGGTGAGCCGCGCCGCGCCTTCCGTGTCGCTCGTGCGCAACTGCGTGAGCAGCGGCAACAAATTCGCGGAGAGACCGCGACTCAAAGTTTCTTCCGCGATACGCAGGGCTTGCTGCGGGTCGCGCGCGGCGATCTGCTGCGCGAGTTGCGTCTCCAAAATGAGTTCCTGATCCGGCTGGCGGAAGTTCGCGCCGGGAGGCAGAGGCGGGGGCGGCTGGCGCGTCGCGCGCAAAAAATCGAGCGCGAGTTTCGGGTCGCGCTCGCCCATAATGGCGAGCATGCGATGGCGCAACTGCGAGATCGTGTTCGTGCGATTGTAATACTGCGGCTCGTCCGTCTCGATGCCGCTCGCGGCGGCGGACAAATCGTTTGTCGCCGCGTTGAAAATCTCTCGCGCGCGTTCCTCATCGCGCGGCCAGAGAATCTCCACCGCGACGGCCTGCAAGCGAACGCGATTCTCGACGAGTTTGAGCGAAGGCGTCTCGCCAATTACTTCGTCGAGCAAGGTCAGAGCCTTTCCCTCAAGTTCTTCCTGTGCGGCGGCGGCGGCCTGCTCGTCGGTTGCGGCTGCGGGCGGCACTACTGCTGCCCCCGGCTCTTGTGCGCCTACTATTGCCGTCGAAGTTGATAGTGACGAAGCGAGAAGGAGCGCGGTGAGTGTTCTTGTGTATTTCATAAAAGCGTCGAGTTGTCGTGATCGTCGTCGCGGCGTGGCCGCTTCAGGTGCGCTCCAATGCGATGCGTGCGACGGTGTAAAGGATGCGCGCGCCCGCGCGGATTGTGCCCTGCAAATTGCCCGACACTTTCGACTCGCCGCCCGCACGACGACGATGTTCGACCGGCACTTCGAGGATACGCAGGCGAGCGCGCGCCGCGCGCATCTGCATCTCCAAGTTCCAACCGTAAGTCTCTTCGCGCATCGGCAGGCGCGCGAGGGCGTCGCGCCGGATGGCGCGAAACGGGCACATGTCCGTGTAACTGACGCCGTAGAGCGCGCCGAGCAAGAGACCTGCGGCGCGTCCGGCGAAGAGTTGTTGAAAGTTCATGCTGCCCGGTTCGCGTCGCCCGCGCGTGCGCGAGCCAAGCACGAAATCATGTGTTTGCGCCTTAACCGGCTCGACCAGACGCCCCATCAACTCCGGGCAATCGCTGCCGTCGCCGTCCAGAAAAACTATGATCTCGCACCCGGCCGCGACCGCACGCCCGCCCGCCATGCACGCGCGCCCGTAGCCGCGTCGCGGCTCGCAGACGACCCGCGCGCCCGCCGCGCGCGCACGCTCCGCCGTGCGGTCGTCGCTGCCGTTGTCCACCACGATCACTTCCGACGCGATCTCGCGCGGCACGGCGCGCACGACCGCCGCAATCGTCTCCTCTTCGTTCAGGGCGGGGATCACGACCGAGACGCGCGTGTGCGTGCTTGAAAGCATGTTCATGTACTTGAAAGCGTGTTCATGTGGAAGCCACGCGATGGACGATGCCTTTCGCGCGCAGCAGCGTTTCGGCGGCGGCGAAATAGTCGCGCACGTTCATCTGTCGGCCGATCCATTCGATGTAGCGGTTGATGCCGTCCGCGAGCGAAATTTGCGGCGCGTAACCCGCAGCGCGGATGCGCGTCGTGTCGGACAAGAGGTGGCGCATCTCGCCGGGGCGAAACTCTCCGTGGGCAACCGCTTCGATGGGCACGTTCAAGGCGTCGGAGACGAGACGCGCGATCTCGCGGATGCTGGTCGCTTCTCCGCTCCCGACGTTTGCGGCGAGGCCGTCGAGTTTGTCGGTCGTCGCGGCGAGCAGGTTGGCGCGGGCGATGTCTTCGACAAAGCTGAAATCGCGCGTCTGCTCGCCGTCCTCGTAGAGCACGGGCGGCTGCCCGTTCAAGAGACGCGTGCAGAAGATAGCGATGACGCCCGTGTAAGGATTGAAGATTGACTGGCGCGGCCCATAGGTGCAGGAGTAGCGCAGGGCGACGGTGGGCACGCCCGTCTGCCGTCCCCACGTCAGCACGAGCCGCTCCTGATCGACTTTCGTGATGGCATAGACGGTCTCGCCGCCGATAGGCGCGCATTCGGGCGTAGGCGCGGGTGCGATGGTGCGGTCGCAATGCGGGCAGTGGACGCTGAAGTCTCCGCGACGCAGTTGCTCGACGGGGCGCACCGTTGGAAAGACCAGACCATGCTCACGGCAAACGCCCGCGCCCTCGCTATAGACCGCTTGCGACGAAGCGACGACGATCTTTCTGACGGGCAAATTCTCGTCGCGGATCACTTCGAGCAACTGCGCCGTGCCGAAGCTGTTGACGCCCACGTACTTTGAAATCTCCGGCATGTAGCCGCCGTAGGCCGCCTGATGAAAGACGACCTCAACGCCGTCGAGCGCGGCGGCGACGCATGCGCGGTCGCGTATGTCGCCTTCGACGAACTCGGCCGCGCCGTTGACCCACGCGGGCTTGCCCTCGCGGTGCGTGTTCGGCTCAAGGTTATCGAGTATGCGGACGCGCCAGCCCTCGCCGTGCAGGAGATCGACGAGGTGCGAGCCGATCAGTCCTGCGCCGCCCGTCACCAGCGCGCGCCGCCCGTTGCTTAACTGTCGCGTCACACAGGTCGCCCCCTCTTCGCTCGTCTAGCGAAACTCTACCATACCGTCGCGGACAGGTTGGCAGACGCCCGCGCGCCTCCGGTAAGACACGGCGAGGAGCAGAGCGGGCGGCAGGTAAATTGACATGTTGAGCCGCAGCATGTCGGCGGGCGCGTCGCCGAGCCAAGTGCCGTAGAGCATGAAAGCGGTGGCCGTCAGGCACAGCAGCGGCGCGACGAACCTCACGCCGGAGACGCACAGGAAGACGACGAGCCACGCGAAATACCATGTGTAATGCGGCGACAACAGGACGGTGAACGCCGACGCCAACACGGCCGCGCGCCGCGCATAGTCGCGTTCGTCGCGCTCGCCTCTGAGCAGACACCACGCGGCGAGCGCGGCCAACAGGACGAGCGCGAAAACGATGTAAGCCGCGACCGCGCCGCGCGTCTCGCCCGAGAGAGAGAGAGCGAGTTGCGTCAAAAAAAACCGCTCGCCGCTTTGCAACCCTTCCTCGCTCGCGTAACCCGGCAAATAACCGAGCACGCGCCGCGCGCCGACCGAGAGATACGGCACGTAGCCCGCGCCGAGCGTGACGCAGAAGGCCAGCGGCATCCGCCAACCCCGACGCCCGTAGAAAGCGGGCAACAGCACGAGCGGAAATAATTTGACGAGCACGGCCGCCGCCAACAGCGCGCCCGTCAAAGCGTCGCGCTCGCGTCGCCGCGCGAGCAGCGCGAGCGCGACGAAGCAGACGACGAGCGCATCCAGATGACCGCTGCTCGCAATCTCCCACACGGCGAGCGGGTGCCACGCGGCAAGCAGCACACGCTGGCGCGGCAGTTTGAACGAAGCGAGCAGCGCGGCGAGCGCGTACAACCCTGCGGCCTCGAACAACAACATGACCGCCTTCATCCACACGACTCGCTCGCTCACGCGCGTCGCGAGGAAGAAGATCATTTGCGCGAGCGGCGGGTAGATGGTCGGCGCGAAGTCGCGGCGATTGATATTCGGGTAAACGTCCGCGTCGCGCAGAAACCGGAGCGCGTCGTCGGCCGGCACGTAACGATAAGGATTGATCCTTGCCGCCTGCACGCGCCCGTCCCAGACATAGCGATAAATGTCGTCCGACAAAAACGGCGGCGCGAACAGCACGCTCAAACGAAACAACGCCGCCAAGACGATGACGAGCAGAAGCGTCGAACGCCGCGCGCCCGCGCGCCACACGACCCACGCGGCGAGCGCGTAGAGCGCGCACTGAGCGAGCGCGACTTTGATGAACCAGACGATCTGTAGTTTGTGCGTCTTGTCGAAGCCAAGCCCGTACACGTATAGCGCGAGCGACGCGAGGCCGAGCGCGAGGAGCGACAGGTTCGTCCACACCGCCGCGTGGTGCGTCGAGACCTCGACACCGCGCGGTGCGTCCGCATCGGGCGGCAAGGCGACGACGCGCGGCTCGCCCACACGCTCGTCTTTCACGCGACGCCTTCCTCACGCGCGACGGCAAAGTTAGGCCACAGGCGCGCGCCTCCCCGCGCATCGAGCAGGCGCGCGAGTTCGGCGCGCGTGTGCGTTGCGGGATAAGGAGCGAATGTTGTGTCGCACGCGGCGTTGTCGCCGTCGCGGGGCGCGTCGAGAAGTTCGTCGCAGAGACGACCGAGCGCGGCCGCGTCGTCAACGTCGTACCAAGCGGGCAGGAGTCCCACGTCGAGATTAATTTCGCGCGCTCGCTCGATGGTTTGCGTCAGCACGTCCGCCGTGCTCCAAGCGATCTCTTCAAAGATGCGTGGGTGCGCGCGCTTCATGCCGATCAGATAATAGCCGCCGTCGTCCGACGGGCCGAGGACGAGGCGGTCGCCGGGGCGGCCGAGTTCTTCGACGGCCATCGTGAGCGCGGCGCGCGGAAGCGTCGGGCTGTCGGAAGCGATCAAGCAGCAGGACTCGTAGCCGAGCCGGAGCAGGTCGGCCGATGCTTGGAACAGGCGTTCGCCGAGGCTGTCGCCGCGTTGCGCGAGCAGCGCGAAATTCGGCGGCAGCAGTTCGTCGAGTGCGCCCTCTGCGCCTGCGGGCGTGTAGACGGCCACAGCTTGAACCGCGCCGTCGGAATTACCGGCGCACGCCTCCGCGACGTTGACGGCCGAGTCGCGCAGAAAAGCGATGCTCAAACGCGCGGCCTCTTCGTGGGTCAGCGGCGGCACGAGCCTCGTCTTCGACGCGCCCGCACGCGGGACTTTGATCATCAGCCCGAGCGCACAACGACCGCGCGGCGAGTTGGTTTCCGGCGAAAGCGGATCGGGCAGCAGATATGGCAAGTTCATCTCGATAACTGATGCGCGTAGCGCGTAGCGACAGAGTGGTTACAAGGACAGCAGAGACAAGCCCGCGCACTGCCCGCGTGACGCAAAATGCTGTCAACTTCAAAATAACGGGCGCGGGCAGTGTTAATCCCTGCCTCTAATAGTTTGGCGTTCGCGGCGATTGTAGCGGAAAAGTTGTGGCGCGTGGGCGCGTTGTTCGAGTTTGAGCGGGCGGCGATTCGGACAGACGCATGCCCGGCGCGCGATTTTCGCGTCTCCGGGTGGCCTACTTTTCAACGTTTGGCGGCATCAAACCTGTCTGCCGCGCACGCATCGGGCGCGTGCCGTTTGACAGCCGCTAAGACGTTACGGTAAGTTAGCTTTACCGTTGTTAGGCAAGACTTCTGTCCCGTTCGTCTAGTGGCCTAGGACACCGCCCTTTCACGGCGGCGACACGGGTTCGACTCCCGTACGGGACGCCATTTCATATCAACCACTTGCGGCCGCGCCGAGAAGCTTAGGATTCGGCGCGGTAACGTCTTGGTAACGTAATTCCCCAAAAACTGCATCAAGCTTGCCCACAGCTTCGGACAAAAACGCAGGGCTGAGGTGTTGGTAGCGTGCTGCCATGCGCAAATCCTTGTGTCCTAAAAGCTGCGCTACGGTGTGGATGTCTGCGCCGCTCATGCGCAACCAAGAAGCTGCCGTATGGCGCAGATCGTGAAATCTGAAATCAACAACATTCAGGCTATGACAAACTCTTCTGAAAGCCGTGCTTACTTGATCCGCTGTGATGTTGGGGAAAACTCTTTCGGCAACATTGGATTCTCGCACGCGAGGTAGGGATGAAAGTATAGTCTGCGCACCCTCATTCAGATATACGATTCGACCTTCTCCATTCTTCGTTTGCGGCAACATAACGAAACCTTGCGACAAATCAACATCCAACCATCGCAGGCTTATAATCTCGCCGCGACGCATTCCCGTCATTGCAGCTAATGCGGCAATCGGACGTAGCCACTCAGGACAGGCTAAAACAACGGCGCGCAGTTCTTTGGGTTGTAGATAGCGAACACGGCCAGCTGGAACGCGAGGGGACTTGATTCCCTGTGCAGGGTTAAGGTGAATCAACTCCCATTCGACAGCAAGGCGTAAGAGATGCTTTAAGACGTTCAACTCTTTTTGGATCGAGTAAGGCGAAGCCTTGCCGCTCCGTTGTGTGACATAACGCTGTACGTCTTGGCGGCGAATGCCCGCCAGTGGGCAGTTAAAGAAGGGTTTCAAGTGCTTCTCCATAATGCTCTCTTCACGCTCGTAAGCTTTCGGCGTGAGGCGCGCTTTCTGATAATGCAGATAGCGTGCTCCTACTTCGGCAAAGGTGTCTTCTCCGGGCGGCGAGAAGCCAAGTACGCGTGCTTGCTCGGCGCGCAACATTTCTGAGGCTCTGATCTGCTTCGCCTGTGTGATGTTCTGCGCGTCTGTCTTACGATAGCGGCGTCGGCCTTGCGCGTCCGTCCAGCTAATCCAAAAGCCTGCACGGTCTTTTCGCTGATAGATGCCGTCTCGCGTTTGCATTGATTTTCGAGCCATTATTATTTCGCCTTTCTTCCTTTTCGTGTCGTTTGAACTGCCGTCTTACTCCCTTTCCCTTCCCCTGCTTTTCTCTTGCTTGGCTTCTTTTGCTGCCGTGTCGTGCGCCACTCTTCGCCATGTTCAGCCCACCACTTACGTTTTAATTCTCGCTGAGCCGGTGCTGCGCAAATCTCCGAGCAGTATCTTTGGTTCTTGCGCACTACGAAGAAATAGGGCGCGGGGCATTCAGGATTGGCGCAATAGCGAGCTTTATCACCGACTTTGACGAGATATGATAAAGCTTGCTCGAAAGGCGTGGGGGGCGGGACTCGGAAACGCTTTGCCGGGTCGTACAATATTCTAAAGAGGTTATCACCTGCGACGGCATCATCTCCCCACTTATAAAGTGCATAACGAAAAGCAAAAGCTCCCCATTCCTTCTGCCTTGAGTCCGGCTCTGTCCAGAGATTGATCAGTATCAGTTTTATAGTAACTATCCACGCGCTCTCTCCTATCTCTTCAATGTTCACATCACTCGGAAGCGCGGAAAGCTTGTTAGCAAGTTCATCTTTTTCTTCGACAAACTTTGCCATCCACCTCTGATCGTACTGAGGGATAAAGCGAATGTAGCGTTCCCTAAATCGCCTGATTGAATCATGGTCAGCTTGAAGGTTAGCCAACTCCATAAGAAATCGTTCCAACTGCGCTGGAGAGGACGTTGCTAGAGTTTGAGTGTCTTTTGCCATGCTAGTGTACGTGCTAGAACGTAATACACTGTTGTATTCTAGCTTGATGCCGCGTAATATACACGCAGCTTGGCAAGGTTGCAAGCATATTCTTTAGGAGGCGATAGGATGATTGAAGATAGGTTATTAAGTATTAAAGATGCGGCTGCGATCTTGGCTATTTCACCTTGGACGGTGCGAGTGTGGATCACGCAAGGCAAGATGGCTTCAGCGAAACTCGGAGCGCGGCGGTTAATACCCGAATCGGAGATAAACAAGCTTCTAGCGGAGTCTATAACTCCCGCTCGCCATCCCGCGAAGGGTGTCAAGAGTGTAGCTTGAAATGTTCGACACGGTTGCAATCAAACACGCTCTGACTTGGATTCCGACTGAAGAATATTTGCTTTCCCTCGGCTGGCGTCCCCGATACAGCATGTTTGATGGGACAATCTATGCCTTCACTCTTAATCAGCAAAAAAGCAGTGTCGAACCACATTTGACAATTGCGCTGACACCCCAAAAACAATGGCATTTGAAGGCCGAAGCTTCCCTTCCGAAATTACTACACGGTGTGAATGTGCCATTGCTAGATGAAAGCGAAATCGCAAGCAGTATCCGGTTAATGTGCGCGTCAGTCGAAAAATGTATAGGCAGGCCGTTTGATCCGGCCACTGCCCTTGTCTGCCGAATGGACTGTGCTCAGGACATTCATATTGAGGGAGGCAGTGTTTTGCCGGTAATAGCCAAGTTCCAGAAGGTACAGATTCCGCGTTATGACCGCACGCCGCACAATGACACATCCGTTGTGTTTACTCCGAAAGGTGAGAACAAGAGTAAACGCATATCAATTTATGACAAATATGCAGAGGTCATACAGAGAAACGGCACTGATACGGAGAAGCACAACGCACGCGGGATCGCACGGCTGGAAGTTGGCTTAAGAACCAAAGCCATTACTTACCTAACCGAAAAACTAGAATTGCCTAACCGCGAAGCGCAACACATCTTGACGCGAGAAGTTGCTGATTTCGTTTTGCGGGATGCTCTACAAAAGTTTCAATTTGACTCCATCGGACAATCTACAAATGAGAATATTGAAAGACTAATAAACCACTTTGGTACAAGTCGAGCTAAAAGCCTGCTCGGATTCTTGGAAATTAAAAGCCAGTTCGGCGAAGACCTTTATAAATATGAAGAGCTTAAATATCCGCGCCGGACTTATTTTCGTGACTTAGCAGATTGCCGCCGTGCGGGAGTTCTTCCTTAGAGTAACACGTAGCCGAACATACAGTATTTGGCACTAATGGGAACAGCAAGCAATAGCGTATTGGATATTCAAGCGTATGGGCGTTAATGGGACTAGACCTACAAGACGGAGCAGGCGCGAGATAGAGGCTATCAAGGAAGCCATGTATCTAGCATTGCTTGAAGATGAGCCGATGACAGTGAGGCAGGTGTTTTATCGTCTCGTCAGTTCCGGCGTGATTGGCAAAACAGAAGGTGAATACAAAAGTACGGTCGTGCGCTTGCTCGGTGACATGAGACGCAATGGTGAGATCGAGTTTAATTGGATTGCTGATAACACGCGCTGGATGCGCAAGCCCCGCACCTACTCATCGCTTGAAAGCATGCTCAAACGCACGGCTGAAGCTTATCGCCGCTCTGTATGGGACAATCAAGAATGCTATGTTGAAATATGGCTAGAAAAGGACGCACTCGCTGGTGTACTCTTCGAGGAAACGGGAGCGTGGGATGTTCCCTTGATGGTCACTCGCGGCTATCCTTCAATCTCCTTCTTGCATGGTGCGGCTGAGATGATCGCCGCACAGGATAAGCCTACCTATCTTTACTACTTCGGGGACTATGACCCCTCCGGTCTCGATATACCGCGAAAGGTCGAAAGTGACTTGCGTGAGTTCGCGCCGGATGCTGATATTGAGTTCGAGCGTGTGGCCGTGACTCGTGAGCAGATCAGCAGCATGAAGCTGCCAACGCGCCCAACGAAGCGTACAGACTCACGCGCTAAAGGCTTTATCGGAGAAAGTGTCGAAGTTGATGCGATACCGCCGAAGGTCTTGCGTCAGATCGTGAGTCAGTGCATCACGCAGCACATAGATAATGATGCCTATGATGTAATGCTAAAAGCAGAAGAATCGGAGCGTACAACATTGATGAGCCTTATCGGTAACAGGTCTGCACACTACTTAACATTTGACCAAAATAAAACCTAGAATTTGCTAAGTTTTACCTACATAAAACCTAGAATTTGCTAAGTTTTACCTAATGATTTTGGAAAACTGAAATTATGGGCGGGCTAAGTTCAACACGTTGGAATTATCATCGGACGCGCGGACGCGTGGAAAGTTGTCTGACCATCGGCACGCCTCGCGGCGTTGTTCATGCCATGAGCGGATCGTGGTTCTGGCAACGCTACGGCTGGCGCGTTTCGTACGATCTAGTTGTTGGTGACAACCCTTATCTCCATTTACGATTCAATCACGGGCTAGATGTCAAGCAAACTATAAGGCTGAGTGGTACGCCTCTGAACTATGGTGGTGTGCGATGGTGGTTCATCTGCCCCGAGTGCTCGCGCCGGGTAGCTCACCTACACCTTCCCTCTAGGGCTTTCTATTTCCGGTGTCGCCATTGCTACAACCTTACTTACGAGTCCGCTCAGGCAAGCCGTTCGTATTCTGCCGCCTTTTTTCGCCGTATCGCTAATGATCTTGGAGGAAATCCGCGTGAGGCTCGGCTGTGGTTTCGGACTTGTTATGACGGCGTAGTCCATGAAGTGAAGAGACCTAAGTTAGAAGTTAGGGAAAGACGTACAGGGCTTCGCCGTTTAATCGTTAGGATTGCTCAAGAGAAAAGTTTGAGCGTGTAGCATGGTAGCTTTCAATACTCCACGCAAAAGATCATCTATCCGAGCGGGAGTCTGTTTCTGCCAGCAGCAACACCCTTGCGTGGAAGGTCTTCGATGTTGCTGCATAGCTCGAAAAGCAGTTCTAGGAATCTTGCTTTCTTTGTCGTCTGAGCGAGATTATAAGACGTCCAATCTTGCGGGTAGGTCTTACGAACTTTAACGGAGTTTTCAATAGTCATGCACCTTGATTTTGGTGCGTGACGGACACAATAGTCTTGCGACTTCAGAGTGTTCGCGTACGCTGTGGTCGAAAAGGTCTAGCTGGACGTTCGCGCGTTCGGCTAGACCTTTGTTTTTAGAATGGAAAGGACTTTCAGGCGTAAAACATTGTTTCATGCTTGAAATCAAGCATGAACGTAAGAAATAAAGTCTTTTACGGGAGGAGCGCAGTACTCGTTCTGAAGAGTTAAGACTTTGTCGGCAGGACTTCGGGGCGGGATATGTTGCGCAGCCTTGTTGCTAATCTTTCGGCTTCTCTAGGATTGTCGTCGGAATAGGGCAAGCCCGTGATCACAGGATGAGGGTCTTTGGAGCGGTTAAATTCGACATCTAGCCCACCGATATCACGCACCCATCCCACATGAAGTGAGCGCACACCATTAACCGCTATTCCATATTTGGCTAGTCTATTAATCCCCTCTTGAATTGTAGTTGCTAGAGATATTCCATCTGTATCTCTACGCCGTCGATAAAATGCAGCTGGAACTACCGTACCATCTGATTTTTGCCAGCCCGAAGCGGTCGGCAGCATCCGGTAGACGATCAAGTGGCAGGGAAGGGCTATTGACGGTTCTGGGGCAGGTGAGGAATAATCGCTCATGCATTATTTAGCCATTCAAGCCTTTTTATTAGATTCTCAACTGACACTGGGTCTACATCATAATCGTCAGCAGTTTCATAATAAATATAACTCCGATATTCGCTTGAGGCTTGGAAACGTAATCGCACTTCTCGCCCCTCAAGCGCCCAGTTAGCTACTAGGCCGCCTTCGCCATCTGGAACGATATAGGGCATCGGAAATTTCTCGCCCATACGTTCAGCCGTCTCCATAATCGTCAATTTTGCTTCTTTATAAGCATAGGGAGTCAGTCTAAAAGTATACTCATCTCCTGCGTCTTCAATCTTCCTCAAAACGGAAAGCCTATCAAAGACGCTTTGCAGTTCTTCTTCAACGCTTGAGCCCTGATCTTTAACTTTGGCAGGGTCTTTTAGCTTAACCCATGACTCAATGTTGACATTTTCCCTGCTCTTCTTACAGCTATTCGACAACGCTAGTGAGGCGAGATCACACACACCAGAAGCGTATGCTATAAATCCTTTGAGTTGCCTCTTCCGCTCTTGGTGTGGTGTGAGGTCTACGACTGCGTGAATACCGCCAAGTTCGCACAGCCTTACAAGAGTGTTGCGGGACTCCTGCTCTATTAATTGTGGGCTAATAGTCCGGTTATAAGCGGGAAGCAACTCAAGCCTTAAACGCACACTTGTAGGCAACCACAGATTCCACCCTCTGCTTAAATGAGCAGCCCGCGACGAAAGACGCTCAAATTCAAGAGGCTCTACATCCCTACTCGTCGGCCTTCTGTGTTGTGCTTTTTGCATTGTGAGTTCCCTGTTTTTTGACGAGAGATTTTATAGTAGCTGATAACCTTTTTAACTCAGTGGATAAATCGAAATCTTTGAGACTAACCTCAGATGTTGCATTATGAGAAATCCATATGTCATCGCCCGAACTCTGAATTATAACCATCTCTGAACTTTCATCTTTAGGTAGAAGAAGTGAGAGTCCTGTAACCAAAGAGCCTCCGAGCGCTTTCTCTGTTGTAACCAGAGGAAAAGGCAAGGCAATAACCGGAGAAAAAGAATCATCAAATATATATGAAGAAGTTATGTGCGCGTTGAATTTATCAACCTTGAAAAATCCTGCCACCCACTGCGCACAATCCTCCAGATAGGGTGGTTGCACGTCATCAACTTCCAATGGAGATTGATGGTAACTAAGGTCTACTCTCCCCCCTTCTTTTCTTAACCTAAGTCTAAGATGAGCATGATACTTAGTTGGGTTGTCACGACTACCGAAAGACACAGCCGCATCTAGCTTTTCCTCGTCAGCGTCATCAGCATCATTAAATTCATCAATATATGGAACATCGCTAATAGCTTTTTTGAAAGCGTCCCGATCTATATCTTCCAGAGTAAACGGGAAGCGCAACGCTAGTGTGTCGCAATAGAAATCTTCCATGTCCACCAAAGTTTTACCTTTACTATGCGCTCTACGCGCACCGTATTTCCTAAACCATTGTAAACAAATAGCCGTTTAGATTTATGATCTAAATTGGGAAGGAAAGTCAAGTAATTATGGACAACTTGTGTACGGAATTTTAAGCAACCCAAGCTGTGGGGGTTGGATTGTGGATTGTACATTTACGGGTGATTTTTGGGCGGCATCCCTAATTTTTGTGCAAACTGCGATCCTGCGCAAAAAGTCTAATTTGGGCGATTATATAGTTGACTCACCTAAATAGGTGAGGGTCACTTAGATTTAGAGGTGAATTTCGAACCCCTTAGAATGTAGCGTGCGCCGGGGTCACGATCTTTTAGGACTGCGCTTCTTACATCTTCAAGAATACCCATCGTTTTCAGACCTTTAAGTAGCTTGCTGGCGGCAGGCCAGCTTTTTCCGGTTAGCCTCTGTGCCTGACTTACACTGATGTTACCGTGTTCAGCAATGAAGTTAATAATTCGGCGTTCATGGTCTGACAGAGAGTTGGAAATTGCTTCGCCAACAATCGCACTCGCATCCTTGTCTATCCAAACCTTTCGATGCTTTACGTCATTCTGAAGCGTGACGCGAACAAGCCCCGCGCTGATTTCTTTCTGCTCAAACTTAGGCAACGGTAGATTCATCGCCGCCATTGAATCCCTAATACGGCGCGTTCCTTCGTTGGCACATTTAACAAGGTCTAGATAGAACATCGCAGCAAAGAAGTGGGGATTGCGAGGCTGTGAATACTCATAAATATTCTCTGGTGTAACCAGTGGCATAAAGCCGCCGGGGCTTTCAATGACAAGGCGATCATCGAACATCTTTACAAAGATGTTCATGTTGCTAAGACCATATGAGCGATGCACACATGCATTAACTACGGCTTCATACCAAGCTTCTTTAGGGTACTCTGGAACTGTGTAAAATATCCCGTCTTTGCCTAAGCCGCTGAACTCGCGTATCTGAGCTTCCAACACCTTTTCAATTGCCGCTATTTGTCGTGGGGCTGACCCTATATCAACCCATGTATCTTTGACCGCGTTCCACTTCTCACCCGTTCTTTCTTGCTCACCGTCAAACCGAAGGAATCGAATCTTACACCCCGGAAATGCTTCTCTGGGGTCTTTTGCGAAAAGCAGCGCACATGCATTGTTTGGAATGAAGCGATCTTCTTTTATCCTTCCGAGATGTGTGAGTTGGAGAATTTCTTCAGTACCATGATCGTATATATCAAGCCCTCTATTAGTCACAAAGTTATAAACGTACTTGTGAACTAAATCCATATCGAAGTCGTCAGGATATTTCAGGCCGCACGGCTCAAGTTCTAAGCTTACTTGCCCCCTGTCAATTTCGAACTCTCTGATTTCTTCCTCTGAGAGTTGTCGCTTCGAATCCCCGATACGCAGATACGCTTTACCTTTTGTCGTTCTAACTATTGCGCCGTCCGGTCGGTAATAAACACGCACTAACAGTAGATAATCGGGTTCTCCATTCTTATTGACTATGGAAACCTGTCTAGTCTCATATCTTGCTCTGGGGCAGAAATTATAGCCGACCTTTGCGAGATTATTGCGGTGTTCAATGGTTGCTTTCATGCAGCCCGACATTGACCCGTCATTCTCTATTCCGATAGCTATCAAGCCGCCATCGGGAACTGTATTAGCCCACATAGAGAAGTATTCCCCAAGCGTCTCCGCATGCACATTAACGGGCTTGTGCTCAAGTCTGCGATCTTCTTTCAGTTGTGCCAGCAGAGTTTGGTTTGCTCGCTCGTAAATCTCGCTGACGGTTAGAAGGGGGAGCGAGATTTCAGGGAACGGGAGGGTTGGTTGGTAAGGGTTAGCTTTCATAATACAGGGGTTATAGGTTTTTCGAATATTCGAATTGATTATTCGGCGGTTTACTCCGCCTTAACTTTTGCCTTTGCCGCTCGTATTCTTTGGCTCTTTTGTCTATCTCTAATTTCGGTACTGAAATCAACTTCTTAGCGAATGCTTCGAAGCGTTCGAACTCTTCGGACTTCGTAAGGGGGTTCGGGCGGTTTTGGTGCTTTCATTTTACGCCTTTCTTACGCACCCCGCGCCTTTGCCTTTTCAGGTGCTTTTTAGTGACTGGAAACATCCTTTCCGGTCAGTTCATCATATGTCAGTCTCTTTCCCGCGATCTGCTTCACCGTTTGAATGAACCAGTTAGCATCGTTACCCGTGCGCGTGTTGAACCTGAAAGACTGTTCATCAAGATAGCGAAACAGGTGGAAAGGTTCAACTTAAACTAAGCACGCGAGGTTCTGTTGTTCTGATTGTCGGTCTCGCCGGAATCGCTATTGGTATTTTCATGTTATGGCATGGGTTAAATCATCTCTGGAAACAAAAGGTAGGACTTTAATCAGTCCAGAGTGTTGGCTTGATTCCTAGTACATATATGGACTGAATGTGACAGCACAAATTATGGCACAAAATCTTGCATAAGACTTCGCTTGTTTGAGCCGTTTTCGCCTTGCTTCTCAGACGTTCGCCAAACTTAGCTTTGACCATACTAAACACGATCTCGACGTTTGAACGCTTGTGATAATGCTCTTTGAACTCTGATTCGTTGAACTTTGTAGAAGTGAAACATGCGCTTTTAGAGTTCGCTTTTGTCCGAAGGGTTGGGCTTGTTCTTTTCAACTTTACGAAACGGAATGTAAGGGATCGCGCCTTTGACGAGAACAAGGCAGCGATTATTGAAACTGTCATAACCTTTGTCTGCAAAACCCCGGTTGAATGATTTGTTAGCCACCACCGTAACCGGTGGTATTTTTAGTCAGTAAGCGTGTCACCGTGGCTGACAGTCGCTTGATGTCTTGTGGCTTTCTCAGAAAAGCATTGACGCCCGCGCGCAGCGCATCCCGCTCAACGTCGCTCGCTGACAACATGATGATCGGCGTGCGTCGCCGGTGGGGAAGTTGCCGCGCACGACGCGCAAGCTCTAACCCATCTTTGCCGGGTAACTGATTATCGAGGATGAGCAGATGGTAGCGCGCCTTGCTTTCAATCTTTCGCATTGCCTCCGTCCCGTCAGCGCACAATTCAACCGTCCAACCTAATTCCTCTAAAGTTTCTTTCACAGCCTCAGCCACTGCCTGATAATCTTCGACGCAGAGAATATTGATCGTGCGCGCTTTAGTGCGTGTGCGGCGGTGTCTCTTGGGATTAATGATGCTTTGCCTGCGCGTTTCGGGCGGGGTGCGTAAGTAGGCGAGGTCTTTGTGTCGGCCTCCTTTGTCTAGCATAGCAGCGAGCGTGCCGTGGTGTTGCAGACCTAGCAGACGCGCGGCGCGCGTAACACTGCCCTCTCCGTCTATCAAAGCCTGCCGCACGTATCTGGCTTCGTAGCTGCGTACCCGCTCGTTGAGATCGAAGTTCGCCCAAAAATCTGCGAGGCTGCGGATTCGCCGCTGTGACAACACTGTGCGACGGGTGGACACAATTCCTATGGCACAGGCACGTAAGCGTTTGATAGTGTCGGTGTCCTACGTCTCTTTGAGCAAATTATGAGTGCGCTCGTATGTTTCTAATAGTTCGTCCTCGCCAATGCGGTCGGCGTGTTCCTCCATTAACGCCAGCAAGGCGCGTCCCGCATCTTCAACCGTCCCGGCTTGCTCTGCGAGATCGGCCGCGCGTCTGAGCGTGTTGAGAGATTCGACGAAGTTGCCGATCTTCGAGAGGATGCGGCCTTGCGTGGTTAGTGATTCGGCTAACAAGCCCTGCTCGCCGCCTGTAGAGAGTACGCGCACGGACTCGCGGATCGCGCTCTCGGCTGCTTGTAGTCTGCCCTGTGCCAGCAGCACACGGGCGCGTGTCTCGTCTACCTGCGCTACGCTGCCCCGATCACTTATCGTGACGAACAAGTGGCGCGCACGATTTAAGTGTTCATGCGCTTCCTCGTATCGCCCAACAGTGTGAAGCAGGAAGCCTAGATTGTTTTCAGCGCGAGCGAAATAACTGGTATGACCTGCCTGCTCAAAGTGAACAGATGCGGCTGTGTATTCAATGAGGGCACGATCTATATAGTCCGTGCGACGATCTGCCATACTCAAGCAGGTCAATACGGCGGCGAGGTCATTATGAAATTTCCCTTTCAGCGCATCATTGGTGCTTTCCTCAAAGAACTTGGCTGAATCTGTAAGGATGCAAAGGGCATCAGTGTAGCGGCCACTACATGACTCCACCATCACACTACGAATCAGGATTTTCGCTCGTAACTCTGGGTCGTCCTTATCTGTTAGCTTCTTTAGTGCCTCAGCGTAGAGCACGCGCCCTTCGTCATATGCGCCTTCCCGCCAGTAGCAATAGCCTAGATCACTCTGAGCGGCAGCGGCTCTGTTCAATTCGCCTAGAGCCTCGAATCGGCTAATACTTTCGCCGATGAGGTCTTTGGCCGCCGCCTGCGCCGCTCGGTCTTGAGCGGCACTAGCGAGCCAGCCTGATAATGTTCCGGCGCGCAAAAGTACCTCTGCGGTTGTCAACTCGGACAGCCCTTCGAGTGCGGGACGTTTGCCGACGCCTTGCCACAAGTCACCAAGCGCGGTACGCGCCGCTTCGTATTGGCCTCTGTGCTCAAAATCCGCTGCTATCTGGCATTGAAGCTGCGCCCGCTCGTCGCGGCTTAACGCAGGGTTTTCTAACTGCTCCAACAGTGTTTCAGCTAAAGTCATGTGAGGACTCGCTTTCTTTGAGTTTGGCAAGAAATGTTCAGGCAGGCCGAAGTTGCGCTCTATCAACAAGATAGAGCGCAAACTAAAACCAGTCGGGTCTGGTTTCACTAACTACCTCAACAGGAGAAGAAGGAATGAAAAGCTATCGAACTGCTATTGCCGCATTGGTGTTGACGTTGGCGTTTTCCACGCCCGCCTTCGCAGACGGCATAATGTGGACTGGCAAAACTCCTCCGCCCCCACCGCCGACAAACGGCATAATGTGGACGGGAACAGCCTTCCCCGCACCGGAAGGGGATGTCGTAACAGAGATTGTACTCACCTTGCTGCAAACTCTAATACCACTGGTCTAATTCGGGGGAACAGTGCAAGCTAATTGAATGCTGCCGTGAGGCTCACTGGTGGCGCAATCTACGTGTATCCAGCGGGAATATACAACAATTGCGCGGCACTGCGAGAAAAATTTGAGCAACAAAGCGGTAGTAAAATCAGTATCAGGCGCAGGGTATGCGCCGTCCTTACTACAAGCCCCACGCGCCTCTGCCAGTTGGCGCAAGGCCAAGCAGAGGCAAGACGTATCCCGGCGCAGTCTGTTATTATGCCGCGCGTTCAGCTTTGAAAATTAGCGACGGTTATGCGTAGCTCAACCTCAACCTCTAAAGAGTAATGAGCATCGCCGTGCGAGATGAAAGGTTCATTCTCACGGCGTATAGGTTGAGCAAGGGCATACTAAAACAGAATAGTTTTAGGTACAACAGAATAATCACATCAGGAGGTTGCTCCTGATGGGTAGGGCGTCTAAGTGGAAGCCTGAGCGTCTAGCGGAGAAGCTATTACATATCCGCGTCACGTTGGGACTCTCACAAAATGAGATGATCCGGCACCTGAAACTTCCAGACGAGTTTTTACAGGCGAGCATATCGGGCTATGAACTAGGGGCGCGGATACCGCCGCTGCCTGTCGTTCTGTTGTACGCGCAAGCTGCGGGCGTATGCTCTGACGTGCTGCTTGATGATCGGTTAGACCTACCAGACAAACTTCCTGCCAAGCCTAAGCACTCCTAAGGCGAGTAGTATGAGTTGAAGCTAAAGACGAAGTTTTGGAGTGAAGCGGTGTAGATTAAAGCATATATTTTCCAAGCAATACTATGATGATGAGCGACGGAGGGAGTAAGAACATAATAAGAACTAAGCAAGAACTGTGATCATTCCTGCTCATACAAACTGCACAGTGCTCCCCACACAAACTACAAATATATAGCTCAGTGCGTTTGTAATATCTCTTACACCTACCACAATAATATGTACCGTCACGCTGCTTTTTTACTGGCCTGTGTTTCATTTGGAGCGGCTTATAGCATAAGCCTTAATTATCGGGCAAGCGACTTAATTGTCGGGCAAGAAACTTTGGAGGGTTATATAATGCGGTAATCAATTTCGGCTCACCTTACTCCTATATGCGATTGCAAGCGCGTGCATGAGGAAAGGCTGTGAATCTCTGACATGGCGGGCAAGCCGAATACCTTTTCAGAGAGGCCACATAGAGGCCATATATGAAGGACTCCAATTATTTTGAATGGGCGTGTGACCTTGCACGCGAATTTGCAGAAGTATCCTCAACTAACGACGAACTTGTTCAAGCGATTCCTGCGATAGATTCGCTTGTTTACGGTGCAGCGTTAAGTATTAAAGGCGTATTCACGGATGAAGTCCGCGCTCACTTAGGGCGAATATTTACCAGAATCATTCCACTTGCAGAAGATGCGTCGGATGGCGACTCAACTGCGATGGTCGCACTCGAAGCAATTAACTCGTTGGTGACGCCGAACCTTTTAAATATCAGCCCACAAACCCTGAAACAATTGGCGGACAGAGCATATAAATCTTGGTTTGCACGCGCTACCATACTTATTGGATTGATGGGCGACCTTTCGTGGGTAGTTGAGCCGACAAGAAATAATGCGAAAACGATGAGAACAGGCTCTGTTCGACCTCTCGCAAAATTAACTAAAGAGATAAAAAAGGCGGCTGTCTTTAACCAAGACGAGAAGATCGAAACGCTTCACATCTTGGCAGTTCAGCATTGCCGCAAAAATACCACCCTACAAGCTTTGGCGATTAAAGTTTTTAACGCTCTAAATGAACGTGATGGCTACGAGTCTCAAGACGAAAGAGTTCTCAAGAGAGACTTACAAATGTTTAAGAAGTGGGTAGCCGAAAATCCGAGGGATGCCTTAGAGTGTGCTTGGTTAAGCTTGCGTGGCGAGAAAGAAGTTATTTACGAATGAATGAGTCAAGGGGTGACAAAAAATATCCTCAATATGTCATAGGACAAAGGGCGTCGGTTGATTATCACAGGATAAAAAACGGCTCTAGATTGTCATATGACAACAAATCTTTTCGGATAATCATATGACGAACAAAGTTTAATAATGTCATAGGCATACGCTCGAATCTTTTCTAATCTGCCGTTATCAGTATGTGCTGATAACGGTTTTTTGTTTTGAAGGTGAAAAAGGAAAAAGGGACTGGCGGCAACCAGTCCCAATCTTGAAAGCAACACGGCGGTGTAGCCAAGTGGTAAGGCAGCGTTCTCGCAAGTCGCCATCGTGGGTTCAATTCCCGCCACCGCCTCATCACCTAGCTAGTTATCAAAGAATGCCGTTGTTCGGCGTCGCTCTCTACGTGTGTTTATACCATACGAAACAGCCCGCCATCAATCTCAACCTTTGGCCTTTACTTCTTTGCGCGGCCTATTCCAATAAGGTGATTTGCATTTCGGACACGGACTTAGTACCGCGCTTTTTTCGGGTAACGCTATGGTAACAAAATCGCTTACAAACGGATACCAAAGCATCCTATCCAGTATCAAGAGCATCTATGCCTATCTGCTTGAAAAGGCAGTAGATATACTAAGTTGTACGCATCGGTGCAAAGCGGTACAATAAGGCTAACACGGACTTTCACGGCGGCGACACGGGTTCGACTCCCGTACGGGACGCCACTTTTTCGTCGGAGCGCGCTCGCGGGTCGCGCTGCTCGCCAGATTCCCGAAGCCGTCGCGCGCCGTGTTTGATAATCACTGCGCCGACGGCCTCGACGTTTTTGCGCCTTTAGGAATGAACGACATGTTTAGAAGAAGTTTGACCTCGCTCATCTGCGCGCTCGCCCTCACCTTTTTCGCCGCCGCCTCCGGCGCGCGCGCACAGACGGCGCAGGGCGGCGACTTGATCATCGTCCTCCCGTTCGAGAACACGACCAACCAGCGCGAGTATCACTGGATCGGGACGAGTTTCGCAGACTCTCTGACCGACCTCTTGCAGATGTACGGCTTACGCGCCGTCTCGACGGATGAGCGCGAATTGGTCTTCCAGCGTTTGCGCCTGCCCCTGACGGCCACGCCCTCGCACGCCACCGCGATCAACGTCGCGATGAAGGCGAAGGCGACCCTCGCCGTCATCGGCACTTACGACGTGGTGACGCCGCCCGACGGCAAAGCTCCGACGGAGGTGCGCGTCAGCGCGCGTGTCGTGCGCGTCAACGAGGGGCAAATCTGGCCGCCCTACATTTTCGGCGACGCCCTCATCAACTTGCAGAAGATGCAGGGCATCCTCGCTTATCAGATTTTGCACCAACGCGATTCCACGCTCGCCTATTCGCGCAACGAGATCGTCGAGCGTGCGACGAAGATTCCGCCGCGCGCCTTCGAGAGCTACGTCAAGGGCGTGATGACGGAAGACCGCGAGAAGCGTTCAAACTATTTGCAGAACGCGATGAAGGAGTACGCGAAGACCAACGCGGGCGCAAACTACCCGCAGGCCGCGTTTGAACTCGGCAACCTCTACTTCAAACAGGAAGACTGGAAGAAGGCCGCCGAATATTTCTCGCGCCTGCAAAAAGGCGACCCGCACTTTGCGGAAGCCTCCTTTTACGCCGCGCTCAGCTACTGGCGGATGAACGATCTCAAGACCGCGCTCGGCGCGCTCTTGCCCGTGACCAACGACATGCCGCTCACCGGAATCTACAACAACGCGGGCGCGCTCTCGATTCAGGCCGCGCTCGGCGAGAAGTCTGCGGAGGAACGCGACCGCCTGCTCAAACAGGCGCAGACGTTTCTCGAACGCGCGAAAGAGTCTGACCCCGAAGACGCGGCCGTCCTCTACAACTACGCCTACGGGCTGTTTCTCGCAGGCCGCCACGCCGACGCCGCCGAACAACTCCGCTCGGTCATCATGTTGAACCCGCGCGACGGCGAAGCGCGCTTCCTCTACGCGAAGGCGCTTGAGAAATCGGGCGCGACCGCCGAGATGACGACGGCTGCCGATAACGAAGCGCGTCGCTACCTGCCGACGACCTACGCGAAGATGCAGACCGACTGGCAGAAGTCGCAGGCGATTGCGTCGATCCCCGTGCGCCTCAATCAGCAGTTCGACATCGCCGAGGCGGTCAAAGCGCAAGCGCCGCTCCCGGCGATTGACGCCGCCAGCGTCACCACGCAGGACTTACTTGTCAAAGCGCGCGCCGACTACACGGCCGGACGCGACGACGATGTGCTCTCGGAACTCAACCGCGTCCTGATGATCGAGCCGATGAACGCCGAAGCGCACCTGCTCATCGGGCGCATCTACCAGCGTCGCGGCGACCTCGTCCGCGCCATCAGTTCGCTCAAGACCGCGATCTTCTGGGAGGCCAAGTTGATCGACGCGCACATTCTCCTCGGCCGCATCTTCCTCGAACGCGGCGACCTCGCGCAGGCCAAGACCCACGCGCGCACCGCCATGCAACTCGACCCCAACAATCAGGAAGCCATCGCCCTCTACCGCCAGTTGGAGACGGGCGCGAGGTAACGCGGAAGGGATGAGGGATGAGGGATGAATTAAGAGAAGCATTCAACTGCTTGAGTGCTTCCTTTCATCCCTCGCCCTTACGCCCTCATCCCTTTCATTCATCCTTCACCCTTCTTGCGCCCTCATCCCTTTCTTTCATTCTCTTACTCGTCGGCGCGGGTTTCATCATCGCGTGCGTGGTGGTGGCGGCGATGTCGCGCCATCAGAAAAGCGCGGGGAGGCCGTTGCGTCTGGAAGGGCGGGTCGGGGTTGTGCTGGAGGCTTTAGAGCCGGAGGGGGCGGTGCTGGTGGACGGCGAATTGTGGCGCGCGCGTGCGCGGGGCGGTGAGAGAATCGCGCGCGGGCGGGTTCGCATCGTGGGCGCGCGCGGGCATTGGCTGGAAGTCGAAGCCGTCGCATGATGTCTTCGAGTTCCCCGCTCGGCCGCTTGATGGCCGACGACAGAGACGCCCCCAGCCGTCGCCCGCCGGAGGCGTTAGATCAATCATTCGCCCCCTGTCATCCCTTCCGAACGACCTTAAAATCATCGCACGACCCTGTTCCCTTTTTTGTGGCACGCGACGTGCTAAATGGAGAAGTGGCAAGCACGAAAGAAGTTAAATCGTGACCCCGCCGCCTTCACTTCTCTGAGAGTGGCCTGCCGCTACTCCAGCCGCCCGCCGAGCTATCCCCTTAAAACACATCTTACAAGAACCCGGTCAGGTGACCGGGTTCTCCTGCTTTTTACAGGGCTTATTTTTGCCTTTTATTGCCCGTGCGGGCGTTTTGCTGCGGCGACTTACGACAGTCGGCCTTTTCTCGCCGCACAGTCGTCATGCGTCAGGACGACAAAATTTGTCACTCGGCCGGTGACAAATTTCCGCTCTTTTGCCGCAAACCCTAAACGTTTTGGCGCATGCGCGCGACCAATTTGTGAGGCGTGAAAATATTTTTTCGCGCCTTCATAAATTTTCTCCCAAGTGCGTGTCCGGTGCGCTCGGTCTCTGCTAAACTCGCACGCGTGCAAAGGGCTGTTTCCCTCGACGCGCCGAAGACGGGCGGGCGGCGCGAGAAGTTTCGCGCGGGCGTGCGCGCCTGCATCCCTCAACGAAGCCACACGGCGCTGGCCGTGCTCTCGGCGTTTCTGCTGATCCTCTCGTTTCCCGATTTCAACTTGTGGCCGCTCGCGTGGGTCGGCCTCATCCCTTTGCTGGTCGCCATCGCGCGGGTCGCGCGCGCGCGTCAGGCGTTCGCGCTCGGCTGGCTCGCGGGCGCGCTCTTTTTTTACGGCTCTTGCTGGTGGCTCACGCATTCGATGATTCACTACGGCGGGCTGCCGCGCCCGCTGGCCTACGCGCTACTCGTCCCCGTCGTACTCATCGTCGGACTCTTGCCCGCGACGTTTGCGCTCGCGCTCGCGCGTCTACGTGCGCGTTGGGGCGTGTACGCGCTCTTGGCCGCACCGCCTTTGTGGGCGGCGTCGGAATGGGCGCGACTCGGCGCAACCGGCCAACTCTGGAACGCTATCGGCTATTCGCAAGCCTTCCATCCGGACATCATCCAAGCCGCGACGTGGGGCGGCGTCTACGCCGTCGGATTTTTCATCGTCGTGGTCAATGCGGCCGTGGCCTTGTTGCTTCTGCAAAGAGATGCGCGTTCCTTCAACGTCGCCGTTCTCGCGCTCGTAGTCGTCGGGTTGGTTTTTCTACTACAGCAGTTTTCAAGCTCCCCGAACTTCGACTCCGAACCGAAGGTTGACGCGGTTGTGGTCGCGGTGCAGCCGAACGTCTCGGTCAACTTCGGACGCTCGGCCGAAGAGACGGCCGCGCTCGTCAGCCGTCACCTGACGATGAGCGCGAGCGCGCTCGGCGTGTGGGAACAAAAGCAAGCTGGCGAAGACGGAGGCGGAGACGGGCTAAGCTCACAGTCGGACGATGCGAGGGCGCGCACGACGCAGCCCATCCCGCGCGTCGTCGTCTGGCCTGAGTCGCCGATGAATTTCGCCTATGCAAACGACCGGGAGTTTCAAACGCTCGTCGGCAGTTTCGCGCGCGCGGAGCACACGAGCGTCATCTTCAACTCGCTCGAACCCGCGCCCGCGGGCGGCGCGTATAACTCGGCCGTGATGGTGAATGAAGCGGGGCGGCTCGTCGCGCAGTATGATAAGATTCGCCTGTTGCCGTTTGGCGAGTACGTGCCGTTGCCGCGCTGGTTTCCGCCCGCGTGGCTCGTGAGCGGCATCGTCGGAGATTTTACGCCGGGGGCGAACTACACGCTGCTGCCCATCGGCGCGACGCGCGTGGGAGTCTTTATCTGTTTCGAGTCGGCCTTTCCCTCAATCGCACGGACGTTCACGGACGCAGGCGCAGACGTGCTCATCAACATCTCAAACGACGGCTATCTCGGACAGACGCCGGTGCTCCGCCAGCACCTTGCGAACGCCGTCCTGCGCGCGGTCGAGAATCGTCGCCCGGTCTTGCGCGTGACGAACACAGGCATCAGCGCGCACATCTCGCCGCAGGGCGTCGTCTCGGACGCGACCGGCAGTTTCCAGCCCGCCACGCGCACTTGGACGATCACGCGCTCAAACGCGGGCAAAACTTTTTACACGCGCCACGGCGACCTCTTCGTCGCTCTCTGCGCCGCCTTTAGTATTTTGATGATCGCTACAACGGTTAAGAAGAAAGTAAATCGTGAATCGTCAATCGTAAATAGATGAAGAATCTCTGTCTTCTCTATTCACGATTGACGATTCACGATTCACGAGTTTTGGAGGTTTAATGTTAGAGACTTTAACAGTTCAAGAGTTGCGTAGCAGTTATGACGACTTGCGCGGGCGCGTCGAGCAACTCGGGAGGTTTCTTTGATGTCGCGGCGAAGCAGGACGAGTTGAAACGCATCGAGGCGCAAGCCTCCGCGCCGGACTTCTGGAACGATCAGGACGAGGCGCAACGCGCTTTGCAACAGCGCAGCCGTCTGGAACGCGTCATCAGTCGCCAGCAGAGTTTCGAGTCGGCGGTGGCGGACGCGGGCGTGCTCTTTGAATTCGCCGAAGCGGGCGAAGACCCGGACAGTTTGAACGAACTGCGCGCGCTCGTCGAACGCTTGGGGCGCGAGATCGGCGAGGCCGAAACCGAGATGCTGCTCGCGGGCGAGAACGACGCGCGCAACGCCATCTGCACCATCCACCCCGGCGCGGGCGGCACGGAATCGCAGGATTGGGCTGAGATGTTGCTGCGCATGTATCTGAAATGGGCGGAGCGGCGCGGCTTCAAGACGGAGATCATCGACTACCAGCCGGGCGAAGAGGCGGGGATCAAGGGCGTGACGTTTCGCGTGGAAGGCGAGTACGCCTACGGGCTGCTCGCGGCCGAGGCGGGCGTGCATCGTCTGGTACGCATCTCGCCGTTTGATCAAGCGGCGCGGCGTCATACGAGTTTCGCGTCGCTCTTTGTCTACCCGGAAATTGACGAGACCATCGAGGTCGAGATTCAGGATAAGGACTTGCGCGTGGACACCTATCGCGCCACCGGCGCGGGCGGCCAGCACATCAACACGACCGACTCGGCCGTGCGTATCACGCACATCCCGACGAACATCGTCGTGCAGTGCCAGAACCAACGCTCGCAACACCAGAACCGCGCCGTCGCCATGCAGGTGCTCCGCTCGCGGCTCTACGAACTCGAACTTGAAAAGCGGCAGGCCGAAACCGCCGCGCTCGAAGCGAACAAGGCCGACATCTCCTTCGGCTCGCAGATCAGAAACTACGTCCTCGCGCCCTATCGCTTGGTTAAAGACGCGCGCACGAAGCTCGAACGCGGCGACGTGGATTCGGTGCTCGCGGGCGATTTGGACGACTTCATCAAGGCTTATCTACTGTCGCGCCGCGCGGCCTGATGAAAAAGTTTCAAGTTTCAGGTTTCAGGTTTCAAGTTCAAAAGCCTCAAACCTCAGTCTTGAAACCTGAAACCTGAAACCTGAAACTTAAAAGATATGGCAACAACACAGACGGATACGCGGACGCACCAACTGCCGCTGCAATCGCCGCAGCGCAACTCGCGGCGTAACGAGATCATCGCCATCGCGCTTTTCGCGCTCGGCCTGATGCTCACGCTCTGCCTCATCTTCTTCAACCCGAACGATCCGTCTTTGAACTCCGCCGGGCAGGACGAGACGCAGAACCTCGTCGGCCCCGTCGGCGCATATGTCTCCGACGCGATGTTGCAGACGGTTGGCCTCGCCTCCTACCTGTTGCCGCTGCTGCTCTTTCTCGCCGCGTGGCGTCGCTTTCGCACACGGCGCATCCACGCGCCCGTCACGCGCATCGCCGGACTCTTGACGCTTTTGATTTCGGCCTCGGCCATCCTCGCCCTGCTACGGATGCCGCTGCTCTTCGACGGGCGCGTCAGCGCGGGCGGTTTTGTCGGCACGTTCGTCGCGTCGAATCTGGCGAGCGCGTTGAACAACGTCGGCGCGTTCGTGCTGCTGCTCGCGCTCGCCTCGACGGGGCTGCTGCTCGCCACCAACTTCTCCTTCGCGCGCGCCTACGAACGCGTGGTCGAAGCCTTCGGCCACCCGTCGGCCTTCCTCGATTCGCTCTCGACGCGCTTCCAGACGTGGCGCACGGAGCGCCGCGAGTTGGCCGCGCGCCGCGCTGAACAGAGACGCGCCGCGCAAGCCGCGCACGAAGAGATCGTCGCCGAAGAGAAGCGGCTGCGCGATAAGAAGACCGGAGCCGAACGCGTCGCAGACTTTATGCGCGAGACGGAAACGCCCGTCGTCTCGACGACCAAGACGACGACAACAACGCAGTCCGCATCCGCCAGCGCGGCCATCCAACGTTCCGCCAACGTCGCCTCGGACGCCGGCGTGTCGCCGCAGCCCGCGTTGCAGGATGACCCCGACGAAGCCTTCGAGGAACTCGCAGGCGGGAACGGCAGCGTTCAGCTTTCGGGCGATGCGCCCCCACGTCCGAACACACAGACGAACGACGGCGCATTCGTTCGCAAGCCGACCGTGAAGACCAAAGACGAGGACAATAATCTCTCGCCCGGCGCGCTTGTCGAAGAGGAAGACGAAGAGGTCGCCGAGATGGTCGCCTCCGTGTCGGTCGTGCGCACGGAGAACCCGGAAGAAGATACGGCGAGCAAGCAGAAGGAAGACAAGGCCACGCGCGAAGCCCGCCGCGCGGAGAAGTACGCCGAGGCGATGAGCGGCTACGACATGCCGAGCCTCGATTACCTGAACGCGCCGCCCCCGCGCCACGAGCAGGCCGACGAGGAACTTCGCAACCTCGCCACGCGCGTTGCAGAGAAGTGCAAAGAGTTCAACGTGACGGGCAAGATCGAATACATCTGCCCCGGCCCCGTCGTTACGACCTACGAATTCAAACCCGACCCCGGCGTCAAGTATTCGCGCGTCACTGGCCTTGTAGATGATCTCTGCCTCGCGCTCAAAGCCGAGTCCATACGCATCGACCGCGTGCCGGGCAAGGCGCACGTCGGCATCGAAGTGCCCAACCACCAGCGCGACAACATCATGCTGCGCGAGGTGATCGAATCGCGCCACTTCAAAGAGTCTACTTCCAAGCTGACGCTCGCGCTCGGCAAGACGATTGACGGCCTCAACTACGTCGCAGACCTCGCGCGCATGCCGCACCTGTTGATCGCGGGCGCGACGGGAACGGGGAAGTCCGTTTGCCTCAATTCGCTCGTCGTCTCGATTCTTTATAAAGCGCGTCCCGATGAAGTCAAATTCATCATGATCGATCCCAAGCGGCTTGAGTTGGGTCTCTACGCGGACATCCCGCATCTCGCAACGCCGATCATCACCGACCCGAAGCGCGCCGCGAACGCGCTGAAATGGGCGGTCGCGCAGATGGAGGCGCGCTACAAGGAACTCGCTAAGTGGGGCGTGCGCAACATCGACGGCTTCAACGTCGAGGTCATGCGTCGCAACATGGTCGAGGACTTCGACGACGAAGGACAGCCGTGGAAGACTCTGCCCTACATCGTCATCATCGTTGACGAACTGGCAGACCTGATGATGACCGCGGGGCACGACGTGGAAGAAGCCATCACGCGTCTCGCGCAGATGGCGCGCGCCGTCGGCATCCACCTCGTGCTCGCCACGCAGCGCCCTAGCGTCGATGTCATCACCGGACTCATCAAGGCCAACTTCCCTTCGCGCATCGCGCTGCGCACGTCATCCAAAGTTGACTCGCGCACGATCATCGACGCCAACGGTGCGGAGCAACTTCTGGGGCGCGGCGACATGCTGTTCTTGCCGCCCGGCACGTCTCGCCTCATCCGCGTCCACGGCGCATATCTCGACGAGTCTGAAGTCGGCCGCATCGTCGCGCACATCAAGGGGCAGGGCGAACCGCTCTACGACGAGACGATCACGCAGTCGGAAGAAGAGTCCGGCGGCGCGAACGGCGCGGGCGGCGACCACGACGAACTTTTCGAGCAAGCCCTACGCATCTGCGTCGAGATGAAACGCGCTTCCACCTCCGTTCTTCAGCGACGCCTGCGCATCGGCTACGGCCGCGCTGCCGCCATCCTCGACGCGATGGAGCGCGAAGGCTACATCGGTCAGGCGGACGGCGCGCGCCCGCGCCCGATCACCGGACGCGCCTACGAAACCGTCACACACTGGGACGACCAACTACGCGAAGAGGGCTGAAACAACTTTTCCACAGTTGCTGTGGAAAAGTCTGTGGAAAAACCGCCTTTTGGCGTTACAAGTTCCTGACAAGTTTAGACTTCTAGCATTTTGCACATCATCGCGGCAAAGTTTCCGTTCTGGTTTCAAAGACCGTTAAAGCCGTGGACGCTCAACGCTTTGAATGTTGCCATCAACACGCTTCGCGGAGGCGTGTGCGTTCTTTAACGCTGGTGTTTTTTTGCTACACGCTCGTCTTCGCATGCGTCTCTTCGTGTGTTAAGTTGCCCCGCCGTGCCGGAGTTGTAAACAGTCTTACAACTCCCGGACTCACGCGCGCGCCGCACGCGCCGTCGAAGACGCTCATCAACCTCAACACCGCCTCGCGGGAAGAATTGGAGCGTCTGCCCGGCATCGGCGAAGGACTGGCCGCGCGCATCGTCGAACACCGTGAGCGTCACGGGGCGTTTCGACGCATCGAACATCTCATCATCGTGCGCGGCATCAGCGAGAGACGCTTCGCAGAGTTGCGCGCCTTCGTCACTGTCGAATGAGTTGACGCTTTGCTTTGAACGCTCAAGACGATCTGCGCCACGCCGCGCGCACCATCTTCGACACCACGCTCGCGAGTCTGGACGCACGCGCCGCCGTCCGCCGCGCGCTCGACTTCAAGGACGAGCGACTCACAATCCTCGACACCGCATTCGACCTGAACGCACAACCGCGTGCGATCTATTCAATCGCCGTCGGCAAGGCGGCCGTGGCGATGGCCTCCGCTTTGGATGAAGTGTTAGGGGGCGCGCTGCTTCTTGCGGGCGGGGTCGTCTCCGCGCCGCCTTCGAGCAGCGGATTGTCCGAGCGCTGGCAGGTCTACGCGGGCGGCCACCCGCTGCCGAATGAAGCGAGTCTCGAAGCGGCGCGCGCCGCCTTCGCCCTGTTGCGTGAGGCCGACGCCGCAGAGTCGCGCGCGCTCGTCATCTTCCTTATCTCCGGCGGCGGCTCTGCCATGCTCGAATGGCCGCGCGACGAATCGATCACGCTCGCAGAGTTGCGTGAGGCAAACCGCGCGCTGGTCTCTTGCGGCGCGAGCATCGACGAGATCAACGCCGTGCGACGGGCGTTCTCGTCGGTGAAAGGCGGCGGCCTCAGCGCACACGCCCGCCGCGCCGCGCAAATCTCTCTGCTCATCTCGGACACGAAACAGGGCGAACCGCACAACGTCGCCTCCGGCCCGACTTACATGTTCTCGCACGAGTCGCACAAGCCATCCGAGATCGTCGAACGTTACGAACTCGCCGCACGCCTCCCTGCCTCGATCCTACGCCTCGTCAATCAACCACATCACTTTCACACTGAGACGGATCACGCCGCGGCGTTGCGCCGCCATCACGTGCTGCTCGATAACGAGCGCGCTCTGGTGCGTGCGGCCGAAGTTGCCGCTGCGCTCGGCTTCACGGTCGAGATCGCGCGCGACGTTTCCGAGCAAGCGGTTGCGGAAGGCGCGGCCTTACTCGTTTCGCGTCTGTTAGATTTGCGAAGGAGGACGGAGGGAGGGCGTCCGGTGTGTTTGATTTCCGGCGGCGAGTTTTCGTGCCCGGTGCGCGGCGCGGGCGTCGGCGGACGCAACGCCGAGACAATCTTGCGATGTGCGTTTGAAATAGAAGCTCAGGCGGGGCGTTCCTCGTCCGCTGCGACAATAGCAGCGCACGTCGTCGCGCTCAGCGCGGGCACGGACGGCATTGACGGCAACAGCCCGGCGGCGGGAGCTTTGTGCGACGACACGACGCTCGCGCGCGCCCGCGCGCTCTCGCTCGACGCACGAAAATTTCTGGAAGCAAGCGACGCCCACACCTTTTTCGCCGCACTCGGCGACGCCGTCACAACCGGCGCGACCGGCACAAACGTACGCGACCTGCGCCTCCTGCTCGCAAGATAGTTTCAGGTTTCAAGTTAAAGACCGCAGAACCTCAGCCCGGAAGTTTCAAGTTGAGAACCAATGAACCTCAGACCTGAAACCTGAAACCTGAAACCTGAAACCTGAAACTTGAAACTCATCCCGCCCGCCCGAAGTCGTCGCTGAAACGCACGATGTCGTCTTCGCCGAGATACGAACCGCGCTGGATTTCGATGAAGATCAATTTCTCTGCGCCCGCGTTTTCGACGCGGTGCTTCGACTCGACGGGAATGTCTACGGTCTCGCCCGCCGCCACCGTGATCTCCTCGTCGTCGAGAGTCACTTTGGCCTCGCCCGCCACCACCATCCAGTGCTCCGCGCGTTGCGCGTGCTTCTGGTAACTCAGACGCTTCCCCGGCAAGACTTCGATGCGCTTGACCTTGAAGTTCTCGCCTTCGTCGAGCACTGTAAACGACCCCCACGGGCGCTCATCATAAAGCGGCGACGCGTTCGCCGTCCCGGTTTCTGGCATGCCTACAAAACCCCCTAGCATTGATTCTTCGCGAACTCTTCCGACGCGCCCGGCCGCAATCAACGCAACGCCCAACGCGCCGCCCGGCGGCTCAGACAATTTACACGCACAAAGTTTCCCTGTCACCTGAGATGGCGAAGAGACAAGTGGAAAGGCGATAAATGGAGAGGTGACAAGGGGAAAGGCGACAAGCGGAATGCGCGCATGTTCATCGCGCCTTGTGTTCCACTACTCATTACCTTTCCCTTCATCTTTCCCTTCACCCTTCCCCTTTCTCCAACCTGCTTATTCACGCACAAAAGTTTCCACCTTCAAGTCGCGCCCGTCCGTGCTGACGGTGATCGTGCCGCTCCGCCCGGTCTGTAAAACGCGCGCGCCGCCTGCGCGCCAGCGTTCGACGACGTTTTTATCCGGATGACCGAAGGGCGAGTCGAGGCCGACGGAGACGACTGCGACGGACGCGCGAACGGCCGCGACGAAAGCTTCCGTGGATGAAGTTCGACTGCCGTGATGCGCAACCTTCACGACATCGCTGCGCAAGTCGTCGCCCGCTAAGACGAGCGCGCTCTCCGCGTCGCGTTCGATGTCGCCGGTCAACAGGAACACGCGCTCGCCGTAGCGCACGCGCAACACGAGCGAGTCGTCGTTCGCGGATAACGCTTGAGTCGCTTCGCCCGCACGCGGCGGCCACAGCACGTCAACCGTCGCCGCGCCGAACTTTAATCTGTCGCCGCGCCCGACAAGTTCGACGGGCACGCTTTCTCGCCGGAGCGTCGCGGCAAGGCGCGCAAGCTCCGCCCCGTCGCCGTCGGCGCGACCTAAAAAGGCGGCGCGCACTTTGAAGTTGTGCGCGATGTCGTTCAAGCCGTTCATGTGGTCGGCGTGCGCGTGGGTCGCCAGAATGTAATCGACGTGTGCGCGCCCGCGCCACCATAGATACTCCGACACGACTGCTTCGCCGATGCCGCGCGTGTCGCGTTCGAATCGCGACGCAGGCTCGCCTTCAAATTCGCCTGCGCGTGGCCTGAACTCCGCGCGCCCGCCCGCGTCAACCAACAGCGTTGCGCCGTTCGGGAAGGTCAACAAAGCGGCATCGCCCTGCCCCACGTCGAGCAGGTCGAGGCGCAGCCGCCCGTCTGCTCGTCCCTCGCTGAACGGGTGCAGCACGACGAGCGAGAGGCAGAGCGTTGCGCCCGCCCAAGCCAGTCGCCGCGCCCATCGTCGCCGTCGTGCGCGCGCGTGGTCGTCGTGTGAGAAAAACGCGGCCGTCGTCAAAGGCTGCCAGCGCGCGAGACCGGCGAGCAACACGGCGAGCGGCGCGTAATACAGAACGTAGATCGCAGCGGCGCGCCCCGTGTACTCCGGCAGCCTGAGCGAAGCCATGCCCGCGCGTGCGAACGGGTCAACGCTGTGCGTCATCAACCAGTTCAGACGCTCCACCAGCCACACGAGCGGCCACGCCGCGCTCGCACTGACCGACGCGAACAGCATCGCCGCCAGCGCGCCGAGCGAGACGGCCGCCATCAACACGCCGACGAAAATGTTCAGCAACACAGACACGAGCGACAGGCGATGAAAGTAGACGACGAACAAAGGCAGCAGCAGCAACTGCACGCTCGCGGAGACGACCACCGCGCCGAAGGCGTAACGCACCAACGCTTGCACACGCCAACGCTCCAACTCGACGCCCGCGCTCGTCTTGAAGAGGCGATAGCTGTAGACGTTTCGCGCCAGTTCGCGCTGCCACGCGCGCTCGCTCCAAAACAGCGTCTCGCCGAGCACGCGAAACCAGCGCGGGCACGCGGGCGGGCGCGGCGTGGCACGCGTCGGACGCCAAGAGCCGACCGCGCGCAGGCGTTCGATGAGCGGCCAGCCGAGCGCGACGATGCCGAGCACCGACAGGAACGTGAGTTGGAACGACGGATCGAAAAGCTCCGCGGGATGATAGACGAGCAGCGTGAGAGCCGCGCCGCCGAGCGCGTTTAAAGTCGCCCCGCGACGCCCTGCGACCGGGGCGAGCGCGATCACGGTAAACATCAACGCCGCGCGCACGACCGACGATTCCGCGCCGACCGCCAACGTATAAAGCCACAACACGACGCACGGCACGGCGAACTGCAAGGCGCGCCGCCCGGTCAGGCGACGCATCAGCAACAACACGAGGCCGCCGATGAAACTGATGTGCAGGCCGCTGATCACGAGCACGTGAAACGTGCCGCCCTCACGAAAACGCTCCGCGCTCGCGCGCGACAACCCGTGGCGATTGCCCAACAAGGCGGCCTGCAACACGCCTGCCGTCTCCGGCGAAAAAAGTTCCGACATGCGCCCGCGCAAAACCTCGCGCCACGCCTCAAGCCACACGAGCGGCAACGCGACGCGCTCGTCGTCGAGTCTCTCCAAGAGCAGCGGGCTTTTGATTGCTCCCCGCGCGTCTACCCCGCGCCGATCCAAAAATTCCGTCAACGAGCCGGCGCCCGGATTGCGAAACTCCTCCGCGCGTTCGAGCTTGACGAGCGCACGCACGCGCGCCCCGCGCCGCAACTCCAACTCCGCGTACCCGTCCCGGTGATTCGCATCGCGCACGGGCGCAAACAACTCCACCACGCCCGACGCCCGATGCTCCGCGCCTCGCGCGCGCAGGTGCTCGACGCGGAGCGCGAGATAAAAACCGTCCGGCGCAAACTCCGGCGCGCGTTCCACAACTCCGGTAATCTCCACCGGGTCGCCCGAAGCGACGCGCCCTTCCTCATACAGACGCCGCACGCGCTCTTGGCCGATGCCGCGCCCTTCAACTCCGGCGAACGCCGCGCCGAGCGTTGCGAACGCGAGCAGGATGATCGACGTCGCGAGCGCACCTCGTCTTCGCTTGAACGCGACGAGGGCGAGCAACGTCGCCAGCGCGCTTGAAGATAGTGAGATAAAAAGCGGCGGCGCGGCGAAGCGCGCGAGCAGTATTCCGGCGGCAAAGAAGATCGCCAAGAGCGCGAGCGGCTGAGGATTGAAAGACGTTCTGTGAGGAACCGTCGGCGTGTCCGGCAAGTTTTTATAGCCTCTGTTATCTACCGGAACAGTTTGAATGAACCCGATGCCGGCTCATAAAGCGACGCGGCTCGTCGCGCCGCTTTCGCCGTCGAGGATTCTCTGCCCCCAGATACTCTACCCACATCCACTGCGAGGCGATTTTGCGGGGAGGCGAAGATTCGCCAATTTATCCCAACGCAGTCTTCGCGTCGCAGACAATCTACGCCCCGAACGTTTATGTCGCAGTCTTGCGAACGAGGTCGACGCCGCGCTCAGACTCTATGGCGTAACCCGACCCAACGCCCTGTCGCGCCAGCGGCGCACGCTCATCACATCTAACCGCTCGCCTTCAAAGACGATCTGCTTCACGGGTTTCTTGCCGTTGTCGCTCGCGCGCTTCAGCCAGTCGCGCACTTCCATCCAGCGCACCTCGCCCTCCGAGTTGCGTATGACGAGCAGCACGGGAAACGCCTGCGCCATCCAGTAGCGGGCGTGGCGCGGGTCTTTGATGTTGAAGATTTCCGCGCCGTCACGCTTGCGCTCTTTGAGATAGGAGTCGCCGGATTTGAGTTGTAGATACAGCTTCTTTCCGGTCGCCTCGCCCGCGTCCGTCTTAAACTCGATCTCCATATCGATGCCGTTGTCGCTCACGGTAAGCTCCCGGCAGATTTGTCCCGCGAGGGATGCGGTCGAAATTACTTCGCCGACCAGCGTGCGCTCCTTGTCCGCGTTGTCGAGTTTGATCTGCGATTGCTCGTCCAACTCCAGCACGCGCTGGTGGACTTCCGGCGCGGCGAAGCGTTCTTCGAGATCGTCCCACAGCGGCACACGCTTTTCGCACTTCACACACAGGATGCTCGCCTGCTTTCCGTTCTCCGCCAGACGCTCCATCGCCGTCTCGCGATCACGCACCGGCGTCTTGCAATGCGGGCAGACATAATGCCGCAGGCGCACGACCTCGATCCCTTTTTTCAACAGGTGCTCGTGGACATAACGACTGAAGATCATCTTTTCGGCCACGGCGATGTCGGGGTCGAAATAGACTTCCAACTCGCCCGCGCCCTCACCGCGGCGCGTGAGTTTCACGCCCAGACGACGCTGCTGCGAGAGCGATTTGAAATCGGCGGCGTAACGCCACAACTCGTCGGCTTCAAAGGACTCCGTGTGATGAAGGCGCACCACCAGCGTGGCGTAGATGTCGTCGAGAAAGCCGTTGAAGCGATAGCTCACGAGCACCGCCGGATGCCCCACCAGTTCCGGGCGTTCGCGGCGGTAATAACTCGGGAAGATCAGGAGCGCGCCCCTGTCGGTTTGTTCGCGCAGGCAAAGGCCGCGCTTCACCAGTGTCTGGTGCATCGCCAGCAGGACGAACCGTTCCTCATCGTCTCCGAGGCGTTCGATGGAGGAGTGATATTTGAGGTCGCCGTTCAAGACCCGCTCTTCCATGAGACAGCCGCGTTCGTCCCTATCCTCACGCATCGTCTGGATGACGGCCTGCGCGTAGGCATTGATGCGCTCCGGCTGAAGCAACACCCAACTACCAAACTCCAACTCCCACACCACGCCGGGGCCTGCCAGCAGACTTACCACCGCCTTCAACTCTTCGTCCGTGAAGCGCGCGACTTCGCCGGACAAGCGCAGTTGCAGCGTCTCGCGCAACTCGTTGAAGCGCAGCAGCACCCGCCCCTCGTCTTTGAGACGAATGATCTCCTCCTTGAGTCGCTTGAACAAGAGCGGTGAGGAACGCCAAGGGATATTCTCCCAACGGATGCCGTCGAGGATCGCCTGCTTCAGTTCCTCGCAATTGAATTTCGTCTTCGCGCTCGTCTCCAGCAGACGCAGGTAGCCGCGTTCGTTCTTGAAAGCCTCGATCTGCGTCCGGCTCACGCGCAAGCCTCCCGCATCCACGCGCCCCGCCACCAGCAACTTGGTAAACGGGTTGCGCGACGCGCGCGTCAGATCGCGATCCCACTGGCCGAGCGTCTCAAACAAATCTTCCTTCTGCCCGTCGAAGACCAGCACCGCCAGCGCGGTCTCGTCCATATAAAGCTGATGAATCAGACGCTGATCCGCCTGCCCCCCGAAATCCCACAACCAGATTTCCCGCTCCACGCCGTCATCCGAAGACACCGGCAGCTTCCACTGCGTCGCCCACGCACCCACCGTCGAATCACTCGGCTGCCATTCCTCACCCGCCAACACCTTCGACAACCCCGTCTTCCCTACTCCGCTCTCGCCGACAAGCAGCACTTTCGCGTTCGTGTATTGCACCTGCTCCGGCGCGGGGGACAAGACTGGCACAGAGGCTTCCGGCACTTGTGCCTTGCTGACAAACTCCGACAAATCCCATACTCGTATGCCGCCACTCTCATCACCTGATAATGCGTAGCGTTGATCAGCACTCCATGCAACGCTTATGACCTCATGAATGTGGCCTTCGAGCACGCGTAGGCAGCGGCCACTCTCCAAGTCCCACAGTCGCACGGTTTTGTCATCAGAGCCTGAGAGGGCGCGACGTTGATCGCTGCTCCACGCTACACTCCTGAGCCGCGCAATGTGACCTTCGAGCACGTGCAGGCAGCGGCCACTCTCCAAGTCCCACAGCCGTACGGTATTGTCAGTAGCACCAGAGAGGGCGCGACGTTGATCGCTGCTCCATGCCACACTCCAAACTAAGCCACTGTGACCTTCGAGCACGCGTAGGCAGCGGCCACTCTCCAAGTCCCACAGCCGTACGGTATTGTCGCCTGACCCAGAGAGGGCGCGACGTTGATCGCCGCTCCATGCTACACCCACAACATTGCCCACATGGCCTTCGAGCACGCGTAGGCAGCGGCCACTCTCCAAGTCCCACAGTCGCACGGTTTTGTCATTAGCACCAGAGAGGGCGCGACGTTGATCGCTGCTCCACACCACACTGTATACATAGCTAGTGTGACCTTCGAGCACGTGCAGGCAGCGGCCACTCTCCAAGTCCCACAGCCGTACGGTATTGTCAGCAGCACCAGAGAGGGCGCGATGTTGGTCACTGCTCCATGCCACACTCCAAACAGCATTAGTATGGCCTTCGAGCACGCGTAGGCAGCGGCTACTCTCCAAGTCCCACAGCTGCACGGTTTTGTCATCAGAGCCTGAGAGGGCTAGCTTTCCATCTGGGCTGAACATGTAGGCCAACATACCTCCGTCGGGGTTAAGCTGGATGGCTTTTTCTGCAACCTGCCTTCGCGCGCGTTGCTTTTTCACACGCGGCGGCTCTGCCGTGGGATAGCAGGCTTCAAAGAGCTTCGCATATTCCTTGTTGTGACCTTTCGAGAACCAGTTGATGTAGAAGAATTGCGCGAGCGAGCCTTTGATGGGGGTGCCGTCGAGGCGGAGGGGGATGAAGCGGCGTTCCTTGTTGAGCGGGTCGCGGAAGCGGAAGGTGTTGCTTTCCAGTTGCGCCCAGTCGGAGCCGAAGGCGTGTGCGGACATGCAGAGGACGAGGACGCGTGAGTGCTCCAAGCCTTCCTCGATCTTCGAAGGGATGTTATCGCCGGGTTTGAGTTCCCACTCGTCGAACCAGACGCGCAGGCCGTCCCGGCGCAGGCGTTCGACGAGGGGGCGCACGACCGCCTTGTCCTTCGAACTGTGGCTGAGGAACACGTCGTATTTGAAAGTGTCAGGCACGCTTCAACCCCTTTGCCGCGATATTTCTTGAGCCGGGACGTTTAGGTCTTAACAGCGGCCGCCGTGAGATGGACGACTGTTTCGACGTGGTGTGTCTGGGGGAACATATCAAAAGCGCGGAGGGAGTCAAGGGTGTAGCCCGCGTCGAAGAGGGCGCGCAGGTCGCGTGCGAGGGTGGCCGGGTCACAGGAGACGTAGGCGATATGACGCGGGTTGAGGGCGAGGATAGCGGCGAGGGCTTCGGGTTCCGCGCCCGCGCGGGGCGGGTCTAGCAGGAGGAAGTCGACGGGCGCGAGTTGGCGTGCGTGCGCGGCGAGCCATTCGCCGACGCGCGCCGTGTGGACGGCGGCATTTGTGAGCGCGGCGTCCGCGAGATTGAGGCGGGCGAAGCGGGTGGCGGCCGCGTTGCCTTCGACGGCGTTGACGCGCGCGAAGCGGCGTGCGAGCGGGAGCGTGAAGAGGCCGACGCCGCAGTAGAGATCGAGGGCTGCTTCGCCCGAGGCGTCCTTGAGGGCTTCGGCAAGGAGCGGTTCAAGGAGCGCGTGGTTGATCTGGAAGAAGCAGTCGGCGTCGAAGCGATAACGCTCGCCCGCGAGGTGGCGGAAGCGTTCGCGCGCGTCGTCTGCGGCGAGCGGCGGCAGGAGCGAGACGCCGTCGTCGCCCGCCACGGCTTGAAACTCTTCGGTCTCGTCAAATTCACCGTCAGCGAGCGCGGCGCGCAGGCGCGAGAGTCGGGCTTGCACTTCGGGGAGGACGACGGGGCATTCGGCCACGTCGCAGACGCGGTGCGAGGCGAGTTCGTAGTAGCCGAGGAATTGCCGCACCGGGTCGTGCTGCCAGCGGGCGCGCGAGCGGTAATGCCAGACGGCGGGCGACGGCGTGATGGGAATTTCGGCGGGCGGGTCGTGGCGCGCGATGCGCCGCAGGCAGTCGCGTATGATCTCGACTTTGGCTTGCAGTTGCGCCTCGTAGGTCAACTGCTGGAAGTCGCAGCCGCCGCAGCGACCGAAGTAAGGGCAAGGCGGTTCGATGCGCGCGGGCGAAGGCTTGATGATCTCTGCGACCGTGGCGAAGGCCACTTTGCCGCGCACGCGTTCGACGCGCGCGCGCACGCGGTCGCCGGGCGCGGCCAGCGTCACAAAGATCGTGTAATCGTCGGCGTGCCCCAGCCCCGCGCCGCCGGGCACGATGCGCTCGATCTCGACTTCAACCGACGCGCCGACGCTCAACTTTCCTGTCGCAAGAGGCGACTCGCGCCGTGGCCTGTGGTGCTTCTTCATCTGTGGGAAAAATATTCGTCCTGAGTCAACGCACGGCTCAGAGGTAGAACAGACTGAGCCGGGGCAAGTTGCGATCTTCGCGCAGGAGCTTTGCGAGCAGGCTGTCGAGCGTCTGTTCGTAGGTGGCGCGCTCCATGCGCTTGCGATAAGGTTCGAGTTGCGCGGCCGCATCGGCGCGGCGCGCTTCGAGTTGCGCGGGCGCGAGCGAAGCGCGCACGGCGCGATCCAGCAGGTTGTCCAGATCATTCAGCGCGCCTTCGAGTTGTTCCGCGTCCGGGCGCGCGGCGGCGGCGAAATCCTTTTCCAGATCGGAGAGGCGCGCGGCGGCGCGGGCGAGGGCTTCGCACAATTCGCCCGCGCCGCCACCGCGCGCTTCCTGCTCGGCACAGGCGCGCTCCACGCGCGCGCGCGCCTCAGCCAGATGCCCCGCGATCACTTCGCGCGGGAACGGCAGCGCGCCGTTTCCCGTCGCGTCCAGTTCAGCGTTCGCCGGAGACTCTTGCGCCATCGTCGTAGGAGCGGTTGCGCCCAACTGCGATTCGAGCCACTCGGCATACTGCGCTTCGACCTCTTCCTGACAATAAAAGAGCGACTTTACGCTGCGCCTTCTGGGTTTCGCCTCGTAGGAATCGAACGACCGCTCGACGCCCCGCAAGACGATGTGCAAAGGGATGCCCCGGTCTTTCCAAGTTTCCATCAATGACCAATCCAGCGGGCTGACGAACAGGTGCTTACCCCTGCGACGGCTAAACGCATCTTCGATCTCGGTGAAGTAATTAAAGTAATTCAAGTTTCAAGTTGCAGGTTTCAAGTTTCAGGACTGACAGGTTCAACGGTTCTTTAACTTGAAACCTGCAACCTGAAACTTGAAACTCATTTCGTCATTTCGTAAATCAATCTCAGTCCTTCGAGCGTGAGCGTGTCGTCTACGGTTTCGATGAGTTCCGAGCCGGTGGCGATGAGCGGGGCCAGCCCGCCCGTCGAGACGACGCGCACGTCGCCGCTGCCAAGTTCCTCGCGCATGCGCCGGAGGATGCCGTCAACTAATCCGACGTAGCCGTAATACAGACCCGACTGGATCGCGCCGTTGGTCGTCGCGCCGATGACGGCCTGCGGGCGTTTGATCTCGACGCGGGGCAGGCGCGCGGCGCGTGCGAAGAGCGCGTCGGATGAGATTTGGATGCCGGGCGTGATGACGCCGCCGAGGTATTGCCCGGCCGCGTTGACGGCGTTGAAGGTGGTCGCCGTGCCGAAGTCCACGACGATGACCGGCGAGCCGTACTTGTGGCGCGCGGCCACGGCGTCCACGATCCTGTCCGCGCCCACGTCCGACGGAGGCTGGTAGAGTATCTCCATGCCCGTCGTAGTCGTGTGGTCTATGAAAAGCGGCGAGAGGTGAAAGTATTCCTCGGCCATGCGCTTGACCGTGAAGTTCAACTGCGGCACGACGGAGGCGGCGGCCACCGCGTTGATCGCTTTGAAGTCCAGCCCCGCCAGCGCAAACAGGTTGCGCGCGAGCACGCCGTACTCGTCCACCGTGCGGCCGCGCTCGGTCGTCAGACGCCAGTGCGCGACGAGCCGCTCGCCGTCGTACACGCCGAGCGAAGTATTCGTGTTGCCGACATCGATCACCAGTAGCATAAAGTGGCGTTTGCCTTATCCTCTCCGCATCAAGACTTCTTCGATGGCATCGCACGCGGCGGCCGCGCCGTCTTCGGCCTGCACGCGCCGACCCGTCTGCGTCGCGTTCAACTGATAATTTTCGTCGTCCAAGATAGCACGCAATTCGCGCGTCGCGCTCGCGGCGTTGTATCGAGCGCGCGCGAGCATACGGCCACAGCCCAGACGCTCGACGCGCGCGCCGTTGTCGAACTGGTCGTGGCTGAAGGGCACGACGAGCGCGGGGCGACCGGAGCGCAGAGTTTGTCCCGTCGTGCCGATGCCGCCCTGATGCACGACGACGGACGCGCGCGGCAAAGCTTCGCCGTAGGGCGCGTACTCGAACGCGGCGACGCCTTCGGGCAGCGGTTCGACCGCGCGGTTGCGTTCGTGGCCGGTGAGCAAAAGAGCGCGGCGTCCGAGGGCGCGCGCCGCCGCGATTGACTCGCGATAGAAATCCTTCGCCACCCAGATGGCCGCCGAGCCGAGCGTGAAGATGATGGGCGGCTCTCCGGCGTCGAGAAAGTTCCTGAGTTCGTGCGAGAGCGCGCCGCCCTCCGCGTCGGCGTCGTCGCCCGCGCGGTCGCGCCGGTCGTAAAACGGGAAGCCGGTGATGAGCGTGTTGGGCGGCCAGTCCGGTTGCGGTTCGGCGAGGACGCGCGAGAAGAGTGCGAGCACGAGCGTCGGCGAATGTTGACCCTCAAAAAGCGGGTGCGCGCCCGTCGGCGGCAGCCCTACGTCGGCGCGCAGTTTGTTGACCGCCTCTAGGAGCGAAGCGGACTTCCACCTGCCGAGGCGCATCACCGCGCGCCCGAAGACGGGATGGAGGTTCATCAACTTGTGCAGCGCGGGCAACTGCGGCGGCACGGGCGGGTCGTAAATCGAAAGCATCGAGGCCGGGGCGAGCACGCTCGACACCCACGGCACGCCCGTCTGTTCCACGATGATCGTCCCCGGAATCGAGAGCGGGTGCGTCACGAACAGGTCAGCCCCGGCGACGGCCGCGCGCAAATCTTCGTAGGTGTCGCGCAGGTGCGGCAGGATCAGCGTGTTGAGAATTTCTTCCGGCCCTTTGCGCGCGTCCATCAATGTTTCGAGCATGCGGCTGATGGCGTCCGGTTCGTCGTAAGAGGGCACGGCGGGGCGCACCGGATGAAATTCCAGCCCGGCCGCGCCCGCCTTCTCGCGGTAAATTTCCGACGTGGCGATGACGGGATGATACCTGCGCGCTTTCAACTCAAGCGCGAGCGCGACGTAGGGATGCACGTCGCCGAACGAACCGAACGTGGACAGCACGATGCGTCGGGAGGCCAGCGTCGAACGGCGAGCGTTGAACGATGAAGCGGAAGACGCGGGTTGTTGTTTTTCATTCATCGTTCCGCCCACAACGTTTCCCCGTTCCGCCTTCGACGTTTCCCTGTCCGGCCTTCAACGTTTCCACAAGTTTTGCGACGGCACGCGCAGGGCGCGATTGAATTTGCTCGACGCGTTCTCCCAAGCGATGACGGCGGTTAGCTCGACGAGCGCATCGTCGTCGTAAAACTCGCGCAGGCGCGCGAAGAGTTCGTCCGAGACTTCGCGGCCGGTGATGGTCATCGCGTCGGCGTATTCAAGCGTCGTGCGCTCGCGCTCGTCGTAGTGCGGGCTGGCGGCATAATCCGCGAGGGCGAGAATCTTCTCCGCCGGGATGCCGAGTTCGCTGCCGACCGCAGCGTTGATGTCCTGTCAAAACTCGCACTTGTTGAGGGCGGCGATGCGCCGGTTGACGAGGGCTTGCAGTTTCGCATCAATCAACCCTGACGCCTCGATGCCGCTCCACATGCCGCGCACGCCGCGAAAGATCGACGGGCGGCGCGCGTACACCAGATGATTCAGGAGCGGCGCGCCCCACTTCTTCGCCTGCGCCTTCAACACGCGCCCGGTGTAGTCTTCTTCGGCCGCCTCCAATTCGATTCCCTTTATTCTCGTCATAGCAACCTCAAGAGGAAAGATGAATCAGGAACGATGAACTATGAAAAGTTGTCCGCAGCCGGTTGTCAGCAGCCCGTTGGCGATAGTTCGTCATCAGTTGTTCAAAACGCATCTTTAGTAACTTGCATGATTAACCACATGCAACTGACCATGGGCTAGTGACAATTCGCCTCAACGTTCATCGTCCGTCATGTCCGCGCGCAATGCTTGGACATCGCCCGCGCGCACGCGCTTGATCTCGCCCGACGCTGTTTCTACACGCAACGCGCCGTCCGGCTCAAGGCCGCGCGTCGTGCCGTCGAAAATTTCCGTCGCGCCGTGGACGCGCACGCGCTTGCCCGCCGCGTAAGAAGAGTTGGCCGACCAGTCGCGAATGATCTCCGTGTCGCCTGCGGGCGCATGTAGTTGCGCATAGCGGCTCGCGAGGCGAGTGACGAGCGCGGCGAGGACGCCTTCAACGTCGGCGCGCGCGCCCGTCGCGGCTTCGACCGACGTGGCGCGCGCGCTCAATTCCGCAGGATAAGCGCGCTCGCTCAAGTTGATGCCGATGCCGAGGATGCACGCGCGCCCGTCCGCAGTCTCGACGGTTTCGGCGAGGATGCCGCAGAGTTTTCGTCCTGCCGAGAGGATGTCGTTCGGCCACTTGATGTCCGTCTCAAGCGCGCACGCGGCGGCGAGCGCGTCCCGCACGGCGAGCGCGGCCATGAGCGTTATGAGCGGCCACGCCTCCGGCCGCAGGCGCGGGCGCAGGACGATGCTGAAATAGAGTCCCGCGTCCGGCGGCGACGACCACGCGCGCTCTTGCCGCCCGCGCCCGCGCGTCTGTTCGCGCGCCACGATGCACAATCCTTCGGGCGCACCGCGCGCCGCCTGACTCGCCGCCTCGGTGTTGGTCGAAGGCAACGCATCGTAACGCAGGATCGTCGTCTGAAGTTGAAACGGGTGGCTCATCTTTCTGTGACGGCCTTCATAGTATCCAAACGGCCACCGACCGGCAAAGGGTTGCCGCGCGCGCTCATGGCGAATTGCCGCCCTTAATGCACGGCCATGACTTGATTCAACGTTCTTACATCACGCGAAACCCGCCCCGCGCTTTTACGTATTAACCTGCCACAGACGCTTGCAGTTCCGACCTGATTTTGAACCGAAAGAATGGAGAACTCGATCCGTGAAAATGGGATTCATCTCGAAGTGTGTCGCGCTCGTCGTGCTGGCGTGTGCCGCGTCGCTCTCTTTGTTTCAACTGGCGGGCGCGCAGACGGCGCAAACTCCGGCGACGAAGAGCGCGAACGCGGGCGAGGCCGCTTTGCTCGTGCTGAACAAGGCGGACAACACGCTCGCCATCGTTGACCCGGCGGCGTTGAAAGTGTTGGCGCGTGTGCCCGTCGGCGAAGGGCCGCACGAGGTGGTCGCATCAAGCGACGGACGCACGGCCTACGTAGGCAACTACGGCACGCAGCAGGTCGTCGGCAGTTCGCTCTCCATCATAGACATCGCGGCGCGCAAGGAAGTGAAGCGCGTCGATCTCGGCGCGCTCCGGCGGCCGCACGGCATCATCGAAGCGGGCGGCAAAATCTATTTCACGGCCGAGGCCAACCGCGCCGTCGCGCGTTACGATCCGGCGACGGACAAAGTTGACTGGCTGATGGGCACGGGCGAGAGCATTTCGCACATGCTCGTCATCACGCCCGACGCGAAGAAGATTTACACCGCCAACATGCTCTCGAACACCGTCACTGCGCTCAACGTGGGCGCGCCGCCGACGCCGCCGAACATCACGCAGATCGCCGTCGGCAAGACGCCCGAAGGCATCGGCATTTCGCCCGACGGCCGCGAGGTGTGGGCGGCCAACCGCGCCGACGGCACAATCTCGATCATCGACACGACGACGAACAAAGTCGTGGAGACGCTCGCGAAGTTTTCGCAACTTCCCTTCCGCGTCGCCTTCACGCCCGACGGCCGCCGCGTGCTCATCCCAGACCCCGTGGGCGGTGAACTCGTCGTCTTCGACGCGGCCACGCGCAAAGAGACGGGGCGCATCAAGATCGAAGGCGGAACGGTCGGCGTCGCCGTCGCGGCCGACAGCAGGCGCGCTTACGTCGCGTTGCAGGAGACGGGCAGCGTGGCCGCCGTCGATCTGGAAAAAATGGAAGTAACCGGCAAAGTCGCGACGGGCAAAGGGCCGGACGGCATCGCGTGGGCGCAGAGAAAGTAAACGACGTTAGGAGGAAGGCCGCAGCGTTGAAGTGAAAGACAAGTTGCTTTCACTTCAACGCTGCGGCCTTCCTTCTAACGCCCCTGCTTCTCTTAACCGAGCACGCCGCGAAACTTCGCCGCGTTGACGGCGTAGCCGGGGAAGACTCGCTTCAAATCGGCGTTGCCGAGATGTTTCAAGGCGACTTCGCCGAACACGTCGCGGAAGTCGGTCGTCAAAGCAAGGTCGCGGCCGTCGTGAAGTTGATCTGCGTCGAGTCCCGGCCACTGGCCGTAAACTTTTCCGCCGCGCGTCGCGCCGCCGATGATGAACATGGCGTTGGCGTGCCCGTGATCCGTGCCGCGGTTGCCGTTCTCGCCGACGGTGCGCCCGAACTCTGACATCGTGAGGACGACCACATCGTCCATCCGGCGCGCGCCGAGGTCTGTGTAAAGCGCGTTGATGCCGCCCGCAAACTCCGCGAGGCGCGCAGCGAGTTGGCCGCGTGCGCCGCCCTCGTTGACGTGCGTGTCCCAACCGCCCATGTCCGTGAAGGCGACTTCGAGGCCGACGCCCGCTTTGACGAGTTGCGCGATCTGCAACAACGCGTTGCCGAAGCGTGTGCGCGGGTACTGCGCGCCGTTCTCCGGTTTGTACTGCGCGGGGTTGACCTGCTTCAAAAAGACGATGGCTTCAAACGTCTCCTTGCCCGTGCCCCCGAGGGCATCGCCGGCCGCCTGTTCGTAGATGTCCTCGAAGCCGCCCTGCACGGCCTGCGAAGATTGCCCGGCGCGGATCGAGAAGTCCGCGAGATTCGAGATGGCGAGCGCGGGCGCGCGTCCTTGCATCGCGCGCGGTAGGTTCTGCGCCATCGCGACGCCGCGAAACGGCGACGCCTGTGGATCGACGCGCGCCTGCAAGTAACGATTGAGCCAGCCGTCGGGCGTAGACTTGATGCCGGGCGTGCCCGCTTCCATGTAATCCTGCGCGTCGAAGTGCGAGCGCGTGTTGTCGGGCGACCCGGCGGCGTGGACGATGGCGAGACGCTTTGCGTCCCACATGGGTTTGAACCCGGCCAGCGCGGGGTGCAATCCGAAGAAGCCGTCGAGGTCGATGGCCGACTCGCCCGCCGCACCCTTGCCCGGCCGCGCGACGGCGATTGAGGGACGCAGCGCGTAATAATTTTTCTCGCCGTGCGGCACGACCATGTTGAGGCCGTCAACCGCGCCGCGCTGAAAGATGGCGATCAGAGTTTTACGACGCCCGCCCGCGTTGTTTGCCTTCAACCCTTGAGCCGCCGCGACGCGTTGCAAAAACGACGGCGACGCGCCCGCCAACCCGACGCTCGCCAGCGCGATGCTTCCCGACTTCAAAAAGAACCTGCGATTCATCTTCATACCTCTTGGATTCGTAAATCGTGAATCGTAAATCGTGAATAGAAAAACTCGCTTTCTTCTATTTACGATTCACGATTCACGGCTTTTCACTGTCTTTGAAATTCCGGCGAGCCGAGAATCAGCGCGGCGATGCGTGCTGCTTCGGGTATCGGAGCGTTGGCAGCCAGCATCTCGCGCCGTGCGCCGCCGCGACGACCGCCGCCACCGCCGCCGCCACCGGCACGCGTCATCATGGCGTCGTCGTTGTTCGCCGCGCGCGTCTGCGCCGCTGCTGTGGGGTTCGCGGCGTTCGTCGTCGCCGCCGTTGGCGTGGTGGCTGCCGTTTCGTTCAACTGTTTCAACAGGGCGGCCTTCGTCCGCTCGGACATGTCGCCCTGCAAGATGAGCGCGGCGAATTGTTCGACGAGGCGCGACTTGTCCGCGCCCGTGCCGCCCGCGCTGTTGAAGCGCGTGAGATCGACGCGCGTGCCGTTGATGCGGTTGCCGACGAGCGCGAGCGCAAAGTTCATGCGTTCGAGCAGCGCGCCGGTGTTGACCCAGTGCTCCGCCGTGTCGGGGTAGCCGGTGGGCGCTTGATACTGATAGAGCGGCTCGCCCATGCGCGCGATCCATTGATGCAGCGCGGGCGCGCCCGTCGTCTCGCCGCCGAGCGAACGCACTGCGCTGATGGCGAGTTCAAACGGTGTCTTGATCTTCGCGCGGTAATTCTCCGGCGCGTTGAATTCGGGCGAAGCGAATATCGCGCGCAGGGTTGCGCTGATGTCGCCGTCGGACTTCGTGTAGGCCGAGGCGATGCGTTCGACCAGCGCGGGCGTCGGGCTGTCGGAGACGAAGCGGCGCGCGAGTTTCGTCGCGATGAACTTCGCCGTCGAAGGGTGCTTCGAGAGGATGTCGAGCACCAGCATGCCGTCGTTCACGCCGCCGCCCGCCGGAATCTTGTGGCCGAGCACGAGCTTCTCGCCGTCGTCGTGCAGGCGCGAATTGAAGAAGAACGTCCCGGCGCGTTCGGGGTTCGTTAAGCCCGCCGCGCCGCCCGCGCCGCGCGGGTCGAAGATCGTCCAACCCGTGAAGCAGCGCGCCACTTCCTGCACGTCCTTCTGCGTGTAGCCGCCCTCGACGCCGAGCGTGTGCAGTTCCATCAATTCGCGCGCGTAGTTTTCGTTGATGCCGCGACGCATGCGTCGCGGTTGCTGCTGCTGCGGGCGCGGCGTCTCCTGCGCCTGTGCGTCGGCGGTCTCGCCCTGCTGTGCGGCGGCGGGCATCTCCGGCGCGGTCTCGGTAGCGTTCGCTCCTTCGCGCATCAACTGTCGCCTGCGATTCATCCGTGCGCGTCGCCGCTGTCCGCCCTGTTGTTCCGCCGTGCCTGTGCTGCTGCCGTCGCCCGCCTCTTGCGGGGCGGCGAGCATTTCGCTGAACCGCTTCACGCGCGGGCGCATGCGAGCCGCGCCCCGTCCGGCCGCGGGGCTGACGCTCTGATAGTTGTCGAGGAAAAAAAGCATGGCGGGGCTTTGCGCCGTCGCCAGCAATAAATCTTTGAACTTGCCGAGCGTGTGCGGGCGAATCGTGTCGCGGTCGTAAGAGACCAGAAGCCAGCGATCCGCGCCCTTGTTCGCGTAGACGTTGAAGTGGTTCGTCCAGAAATCGACGAGGACTTCCTGCAACTGTCGCTCGCTGTAAACCGCGCGCAGAATACGCGACGATTGCAACTCGGCCGTGATGCGCGCCGGTTGCAGCAGATTATTCTCGCGGTAATATTCCTGTATGGCCTGACGATAATCCTTGCGCGCTTCCGTTCGCGCCGCGCCCGTCTCGCCCGCCTTCATCGCCGCCGCATCGTTCGATAACGCGCCTTCCGCGTCCGGTTTCGCGCCCGCCGCCGTGTCAGGCTTCGACGCCTCGTTCGCGCCTTTCGTGCGTGTCGCACGCGCCTCCGCGAGGTCTGCGGGCAGACGCCCCTGACGCTCCAACGCGCGCAACAGGCGACCCGGCTGCGGGTACTTCTGGTAAAGCTCTGCCGTCGTCATCCAGTAAGACGACAGGCCGCGTAGTTTCGCTTCGGCCGCCGAGTCTTCGATCTTTTCCGGGGCGAGTTGCTGCTCAATGTAACGCTCGATGCCGATCTTGCGGACGCGCTCCACGTCGCCGGGACGCGCGCCGAAACCGAGACGATTGAGGACGTGCAAAATGCGCTGCTCGTCGCTCAGGCGCGCGGCCTTAGTCGCCGCCGTAGCCTGCTTCTTCTGCGCGAACGCCGCGAATGAACCGGCGACGAGCACGAACGCGAGCGCAACGGCCATCGCGCGGCGCACGACGGCGAGACTGTTGCGCGCGGCGACGGAATTAAGAGACTTGTTCGTAAAAATTTTCATAGCCATGCCTTGCGGGAGTCCAAATATTTGCGTGAATGCCTTTGAATTGTGACGATTTTTTCGATTTCGAGATAACCCGATTATTTAGACGCGCGGGTGGGATAAAAGGTTGAATAAAGTGGAGAGGTTAAGAGGCATTCACCAACACGAGGCACAGAGCGCACGAGCGCGGCCTAGAAGGAAGGCATCTGAAATTTGAAGAAGAAAAGCATTTGAAATTTGAAGAAGGAAGGCATCTGAAATTTGAAATTTCAAATTTCAGATGCCTTCCCCTGTGTAGCCTTCGATGCTTTCCTCCGTGCAGTCTCCGATGCTTTCCTCCGTGCAGTCTCCGTGTGTTCAGTGCCTTGTATTGGCGGGGTGGGGAATCTTATTTTCAGCGCACGGGGCGCGGCACGCTGACGGGGCTACGATTGCCCTGCCTGTCCACGGCGCGCACGCCGAAAAAGTAGTTGTCTTTCGACATCCCGGCGATTGTGTATGTCGTCACGTTGCCCACGGCGCGCGAGTTCGTCCAGACGGGCGAAGAGGTTTCGCGCCAGACGATCTCGTAGCCCGCGAGGTCGTCTTCGGTGTTGGCCGTCCATTGGAGGTCTGTATCGTTCGTCAGGCGGCGCGTGAGCAGGCCGACGCCTTTCGGGCGCGCGGGGGCGCGTGCGAGCGTGGCGAGCGCGACGGCGTTGACGCGCGCGACCTGCGCGATGTAGCCGTAGTCAACAAACTCCGGCAGGTCGCCGTAGACGACGCCGTTTTCGGTGCGGACGTTCTGGTGCTGGTGCTTGTACTCTTCGTTCGGCTCGGTGAAACGCACCGCCGCGAAGCCGCGTTCGAGGAACGGGATGTGGTCGCCGCCGCGCAGGTAGCGGTCGCGCCGGTAGATCAAACGCACGTCGAAGCCCGGCAGATAAGTTGCGCTCGCCTCTTTGATGAAGCGCGCGACTTGACGCGAAGCGGAATCATTTTCGCCGCCCGTGCCGCGCCGCACGTTCGCCTCTTCGGGCGTCTCGTTCGACGGCACGCCCTCGGAGAAGACGCGCAAGCTGTTCCTGTCGCGCACGCCGTTTCCGCCGAGCGTGTTACCCACAATGTCGTTCGTGAACATCGCCTCGATGTTCAGATTCTTCTGCTTCGCCTGTTCGGCGTAGTGAGTCGCGCCGAGCAAGCCCTGTTCTTCGCCCGCGACGGCCATGAACACTATCGTTGCGTCGAACTCGCGAGACGACATCACGCGCGCCATCTCGACGACGGCCGCGACGCCCGATGCGTCGTCGTTCGCGCCCGGAGCATCGCAGGTCGCGTCGGTCGGGCTGGTGCACATCGAATCGTAGTGGCCGCTCACCACGTACATGCGCGCGGCGGAAGCGGGTTGCGTGCCTCTGAGCGTCGCCACGACGTTTGTGACGACGGTGGGTTGCGGGATGCGGCCGCGCGGGGGCGGGTTCGCTTCCTGCGTGTACGACTGCAACTCTACGCTCAGCCGCCCGCCCGCGCGCCGCGCGATCTGTTCGAACTCGCTCTTGAGCCAGTCGCGCGCCGCGCCGATGCCGCGCGCGGGGTTGTCCTGCGCCGAGAGCGTGTTGCGCGTGCCGAAGGAGACGAGCTTACGCACCGTGCGCTCGATGTTGCGCGGGTCGATCTCGGAGACGATGCGCGCAACATCCGGGTCGCGGCGCGGCGCGGCGGACGTGGCGGGCGCGTTAGAAGCCCGTGCGCTACTACTACTACTGCGGCGGCGGCGCGCATCGTCTCTGCGTTGGGCGCGTGCGACGGGCGAGACAGCAAAGGTTGTGACGAGCGTGACGGCGGCGATGATTGAGGCGCACGCGCGCGGCGCGCAATTTGAATTTTTCGACATGAGATAGTTTTCCCCGATGCGTTAGTGCTCTGTGTGTTTCGAGATTCACTTCGTGCGCTCTCGCGCTTCTTCGCCGTTCACTTCGCGCGGTCGCGCTCGACCAGCAGGCGGCGCAGGATTTTGCCGGACGCGGCCTTCGGAATCTGCTCGATGAATTCCAGACGCCGGAGCTTCTTATAGGGCGCGACGCGCGCGGCGACGAAGGCCATCAACTCTTCCGCGTCAACGCCGTCCGCACCCGGTTTGCGCACGACGAAGGCTTTCGGCAGTTCCCCCGCTTCTTCGTCCGGGACGGGCACGACGGCCGCGTCCGCCACCGACGGGTGCGTCAACAGCAACCCTTCGAGTTCCGCCGGGGCGACCTGCATGCCCTTGTATTTGATCAACTCCTTCAAGCGATCCACGATGTAGAAATGGCCGCTCTCGTCGCAATAGCCGATGTCGCCGGTGTGTAGCCAACCGTCGGCGTCGATCGTCGCGGCGGTGGCGTCGGGGCGGTTGAGATAGCCCTTCATCATCTGCGGCCCGCGCATGCAAATCTCGCCTTCCTGCCCGCTCCCTAAAGATGCGCCCGTCTCCACGTCCACGATCTTGCACTCCGTGTTCGGTACGCACTGCCCGATTGAGCCGAGCTTCGACGGGTCGAATTCAGCCGTCGTCAGGTGGATGGCCGGGCTGGTCTCCGTCATGCCGTAGCCCTGCCGGATGGCGCAGCCGAGTCGCTCGCTGCACGCCCGCGCGAGTTGTTCGCTCAAGGGAGCCGCGCCGGAAAAGAGCGTCTTGAGTTGCGAGAGATCATAGTTGTCCACGGCCGGGTGCTGCGCGAGCGCGAGCATGATCGGGGGCACGACGTGCGCGAGCGTCACGCCGTAGTCCTGCAAGACTCCGAGGAACATTTCCAGATCGAAGCGCGGCATGATGACGATCCGCGCGCCTTCGTAGAGGCCGACGTTCATGATGACGACCATCCCGTAGATGTGAAACAGCGGCAGCACGCAGACGAGCGTGTCCGCCTCGTCGATCAACTCGCACGCCTGCACTTGCAACGTGTTTGCGATCAAATTCCGGTGCGTGAGCATGACGCCCTTCGGCAGCCCCGTCGTCCCGCTCGAATAGGGGAGCACGACCACGTCATCGGCCGGATCAATCTCGACTCGCGGCCATTCTTCCTGCCCGTCGCTCGCCCCCTCGTCGGCATAGAGCGCGGCGAACGGCGTCGCGCCTTCACATTCGCCGAAGACGAAAACCTCTTCGACGCTCGCGTGCGCGGCGGCCTCACGCGCCTTGTCGAGCAGGGCGGGAACGGTGAGCAGATATTTCGCGCGCGCGTCTCTGAGTTGGTGTGCGGCCTCGTCCACGGTGTAGAGCGGGTTGAGCGTCGTCAGCGTCCCGCCGACGAGCGAGACGGCGTGAAAAGCGATGACGTATTCGGGGACGTTCGGGCTGTAGATCGCGAACACGTCGCCTTTGCGAAGCCCGCGCGCGACGAGTCCGGCGGCGACGCGCCGCACCGCCGCGTCGAGTTGCCTGTAAGTGATCGTGCGCCCGGTCGCGGCGTCAATCAAAGCGGGCTTGTCGCCGCGCTCGCGCGCACGCGCCAGCACGAAGGGCGTGAGCGGCGTCGGGGGAATCTCGATCTGCGGATAGGGACTGCGGAAGATCATGGCAGACCTCCAATGCAAGATGGTGTTTGACAAATAACGGGCGACAGGACAAACCCGCGATCTCGACCCGGCGCAGTGTTTCGCTTGTAGTTAATTGTCAGCCGAACCGGCTCTTGAGTGGTACACCTTACATGAGAAGCGGGTGACAGGTAAATATTTTTCACCCGTCACCCGCCGCGCGTCGCCCGTCATTTATTCTACTCACCGGAAGCGATAGGCGCGACCTTTCCAGACGACCGTGACATCGCCGTCGAGCGCGCCCGCGATGTGGCGCAGTTGCGGTTCGTCTGCGACGAGCGCGCGAAACTGTTCGGAGTTGCGCCTGACAACGGTGTAGGACTGCCCCGCGTTATAAGCGGTGTCAACCCACGCGTCGCCCTGACGGCGGAATTTTCTCCCGGCGACGGTGCGCGTCTCGGCCGGCAACTTGCGCCCGGCCGCACTTCTCTCGGAGTCTTCCGCCACGCGCTTCTCCGCCTCGGCGCGATCCGCTTCGCGCCGCGTCGAACGTCTCGCTGTAGCGGTGGTGGTGGCGGCAGAGGGCGGCGCGGTCGGCGCACCGGGGTTTTCGTCTTTTTTGTCGGCGCGGTCTTGCGAGTTGTCCGCGTTGCCCACGCGCGCGTTGCGCGCCTGTTCGTTGTTGCTGCGATACGGGCCGCTGATCTGCTCGCGCTGGCGGTTCTCATACTGACGGTTTTCAAAGACGCCCGGCCTCTGTTCGAGCTTACGCAAGTCGGCGGTGCGTTCGCCGCTTTTGACTTTCGCCTCTTGTTGCTCGGACGTGATCGTCAAGGCGTCGGAGACGGGCGCGGGCGTCGGCGCGGGCTTCGCCATCTCCGAGACACTGGGCGCACTCGCGCCGCTGCCGGATGCGGGCGCGGGCGGCACGGAATCGTTGAGGGGCGCGGTCACCAACGGCTGCTCTAACACTCCGCGCGGGTTGTTCGCGGCGACCTCTTCTCTCGACTGCGACGCGTTCAAATCCGGTGAGGCGGGCGCGCTCTCAGCGGCGGGAGTGGCAGCAGTTGTTGCAGCGTTGTCATTTTGGGGCGCGTGATGCGCTTCCGGCTGCGGCGGCTGCGTTCTCTCTGTCTCCGCTGTGTTGTGCTGCGCGACGGACACTTCCTCGCGCGCAGGTTTGCGCGTCAGCACGATGAGCGAGATTGCGCCGACGAGCAGCAACGCCATCGCGGGCGCGACGTAACGCAACGCACGCGGCGCAAACAACGCGCCGAGGCGTTCGCGCCAACCGACCTGCGTTGAAACTGCCTGCCCCGCCGTCTCGCGCGGCTGCTCCAGCTGCGCGGGCATGCCCGCGGCGAGCGCGAGTTGCGTCACGCTGCGGCGGCAGTCGTCGCAGTCCGCCAGATGCGCCGCGTAATGCGCGCGCGACGCGGCGGGCAGCGCGTTCTCCGCATACGCGTTCTGTTCGTCTGCGTCGAGGTGCGAGGTGGCGGGCGCGGCAGGCGTGGCACGCCCGCGTCGCGCGCTCTCGCGTCGCAGCAGCGAATCTATCTCTTTGTCGAACTCTGCTTTCATTAAACTTACGGTCGAACTCTATCCAACTTCCGGCCATTGACAGAACGCGCCGCGCGTCCTGATCTTGCGTCCGCAACCGGCGCGTGCCGCGCGCACGCGCTTCATTCGTAAAGCTCCTCGCGTTGTTCGCTCGGCGCGGGAGTTTCCGCCCCGGCGAGCATACGGCGCAGGTCTGTGTCCAGATGCGTCGCGGCATCGGCGAGCGTGCGCGTGGCCTCATGTCTCGTCCAGCCGTGTTCGGCCATGAGAAACGCTTCGACGCGCTTTCGCACCTCTCCGTGCAAGCGGGTCAGGCGTCGGCTCGCCGTCGCCTCGTGTACGCCGAGCACCGCGCCCGCTTCGCGCAGTCGCAGGTCGTCGAAGTAGTAGAGTTTGATCAGGAGACGATCTTCCGCTTCGAGTCCGGCGAGCGCGCTGGCGAGTGCGCGTTCGAGCGCATCGGCCGTCTCGCGACCGGCGAGCGCGAGTTCGGGGTCGGGCGCGGCGTTGACGGTGAAGTTGTCCGTCTCGTCGTGCGACTCCTGCGCGAGACGATCAAAGTCCGTCGCCTCTTCCGTCTGCACGAGTCGCGCCGACTTGCGATGCCGGTCAACGGCGAGTTGGCCGACGACGGCGCGCAGCCAGCCGCCGAGCGAACCGCAGCCCGAATAGTATGCCAGCTTGCCCGACACGCTGCCGTCCGCACGCGCGCGCAAGCCGTACAGGTCAGCCCACACGGACTGCGCCAACTCTTCGGCCGCCGTCTCGTTGGGCGATGCGCCGCGCGCCGCCGACAAGACGGTCGCCCGAAACTGCTCCATCAGATCAGACCACGCCGCTTCGTCGCCGCGCTCGCACGCCACGACCAGACATAGATCGTCGGCGCGCAACGCGTCGAGAAAACTGTCGATCTCCGCGGCCGACGCCTCCGGCCGGTGACGCAGCAAATACTTTTCCAACACGCCGCCCACGCGCGGCAGAAGCGTGTCCACGTCGAGCGCGCGCGTCTCCGCCGCACGCCCCAACAGGCGCGCCGTGCCCTCGCGCAAAAGTTGCTCCGTGGTTGCCGTTGCTGTCGTCGCCTTCCGGCTCATCGCTTGGGGTTTGATGCTCAGCCTGCCGAGCGCGTATGCTAACACAAGGGGAGAATAGTCAGTTGTTCTTTGTCAGTTGTCCGTTGTTTGTGGCCGCCACGCAAGCTGCGATAAATTGATGCGAATAACCGGCCACGAACAAAGAACAAACGGTGACGGACAACTGACCACGGACAAGCTTTCAACCGTCATGCTTCGCGTCACGGAAATTTTCCGTTCCATTCAAGGCGAGTCAACGCACGCCGGGCGGCCGTGCGCGTTCGTGCGCCTGACGGGCTGCCCGATGCGCTGCGTGTGGTGCGACAGCGAATACACTTTCACGGGCGGCGAGCGCATGTCGCTCGAAGAAGTGCTCGCCGAGGTGCGTGCGTTGAACTGCCAACTCGTCGAAGTGACGGGCGGCGAACCGCTCGCGCAACGCGAAGCCTTCACGCTCATTACGCGTCTCTGCGATGCAGGTTTCGAGGTACTCATTGAAACGGGCGGCTACGTCTCGACCGCACAGGTTGACCCGCGCGCTAAACTCATCCTCGACGTAAAATGTCCGGCCTCCGGCGAAGCGGAACGCAACCACTGGCCGAACCTCTCGGCCTTGCGCGCCGACCGCGACGAGATCAAATTCGTCGTCGTGGATCGCGCCGACTGGGACTACGCCCTCGACGTGATCGCGCGTTACGATCTCGAACGCCGCGCGCACGCCATTCTCATGTCGCCCGTCTGGGGTCAAACCGACTTGCAATCATTGGCCGAGTGGGTCGCGTCGAGCGGCCTCCGCAAAGTTCGCATGCAAATGCAGCTACACAAAATGATCTGGGGCGCGGACGTTCACGGAGTATAAAGGAAGGGTGCGGGCGCGGGGGTGAGAGATGAATGGAACTGTTCAAGAGAGTAAGCGCTTTCTTGTTTCATCCTTCATCCCTCCGCCCTCATCTCTAACATTATGGGCGGATACGACGAAAGAGCTTTGACGGAAGCGACGGACGCGCCGGAGGAGTTTAAGGCGGGCGCGGAGTTGGCCGTGTGTCTGGTGTCGGGCGGGATGGATTCGTGTGTCACGGCGGCCATCGCGAAGACGGAATATGATGAGTTGGCCTTCCTGCACGTCTCCTACGGGCAACGGACGGAGGCGCGCGAGGCGCGAGCGTTTCAGGAACTCGCGGATCACTACGGCGTCACGCGGCGACTCGTCGCCTCGATTGATTACCTGACGCGCATCGGCGGTTCGTCTCTGACAGACACGCGGATTCCGGTGTCGGCCGCCGACTTGAATGCCCGCACGATACCGACAAGCTACGTGCCCTTTCGCAACGCACACCTGCTCGCCATCGCGACGAGTTGGGCGGAAGTCTTGGGCGCGCGCGCCATCTACATCGGCGCGGTCGAGGAAGATTCATCCGGCTACCCGGATTGTCGACCGGAGTTTTACGCGGCCTTCCAGCGCGCAATTGACAACGGGACGCGCCCCGAGACGCATCTGGAAATCAGGACGCCCGTGATCCACCTGAGCAAGCCGGAGATCATCCGGCGCGGACTCGACCTCGGCGCGCCGCTCGCGCTCACATGGTCGTGCTATCAGGCGGAGGAACGAGCTTGCGGGCGTTGCGATTCGTGCGCCCTGCGCCTGCGCGCCTTCCGCGAGGCGGGCGTGGACGACCCCATTCTTTACGCTTGATTTGTCCGTTCCCGATCTGGTATTAGCGGGACGGAAATGACAACCGGACGGCCTCCGCGCGCATCTTAAACGGCGGCTGAACACTTGATTGAACCCCCTGTTTAAAATTAAACTCCCCGCAGAATCATTTATCAGGAGAAGCCCAAGATGCGTATCCAGAAATTCACACACTTCTTCGTCGCCGCGTTGCTGCTTGCGACCTTCGCCGTCAACGCCGCCGCACAGTTTACGGCCACGGCCACAGGCAAAGTTACGCTCAAACAAGACGACGGCACGGAAGTTCCCGTCGCCGGCGCGCAGGTGGAGATACACCGCACCGACATCAAGCAGACCTTAAAAGTAAAAACGGATAAAAAAGGCGAATACCTCTACGCCGGAATTGATCCCGCCGGCACATTCACCATCATCGTCAGCGCGCCGGGAGCGACGCCTTCCTTCATCCAGAACGTGCGCCTCGGCCAGCAGCCCAGTAACAACTTCACGCTCCTCCCCGGCGACGGCAGGACTCTGACGCTCGCCGAAACTAAGGCTGCGGGCGCGGGTGCGCCGACGGCCGGCGCGGCGAAAGGGAGCGGCACGGCCAAAGCCGGAGCCGAACCCGCGCTGACGCCCGAAGAAGCCAAGAAGAAAGAGGAAGAGTATAAGAAGCAGGTCGCAGAGATCGCGGCCAAGAACGCGAAGGTCGAAGAGCGCAACGCCAAGTTGCCCGTCGTCTTCAAGGCCGCCAACGAAGCGTTCAACGCCAAGAAGTACGACGAAGCGATCACGCTCTACGATCAGGCCATCAGCATTGATCCGGCCGAGGCCGTCGTCTATCGCAACAAAGCCATCGTCCTGCGCACGCGCGCCGTGGACAGGTACAACGAGGCCGCCAAAACCAAGGATCAGGCGGGCAAAGATGCCGCGCGCGCCGACCTGAAACTCGCCACCGAGACGGCCGAGAAGGCCATCGCCACCCATCGCACCCCGCAGGCTGATCGCGTCGCCACCACGCCCGACGCGGCCAAGACTGAGGATTTAGACTACCTGTTCCAGCGCGCGGAGTCTTATCGCGTCGCGCTGCAAACCAACGCGCCGGTTGATACAGAGGCGGGCATCAAGGCGTTTCAGGAGTACATCGCGGCCGAAACCGACCCGACGAAAAAGACCAAAGCGGAGTCGGCTCTCGGCGATGCGCTCTTTTTCGGCGGGCGCGTGGATGAGTCTATCGCCGCCTACAAGGCGATTCTCGCCAACAGCCCGAACAACCTCGACGCCATCTATGGTCTCGGCCTCGCGTTAGCTTCCGACCCGACCGGCGCGAAGACCGCCGAAGGGCGCGACATGCTCCAACAGTTCGCCAGCCGCGCACCCGCGACCGACCCGCGCAAGCAGATGGCCGAAGAGGCCGTCGCCGGACTCAACGAAGCCCTCAAGCCCAGACCGGCCGACAAGGCGACCACGACGACCAAACGACGCAAGACCTAGGTTCGTTTTAATTACCAAGTACGAGAAGGCGACGCTCAAACGGGCGTCGCCTTCTCGTGTTTAACACCCATCGAATCACTCACACGCCCCGCCCGGATTCACATTGACGTGAGTTGTGAATATCTCTCCCTTCGCGGAAATTGCTGCAAACACAACACTTTCCGCGCTCCCATGCGCCTCCGAGCGGGTCGCAGCATATTCATCTTGACAGGTACGCGGGATGTCCGGTAACATGATTTTGCCAACGATGTTTATCATCGTTGCCTTAAGACAAAACACACACGCACATCGCGTACTTCTCCCTTGTCCGAATAATCCGTAAGTGCCTGCCCCATCGCAAGTTCTTGCCCATCAGCGTCCGATTCCAGTGGAAACTGTCAAGAAATGTCAGCTAAACTAGGCGAAATACTCGTCCGCGAAAACATTCTGACGCCGCAGCAACTACGCGAAGCGCTCGACTACCAGCGCGAACACGGCGGGCGGCTCGGCTTCAACCTCGTCAAACTCGGTCTGGTTTCCGACGACATGGTGACGGCCGTTTTGTCGCGCCAGTACGGCGTGCCGAGCGTCAACCTCGACCTGTTCGATGTTGACGCCGCGGTCATCCGCCTGATTCCGCGCGAGGTGGCCGACAAGTATTCGGTGCTGCCGCTGTCGCGCGTCGGGGCAACTTTGACGCTGGCGATGGTCGATCCCACGAACGTCTTCGCGATGGACGACATCAAGTTTATGACGGGCTTGAACATCGAGCCGGTCGTCGTCTCGGAAGCGGGCGTGCAGGAGGCCATCGAGCAATATTACGGCGGGTCGCGCGAGATCGAACTGGCGAGCATGGTGGAGGCGACGCTGGCCGGGACGAACGGCAACGGTCACGCAAACGGCAACGGGAACGGTTTCTCAATGGCGGCCGATGCCGTCTCGCTCGCACAGTTGGATTTCGATCAGGAAGCCTCAGAGGACGTTGAGGTCATTGACGAGGACGACGAGATCGACGTGTCGAGTCTGGCGCGCATGAGCGAGGACGCGCCCGTTGTGCGCCTCGTCAACGTGTTGCTCGTGGACGCGCTGCAACGCGGAGCCTCCGACATCCACATCGAGCCTTACGAGAAAGAGATGCGGATTCGCTTCCGCATCGACGGCGTGCTCTACGACGTGATGCACCCCCCCTTGCGCCTGCGCGATGCGCTCATCTCCCGCATCAAGATCATGTCGAAGCTCGACATCTCCGAGAAGCGTCTGCCGCAGGACGGGCGCATCAAGATCAAGCTGCGCAGCGAGGGTCGTTCGCGCGAGTTGGACTTCCGCGTCTCGACGCTGCCGACGCTCTTCGGCGAAAAAGTCGTGATGCGTCTGCTCGATAAAGAGAAGTTGATGCTCGACATGACGAAACTCGGCTTCGAGCCTGAGTCGCTCGTCAAGTTCAAGCGCAACATCGAACGCCCCTACGGCATGGTGCTCGTCACAGGCCCGACGGGTTCGGGCAAAACCAACACGCTCTACTCCGCCCTCCAGTCTCTGAACACGACCGAGACCAACATCATGACGGCGGAAGACCCGGTCGAGTTCAACCTCGTCGGCATCAATCAGGTGCAGATGAAGGAGCAGATCGGTTTGAACTTCGCCGCCGCGCTTCGCTCGTTCCTCCGGCAAGACCCGAACATCGTCCTCGTCGGCGAAATCCGCGACTTCGAGACCGCCGAGATCGCCATCAAGGCCGCCCTCACAGGTCACCTCGTCCTCTCCACCCTCCACACCAACGACGCGCCCTCCACCATCTCCCGCCTCATGAACATGGGCATCGAGCCTTTCCTCGTCGCCACCTCCGTTAACTTGATTCAGGCGCAGCGACTCATACGCCGCGTCTGCACGGAATGTAAAGAAGCAGTCCCGACGCCCGCCGAGGCGCTCGTCGAAGTCGGCTTCACGCCGGACGAAGCGCGCGAGGTCAAGATTTTCAAAGGCCGGGGCTGCGCCAAGTGCAACAACACCGGGTACAAGGGGCGGGTCGGCCTCTACGAAGTGATGGAGATCACCGACGACATACGCGAGTTGATCTTGATCGGAGCGTCGGCCTTGGAACTGCGCAAGCGAGCCATCGAGAACGGCATGCTCACTCTGCGCGCGTCTGGTTTAGTGAAGATCAAAAACGGCGTGACCACTATCGAAGAAGTCGTGCGCGAGACGGTCGCTTGAAAAGAGGTTCATCATGTTTTTGCGCGCCTTAGTTTTATCCATACTTATCATGTGTACGGTGGCCGCCACGCTGCCGCTCTCGGACTCGCTGGCACACTGGGCTTCGCGCCCTTCGGCCTCCCGCCGCCACAAAGGCCGCTTCGCCCGTCGCCACTCGCGCGCTTGGTGGCGACGCTACCGCGCACGCCTCAGACGCCAGCGCGCCGTGGCCGCCGAACGCCGCAAGCGACGCGTCGCCATGTTGACGGCAGGCGCAAAACCCGTCTCCCTGCTCGCGCCCGCCTCCAATCACGCCCGTTCGGGAAACCCCGGCGACGACGCCGCAGAGAGTCTCGTGTTGCCCGGCGTCGCCCTGCCGAGCACGGCCGCGCTCTCAAGCATCACCCCGGTGAAACCTCTGACAGCGGTTGTCCCGGCGACGAAAGACGCTCTGCGCGAACTGCCCAGACCGGCGGCCTCGCCGCTGCCGAGCGCGTGGAGCAGCACGGCGTCGAGTCGTGCCGGTGAGATGCGTTTCAACGTGCGCGCCGCCGACGGGCGCGTCCGCTCCTCCGCCGTCTGGTCGCGCGTCAACTTGCAGTCGGCCGCGGCTTCCGCCTCCGACACGCGCAGCAAAACTTTCGGCGGCGTCCCCGTCACGCTCCTGCGCCGCACGGTCATCAACCGGATGGTCGCCGAAGGCGGGTGGGTCACGAACGATGTGCAGAAACAGCTTGGCGAACGGCGCGTGTTCGTCGTCACCGCACAGTCTGTCTCCGCTAACGGTGAACGCCGCGCGTGGGCGTTCTACTTCACGGAATCCGAGGGGCAGGTCTACAGCCTCGCCACGAACGCGCCCGCGGAATTCGCCGACACGCTCGCCGCCGAATCAGAACAGGCCGTCCTCGCGCTCGGCGCGCGCCGCGCCAACTCCACGACCGCCCAGCGTTAATCACAGCGCGGTCTCTCTTTCGCTCACACCGCGAAAATTAACTTTCAGACGCGCGCCCGAATCCGGCGCGCGCCCGCCCGCGCGGGTAATCTTCCCTAGGGAGTGCACGAAGAAACATGGCAGCCAACGAATCGTCACTAGCGGATCAACTCTCGCTCTCCGATCTGCTCAAGAAGCTGATCGAATTGGGCGGGTCGGATTTGCATCTGACCACCAACACACCCCCGCAGGTGCGCGTTGACGGTGAACTCAAACCGCTCGACGGTTTCAAAACGCTCACCTCCGCCGACACCAAGCAACTCGCCTACAGCGTGCTGACCGACGCGCAGAAGCATCGTTTCGAGGAATCGCTCGAACTCGACTTCTCTTTCGGCGTGCGTGGCCTGTCGCGTTTCCGCGCCAACCTCTTCAACCAGCGCGGCGCGGTCGGCTGTGTCTTCCGCGCCATCCCCTACGAGATCAGGTCGTTCGAGAACCTCGGTCTCCCGGCGGTCGTCACCAAACTCTGCGACAAGCCGCGCGGCCTCATCCTCGTCACCGGCCCGACGGGTTCGGGCAAGTCCACCACGCTCGCCGCGATGATCGACAAGATCAACCGTGAACGTCATGAGCACATCATGACCATCGAAGACCCCATCGAGTTTTTGCACAACCACAAGTCGTGTCTCGTCAACCAGCGCGAAGTCGGTTCGGACACCAAAGGCTTCGCCGAAGCGTTGCGCACGGCCTTGCGCCAAGACCCGGACGTAGTCCTCGTCGGCGAAATGCGCGACCTCGAAACCATCGAGTCTGCCCTGCGTATCGCCGAGACCGGCCACTTGACGTTCGCCACGCTGCACACCAACTCCGCCGCATCGACCATCAACCGCATCATCGACGTGTTCCCCTCCAACCAGCAGGCGCAGATTCGCGCGCAACTCTCGCTCGTTCTCGAAGGCATCATGTGTCAGGCATTGCTGCCGAAGGCCAACGGGCAGGGACGCGTCGCCGCGCTCGAAATCCTCGTCCCGAACGCCGCCATCCGCAACCTGATCCGCGAAGACAAGATTCACCAAATCTACTCGATGATGCAGACGGGTCAGGAAAAGTACGGCATGCAAACTTTCAATCAGGCGCTTGCCACGCTCTACCACAAACGCCAGATCTCGCTCGAACTCGCCATGCAGCGTTCGTCGAACACGGACGAACTGCGCGACCTCATCGAACACGGCTCGGGCGTTAATACCGGGAACGGCAACGGCGCGAACACGCCCGCACGCCCCGGCGCGCACCCCAGCCCCTACGCCCAACCAAGACCCATCGGCGCACGCCCCACGAGATAAGACAAGGGTTTCAAGTTTCAGGTTTCAGGTTTCAAGTTCAAGACAAAAACCTCAAACCTCAGACCTGAAACCTGAAACTTGAAACCTGAACCTGAGGAGTTTTCACAGATGCCCACTTACGTCTTCAAAGGCCGCAACCGACTCGGCGAAGTGATGGTCGGCGAGCGCGTCGCCGACAGCCGCGACGTGTTGAAGCAACTGCTGCGCCGCGAACAGATCATGCTCACCTCGGTCAAGGAGAAAGGGCGCGAGATCGCCGTGCCCAAGCTCGGCGGGCGCGGCAAAGTGAAGTCTAAAGAGTTGTCGATCTTCACGCGCCAGTTCTCCGTGATGATCGACGCGGGGTTGCCGCTCGTGCAGTGCCTCGACATCCTCGCGAGCCAGCAGGAGAATAAATTTTTCCAGCAGGTCTTGACGCAAACACGGCAGGACGTGGAAGAAGGTTCGACTTTGGCCGTCGCCATGTCGCGCCACCCGAAGGTGTTCGATCAACTCTTCGTCAACATGATCGAGGCGGGCGAAACCGGCGGTATCCTCGACATCATCCTGCAACGCCTTTCGACCTTCATCGAAAAGATCGTCAAACTGCGCCGCGACGTGATCTCCGCCATGATCTACCCGACGGCCGTTATCATCATCGCATGTCTGGTTGTGGCCGCGATTCTCATCTTCGTCATCCCGCAGTTCCAGACGATCTTCCTCGGCCTGCTCGGCCCCGGTGAAAAACTCCCGCTGCCGACGCGCATCGTCGTCGCCTTCAGCGACTTCGTCGCCGGCTGGGGCGGCCTCTGCATCCTCGTCGGCGTCATCGCCTTCGTCGTCGCCATCCGCACCTACCGCAAGACGATCAACGGCCGCCGCAACACCGACCGCCTGCTCCTCAAAGCGCCCATCATGGGAGCAGTGTTGCGCAAGGTCGCCATCGCCCGCTTCTCGCGCACGCTCTCGACCCTGCTTTCTTCCGGCGTTCCCATCCTTCAATCGCTCGACATCACGGCGCGCACCGCCGGCAACGTCATCATCGAAGACGCGATCCGCAGCATCCGCACGGGCGTCGAACGCGGCGAGAGTTTCGTCGAACCGCTGAGGGCGAGCGACGTGTTCCCCAACATGGTGGCGCAGATGGTCGGCATCGGCGAACAGACCGGCGCGCTCGACTCGATGCTCGGCAAGATCGCCGACTTCTACGAACAGGAAGTAGACACCGCCATCGCCAACATGCTCACGCTCATCGAACCGGCCATGATCGGCTTCCTCGGCGTCACCATCGGCGGCATCGTCATCGCCATGTACATGCCCCTCTTCACCCTCGTCGGCAAACTCTCAAGCGGCAGCCACTAACCTTAGAGGGCTTTGTGTCGGCCGAGCTAAATAAAGTTCTGCGCTAAAAAATTAGAGTCGCCTAAAGTGTTTGACACTTTAGGCGACTTTATGTGCGATGGAGTAACAGCCTTAATGAACGCATATTGGGCGGTTGTGGTTCGACGGCCAGCCCGCTAGATGTTCAAGAAGCGGTATCTTCCTTCAGACGCTGGTGATGTCTTTCCTTCAGCTCTTTCATCTTACGATTGAAGTAGCCGTCCACATCCTCGTCGCGTGGAAACCCGCGAAAGCCGAATCGCTCTATCCCTGCGAACACAGGCCCTTCGTAAACCTTATATTCATACTTTAATCTGTATACAATATCCCACTGCAATAAATGTTCTAGTAATCGTTCGATCATTCCTTCGGGCGCATCCGACTCAATGTAGATTGAAGCGTTCATCAAACATTCACGAATTCTAGCGTTGTGGGCTCTGAGTTCGTGCTCAATTGCCGTCCTCTCATTTTCATCCGCTTCCTTAAATCTTTTGAATAGTTTTTTAGTTGCTGCGAGATTCATCGAAATAGGGATGTATAGGCGATCAAGCTTTGCTGCTAAGAACTCCGCCAACTCTGCCTTCCGCTTATACTCCGCCTCAAGAAGCTTCAACCTCTTCTGACCTACCACGGCGAGATACGCAGCAATCAGTGAAGCAATCAGTGAGACGATAGACGTGATAATCGGTGCAACATTTTCGGCAGCCATCTTGATCGTATCCTCCTCGTCCTAAACAGACCGCCTAACGCCGGAATTGAGATGCCGCTACGAGGCGTGATTGCGAACGGCGTCTCGCGCATGAAGGCAACGCGATGAGCGACCCCCTCAACAAATGCCTAACGTGTCCGAGTCCAAGTATGATGTTGCCCGTCGCATCCGAGATCGATTTTGACTCTCATGGACTCCGCCAGCCATTTGCACAGCTATCTCAGAGCGGGCGATAAACATGCGCAGCAACGCCGCTACCAAAGATCGAGACGCTCATCAGTTTCAAATCCCGAGGCCGGGGCAGGTCTGTGAAGAGAGGCAAGCCGCTCCCGAGCGCCACGGGGTGAATCAGCAGTCGGAATTCGTCGATCAGGCCAAGCTTCACCAGACTCCGTGCAAAACCTGCACCGCCATGAGCAAGGATGTCTTTGCCCGGCTGCGTCTTCAATCGTTCGATCTCTTCTACTAGGTCTCCGTTTAAGACTTTACTTTCTGCCCAACTAACCGCGTTAGGAGACGAATTGGCTGCGGCTGAACCTCCCTCCCGTTCGCGGGCGAGAGTGGAGTCCTTCAGTGCTGCGGTTGTGAGTCCTGCGGCCAAATCCAGCGATTCCTGCCTCGTAAAAACGGCTTTGGGTATCGCGTTCATCGCCTCCGCCAGCGGGTTGGTCGAGGTCGGCCAGTAGCCAGCCATGCCTTGAAAGGTGCGGCTGCCCATCACGTGCAGTCCCGCCTGCCAAAGCGTATCGGCGATCCATGCCGTAGCTCCTTCGTCCCGGCTCCTGATGAGCCAGTCTATCTCCCCATTTGGCCCGGCGACGTAGCCATCGAGCGACATCGACATCTTCAGAATCAGTCTTCTCATAAGTCTCCCTCGGCATTATGTCGAACGACATCGGCGTAAATCAACAGACGAAGCTAACTTGTTTCTGAAGTGGCGTCGGTTTCCCGCTTCTCTCTTGCCGTCTCCAACTTCCAGTCCCGATTGCCCTGAAGCTCCTGCCGATGCCCGGCGAGCATCTCCTTCGGCGTGGTGTAGCCGACGGCACTGTTGCGACGCACGTTGTTCTAATGCTCGACGTAACCCTGAATCAGACGCCGGGCATCTTCGAGCGTGAACCGCCCGGTGCTGATCCCAGTCTTCTCCGACCAGCGCGGGACAAAGTCCACAATCTTGGTAGGAGCTAAATAAAGTTCTGCGCTGAATAGCAGAGTCGCCCGTGATGTTGCGATCAACATCACGGGCGACTCTTTTGCGGCGACTCTTTTGCTCTGCCTGTATTATCTCTAAGGAAAGCTCTCTCGGGTGATTGCACTTCACGTTTCCGTCTCGTGCAACAATTTCTCAACCTTACAATGTCGGAAGTTTGAAGCGAGAGTAGAAGTTCGGGCTGAGTATGATGGTGTCTGTGCAAGCTCCGAATCGTGTGTCGAGAAGTTTAATTTAGAATCCATCGATGTAAGGAATGGCGTGCGCGGTTTGTTCGATGTGCCCGCCTGCCTCCAGCAAAGTATAGGTGGAGTTCCATGTTCCATCGACAAATTGCCTGCGCGACCCTTCGGGCATCATGACATCTATCTGCCGGTCGTCGTAGCTGGCCGTCAAGGCTTCAAGGTCGAGCCGGATTTGCGTCTCCGGGGTTGACGTTACCTTCTCCATTAACCGCTGCACGTCAAGGGGGCTGGCAATCAGGCAGGGGAGGCCGATTGCGGTGCAGTTATTGAAGAAAATCTCCCCGAACAGTTCACCCACGATGGCGCGAATCCCCCAACGGAACAATGCCTGAGGCGCATGCTCCCTTGAAGAACCGCAGCCGAAGTTCTGATTGACTATGAGGATCGAACCGCCCTCATACTTCTCCACGTTAAAAGGATGGTCAACTTTCGCCCGCCGGTCGTCTGCAAAGACAAACTCTTCCATTCCCTCGAAAGTGAGACGACTTAAAAATCTCGCCGGGACTATGCGATCAGTATCAATGTCATTGCCGGGGAGCGGAACGCCCCGACCGACGATCTCTCTGATAATAGCTTGACTCATTAAAGCATCTCCCTTACGTCAATTATTTCGCCTGCAATGGCCGCCGCCGCCACCATGGCCGGACTCATCAACAATGTTCTGCCGCTGGCGCTTCCCTGCCGCCCTTTGAAGTTGCGATTGCTCGACGAGGCGCAAATCTCGCGACCGTCAAGTCTGTCCGGGTTCATGCCGATACACATCGAGCACCCGGCTTGCCGCCATTGGAAACCTGCTTCTCTAAAGATTTCGCTGAGACCTTCGGCTTCGGCCGCAGCGGCCACAACCTCCGACCCCGGCACTACCAGAGCGCGCACGCCTGCGGCCACCTTGTGTCCTCTCACAATCTCGGCGGCGATTCTAAGATCGCTGAGACGGCCATTGGTGCACGAGCCGATGAACGCCACATCAATCGGAGTTCCGGCGACTCGCTGATCTGATTTGAAGGACATGAAATTCAGTGCTTCTTCAAAGGAAGTTCGTTCATCCTCATTCAAGTTAACGGGTGCGGGGATCGCTTCTTTGACGCCGACCGACTGACCCGGATTAATGCCCCACGTCACCATCGGTTGCAACTCCGCGCCGTCGAACTCCACTCTGTCGTCGTAACGAGCGTCGGGGTCTGAGGGAAGCGTCTTCCACCAACTCACGGCGCGCGCAAAGGCTTCCCCCTGCGGGGCGTATGGCTTCCCTTCTAGAAAGTCGAACGTCGTCTGATCCGGGTTGACGTATCCCACCCGCGCGCCTCCTTCGATAGTCATGTTGCAAAGCGTCAGACGCTCATCCATAGACATCCGCTCGACCACCGGGCCTGCAAATTCGTAGGCGTAACCGATGCCACCCTTCACGCCCAATTTTCGGATAACGGCGAGGATCACATCCTTCGCATAGACGCCTTGAGCGAGCGCGCCCCGAATGAAAATCTGCCGGAGCTTCGGCTTGGTCATGGCTAGGCATTGAGTCGCCATCACGTCTCTGACCTGACTCGTCCCGATCCCGAAGGCCAAACTTCCCAGACCGCCGTGCGTCGAGGTGTGGCTGTCTCCGCACGCGATGGTCATGCCCGGTTGCGTCAGCCCCAATTCAGGCCCGATGACGTGTACGATGCCTTGTCCGTCACTCCCGATGTCGAAGAGTTGAATACCCGCCTCCCGACAATTTTTGACGAGCGCGGTCACCATCTCTTCCGCTAAAGGATCGGCAAAGGGTCGCGCGCGGGAAGCGGTCGGGATGATGTGATCGATAGTGGCAAATGTCCTCTGCGGAAAACGCACCTTCAAATTCAGTTCGTGAATCATCTGGAAAGCCTGCGGGCTGGTCACTTCATGGATCAGGTGCAGCCCGATAAACAATTGAGTCTGTCCGGATGGAAGTTCACGCACGGTATGCATGCGCCAAATTTTATCCAACAGTGTTTCAGACATGGTCTTGACAGCTTTCTATGTTGAACTGAGGCCGCTCAACATTATCGAGATATGTTACCCTGCGGGCGGTGATGGCACGTTCTATCTCAACAGACAACAGAGTGCATTTTCAAGCGGCACGGCTTCACAAAAGCCTGTGGAGCGAGTTCCTACCTTAACGTGATTTGACGGCGACCGCGCCTTATGGAAAAGTGGGCGCTAACCGGCCGGGGCGTCCCCGAAGAGAGGTGTGCGATGAATGTGCGACCCTTCAAATTACATGTTCCAACGGCCACGCTCGACGAACTGCGCGCGCGTCTGGCGAGCACCCGCTGGCCTGATGAAGTTCAAGGCGCGGAGTGGGACTATGGTTCTAACTTGGCGTACGTGAAGGAACTGGCAACCTACTGGCAAAATGATTTCGATTGGCGGGCGCAAGAAGAGGCCATCAACGCCTTTGCTCATTTCCGCGCCCGGGTTGACGACCTGCACATTCATTTCATACACGAGCGCGGCCGTGGCCTCAATCCGATGCCCCTCATCATCACGCACGGCTGGCCTAGTTCGTTCTTTCAGATGTTGAAGCTGATCCCCCGGCTCACAGACCCCGAACGATTCGGAGGCGACCCTCTCGATTCCTTCGACGTGATCGTTCCGTCCCTTCCCGGTTATGGATTTTCAGACAAACCATCTCGCCGCGGGATAAACTCTGCTTACATCGCCGAACTGTGGGCGAAGCTGATGATTGAGACACTCAATTATCCGCGCTTCGCGGCGCAGGGAGGAGACATCGGCGGGGGAGTAACGACCCGGCTCGGTCTACAGTATCCGCAGAACGTGATCGGTCTTCATGTGACGGACGTAGCTTTTCCCTATCTCGGCCCGGAGGTGCGTCCACTATCGCCGGCAGAGCAGAAATTTCTTGACGAAGAGAGGTGTTGGGAGGATAAGGAAGGCGCTTATATGCATATTCAAGCGACTAAACCTCAGACACTATCCTACGGTCTGAATGATTCGCCGGTCGGGTTGGCCGCTTGGATTGTGGAAAAATTTCGCGCTTGGAGTGATTGTAACGGGCATGTGGAAGAGCGATTCACCAAAGATGAATTGTTGACCAACCTGACTATCTATTGGGTTACCGAGACGATCAACTCCTCCATCCGTCTCTACTATGAACACAGGCATCACCCTACGCCCTTAAAACTCCACGAAGGAATCAAAGCGCCTACGGCCGTGGCGCTTTTCCCCAAAGATATAAGTCGCCCCCCGCGCGAGTGGGCGGAACGCGCCTACAATGTCCGGCGTTGGACGGTCATGCCGCGAGGCGGCCACTTCGCCGCGCAGGAAGAACCGGATTTGCTGGCCGAAGACATCCGCGCCTTTTTCCGCATGCTACGCTGACCCACTGTTGCTGCTGCTATTGCGTTGCTGCCACTCCTTCCGCCGCCGGTTGATTTCACCCGGTCAGTTTTAGTCAAAGCCGCACGTGGTCAAACGGCGTGGTATGCGTAGCGTATGTCCACGGCTGCGGCTATCGCTTCGATGACGAGCGCGCCGATGTCTGCGGTCTTGACGACGTACTTGCTATGCCCCCGGTCGAGGTCTGAGGTGCGATAGCCCGCATCGAGCACGGTGCTGATTGCCGCCTCTACGTCCTGCGCTTCCTGTTCGAGGTGCGCCGTATAGCGCAGGAGCAGCGCGGCGGAAGCAATCGCCCCAAAGGGATTGGCGACTCCCAAGCCCGCAAGGTCGGGCGCAGAACCATGCACCGGCTCGTAAATATCAACTTTGCCGCCGAGGCTGGCCGAGGCGAGCATGCCGAGCGACCCGGCAATCGCCGCGGCCTCATCCGAAAGGATGTCGCCGAAAAGGTTCTCCGTCAGGATCACGTCAAACTTTCGCGGTTGCATCGCGAGGTGCATCGCGCAAGCATCGACGTAGAGATGTTCGAGCGTGACTTCCGGGTAGCCGAGGGCTACCTTCGAGACGATCTCGCGCCACAGTTGCGAGGTCTCAAGCACGTTGGCTTTGTCCACCGAAGTCACTTTGCAGCGACGCGTTCGCGCCGCGTTGAAAGCGATGTGGGCGATGCGCTCGATCTCTTCGGTGGAATAGCGCATTGTATTGATCGCAGACTTTGAATCCACCCCGTTGGTGAATCCTCGCGGTTCTCCGAAATACAGCCCGCCGAGAAGTTCGCGCACGATGAGAATATCGGCGTTACCGACGGCCTCCGTGCGCATGGGCGAGCAATCTCCGAGGGCGGGATAGCAACGCGTCGGGCGCAGGTTGGCGAATGCGCCGAGTTCTCTACGCAGGTTAAGCAAACCCACTTCGGGTCGTTGATCAGGGCTGAGCGAATCGTATTCAGGACTCCCGACCGCGCCGAGCAGCACGGAGTCGCTGGCAAGACACGCCTTGAGTGTTTCCTCCGGGAGCGGCGTGCCGGATTGTTTAATCCCCGCTCCGCCGACGGCGTGTTCGGTAAACTCGAAATCGTGTCCGTAACTATCCGCCACCTCGCGGAGCACGCGCACGGCTTCGTTCGTCACTTCCGGGCCGATGCCATCACCGGGCAGTACAGCTATTTTCAATTTCATGATCTCCGTCAACTTTCTTGATTGTGGGTGAGACCTACCGGAATGACCCCGCACACAACGGGAGGATTGCCGCAGGGTCATCTTTGATGATTCCTAGTCGATGATTCCTAACCCTTTTGCCTGTCTCCTGTCTCTAATGCGCCCGCGCTTATAACTAGCGCGGCGCGAAGCGCGGCCGACCGCAGCGGCGCGTCGAACACGCCCGTTACCGATGCGGCCGACGGCGGGCAACGCTCCACTCGGCTGTAGCTCTAACTGACGGAAAGGCTCTGGGAGAGTTGCCCTGCGACTTCCGCTTCGCGTTGCGCGCGGTGCTGTTTGATTCCGACCGGCAGCAGAGACAGTATGTCCTGTTCATAAATGCGCTTTTTGCGGTCGGCTAGCTGGATGAAGCTTTGATAGGTGAGATCGAGTTCGGTGGAGGATAGCGCGTATCCCAACTCGGCATAATGTTGCGACAACGCATGTCGCCCCGAATGTTTGCCGAGGACGATCCGGTTAGCCCGCACGCCCACGGATTCGGGCGTCATTATTTCGTAACACAGAGGATTGCTAAGGACGCCGTGTTGATGAATGCCCGCCTCGTGCGCGAAAGCGTTGCGCCCGACGATAGCCTTATTCGGTTGCACCGGGAAGCCGATGATTCCGGAGAGCGTCTGGCTGACCGGGTATAACTTTTCCGTGCAGACACCGGTTTTGAACGGCAGCCGCTCGGCGCGCACGTACAGAGACATGACGACCTCTTCGAGCGCGGCGTTGCCCGCGCGCTCACCGATCCCGTTGACGGTGCATTCCACCTGACGCGCACCCGCTTCCAGACCGGCCAGACTATTAGCCACAGCCAGCCCCAGATCATTGTGGCAGTGAACGCTGATGATGACCTCTTGCTCGTGGCCGATGCTCTCGCGCACACGCCTGATCAACTGCGAATACTCGCCCGGCGTGATGTAGCCGACCGTATCGGGAATGTTAATCACGCGCGCCCCTTCCTCTACCGCCACGGCCATCACTTCGCAGAGGTAGTTCGGATCAGTCCGCGTCGCATCCTCGGCCGAGAACTCCACCTCGTCGGCCAACGTTTGCGCCAGCCGCACCGCCTCACGCGTCATCTGCACCACTTCGGCGCGCGTCTTCTTGAGCTTGTGTTCGAGATGAATGTCGGAGGTTGCCACGAAGGTATGGATGCGCGACCTGCCTGCTTTTCTGAGGGCTGCACCGGCGCGGGCGATGTCGGCTTCGACCGTCCGGCACAGTGCGGCGATGGTGGCGCGTCGGCAGTTGGCTGCCACCTCTTCTACCGCTTTGAAATCTCCCTCGGAGGCGATGGGAAACCCCGCCTCGATGACATCCACCCCCATATTTTCGAGTTGCTGTGCGAGTTCGAGCTTTTCTTTCAAATTCATCGAACATCCGGGTGATTGCTCTCCGTCTCTCAGCGTCGTATCGAAGATCGTAATTCGTTCAGCGTTCATGGGTTTTCTCCGGTGGCTCGGGTGAGCGCCACTAAGTTGAGGTGCACAGCGTCGTGGGTAGGTGTTGAAAGAGGGACGACCCCTGTGCGTCAAGGTCACTTCCCTAGAGAAAGTTAGAGAAAGTTAGAGAAAGTTATGGCGGTGATGCGGAATGTGACTTAAAAGGGAGATGAGTATCCAGCCCGTCTGACTTTGTAGCGTTGGCCTCCAGACCGCGAGCATCCGAGCGGAGGTGAAGCACACGCGGGGCGGCAAGTCGGGCAGCAGCAGCGGCAGCGGGAGCACGCGGGATTTGAAATGCCCTTTACGCGAGTTTCATACCGAGACGATGACGCTCCCCTGCGGCGCAATCGCATTGACGGAATAAGAAGTCAGTTGGTACTGGACAAGACTCTTCTCTTCCTCCGCTCCACACGAAAAAGGTCTCCCGCATTCGGTCTCCACGCATAAGAACTGAACTTCATGGATCAGCCCGTCTCTGGTAGAGCCGAACCTCACGCGCCACGACTTCTCTTCGGCCAACTCGTTTGCCTCAAGCAAGTCGAGCGCGCCCACATCGGTTAAGCCCGTTTGCGCGCGCACGAAAGACTCGGCCACTTGCGCCGGGCGCGCGTAGCAGGCGCGCCCCCTGAATTTGTCGAGGCGGATACGTTGCTGCATGTAGTCGTCAACAATATGTTCCACTTCACTTTCACTCACGCGACCATAAAAAATTCCGTGCGGCAGGCAGACGACGTTGGCTGCGAATCTGTGCCCGCCGACGTGCGATGATTGCCACGCACGGTTTCCGACGTAGTCCTTCATCTTTTTATACACGCCGCAGCCGTACTTGGCGCAGCACCGGTCATACTTGCCGTGTGTGCAGACCAGAAAAAGCGGGTGATCTATGGTAGTGCCGCCGTGCTGGGCTTCGCCGGAAATGATCTTGTTGATGTCGAGTTCCAACAGTTCATCGTAGCTCTGTAGGTGAAGCTCATAGATGTATGGCTCGGTCTCGCGGCAGACGGCGACAAAGAGCGTGATGTATTCTCTGATCGCGGACTCTTGTTTGATAAACAGCAGCTTGCTTCCGGGTATGGTTTTGGTCAGGCCGCCGAGATACTCTTTGACTTCGGGCGAAGAGTCGCTCTCCGCGATGATCTTTTTGCCCCACGGCTTCGAGTATTCCAAGAGCACCCACACATTCCCGACGCCGCCCGTTCCATGCATTTCTTCCCCATCCGCGCGGCACAGGTCGGCACAGAGAGGAGGCTGTTTGAGATTCATGAGTGATACTCCACGTTTAAAATCCACGCCGAATCAGGTATGACATCTTGATGAAAAAGGTGCGACTGTTGCGTTGAAAGCCTTCTTCTCTGCGTCCCGTCAGCGGGCTGAACCCGTTATAGTTAAGATTGTCGTTATAGCCGACATAGAAAGACGTGCCGGGGTTCGGCGTGTAGCCCACGAGAAACTGACCCAACGCATTTGATTGCAGCGAATCGAAGTCGATGCGTACCCGTGCGAAGGTGAAGCGCGTGAACTGGTAAGTGGTGCGCCAAGAATAGATGTGTGAATCGAAGGCGGGTCGCCCCGTGTCGCGGCGCACGAGCCTGCTCTTCGTAAAATCCAGCGACGAGCGCAGCGCGTTGGTCGGTTGATAAGAGAAGGTTAGATTGGTGTACCACCAGTTTGCCCCGCCCGGGTCGAGCGGCGCGTTCGGGTCGCGCAAGGCCGCCGGGCTGACGCGTGGGAAACGAGGGCCGCCGCCGAAATCGAGATCGAACCAGCCCCAGTTGTAGTAAGTGTCCATCCGAAACGAATACTGTTTGCTCGGGGTAGTGCCGAATTCCAAACCCACGCCTTTGTAGCTCGTCTCGCGTTTCCCGCTGTCGCCGCCGAAAGCTCCGGCCTGTGTGGGCGTCCGCTTCGCCCCGAACTCTTCCTCGAACACCTGTTCATACCCTTGAAAAATATACGGGCTGATAAAGGTCTGGCGTTGGAGGTTCAGGGTTAACTGCGGCGTGACTTCCCAGCGTTGCGTCCGCGCCTGCCAGTCGAACCGGAAAAAGCCCTTCTGCTGAAAACTCCAAGAGATAAGTTTGGCCTCCGGCTTCGGCTCGGAGTTGTAGCGCGCGATCACCTGTTTGAAGTTGGTGTTGGTGCGGCGCGTAAAGCCGATGTTGGCGTTGTAGTCGCGGGTGAGTCCCTGCCCCAGAACATCCAAATTAAAGTGTCTCGACGCACGGTTGTAGTTGAGGTAATAGGCGAAGCCGTTGCCCGTCCGGTAGAGGCGGTTTCCGTGAAGCGGGTCGGGGAAGAAACCGCGCGTGTTCGTGCCGAGCACTTGAAAGCTGAGGAACGATTGCGGGTCGAGACGAAAACGCCCGTCCACTCCGACTAGACGATTATGCCGCTCGACGAAGTCGTAGCTGGTGGCGATGAAACCGAGGCTCGACTCCTTGCCCACGTCGCGCTTCATGCGCAACACGCCGACGTGGGATTTGCGACCGGAGAACCGGGCTACGGCGGGAAAGAGCACGGGATCGTCCCGCTCGATGTCGCTGATCTGACCCGGCCCGCTGTCGCGCGCAAACAACACGCCGAAACTGTTGCGCCCCTGTTTGCCCGTGAGTTTGGCGGCATAATCGGGGTCGATAATGGTGCGCGTGTGGACTGCGCTGAGCGGGGTCTGAAAGATGTCTATGCCTTCGAGGAAGAAGGGACGTTTTTCCGGGTAGAAGATCGGGAAACGCTCGTTGACCGTGACGACTAACGCGTCGGCCTCTACTTGAGCGAAATCGGGATTGACCGTGAAGTCAAGAATCAGGTTGGATTTAATGTTGAATTTGGCGGTCAGCCCCGGCTCAAACTCTATCGGTTTGTTCAGGAAGCGGCCGGAGTCCGGCAACCCCGCGTTGGCCGGGGGCGGAAACGGAGAGAAAGTGCGCGCCCTTCTCCCGCTTTCCGAGAGCGTGAAGGTTGGCATCAACTCTATCGAGCGTTCGGCCGACAAGCCTTCAAAGGCGGTGATGTGTCCGGCCTGAGTAAGCAAGCCCGAAATATCGCGCGAGAGCGGCATCCAAGAGTCCAGTTCATTATTGAAGCGTTGTATCCGGCGGACGAGATGGATGCCCCAGAGGTTGTCCTGACCCGCTTTGTAGCGCAAGGATTTGAACGGGATGGCGACTTCGACGCAGTACCCCTCGTCGTCTATCGCGCCCTTCGACTCCATCAGGATGTCGACGCTGTAATCGATCTCGCTGCCCTCCGTCAAGATGCCGTCCTGCTGCACCCCGAGCGGGTTGAAAAACAGCCCGTAGGCTTTGCGTTGGTCGTTGAAAGTGTCGAGGTAGACGCCGACGTAATCGTCGTGCAGCACGGTGTCGCGTTTGGCAACCGTTGAACGCACTTTTCCCGGCTCGTCGTGCGCGCGAAAGGCGAGATAGAGAAACTTCGTGTCGTAGGCGAGAAGAACTTGGGTCGGCTGCGAGGGGGGAGTGTTATCGCCCGGCTGGACTTGATAAAAGTCTTTGAGGACGATGGCTTTCTTCCAGACTTCATCGTCGAGCCGACCGTCAACTACCGGGTGTATGTCCACCTGCGGAATCTGCACGGGCGTGGCTTTTCTTGAGAGCACGACATCACGGGGATGGGCGGGCGTTGCCGCCGCCCCTAACTTCGCAGTCTCTCCCGCAGCCTTCTCGGCAGTTTGGCCGGACGCGCTGAACTGCCCAAGAACCAACAACAGCACGATGAGCGATAAAACTCTTTTCATTTGTAGTTCCTCTGAAATTACGGGCGCAAGATTTAACGCGGAGATTTCCAGAAGGAAGTCTGAATGTCGTAGTTTTACTGTTGCGTGGGCAGGTTAGATGTAAAGCGACTCGAAAACAAGTTCCCCGCGTTCGAATCGTTCGGGGCTGAGAACTTCGGCAATGCGCCATTCGCGGAATTGACCTTCGTTGATTAACTCTGCGAGCGCCTGACCTGCGCCGTATGATTGCATCACGCCGTGGCCGGAGAATGAATGTACCTGATAGATGCCGGGCTTTCCGGCAACGCGGCCGATGATACCGCTTCGATCCGGGGAGTTGTCGTAGAGGCGCGCCCAACCGTTGACGACCGTGGCGTCGCGGTAGGCGGAGATGCGGTGCGAGAGCGGGGGAAGCACCCACTTCTGATAGTAAGGCAGCCCGTCCCAATTAAAACGGTAGCCGGTCGGTTCGCCCGGGTTGGCATAGCCGCACAAGATTTGATTCTCGTGGTAGTTTCCGAGCGGCTGGATGAACGCGCCGCTGGTATCGACGATCAAGCCGTTGCCCTTGAAATGCAAATCCGGGTGAGTGACGTAAAAGACCTGTCGGCGGACGGGTTCTGAATGTATCTCGTCGCCGTACAGGCGCGCGATCCGCGCCGCCCAAGGGCCGGCCGCGTTGACGACGACCGGAGCGTCTAGCGAAAGTTGCTCGTCGAGATTGTCCGGCTGTTGGACGAGCAGATCGGTCACTTCGGAGCGTTCGCCGATTTGATGCCCTCGTATCCGCCACTTATCCCCTTCCCGCTCGATCCGCGTCACGAACCAATCGTCAACGAACTTCACCCCGCGCTGCTTCGCTTCGCGCTGGTAATGCAGCTTGATGCGAACGGAATCGACCAGTCCGTCCAACGGCGAGAAGCACGCCCCGGCTATTCCGTCCAGACAATCTATCTCCTTCACCATCCCGTCTACATCGGCGGGCGTAAGGGCTTGCACGCCCAGACCGAAGCTGTTCTGATGATCGAAGGCTTCGCGTGCGCGCGGCCATTGCTCCTCGCCATAGAGCCAGAGATAGCCGAGCCGCTGGTATCTGATCTCTTCGCGGATAGACCAGAAGTATTCCAGCGAGCGGAGGCTGAGTTCTATGTTGACAGGCCAGCCCCAAGTGGCACGGACGCCCCCGACATTCAGCGTCGAGGAAGCCAGTTCGCCCGATAAGTCGGCGTCAATGACCACGATGTTGCTGACGCCGCGCTGCGCCAGTCCGTAGGCGACGCTGCTGCCGAGCACGCCAGCCCCGATGACGACCACATCCGCTTTCATAACCCCGTCCCCTTCCGTCTCACGCTTCGCCGCTGACCCTCACGATATCAGAGACGCGTTCAACGCGCGTTTCTACTTAACTCTGCGACCCTATCGATCACGGCTTCCATCGCCGCGGTGATGGATTGGCTAACCTCATCCCGATCCCAAGCCGCCACCCCGGCGGCCGTCATGCCGTTCGGAGTACAAATCTCCTCGCTCAATTCCGCCGGCGATTTACCGGAGTGAAGAAGCATTTGGGCTGCGCCTTCAAGCATGCTTGCGATCACACCCATCTGTGAGAATCCCTTTTCGCCCTGACTGCCCTTGGCGGCCAAGACCGCGCCGACAAAGCGATAGAGCAGCGCGGAAGAACTTCCGAAGAGCGTGGCGAACATGTTCAGGTCGCTCTCAGGGATCAGCAGGGTGCTGTCGCAGAGCGTGGAAAAGAGTCGTCTCGTTTTCTCGACGCCGTCCACCCCTGAACGCGTGCCCGTGGACAAGGCAATAGTTCCGCGGCGCACGGCCATCATCGGCGACGGGTGCGCGCGAATGATCGTGACGTGGGCGGGCAGCAATTCTTCGTAAAAACGCAGAGGGAGACCGGCGGCGATGGTCACACAATGCGTCCCCGGTTTGAGCGAGGGAGAAATTTCCCGCAACAGATCGGCCATCGCCTGAGGGCGCACGGCCAAGACGACGATGGTGGCGTCCTCGCAGGCCGCGGCGTTATTTGTGTGAGACTCGACCTTCAGTGTCCGCGCGAGTTCGGCGGCTCGTTCGGGGGTGCGCTGCGTCGCCCTCACTTCGTAAGCTTGCCGCATCTCGTCGGTTTGGAGTCCCTGAACGATCAATCTTCCGAGCACACCGCAGCCGAGGATCGCCACCGTCTCTTTCCGGTCTGCCACTGACGGCGTGGCGGTGTTCAAATTTTGACTCGTTGATGTGGCAGGATTTATCTGCATGATGTGAGCACCTTAGTTTGTCGGCTTCGGGCGCAATTTCAGTTGCGCGCAAGGAAAAGCTCCGACCCGCATCTTTCACGCTGCGGAGAAGGATGCGGGGCGTGCGTCTATCAAGAATTATCTGTGCATCCGGCAAGCACGGGGCGAAGTTCTGAGCGAGGCCGGAAGCGTTGCAGCAACAGTTCGGCCGCGCCCCGAAGCGCGACCCGCACTTACCGGATACACTGATAATCTTTTTACAATCGGAGGTGCAGTTTTAAGAGAGCACTTAGTGACTTACCTTCTGTGCTTTCATAGCCTGCCACTCGTCATAAATCCCCTGAAACACTCCACTGAAAATGTCATAAACGCGCTGATAGACCCTTTCCACCTCATCGAAACGTTGATGTAGTTCTGGAGCGGTAGCCAGAGAATCGATTGCCCAACGGCTGTGGCCTTCCTCGTCGTTCTCAAGCAGCCTGTGAATGGCAAGGTAGCCATAAGCCTTAGCGTTCATCGGGTATTTCTTGTAACCGCGATCTAACCCGTCGATGAGCACTTCGGCACAATCTTCCAAACCGACTTGCGCGGCCTGTTTGATCAGACTGTCAGTTCCTGAGAAGTAGTCCATCAACGTGTCGTCGAAGTCGCGCGACCTCTCGTTCGGGACGGCCGCACTCAAGTCGCTCGCGCTGACGCCGAAACTCTGCGCCCAGCGGACGTAGTGACCCAGATGATTGGGATGGCCGCCGGATTCGGTTTCGAGAAAACGCACCAAGTGCTCGACCGTCTCACAGTCTTCCGGCGCGGAGCTTAAAATACCCGCTGCCAACATCCGGTAGGACGTTTTGACGATGGAGTAGTATTGAGTGAAGAACACCTTATGCTCCTCATCGGTCAGAGTATTCTGCTCGATGTAGGTGAAGAAGGGTTCATCGATCATTTTCTTGGCGTTAATGCGCTTACGAAGGTCTTCGATTTTCTGTAACGACGCATCAAGACTGGTGAGAGCCGGATTATGCTGGGTGGGCGTAGACACTTGCGTTGACATTACATTTCTCCTTCTCTTCATCGAGCTTCGGGTCAAAGGCCAGACACTGACAGGCTAAATTCGTCCGAAAAAACGGCCGGATTTCATGTCGCCTGTGTCGTGCGCTCGAACCCGAATTCGATATTATTTTCTGGTGAGTAGATTACCGTGACCTCGCCTCCAACAGTATTTTCGAGTGCTGGTTCGGATCACTGTGAAGCCCGGACAACGCGTGTCGGCCGGGGGTTGGTGGGTGATGGATGAGAGACGGCTAAGCGGCAACCGGCTGCGCCCGTGCTCGCATGGCAGTTGCCTTAGCTCATCTCCCGTTAAGACTGCGAAGCCTGCCGGGCGTTTGAGCGAACGCACCGGCACGCATAAGCATGACAAACTTTACGAAGACATTAACCCGCGTCCGCAGATGCCGCGCATCGCAGATCAAGGAGAGGCATGGAGGTTTCGCGCTCCCGTGAATTTGATTTGTAGCGGGTGAGATTATTCGCAGTTACTACGAAACCGGATCGGCGCTTACCGGCTGCCGCGTCTGCGCGGCGGTAAACATTCCGATGATCGCCACGCCGACGCAGATCAAGCCGCTGATGATGAGAATTGTGCGCGTCCCCAGCTTTTCCGCCAGCACCGTCGCCAGCGCCGTCCCGATTGGACTCAACACCAAGGCGAGCGTGATCAGGGCGGACGTGACACGGCCGAGTAAGTGGTCAGGCGTCACCTCTTGGCGCAGGGTCATGGTAGCGATATATCTGACCGTCAAACCGAAAGTGAAAAGTGTAGCCAGCACCGTCATGATGGTGACGGAAGGGGCAAGCCCGGTGCAGATGATCGCGACGCCCTGCAAAATCAGGCTGCCCAGAAAAGAAGCGCCGAAGCCCCACTTGCGCCGCAACGTGGCCGTCAATAGCCCGCCGAGGATCGAACCGATACTGGCTATCCCGAAGACGACGCCGACGACCTTGTCGCTCTGGTGCAACTCGTCTTTCAAGCGAAAGATGGCAAGATTGACCGTCGCCCCGGAGACGAAAAAGAAGACGATGAGCAACAGCGTCACGGCTCTCAGCACGCGGTGGTTGAACAGGAAGCGAATCCCCGCCATGAACTCTTGAAAGCGCGAAGGTTTTGTCTCTCCGGACTCCACCGGCGGCGGGCTGGCGGAGGCTCGGCGCAGCTTCACCAACAGCATCAAAACGGCCGAGACAACATATGAGGCGGCGACGACCGTGACGGCCATCGACGGGCTGAGCAGAGTCGAGGCGAAGCCCGCGATAATGGGGCCGGTGATGTAGGCCAGCGCGGCGGTCGTTTGCAAATGTCCGTTCGCTTCGTGAATCTGATCCTGCGTGACGATGTTCGGGACGATGGTGTTATAGGCGACGATAAAAATTGCGGTGAGGTAGGCCGAGATGACCGTCACCACGTAGATGATCCAGATCGTCGGCCCCCACAGCCACCAACTCAGGGGAACGAGCAGGTAGCAAACGGCTCTTCCGATGTCGCAGTTGATCATCAACTTCCGGCGGTTCAAACGATCTATGACGATGCCGGAAAAGAAGGTGGCGACGACGCCCGTGATACCCGTGGCGGCCGTCACCAATCCCATCTGGACGACCGAACCCGTAGCATTGAGTACGAGAAGCGGGATGATGATCAGCGAGGCCGCATCGCCGAGCGCGTCGGCCGTTTGGCTCGCCCAGAAGAGATTGAAGTTGCGGTCGCGCCAGAGACGCACGCGCGTGACATCCGCCGCGTTCGCCGCCGGGGCGGCAGATTCCGGCGGCTTCATATCGGGCGCAAGCGGCTCCAAGGGTGATGTTGTTCTTACCTGACCGCTCATATTTCTCTCGTTCCAAGTCGAGCGTTGGGATCACTTCTCTCGCGCGGAAGGCTGAGAAGCGGCCGGACGGGGCGCAAGCCACCGGGCGGATTATGTAGAGGCCGTGACGCACGCTTCATCGGCGGCGAAGGCAAGGCTCTTGAGACGTGCGATGTAATCCTCGGCCATTGATTCGACCGTCCCGGTCGTAAAGTACGAACGATCATATTCCACCCTGAGCCAGACCTGACCGCTGTCCGGATTGACCGAGACGACGTAGTTCAAAGGATAGTGGAACTTGTCGTGGTTGCCCGAAGAGGGCAGTTTCACTTCCGAACTTTCAAAGGCGCGTTTGGCGTTATGAAAATTCAGGAAATTCAGTGTGGCAAAGAACAGTTCCGGTTTTCCCTGATCCTCCAGAATTTTAGTCAGCGGGTATCTGGCATAAGATTCGAGATCAATGAGCCGTTGCTGCACGGTCGTCAGTTGAGCCAGCTTGTTCTCCGCATCTATCGGAACACAGACGGGCACGATATTCCAGAACAATCCGAGCGATTTCAGAGGATCGGAGAGCCGCTCCGATCTGCCGTTTGAGACGACGCCGATAGTCGCCGTCGCGGGCTGCCCCTGCACCGCCGCGACAACGTCGTGGTACGCGCTCAAATATACCGTCTTCAGCGAAACCTTCTGGGTGCGCGCCAGACTTTGGAGCGCGGTGGTGAGTTCTTCGTCCAAAATGTAGTTGAGGTTATCGGCGAAAGGTTCGTCGCCGACGACGATCTTCTCCAACGGCCTGTGGCTCTCGTTACGCAGGTGGTCTTGCCAGAAACTCTTAGCCTCGTCCGAGGCGAGAATTTCCTGCTCCATGGCGATAAATTCTTTGTATGAATTGACCGCCACCGGCAAGGCGACTTCGCCCTCCGTCTTCGTGCTCTGGTACAGTTGGAACAGTTCCTTTAAGAATTCGATGTTGCCCCATCCGTCGGCGATGGCATGATTGATCGCCATCAAGAACTCGATGCTCTGTTCCGACCGCTTAAATATCTTGAACCTGAAAAGAGGCTGATCCGGGTTGTCGATGTCGAACAGGCTGACCCTGTCCTTCCTGATCGCGTTGTCGAGATAAACTTCCTGCTGCGCCTCGTCTAAAGCGCTGATGTCTTCTTCCTCAACCGTAAACGCGAGCGTTTTCTTCACCGCCTGAAGGCGCATGCCGCTCACGTTCAAGAAGACCGTCCGCAGCACGGCGTGTTTCCGTACCAGCATCTTCAAGGACAGCTTGAGGGATTCGACCGAGAGAGTTTCATCTTGAATCTCAAACCATTGCTGCACGTGATAGACGCCCATCCCCTGCGTGTCGTGCACGTAATGGTGAAGCATCAACTCTTGCATTCTGGAGACGGGATAGGCGTCTTCGACATCGTCCGGCAACGAAGCGCGCACGTGCTCCGGCAACTCGATCAGAGCGAGCGGAATCGCGCCGTCTCCTCCCCGTTCTTTATTCTCCGAAATACGGCTGGCGAGTTTGCAGATCGTCGGCGACTGGAAGATGTCCTTCACCGACATGGAGAGGTTGTAGGCGTTCGCCTTGTAAACGATCTGGATGACGCGGATCGAGTCTCCGCCGAGCGTGAAATAGTCGTCGTGAATACCGATGGGATTGATGCCCAGAACTTCTTGCCATATCTCTGTGAGCAAGTTTTCTATTTCGTTGCGCGGGGCGACGTATGCTTCCGTCTCAGAGGGTGTGAAACTCGGCGACGGAAGCGCAGCCCTATTCACTTTCCCGTTCGAGGTGAGCGGGAGGGCGTCGAGCGTAACGAAAGCCGAAGGAACCATGTACTCCGGCAACTTCTCTTTCAGATAGCCGCGCAACTCGGCGACCGAAGGGGCGGACTGTTTGCTCACGACCAGATAAGCGACCAGACGCTTCTCGCCGGGAGAATCCTCTCGCGCAATCACCACGCTCTCCTGCACGCCTGCGTATTGATCCAACGCCGCTTCGATCTCGCCGAGTTCGATGCGGAAGCCGCGAATCTTCACTTGATGGTCAATGCGCCCCAGAAACTCTATGTCGCCGTTGCCCAGAAAACGCGCGAGGTCGCCTGACCTGTACATACGTTCCGACGCTTGGTTGTTGAAAGGGTTGGGGACGAATCGCTCGGCGGTCAGGCCGGGACGGTTCAGATAGCCTCTGGCTAAACCTGCCCCGCCGACGCACATCTCGCCAGCCACCCCGATGGGGACGGGCTGTAAATACCGGTCGAGGATGTAAATCTGTAAATCCTCAATCGGTGCGCCGATCATGCTCCCGGTAGCGGTGCTCAGGTCGGCCAGAGACACCGGGCGGTAGGTCACATGGACGGTCGTTTCGGTAATGCCGTACATGTTGACCAACTGTGGTTTCCGGTCTCCGTGGCTTTCAAACCAAGGTTTGAGACTTTGTAATTCGAGCGCCTCGCCGCCGAAGATGATTAAACGCAGCGCCAGTTCCGTCGAGACGCCGACGTGTTCTTCCACGTGAATGAGTTGCCGGAAGGCTGACGGGGTCTGGTTGAGAACCGTGACCTGCTCGCTGACCAGCAGCTTGTAGAAAGATTCGGGCGAACGGCTCACCCAGTAAGGAACGACCACGAGGCGACCACCATAGAGCAACGCGCCCCAGAGTTCCCACACCGAGAAGTCGAAAGCATAGGAGTGGAACAGCGTCCACACGTCGTTTTCGTCAAAGTGATACCACTTCTGTGTGGCTTGAAGGAGACGGACGACATTATAGTGGCTGATGATGACGCCCTTCGGTTGACCCGTCGAACCGGACGTATAGATCACGTAAGCAGGATTATCGGGAGTCACGCTGCTGTCAAAATCCGAAGCATCTTCCCGGCTGATTACTTCCCATTCCGAGTCGATACATATTACCCGCGCGTCGTGTTGCGGGAGTCGTTCGAGCAGTTGTTGTTGAGTGAGGATGAGACTGACGCCTGCATCGCGCAGCATATATTCCATCCGCTCCTGCGGCTGTCCCGGCTCAATCGGCAGATACGCGCCTCCCGCCTTGATGATGCTCATCAACGCCACCACCATCTCCACCGACCGCTCCATCACCACCCCTACGACCACTTCCGCTGCCACTCCCTCACCGCGCAAATATCTCCCCACACGATTGCTCCGCTCCCATAACTCCGCGTAGCTCAACCCCTCCCCCTCGTACTCCACCGCCCGCCTTCCGGCGTGCGCCCATGCCGCTTCCCGCAGCAACTCCGCGAGCGTCCCTGCGCGCTCCCACTCTCGCCGCGTCGCTCCCCAGCCGCCCAACACCTGCTCGCGTTCCTCGCTGCTCAGCATCTCGTAGCTGCCCACCGCACGCTCCGGTTCGGCCACCATGCCTTCCAGCAAACGCTCGTAATGTCCCAGCAACCGCGCGATGCTTTCTGCCCCGTACAAGTCGCTGTTGTACTCGGCACTCATCACCAACTGCCCGTTCTCCCTTTCCTCACCTACCAGTGTCAGGTCGAACTTGGCCGTGCCTGTCTCCACTGCGAGCACTTCCAGAGTGACACCCGGCAACTCCAGCGGCGGAATGGTAGCGTTCTGCAAGACGAACATCACTTGAAAGAGCGGCTGTCGGCTCATGTCACGCTCAGGCTGCAACTCCTGCACTAATTTCTCGAAGGGCACATCCTGATGCGCGTATGCTCCTAGCGACGTCTCGCGCACCCGCGCCAGCAATTCCGTGAAGCTCATGCCGCCCGACACTTCCGTCCTGAGCACCAACGTATTGGCGAAGAAGCCGACGAGGGGTTCTAACTCCGGCCGGCTGCGTCCCGCAATCGGAGTCCCGACCAGCAAATCTTCCTGTCCCGTGTAGCGATACAGCAACACTTGAAACGCTGCCAACAGCGTCATGAACAACGTCGCACCTTCACGCTGGCTCAACGCCTTCACATCACTAGAAAGTCCAAGCGGCAGCGGACGCGAGGCGGTCGCACCACGGTAGGTCTGCACGGCCGGACGCGGCGTGTCCGACAGCAGTTGCAAGGCCGGCAGCGTCCCCCCTAACTGCTCGCGCCAGTAAGAGAGTTGTTCTTCGAGCACGTCGCCGCTCAGCCACTCGCGCTGCCAGACGGCGAAGTCCGCATATTGAATGGGGAGTTCGGGCAGCGTGGGTGCATGTCCCTGACGATAAGCGGAGTAGAGCGCGGTGACTTCGTTGACGAGGACGCCGAGCGACCAGCCGTCAGAGACG
>DASZEQ010000014.1:0-33342 GCA_035940695.1 Pyrinomonadaceae bacterium | reverse complement strand
CGGGCGACTTCAAAACGTCGCCCGCCGACTCGCCAACTCATTTAGCGCGCCGGGCTGTCTCAACGTGAGTATGTTTGATAGACTCGGCGCAAGGTCTCAATGAGGTTTCCCATGATGAAAATAGTCGCCATCATTTGTTGTCTGCTGCTCGCTTCGGCGTGTGCCAAGACGGGGAGCGAACCGAAGCCGGAGATACTCGGCGTCCGGCTCGGCATGACGCGAGATGAGGCGCACGCGCGCCTGAAAAACATCGGCCAGTTGGAGAAAGAGGAGAGGCGGCAGCAGGAGGTTTGGCGACTCACGAACGACCCCGGCTACACGCATCTCATGGTCGCTTATAACAAAGAGTACACGTCCGTGCGCTACATCACGGCGGTGGCAAACGAGCAGGGCAGTCGCGTCCGTTACGCGGATGTCGTCAACCTCGGCAGCGCACGCTTGGAGAGCGCACAGGCAAGCCGCACTTACACGCAGGAAGTTCCCGCGCACGCCGACCAACCGGCCTTTATAACCAAAGCCATCGGCACTGACCCTACCTATTTGAAATATTTCTCTGTCGAGAGAAAAGACTGAGCCAAAGCAGTTTCCGTCGCCCTTCGTGTCAACCGTTCCTTAAACATGCGCTGCAAACGCAGTTCAACTTAGGAGGGAAAAATGAACAGACTTCGAGCTTTCTTGATCCTTGCGGTGATCTTCGCGATTACGATCTTAGCAAGCTACTCCGGACGAAACAGCGCGGCCTGCGCCCGTTGCGGCGACGGAGTATGCGCCCGTTCGTGCGAGACCGCGACAAGCTGCCCGCGCGATTGCGGCACGACCGGCGGGACGGCATCTGTAACGGCATCTGTGAAGCCGGAATAGACGCCGCGGCTTGCGCCCGACAACTTCTCGCTTTACTTCTCCGGCCGGTTCGTTCTCGCTTTCTCTGTGGGAATAGATCGGCCGGAATTGTGTGTGCATTATGGGTATGAGATAGTGCTCGTCGATTGATGGTCAGACTCGGCGCGGTAGGAGTTGGCGTCTTGGGATGTCTTGAGGACGTTTATTGAACTGCCCGATGCGGACGAGAGCGAGTTTCATTACGCAGTGATCTCTTGATTGGGGAGCGCGGGAATTGATGCCGGATAGTTTACCAACAGAGGATAGAGGCCACGCCATCGGCTACCAGAGAACTTCCGGCGACTATAAAATCTGGCAGGTCATCACGGCCTCGGCCGTGGGCACGATGATCGAGTGGTACGACTTCTATATTTTCGGCAGCCTCGCCGCCATCATCTCGCCGCTCTTTTACCCGCCCGGCAACAACACCTTCGCTTACATCGCCTATCTCGCCACGTTCGCCGTCGGCTTTATCGTCCGCCCGTTCGGCGCGCTCTTCTTCGGGCGCATCGGCGACATCGTGGGTCGGAAGTACGCTTTTCTCGTCACGCTGCTGATCATGGGCGGCGCAACCGCCGTCATCGGCTTTCTGCCGACCTATGCACAGATCGGCATCGCCGCGCCCATCACCCTTTTGCTCATACGCGTGTTGCAGGGTCTTGCGCTCGGCGGCGAGTATGGCGGCGCGGCGATCTATGTGGCCGAGCACGTGCCGGATCGCAAGCGTGGTTTCTATACGAGCTTCATCCAGATCACCGCGACTCTCGGACTCTTCGTTTCGCTCGCCGTGATTCTCATCGTGCAGAACACGATGAGCGCGGACGCGTTCGCCGGGCGCACCGGATCGTTCGCCGGTTGGCGCATCCCGTTCATCATCTCGATCTTTCTGGTCGGCGTCTCGCTCTATATCCGGCTGAGGATGAAAGAGTCGCCGATCTTCCAGCACGTTAAAAGCTCCGGCATGACTTCGGCCAAACCGCTCGCGGAAGCCTTCACCAAGTGGAGCAACCTGAAACTCGTGTTGATCTCTCTGTTCGGCGCGACCGCAGGGCAGGGCGTCGTCTGGTACACCGGGCAGTTTTACGCGCTGTTTTACCTGCAATCAATTCTGAACGTAGACGCGACTTCGGCCAACTATATCGTCGCCACCGCGTTGCTCTTGGGGATGCCGTTCTTCGTCGTCTTCGGCATGCTCTCGGATCGCATCGGGCGCAAGTGGATCATCATGGCGGGCTGCCTGCTGGCCGTCCTCACTTACATACCCATCTACAGAGGGATGCAAGCGATGGCCGGGTCAAACGTGGTGACGGCCGTGTCGCAGCGCAATCCAGTCACCGGCGCGATCAGCCTGACACCGCAGACGAGAGACGCCGCTGGCAATTTACAGAACGCGCCGAAGGTGCTGGCTTACACAAACTTCAACAGTCTCATCGGCAACCGCGCCGCGTTGGGACTCATCCTGCTCGTCTTCATTCAAGTTCTCTGGGTGACGATGGTGTATGGCCCGATTGCCGCATATCTGGTCGAGGCGTTCCCGGCCAGAATCAGATACACGGCTCTCTCGCTGCCCTATCACATCGGCAACGGCGTGTTCGGCGGACTGCTGCCGCTGATCGGCCTGTCCGTCATCGCCAGCACGGGCAACATCTACGCTGGACTCTATTACCCGATGATCGTCGCCTCGATCACCTTCATCATAGGCTCGTTGATGTTGCGCGAGACGAAGAACGTGCTCATCTGGGATGAAGTGGAGACGGCGTCGAGCACGGGCGTCGGCGGCTCAGCCTAGTTCGCTCTGAGTCAGGGGCGAAATCCAATCACGCCGCGCACCCGAACACGGGTTGACGGAGATTGCCACGAAACCGGATTGGTGCTATCGTGGCGGCCGTCAAGGGTACGCAAAACTTAGTCAAGAGGCCAGACTATGACCCTGCTTTTCTTCAGCGTTTCACCGAACCCCCAATTTCGCCTGAGCATCCTCGCAATAGCTCACAGCATGTAGAAAGCTGGTTCGCCGCCTCACATCGGGATGCGCCTAACATCCCTCAATGCGGCTTTCATCACGGCGCAAGGTCACATCAAAATAGAACCCTTCTCCGTGATTCAGGTGACTCCGTGAGTCATTAACAAACAATCTTCGATAATAGTTGTTCGGACAGTAATGCGCGAGCCGGGGCTGAACTGTGCGGCGTCGGCGTGTGTAGGCCGCGCCGCCCTGCAAGCGAACAACCGCCGCCGTCGGAGGCTACGTTTCAGCTGTCCGTCGCGGCGCACGGTCGTCTTACGGGTTATCACCCGACCCGAAGGCCGTCTGGCCGGATGCGCGGCGCGTGATTTTGAAATCGCACCGCAGGTGAAGAAAGTGCGGCGTTATGAGTGATGAGAAAATCCTGTTGCTTAACTATGACGCAAGGGGGAAACTCGGAACGGAATTTCATGCTGCCCTCGAATCTTGTGCGCGCGAGGGCATCGACATCGAACATGCCCCAGCGCAATTTGAAGAAGACGAAGCGTGTGAGGACGGCTTGAGCGTCGGAAGCGAACTCGCGTCTGCGCCTCCTGCGCCCACATCTCGTTTGTCTGCGCGCGCTTCGTCTCCGGCTTCTTCGTCCGCTTCTTCAACGTCGTCTCCGACACCCTCGCTCGTGCTGCTGATTTTGTCTCAAAGCCAGTTAGGCCGCGCGGCCTCTTTGATCGAGTCTTGGCGGCGAGAGACGCCGGGCGTGCCAATCGCCGTCGTTACCGAAGCGGCCGAGCCGGAGGAAATGCTTGAACTTTTCGAGGCGGGCATGAACGACTTTTTCACGCTCCCGTTCAAGCCCGGCGAAGTGTTCTCGCGCGTCTCTTGGTTGCTTCAACACGCGCGCCGGAACGCCTCTCTGACACACGTGCTCAAAGAGAAACTCGGACTCCGGCAGTTAGTCGGAGAGAGCGCGGCCTTCCAGCAGGAGGTCAAAAAAATCCCGTTGATTGCGAATTGCGACGCGGGCGTGCTCATCACGGGCGAGACGGGCACGGGGAAGGAACTTTGCGCGCGCGCGATTCACTACCTCAGCCCGCGCGCCTCGCGTCCGTTCGTTCCGGTCAACTGCGGCGCAATCGCGCTCGAACTTGCAGAGAACGAGTTGTTCGGCCACGAGCGCGGCGCATTCACCGGAGCGTTCGCGTCGCAGGTCGGTCTCGTTCAGATGGCCGACGCGGGCACGCTTTTTCTCGACGAGATCGACTGTCTCGCGCCGGGCGCGCAGGTCAAGCTCCTGCGCTTCCTGCAAGAGAAGGAGTATCGCCCGCTCGGTTCGGCGAAGGTCTGCAAGGCCGACGTGCGCGTCATCGCGGCCACGAACGCCGACCTGAAAGAAGCCGTCAAGTCGGGCAAGTTGCGCCAAGACCTTTTCTACCGTCTGAACATCATCCCGCTGCGTCTGCCACCTCTGCGCGAGCGGCGCGAAGACATCCCGCGTCTCGCGCAACACTTTTTAAGTAAGCACGCCGCGAAATCCAATAGACCCGGACTCCGCTTCTCGCCCGACGCCCTGCTCGCGCTCGCGCGCCACGACTGGCCGGGCAACGTGCGCGAATTGGAGAACGTGGTCGAGCGCGAAGTCGCCCTCACACGCGGTGAAGTGATTACGCTCGTCAATCTCGATCTTCCGTGCGGCGAGTCGCCCGGCGACCACACCACTTTTCAGGCGGCGAAGGCGCAGATCATCTCACAGTTTGAACGCAATTATTTGGACGAACTGCTGCAAGCCTATCACGGCAACGTGACCAAAGCCGCCGAGGTCGCGCACAAAAATCGCCGCGCCCTCTCTCAGTTAATCCGCAAACACGGCATCAACGTGAAGCGTTTCCGGCTCAGCACCTCTTCGGAGTGAGGCTTTCCAGCCTCACCCGAACGAGGTTTTCGAGTGAGACATTTCGCAGACCGCGCCGCGCCTTTTTTGTCTCACCGTCTTTCCCGCCGCAAGCGGCCATAAGTGCCGCTTGCGGGTCGGCGGCAGTCCTCAAAAAGTCTCACCAAGGCGCGGGTCTCTACGTCAATCCCTTAATTTATCAATAGCACACGGTTTGCATTAGCTGTCTCGGAAGATGAGAGGTAGGTGAGAGGCAGGGCAGTGCGTGAGCCATAAAGTGCGTCAGCAGCGTTCGCGTCTCGCCAACGAGATTTTAGCCTATCTGGCCGAACACCCCGACGCGCGCGACACGTTGGAAGGCATTGTGCAGTGGTGGCTCTTGGAACAGGAAATCAAAAAATGGATGGCCGAAGTGAAGACCGCGCTCGCCGACTTGGTTGACGAGGGGCTGGTGATCGAGGAGCAGGGCATTGACGCGAGGATTCATTACAGTCTGAACCAACCTCTGGCCGAGGAGGTCGGCTTGCTCAAAGGCAAGCCCGGTCAACACGGCGACGACCGCAGCCCTTGATTAGTCGCCGACGCTTACGGCCGCGCGGTCAAAATTCATCGCCCGCTGATGACCGCGTGTTTCTTTTAACGCATTCGACAGGAGAACGCGTGTGAGGATTTTCCCCTTACCCGTGAGAGCAATTTTCAACGCGCGGCGCAGCCGGAGACCGCCGCCACGCAACGAACCGAAGCTGCTGACGGGCGCGGCCGACCGCTCATGTCCACCACGCGCGCTGCTGCTGGCCTCCGCGCCGCTCGCACAGCCTCAAGCACCCGGCCAATTTCAGCCCGCAATGTCCACCACGCTTCCCACGAACGACCCCGTCCTCGACGAGATGCTCGGCAAGCTCGACGATTTTCTTTCGCCCCTCGTGCAGCCGGGGCCGCCCCCGCCGCAACCGCCTCCGCCGCAGCCGAGTCTTTCGCTCGTCAGCGTGAAGGAGCGTGCGGTCGGCATCGGCAACTTGCGCGGCACGGGGATGGTCGGCCCCTTCAACGTGCGTTCGCTCAAAGGGGTGCAACTCGACGCGGTCGTGCGTTTCCAGTACTGGGCGGAGACGCCGGAGGAGTCCGACGCGCTGGTCACGGGGTTGCAGGGGCGTCTGCGATCCGCCGGTAACGAACTGCGCGCGGCGGGCTTTCTGCACATCGAGGCGGCGGGGATTACGGTCGCCGAGAGCGTCGCGGCGGTCAACGACTTCTGGCGTAAGAGCGCGGACTATCGCGTCCTCTACGAGTTTCAGTACGAGGATAACGACGACGCGCTCGGCCTCATCGCGAAAATTCCCGTTGACGTTGTCGGCTTCTTCACGAACCCGATGGAGATCACCGACGACATGGTTCGTTGGGACAACGAGGCCACCCCGACTCTCGCCGTGCGCGGCAGCGGACAGCTGCGCCCGCGTCGTTTCAGCGCGCTCACGGCCGTCGCTTTCCTCCCCGATAGCCCCGTGGCTTGGGACGGGCTTGGCGTGTCGGTGAAAGTTTCCGTGGGCGGCATGGAGCAGGAACAGAACTTCACGAGCGTGCGCTCGTTCCTCGACGCATTCGACGAGTTGGAAGGCACGATTGTCCTGAACGGCAACTCTTACTTCGCAGGCCGCCTGCCGCTCGAAGCGGTCGGCTTTCCCGTGACGCTTCCTTTCACTCTCAAAGGAGACGACTTTTTAACGGTCAGCTACTCCGGCGAGAAGTTTGACAGCGACGCAATCTTCTACTTGCGCGTGCTCTGAACGGTACAGACGCGAGAGCCTGTGAGTCCGGCTGGGGACGCTCACGCCGGGGCGGCCACGCCGCGCCCACGTAATTTCAGAAAAGGAGAAATCAGCATGGCAGACTTAATCCTGCCCGGGGTATACATCGAGACGCGTGCGGAGGCACTGATCGTGTCCGGCCCCATCTCGGCGGGCAACATCGGCATCGTCGGCACTGCGAGCCAAGGCCCCATCGGCGAAGTGCAAATTCTGGGGAGCTACGCCGACGCACGGGAAATCTACGGCACTTACGACCCCTACACCGGCCCCAACTCGCTGACGCTCGTGCGCGCGCTTGAGTTGGCTTACAACAACGGCGCATCGACCGTCTTTGCCGTCCGCGTGGCGGGCACGGGGGGCAACGCCCCGGCGGCCGCCAAACTCCCCGGCGGCAACCCGAACGCCAACGTCTTCAACCTCGAAGCGAAGCAGATCGGCACGTTCGGCAACGGCATCACGATCAACATCGTGGACGCCGACGCGCCGAGCACGGGCGTGAAAGTCACGCTCAAGCGCGGCGCGGTCGAAGAAGTTTACATAGTCGCGACCGGCACTGAGTTGGCAACGAAGGTCAATGCCGGTTCATCTCTCGTGCGGGCGATTACGAACCCGTCCCTCGGCGGCGCGGGTAACGAGCCTGCGCTGATGAACAACGTCAGCTTCACTGGCGGCAAGAACGGCGAGGTCACCAGCGATACGGATTACGCCACGGGGCTTGAGGCGTTGCTCAACGAGAACGTGCAGATCGTCGTCGCCGCCGGGCAGACCGACGACGACATCCTCGACCGGATCGGGCCGCACGTCGCCGACGCTTCGGACGACAACACGAAGCGCGACCGCATCGCCGTCGTCGGCACGCGCGGCTTCCGCGACGCAGGACATCCTAACGAAACCGTCTCGGCCTTTCTTTCCGACGTGGCTGCTCCCACTCAAGTGGGCGACCGCATCGTCATCGTGACGCCCGGCGTCAAAGTCACGGACGCGGCGGCCGACCCGCCCAAAGAGGTGACGCTGCCCGGCTCGTATGCCGCCGCCGCCGTCGCCGCGATGCTCAGCGCGCGCAGCCCGCACATCAGTCTCACCAACAAGCCCATCGCCGTCGGCGGTCTTGAAATCAAGTTCAGCGCGGCGCAACTCGAACAACTCGTGACGGCGCAACTGCTCGCACTCGAAGAGCGGCGAGGCTTCCGCGTCGTCAAGGGCGTCACGACCGACACGGGCGCGTTCCGCCAGATCACGACGCGCCGCATCGTGGATTTCGCAAAGGCCGGGGTGCGCTCCGCCGCCGAGCCTTACATCGGCCTGCTCAACAACAACCGCGTGCGGCAGGCGATGAAAGGATCGATCAACGGTTTTCTGGCGAGCATGGTGGACGACGAGATGCTGGTCAGCTACGAACTCGACGTGACGGCAACGCGCGACGAAGAGATACGGGGCATCGCGAAGGTCACGATGACCGTGCGCCCGACCTTCAGTCTCGACTACATCAAGGTTGTCATGTTCCTCGGCTAAGGAGACAAGAGAGATGCCGAACACAAATGTTTTCCGCGGGTCGGATGCGACCCTCACGCTCGCCATCGAAGACTCTGTGGAGGGTCAGGCCGCCAACGAGATCATCGAACTCTATCAACTCAGCCCGGTCGGGCGTGCAACGAGCGTCGAGGTCTTCATCAACACCGAACTCGAACAGTTTCACGAGATCGGCAAACGCCACCCGGCCGCGCTCAGACCCGGCAACATCAACATCAGCGGCCGGGTCGGCCGCGCTTACATCAACGGCGCGCTGCTGCGGCTGCTGCTCGGCAAGGGCGCGCTCGTCGAACGCGAGGCCGAACCCTACGCGCAACCCTCCTTCAACATGATGCTCAACCTGACAGACCCGGCGCAGCCCGAGACGAGCAGCACGCTCACGATTCACGGCGTGAAGTTCGAGAACTGGGCTTACAGTCTGCCGGAGGACGACTTCGTGATGGAGTCGATCACGTTCAAGGGGATGTTCATCACCGTCGAGGACGTGGAGGCGTAAACCGAGATGCCCCTGACGGCTGAAGAGCTTTTGGCCGGCGGCGCGCTGACACACGAAGTCGAAGTCTCGTCCGAACTGTTGAGGGTCAACGGCGGCGAGCAGGCTTCCGCCGCCGTGCCGCCCGACATGCGCGTTCTCCTGCGCCCGCTCACCGTGCGCGACTTGCAGCGCATCGGCAAAGCCGCGCACGACGACGAGAGTTTGTCCGCCGCGCTGATGATTCAACACGCGCTGCTCGAACCCTCGCTCAAGATCGAGCAGGTATCGCAACTGCCCGCGGGTCTCGCACGCTTCCTCCTCGAACGCATCAACGCGATCAGTGGCATCAGCACCGCGCGCAGCGAGTTGGAGGAAGTCGTGCAAGCTCCTCTGGCGCGTGCCTGCTTCGTCCTCGCGCGCGATTTCGGTTGGACGCCCGAACAGGTCAGCGGCATGACCATCGGGCAGATTCTTCTCTACCTTGAAATGGCGCACGGGGGAGGCGACGCCGCATGAATCGCACGCTCCCACTCTCGCGCGTCGCAGACGTCGCCGCCGCGTCGCTCTCCGGCGGGCAAGCGCCCCGCAGTTGGAGGCGCGAGTGCGCACAGCGCGCGACGCGTCTGCGAGCACTGAGCCGCGCCGCGTACTGGGGCGACGCCCTCTGCGCCCCTGCGCCCGGTCTCACCGAGACGCCACTCTGGGGAGAATGTCTGGCGGAACTCGCAACGCAGACACAGGCGCGCACCGAAGACACGTCCGCGCGTTCCCGCCCGCCGGGCGCAGCCCCGCGCGAAGGCGCGAGGCCGTCCGCACGTCCCGCGCACGCGCCGCACGAGTTCGATCACGCCCGCCGCCAAACATCCACGCGCCGAACTTCCACGCCTCGCACGACTTCGCCTCCACCACTCCCGCGCGCCTTTCAACAACACGCCGCGAGCGCGCCCGTGGACGATCCGCAACTCTCAGGCGTGAACCGCTCTGCTCCTATCGGCCGCGAACAATCAGTCGTCGGCCGCGAACAATCAGTCGAAGGACAAAGCTCATACTTTCGCGCATGGCCGCACGCGCCCCTCAACGAAAATCAACGCGCGCCCTTTAACGTCAACCAGCACACGCCTGTTGACGACAACCGGCGCGCACCTTTTAAAGACAATCAGCGCACGCTTATTAACGAGAATCAGGACGTGCCTTTTGTCGAGAGCAGCGGCGAGCACACACGCTCCGCGCATGCGACATTCGATTCGCCCGAAGCCTCCGCCCGTTCAAATAACTTCCCGTCATCCGTCCGCGCGGGCGTTGAGACGCACGAAAGCGTCGAGACTTTTGTGCCGGGCATGGAGGTTTTATCACGCCAAGCGAGCCATGAGCTTTTGTGCAGGTTGGCCGGTCAGAACAACTCGCATCGTGTTCAGAATCAGAAGAGTTCCCGCGTCGCTCCTGCCAGCCGTTCACGCGCAGACGCCTCCGCCAATTCAGGGACAGCTTTGTCCAAGAGCTACGGTGCGGCTCCTTCTCTGGCGGAAGAGGGGCAATCAAACCGCCCGCACGCTCAAGCGAAAACGACGCCGCGCGCAACGGCGACGACAAAGCCGCCGCTCCGATCCGGTCAACAGCCGCACAACTCTCGGCGCACTCTTACGCTCAACGCGCCCGTCTATCGCAGTGGACGCGTGCAGCTACCAGATGTCGCCGCTAGGCACGCGCGCGGCCGTCAATGGTGGAGCGTGCTCGCGACGCGAACCGCGCGTGCGCTTCGTCTTTCGGGCGTGCTCCCGGCTGCGGCGCGAGAGATGGACGCGCCGACGACCATGCCGGGAGAGACGGGCGCGTCGCTCCTGACAAGGCAGTTGTTCTTTACCGTCAACGGGGAGACTGCCCCACAAGACCTTTTGCAGCGGCTCGCGGGCGGGAGCGTCGCGGCCTCCGGCGCGGCGAAACGCGCTTCGGAACAACGCAGCGGCAGCGGCACTGGCGTTGGCCGACAGAGTTCCGCGCCGCGTTCGTCGCAGAGCGAAACGCCGCAGACGTTTCTCGACGCAGGCTCGAACCGCTTCACGAACGGCGACGCATCGGTTGCCCTCCCGCATCAATCAACGAGTCCGGGGCTTGATGCAAATCAGCTTGGGATGAGCGCGACGGCCGAAGCCTCCGCACCGGGCGTCAACACTTCGCTGTTGAGCGTCAACAATTACTTGTCGGGCGCGGAGACCTCGCTACGAGGCGCGGCCGCCGCGCCCGTCGTCGCGGAATCGCTGCCGCCGTTGCTGCCGTCGCCATTGGTCGGGATGCCCATCCTTCCGATTGCGCTGGCGGCCGCACGCGAGGGCGCGCGCGACGAGTCGCTTGAGTCCGCAGAAGACCTCGACGCGCTGGCGGCGAAGATCAAGTTCATCCTCGACGAACAAGCCCGCCGCCACGGGATAGACGTGTAAAGCCATGCGACCAATGCTCGACGGTCTTGAATTGCAACTCGTGCAGGAGATCACTGTGCTGGAGCGGCGCGTGCTGGCCGAACACAAACCGCCCGGCATGTCCGGCAGCCTGTTGCAGAACCTCGGGCGGCGTCCGACGCGGCTGGCTCTGTGGGGTGTGGCGACGGGGACGGAGGCGCAACAGTTCGTTGACGACCTCGACATTAAGTTTCGCGACGGGCTGCCGCTGCCCTTCACGGCCGACATCGTCGCCGATGCGGAACTCGAAAAAGTCGTCATCGAAGACTTACGCGTGCAGGACTTGGCGGGCAAGCCCGAACGCTTCGCCTACGTCATCACCTTGCGCGAGTTCATCGAACCAGTTGAGCCGGAGGACACGGCCGTCCTCGACAACGCAATCGCAGAAGACGCAGAGAGCCTCGTCGGCGACCTGATCGAAGGCGTTGACTTGGGGCTTAATCTCCCGACCGGCCTCGAACCCTTCGTCAGCACCTTCGGCGACCTCCTGACCCGCCTGCGGGAGTTCCGCGACAGAATCGAAAGCGCCCGCGGCTAATCAACCAACCCGTCTATCGAGAGGAGAAATCTGAGATGCCACCGCCTACCAATCTATATCAACAGTTGAAGGACGCGCTGCAAGAGTTCAAAGACTTTCTGGACGAGAACGTGCCCATTATCCAGCCCGCCATCGCCGCCCTCGGCGCGATGATCCCGCAGATCGAACAACTCCTCGACCAGTTGATCGAGTTGATGGGCGACCTCAAGGAAGAGATCAACAATCTCGATGTCGGCTCGATTCCGGGGCTTGCGGAGGTCTCGCAGTTCACTGCCGGAATCAAGACGCTGCTCGAAACTTCAAGAAACCTCTTGCCCCAGCAAGCGGGCACGATCAACGACGTACTCGCGGTCGTGGATGTTGTCGGCAGCCTCCCGTCGCTCGACGACGTGAAGGGAGAGATCAACACCCTCATCGACGCAATCGTCGTCCACTTGAATTCGCTGAAGGGTTAACGACAGGGGCGCGGCCGCCAAGAGCGGCCGCGCCGGACGGTGTTCGCAGGTTAAAGATATGCCTCCGGTCAAGCCGATGCTCGACGAGATCGAGCTGAAATTAGTGCAGAAGATTGACACCGCAGAGGAGCAGGTGCAGGCGCAGCACGGTGTCCCCGCGCTTGAAGGCGACTTCCTTCAAGGGCTGGGTCGTCGTGCGACCAGCGTTACGCTCAACGGCGTCATGACCGGCACTGAAGCGGCCGAAGACCTCAAGACCCTGCGCGAAAAATTTCGCGCCGCCGAACCCGTCTCTTTTGTCGCAGACATCGCGACGGCCACCAAAGTCGATCAAGTGCTCATCGAGGAGATGGGCGTGCGCGAGTTGGCGGGCACGCCCGAACGATTCGAATATGCGCTGACCTTGCGCGAACTCGTCACGCCGCCGCCACCGGAGACGGAAGAGCCGCCGCCGATTCCCCCGATTCCACCGCAGCCTATTCCGTCGGTCGAGGTTGGCACGCTCGTCGTCGAAGTAGAGGTTGAGGGCGAGCCGGATTTCGATTTCAGCACGGTGATGTTGACGCTCGAAAACAACGGCGCGGCAGGGTCTTCACGGTTGTTGACGAATCGCACCGAAGGCGTCTGGGTCGAAGAGAATTTAGAACCCGGCTCGTACACGGCGAGCGCGGTGGTCGAATCGCCCGTGGCGATGGCGGGCGAGGAACAGGCCACGGTGCGAGGGGGCGAGACGACGCAGATCAAGATCACGCTGCGTCCCGGCGTCGTCATCGCCAAGGCGTTCGTCGTCCACTTTCGTTTCGACAACGCCTTCATCGAGCCGTGTCTGCGGCAGGTGTTGCGGCGCGTCTTCGACTACGCGCAAGACCACCCGGACGAGAAACTCGTCATCATCGGCCACACAGACCTCGTCGGCGGCGCACCCTACAATCAGAAACTCTCCGAACGGCGTGCACGCAGCGCCTATGCCTTCCTCACCTTCGGCACTTCGGCCGCGCACCGCGCCGCCGCGATAGACGATTGGGACAACCTGCGTGTGAGTCCCCCGGTCAACGCGCTCAACGACAATTGGGACAGGCGCGAGTACCAGTACATGCTGCAAGACCTCGGCTACTATCGCGGCCGCATTGACGAGCCATTCGCGGACGACCCCGAACCGCCGCGCTTCAGCAACGCAGACTCCGCCATCCGTGGCTTCCAAGCAGACCACGCCCTACCCGTCACGGGGATTGTTAACGGGGCGACGTGGCGCGCGCTCGTCACCGAATATCTCTCGCTCGACGCGCTCGCCGTGCCCGATAGCCAGTTCTTACCCAACGCCAACGAAAGTGGTTGCAACGGCGGCCTGCTCAAGTGGCTCGGTTTCGGCGAGACAGACCCGGTTAAAAACACAGAGGACGCATGGCGTCCGAATCGCCGCACGGAGATGTTGTTCGTCCGCACGGATAAGCTCCCGAACGCGGTGGCGAAGCCGGAAACTTTCGACATGCCGGAGCCGGGCGTCGTAGGCACAACGTGGTGTCTGAATGTCGGTGCGCCCGCGCCGCCGCCCAGCTTCCTCGCGCGCGGCCAGTCGCAGCCGAACAAGTGGCTTGTCGTCCCGGCCGAACCGGGCAAGGTTACGATCAGCGGCGTCATCAAGTTCGCAGACGAGACGCGCGCGGCGAACATGAAATATGTGCTCATCGCACCGGACGGAGAATTTCTACGCGAGCGCGAAGACGGCACGCCCGACCCCGTCGCCGAACGCCCCTCGGGGCCGAAGCGCGGGCGCGGCGTCCCCGGTCGCACCGACGAGCAAGGCAACTTCAGCTACCCGGCGCAAACGCCCGTCGGCGTGTACATCCTCCAACTGCCCGACCTCGTCAACCCTTCGGTCGCGCGCGAGAGCAACGAGCCGCCCACGAACGCCGTTGGCAACATCGTGTGCCTGCGTGTGACTCCAAGCGCGCCGGGCACGGAAGCGACGCCCGCAGATGACGCGAGTAGCTTGAGTTTCGACGCCCAAACCGGGCCTGCGACCATCGGCGCGACCATTCATCCTGCGCCGCCGCCGCCTGTGGTCGTCAACCCGCTCATCGAGTTGGCATCGAACGTCGTAGTCGTGAAGCGGTCTTACACGAATCCCGCGCGCGTGCGCGTCACGCTCAAGACCAGTGCGCGCTTCCCACGCAACGGCACGCTGACGCGTTCGAGCGACGCCATACGTTTCTTCACCAGCGCCGATCCGGGCGCGACCGAAATCACTTTCGACGGCAGTGACAACGTGTTCCCCGGCGGGCGGCTCTCAGACCCCGACGGCGTGCAACTCTTTGCCGAAGCCCGCACCCCGAGCGCCACGACCGGAGGCTTCACCCTCACTCTCACTCTCGACCCCGCGACGACGCCCGGCGCGACACCCGCAGGATCGCCGCTCGCCGTGACGATGACCGCGCTTGAGCTAACGCTCGACATCCATGCCAGCCCGCCCGCGCCCGGCGTCGAACCCAACCGCCTGCCGCAGCCGCCCGACCCCGTGCCCGATCCGCCGCCCGACCCCGCCACCGCCACTGACAAGTGGTTCGGCGGTCGCATCGTCACCGTCCAGTCGGGCAACACGCAGGAGCGCGTGCTGCTGAGCGTCTCGATGCGGCCGACCGACTTCACAGGTGAGTTGACGCTGCGACAGGTCAGGGTAGCGGGAACGACAATCGGGGCGTTGGACAACGCGAAGCTCAACCTCTTCGACAACCGGACGGCGACTGCGGGCGAAACTCCGCTCGCCAACCCGTTCAACTTCGCCGCGTCAACCGTCGGCGCGACGGGGCGCAGCTTCGGCGTCGAAGGCAAAGCGACCAGCCCGGTTCTACGCGACGTGGGCTTCCAACTCGGCATCGCGGGCGCGGAGTTTGACGCAGACCGCGTGGCCGTCACCGTCGGCGTCGGCGTCGCCATCACGCTCGCGTCGCCGTTCGTCGTGGTGAAGAAGCCGCACACGAACCCTGCGCGACGGAGCGTTACGCTCTTTACCACCGCCGCCACCACGCGCAACGCGACGCTCCAACGCTCGCGCAACGACATACGTTTCTTCATCGCGCTCACCGGCGGCACGGAGATCACTTTTAACGGCGTGGACAACGTTTTCACGGGCGCGCAACTCTCGCCGTCTCCGCTCGTCATCTTCGCGGAGGGCGCGACGCCAAGCCCCACCACCAACGCGCCCGATCTCGTCACGCTGACGCTGACGCTCGACCCGGCCGGGACAGGCCCGCCCGCCGGACAGCCTGCTACTGCTCGCATGACCTCCGTGCAACTCACGCTCGACATCTTCATGGCGCGCACCGCCCCGGCCGCCGCGCCGCAGCCCATGCAACAGGTTCCGGCCACGCCGCCAGCCGCAGGCACGACGGCCACTGACAAGTGGTTCGGCGGCCGGTTCGTGCAGGTGCAGGACGCCGCGCACAACGCAGGCCGCGCGCTGCTCGCCGTGCGCGCGGTGCAGCCCGCCGGGTTCGCGGCGACGCTCGTGTTGCGCCAAGTCGCCATCGCGGCCAACAACGTGACGGGTCTCGCCGCGCGCGCTCAACTTTTCGACACAGAGATTTTCACGGCGGGCGAAGTCGCAAAGGCCAACCCGTTCGAGGTCAACGCGAGCACAGTGCCTGCGGGCGGCTTGAACATCTTCGTCGAGGCGGCGAGCGTGAGCGCGGCGTTACGCGACACGGGATTCCAACTCGGCATCAAGGATTTTGAACTCGACGGCGACCGCGTGGCCGTCACGTCCGTGGCGTTCACGCGCATGCGCGCGACGATCAACTCGACGCCGCCCAACACCGTGCGCGCGGGCTTCCCCGCCCCGGCCGCACACACTTTCGACAGCACGAGTCTTTCGGACAGCTTTACCGTCAATACTCCGCTCGTGCTGATGCGTAACGCGCAGCCCGACATCGCGCTCGATGTCACCGCCGCTCCGGCCGGTCTCCCGATCCGCTGGCAGGCGATTCGCAACCCTGCCGACCACGCGAGCCTCGGCAACGCGGCGGCCGTCCCGACCGTTACGCCCAACGCCGTCACCGCCAACCTCGCCACGCTCAACGCCAATGCGCGCGGCTCGTTCCGCGTCCGCGCCTTCATCGACACGAACGGGAACAACACCTTTGAGGCCGGAGAGCCTTCGCTTCCGCTCAACCTCGTGCTGGCCGACGCCACGGTTGTCGCCGACAACAGCGCCGCGCATAATGCGGGCGTCATCAGCGCCACTCTCAACGCGGCCGGCTTGAGCATCGTCAACGGCGTGTTCCCGAACGTGCCTCTGTCGCCGGCCGACTTGCTGACGGCCGGGATGGCGATGGAACTCATCGCCGACGTGACGGGCGGCGGCGCGGATGGACTGCTCGGTCTGAATCAGGTCTTCTCCGGCGTCGTCAACATGGTGCGTGTCCGTGACGTCCACGGTTTCTATCGAGACAACACCGTAGTTCCGCCCACCGACCACAATTTAACTTTCGTCGCGTCGTCGAACGCGGGAAGCGCAACCGGCAACTTCGGCGGCAGACCTATGTTCGTTCCCGGCGACCCGCCGATGGTGCTCCACATTCTCCCCCTGCTCGATTCGGGTCGCCCCGGTGCGGGGACAGGAGGCGACACTGCGCTTTTAAGCAGAAGCGGCCCGCACGTTGCCGCCGCTCGTCCCGTCGGGCAACGTTGGACGATAAGATGTGTAGACTCGCCGAGTTTCGGTTTCCAGCGGACACACCCGGTCAATGCTTCGGCGATTCTGCGTCGTGTGCATTACGAACTGAGGTTCGGAGCTTGCTTCTGCTTCTGGACAAACACGACTGCGAGTCGCGCCGCGACGGGCGACCCGGCCGACCGGCTCTATTCCGTCATTCGCATCGTCAACTGGCAGATTCTCGCCGATTTCAACACCAGTTTTCCGGCGGCCGGCGCGCCCGTCCTGACCGTCAACACGCCGCATCGGGTGTCTGTGTCGAGTCGCACGACAATCGCACCAATTGGCCGGGCGCAGGATAACGGTGTCGAGGTGCGGCCTCCCGCCGGTATTCAAATCGCCGTCTTCGACGGAAGTAATTGAGACTCTCCGCATCATGTTCTGTAGGCGTTTGGGCTGAGGAAGATTTATGAGCAATAACAACCCCGTGAAGAGTGGCGCGGCAACGCCGGAAGCAGGCGGCTTGCCGTTAGAGCCGGATTCGGTTTCCGAACTCCTCTTCGCCACACACCTCTTCACGGTCGAAATCATTTCGCTCGCGGCGACGCCTTGGGCTGTCGAAGCTGACGGGCTGCAACATCGCCGCCTCAGCATCGTTCTCCGGCTGCTCGCCTTACACAAAGGAAAGCTGAATCTTCAACCCCAACAGACTTTCCCTTTAGAGGTCGAGCAGCGGCGCGAGAGTGAATTCTTCAACCACGATTTTCATGGCCTGTGGTCGCACGTCACGCCGCAACCGGAGGTCGGCGTCCGTTACGTCGTCATCTCGCGTGAGGCGACCGACTCGCCCGCCGCGCTCATGCAAGACGGCTCGTGCGTGCGCCTGCTCTTGCCCGCATACGAGTCCGACATTCTGCTCGCACTCGAAGCCGAGCGTCTCTATCGCGAAATTCTCGACGCCGCGAACAACGAAGCGAACAACGAGACGGAGTATGAGCCGGAGCGAGTGCCGCCCACAGTCGCTGCGACGCGTGCGCTTCTCGCTTTCACGCGTGAGCGCATCGCAGACGGCCGCGACATCTTCGCGCTCTACTTCTGGGCGCGCATCCGGCCTACGCTCTTGGCGAACACGGAGCTTTTGCTCCCCGACGTGCTGACGCTCGCTTCGTCGCCAAATGCGATGAACTCGTTCCGGCAAACCATCGTCGCTTTAATCTACGACGCCACGCTCGACTTTGACCCGGACTCGCCGCCCTATCGCATGGTGCTGGCGATGTTCGCCGCCCTCCTGTTGCAGCCGGAGGCGAGTCCGCTGCATGAGATGCTCGTCGAAGCACAGTTTTATAACTTGATCTTTCAAGACCAGCGGCCGCGCTTCAACTCCGGCGCGGTCATACCCGACGCGGACGCGCGCCGTGCCTTGCTGGCCGCGCTCGCCCCCTTCAGAACCGAACGCGCCCAACGGATCAAAGTCTGGCTCAGCACCGGCGGCGGCGGCTCGTAAATTTCGATCCCCGTTCCGGTTTACAAAAACTTGCGGAAGGCGAGTGCGAGATGTTGGTCAACCCGGCTTACAAAATTGTTATCGGCGGCAAGCTCATCGACACCACGGACGAGCCGCGCGCGAGCACCGTCGTCGCGCTCAACGTCGCGCTCGACATGGAGACGCCCGCCGACAGCTTCACGCTCGTGCTCGGCAACGTCGGCAGCTTTCGGCCTGCGCGCGGCGACGAGACGAAGATCGAGTTGGGCTACTTCGGAGACGAGGACGACGAGGAGTTGACGCAAGTTGTGTCCGGCACAATCGAAACAATCGAGCCGAACCTGACGACCACGCGCATCAACGGCTACAGCGGCGCGACGGCGGTGTTGCGCGCGCGCGTCGAAAAGACCTACGAGAACATGGAGGCCGGAGAGATCGTCCGCGACCTCGCCTCGCAGGCGGGCGTTGACGTGGCGACGGCCGAAGCGGGCGTCACCTTCCCCGCTTACGTCGTTGACGGACGCCGCAACGTCTACGCGCACATGGCCGACCTCGCCGCCCTGTGCGGATTCGACCTCTACATCAACCCGGAGGGCGAACTGGTCTTCGAGAAATTCGTCAACGGGAAAAAGATTCATGTGTTCGAGTACAAAAAGCACATCCTCGCGCTCGACGTGCAACGCCTGCCGCCGCGCGCCGGGCTGGTCGAGGCGTGGGGCGAAAGCCCTGCGAAGGGCGAGGCCGACGACACTTGGGCGTGGCTCACGAAGGACTTTGCGGGTGCGAAAGGCTCGGCAGGGTCGGGCGCGCTCATGCTGCTTGAGCGCGCGTCGCTGCGCACGGTCGAGGCCGCGCGCTCAGCCGCCGAAGCCACGCTGACGAACATCAAGCGGCGCACCTTGCGCGGCAGTCTGAAGTCCGTCGGCCGCCCCGCCATCAAACTCGGCGACGCGATCCGCCTGAGCGAGATGCCCGACGAATCTTTGAACGACAGTTTTCAAGTGCGGAGCGTGACGCACCGCATCACCAAGCTCGGCGGTTTCACCACCACGGTCGGCTTCCGCGCCATCGAGGCGTCGTGAGCGCACGCAGATGACCGCTTGAACATGACGGAGACGACGTGACGACCATCATCAACACCATTCAAGAGATTGTGCGCGAGGAGATGCGTCGCGTGCGCGTCGCGGAGTTGGGCTTGGTCGAGGCCGTCTACCCGCACGGCGCGGACGGCGATAACGACAACTACGCGTGCGACGTGCGACTGAAAAACAGCGGTCTCTTGCTCAAACGCGTGCCGACCGCGACGGGGCACATCGGCACGGCCGCCATCCCGAACGTCGGCGACCTCGTGCTCATGACTTTCGACAAGGGCGACGTTAATCAGGGCATCATCATCGGACGACTCTACAACGACAAGGAACGGCCGCCGGTCAACAATCCCGACGAGGTGATCTTTCGCCTGCCGCTCGCCGCCGCCGACGACAAAACGATCAAGGGTGCGATTCGCAACCTTCAATCGAACTCGCCGCCGCGCGAAATGATCTTCGAGATGCCGCCGAAGATTACCGTCCGCGTGACGGACGGCACGGTGCGCGCAACCGCCGGCAAGACCGAGATGAAACTCGACCAGCCGAACGGCAGCGGCGGCACGGTCACGGTCGTCGCCGGGCGAACGAAGATCACGATGAATCAGGACGGCGACGTGGTCATCGAAGCGGCCGGGGCGATGACGTTGAAAGCCTCGCGCGACTTGAAACTCGAAGGCATGAACATCTCCATCAAGAGTCAGGTCAATACGGAGATCGAGGCCGGGGCGCAGGCGACGCTCAAGGCGAACGCGGGCGCGACGGTCAACGGCGGCGCGACGACCACCGTGCAGGGCGCGATGGTCAGCGTCAAAGGGATGGCTTCATTTTCGCCGTAAGGAGAAACGTATGCCCGGTTCACCAGTCTCAATCGGTTGCATGGTGATGATTACGCCCGGCGCGTCGGGGCCGCCCGACACGGGCACTATCGTCGCAATCTTTCCCCCGGTCATCACGGCGGGCGGGATGCCGCTCGCCACCTCCGGCTCGCTGTGCATGATGATCAACTCGGTGTGGGGCTTTCCCTACCCGCTTCCCATCGGCCCGACGGGAAGCGGCGGCGTCATGGTGGGCGGGCGCGCGCTCGTGCGGCTCGGCGATGTCATCCCCACGCCGCCCGGCATGCTGACGATCCTCGGGCCGCCCGCAGCCCCGTTCATCAACGACCAGTGGCCGCCGTAAAAAATGATGAAGGCCGAAGAAGGCTGAAGGACTGCAAGCTGCACGCGTTTCCTCCTTCACCCTTCCGTGTTCGTCGTTGCTTTCTGTTGAGGTGGGATTATGTCAACGCCTTTTGAGCGATTCGGGACAGACTTGAAGTTGCTGCGCGATCTTGAGCGGCGGCACAGCAACCGCGACCGCGACCCGCTGACGGGACTCGCGGGCAACGACCTTGCGACCGCCACGCGCGCCGCGACGGGTCTCGTCGATCTCGACACTTGGAGCGAGGTGGATAACCTCGTGCAAGCCCTTCTCCTGCGTTTCCTCACGCCGGTCGGCGAACTCGCCATTCTGGGTCATCCCGATTACGGGTCGCGGCTCGACGAGTTGATCGGCGAACTGAATTCCGAGACCACGCGCAACCGCGCGAAACTTTTCGTGCTGCAAGCTCTCGCCGCCGAGCCGCGTGTCAGAAAGGTCGTCTCGGTCGATGTCACGCAGAACCGCGCGCGCCCCGAACAAATGGACATCAACATTCGCTTGCTCGTGATCGACAGCGACACGCCGCTCAATCTGGTCTTTCCCTTTTTCCTTGAGAGGGGGGCGACGCCGTGAATCCCGACACCGTGACCCTCATCAATCGCACGTACTTCGAGATCGTGGACGACATTCTGACGGCCATCGTCGGCGGCGTCGTCAACGAGCCATCGATCTTCGACCTCAAAGACGACCACTACCCGCTCGCGCAGCGCGCCAGCGACGTTCGCGGCATCACCGGCACGCTGCTCGTGCGCGATCCGTCGGGCGCGATGATCCCGACGCCGCACGCTTTCCGGAAGACGGTCGATTTCATTTTCCGCGAAAGCGAGAACGCGGTGATCTGGTTGCCGGGCGGCGCGAAGCCCGCCGACGAAACCGTCTTTTACGTTGACTACTTCCGCCCCGATACGCGCTCGCCCTTGAGTGACATCAACGTCGGCAGCGTGACGCGCACTCTCGGCGAAGCCGTCGGGCGCGAAATTGCGACCGTCTACCAGCAGATCAACGAGGCCTATCTCGCGGGCTTCGTGGACACGGCGAAGGGTCTGTCGCTCGACCTCGTCGTCTCCATTCTCGGCGTCAAGCGCAAGACGCGCGAGTACGCGGTCGGCCTTGTCACCTTCTTCCGCGACACGGCCGCGGGCGACGGCAACATCACGATCCCGGAAGGCACGTCGCTCCTGACGGACAAAGAGGGCGCGTCGTTCGTCACCGTCCAACTCCGCACGATCCAACGCGGGCAGGCGCGCATCGACGTGCCCGTTCGCGCCGACGGCGCATCCACGGGCGACAAGGGCATCGTCAAAGCGGGCGAGATCACGAAGACCTCGCAGCCCATCACGGGCATCTCGCGCGTCACCAACTTCGAGCCGACCATCCTCGGCGCGGAGGATGAGACCGACGAGCAATTGCGCGCACGCGCGAAGGCCGCGTTGCGGAGTTTGGGCAAGGCGACCGTGGCCGCGCTCACCAACGCCGTCTTTGAAGGGCGAGCCAAACTGGCGGAGATTTTCGACCCGAACGGGCCGCCGCTCAAGCGTTCCATTCCGGGCACGGTCACGCTGCTGGTCGAGAGCGAGCCGGAGCGTTTTCCGAGTCTCCAAGTAGCCATTGAGCAGACGCGCGCGGCCGGAGTGCAGGCGAATTTGATCGCGCGCTACATCTTTTTCAAGCCGCGCGTGCGCACGCGCATCGCTCCGGGGTTGACGCCCGACGGGAAGCTCAAACTCGTCAACGAAATCATTCAGGCCATGCAGAAGTACGTGGATACGTTGTCGGTCGGCGACCCGGCTTCGGGCGAGGAATTGCTGAAAGCCGTCACGGGCGTCAAAGAGGTCAGCAAGAAAAGTGGCGAGACGAAGATCGTGGATGTGATGGCGTGGCGCGCGGACGTGGGGCAGCCCGGCGCAGAAGGTTTAGTCAAAGCGTTGGTCGAGGCGGCGACCCAGATTTTCGCAGCCCCGGCGACGGCCGAAGAGGCGCGCAAGGAATCTTTGATGCGCGCGCTCTCGAACGTCTTTTCGGAGTCCGCGCCGCCCGTCCCGACGGGGCGACGCATCCCCGACCGCACCCTCGTGCAAGGGGCGACGGGGCAGCGCGCCACCGACGCCGAGATCGAGGCGGGCGCGTTCAAGGTGGTTAGTGTCGTGGACGGGGAGAAGTGGTGGGTCGTGCTCGATGTCGAACCCGCAGACATTCTTCTCGATGAGGTCTAACATGCCGACGAAGACCGAGCGCATCATCAGCTACCTGCCGAGCACCTTCCGCGCCGCGCCGCGGACGACGGCGACCTATTCCGTCGCCGACGCGTTCGGCACGGAGTTGCTGCACGCCGAGAACAGTCTCGCCGCGTTGATGAGCGCGCACTGGGTTGACCACGCCGACCGCTCCGCCGAGTTGATTAACGATCTCGCTTGCATCGCTTCACTCTACGGCCTTGTGCCGCAGGGCGCGCCGACGCCCGCCGACCCGTCCGCCGGACAAACGGCCTGCACGCCCGTGACGACTTCGGAAGAGAACGTCGAAGAATTTCGCGAACACCTCAAACGCTACGTGCGGACTTTCCTCGAAGGCACGGTGACGGTGCAGGGCATCCTGCGCGTCGCGGCCGAAGCCCTCGGCCTTCGCATCGAAGACGCGCATGACAAGCTTGACTCGTGGTGGACGCGCTCGCCCGACGACACGCTCGTCACCGTCGAGTCGAGCGGCAGCGACGCCGCGACCCTTCTCTTCGGCGTCGTGGCCGCAGCCGTCAGGGGAGAACGCGCGCGTCCGGCGCGGCTCAAGGGCAAGGCGGATTTGAGCGGCCTCGTTGACCTGAGCGGCGGGGCTATGCTGCGCGTCAAAGTGGACGGCCGCGACCCGGTCGATATTGATCTCGCTGCGCGGATCGCCAAACCGCCCTTCGGCCTGCTCGAAGAGATCACGCAGGCCGTCAACGATGCGCTCGGTCAGGCGGTCGCCACGACGGACGACGGGCGTTACCTCACACTGTCTTCGCCGACCGTGGGGGTGAGCAGTCGTCTCGAAGTCGGGAGCGTCGTGGGCGATGCAGCCCCCGCGTTGCTCGGTCTCGCGCCGCGCCTGTTTCGCGGTTCGGGCGAGAGCGCGGCCGAGGTTGTCGGTCAAGTTAACTTGAGCGCAGGCGTTGACCTCAGCGCGGAGCGTTATCTTCGCGTGCTGGTTGACGACGAACGACTCGCGGAAGTTGATTGCGCGGGCGGCGACCCTCAGGCAACGACGCTCGACGAGATCGTCGCAGCCATCAACAACGCGCTCGGCGTGGCCGTCGCTTCGCACGACGGAAGTTTTCTGAAACTCACTTCGCCGACGACCGGATTCGGCAGCAGCATCGCGCTCCCGGCGGCCGCCGCGCAGGATGCGCGCGCACGCCTGTTCGGCGCGGTCGAATTTTTCCACGCCGGGCAGATGGCGCGTGCGGCGCGCGTCAACGGGACGGCAGACCTGAGCCGGGGCGTTGACCTGAGCCAGCGTTCGCGGCTTCGCATTCGTATCGACAACGACCCGGCGGTGACGGTCGAGTGTGCCGGGGCAAACCCGGAGCAAACGCGTTTGAGCGAGATCATTGACATTCTGACGGCGCAGTTCGGGCTGGGCGTCGCCGCGCACGACGGGCGTTTTATCACGCTCACTTCGCCGACAACCGGACTTGCGAGCCGCATCACATTCGAGCCGTTGCCCGCCGGAGAGGACGCTTCCGATCTCATCTTCGGCATCGAGCCGCGAACATTGCGCGGCACAGGCGCAACGCGCGCACGCCTCAACGGCACGCCCGACTTGAGCGCGGGCGTTGACCTCGCCGCGCTCCATAATTTGCGTATCGCGATTGACGGCGGCGCGAGCGTGACGGTTGACTTGCACGACACCGCGACGAATAACATTCGCGCCGTCACGCCCGACGAAATCACCTCAGCGATCAACAAGACGCTCGGCGCGGCCGTCGCTTCGACCGACGGGCTGCGCCTCACGCTCGCTTCGCCCACGATTGGCGCGGCCAGCAGCGTCGCCGTCGAGCCGGTCACGCGCACGCTTCACAGGCGATTCGTCACGCGCGCCTTCACTGGCGGCGAAGCCGCGCAAGCTCTGTTCGGTTTCGCGAGGCGCGAGGCGCGGGGCGGCGCGGCGACGCGCGCACGCGTCATCGGCGACGCCGATTTGAGCCGGGGCGTTGACCTGCGCGACGACCGTTTTTTGCGCGTGCAGGTTGACGATTGGCCTGCGGCCGAGATCGATTGCGGTGGCTTGCGTTCGCGCGCGACGTTGCTCGAAGAGGTCATCGCCAACATCAATCGCGGGCTTGCCGCCGTCAACCCCGAACACGGCGGCAGCGTTGCCAGCACAAGCCCGGATGGGCTGTCGGTCGTCCTCGTCTCGCCTTCGAGCGGCGCGACGAGCCGCATCGCTTTCGAGCCGCCACGCTCGGCCGACGCTCTCGGCATCCTCTTCGGGCTGCAACCGGGAACGACGCGCGGGCGCGACGCGACTTCGGTGAAGTTCGTCGGCGCGGTTGACCTGAGCGAAGGCGTCACGCTGAGCGCGGCCGACTCCGTCAAACTCTCGATTGACGACGGCGCGCCACTCGAAATTCACTTCACCGCCAACCCCGCGCCGACGAAGCTCAACCTCAACGAGATCGTCGTCGCCATCAACCTCGCGTTTGCGAAACAGGTGGCGCAACACGACGGCAAGCACGTCGTCATCTCTTCGTCGTCATCCGGCCAAAAAAGCTCCCTCGAATTTGTCGCGCCTGACGGAGCGGACGCGACCGGGAAAATTTTCGGAGTCGAAACGCCGCGCAGTTATCGCGGGGCAGACGCCGCGCCCGCGCGCGTCACCGGCGGCAAAAACATAGAAGGCGGCGCGCAGTTGCATGAGGCGCGCTTCCTGCGCCTCGCCGTCAACGGCGCACCGCCCGTTGACGTAGACGTGTCGGCGCGTGCGGCCGACGCCTCGAAGCCTACGCCGCCAGAGATCGTCAGGGCGATTAACGAACAACTCAACCTCAACGTGGCGACGCACGACGGCAAGCACCTGACTCTTACTTCGCCGACCTCAGGCTTCGCCTCGTCGCAACTCGCTCTCCTGCCATTCACGGGGCGCGACGCACGCGCGAAAGTGCTCGGCAACGTGCCGGATGTGACGATTGGAGTTGAAGCCGCGCACGCGACCATCGAAGGCGAAGTTGATCTCTTGTCGCCCGCGAACCTGAGCGAGCGACAAACGTTGAAACTTTCGGTTGATGGCGGTCGCCCCTTCGAAGTTAACGTCGCGGGCTTCGCGCCGGGCGCGACTTTTATCGACGAGGTGATCGCGCATCTCAACGCGGCCTTTCCCGGCCTCGCCTCGCGCACGCAAAATGATCGTCTGCGGCTCACGTCTCCGACGAGCGGCGTGGAGAGTCGCCTATCGTTGCTGCCCGTGCGTGTGCTTGAGTTGATCGAGTACCCAGCGGCCGAAGTCAGCTTTCCGCAAGATGACGAGGACGCGCTGGTCGTCCGGCACGGCGACCCGTGGGTCTTGAACAATCAAGGCGCGGCCGACGCCGAACTGTCGGCCGTGTTGCACGCGCCGCACGGCGCGGTCGGGCCGGAACTGGTGAACCGCACGACGGGGCAGAGCGTGCGCCTGATGATCATCCTCAGCCCCGGCGAGCGCGCGGAACTCTGGCGCGCTCCCGAAGCGGGTCTGCGCGCCGCGATCATCGACGGCGCGGGGATGCGTCGCGCTGTGCCGCAATCGAAGATTTTTGCCGGGCCACTGGGGCCGCACATCAACGTCCCCTTCCCCGGCGAGTGGTCTCTGAGCGAGGGCATGGACGACGCGCCCGCAACGCTGCAACTTAACGATCCTCTCTCTTCCACGGTCGTGGTTTTACGCGCGCAGAAATTCGGCGCGGCGGGCAATCACATTATGGTGAGCGTTGCGGAGGCCGCGCTTGACGAAGCCGTGAGCGTGGTTTCCGTCGAAGACGGCCGACAGGTGCGCCTGAAGGGACGCGTGCAGGGCGCGACGGGCAAGTTCTGGCTGTCGGATGCGGCCGAAAGTCCGGTCGCGCGCCTGCGCGCGGGGGCGCAGGTTACGCTCGAAGCGCACGCGGATCGGGTCGTCGCCGTCGAAGGTCAATTCTTCGCACCGGAGGGTGACGAGGAAGTGTCGCTCGTCGTCGTCGAGCGCATCGTCGAACTGTTCGACGTGACGCTGCGCGACGCGGGCGAAGGCGAGCCGGAGATGTATTCGGGCGTTGTCGTCGCGGGGGGCGCGGACGCGCCCGAATCGCTCGCCTATCAGATCAATCGCGGGAGGTTCGCGCCCGCGCAATCCTCTTCGCGGCTCGTGCGCGCCGAAGTTTTCGAGAAGGCGTCGGCGTTGCTGCTGCCGCGCGGACGTTCGAGTTGGGTTTTCCGCGATTGCTTCGGGGCGCGTTTCAACTTCAACCAGTTCGCGGACGCGGACTATCACACGCGTTTCGCGGGCGGCGGCTGCATTGACCGCGCCGTGTTCGACCTCAGCCACTTCGCGCGCGTCCCGCCCGCGCCCGACTCGGCCGTCTTCGGCGGCGAGAATCAAGACCCGCCGCTCGAACTACGCTTCCGCTGGGCGCAGCACCAGCCCGGCGCATTCACGCTCAATCTTCCCGCCGACCTGCCGGAACGCTTCGGCGGACGCTTCGACCAGACGCGTTTCGCGCGCGGCCGGAGTGAGGACGAGGCGGAGTTGTTCGCGGGCGTCGTCACCGAGCCGCCCGACGACCCAGACCACATCATCAAGCGCGTCAACGCCGGGTCAACGCTCGTCACCGTTACGTCCGAACCCGTCGCGCGCGTCCCCATCGGTTTTGCGCCGGTCGCAATTCCGTTCCGGCGGCCGGTCAAGTTAAAGGGCGGGAGCGAGAGCGAGACGGCGCGCATTTATCTTGCGGAGAAAGACGTGCCGGGCTTCATCGAGGTGCTCGCTTCCAAGCCGGGCGCGTGGGGCAACTCCATCACCATCGCCGCGCGCAAGTCCGGCCCCGCGCGTTTCGACGTGACCATCAACTTTCTCGGCGCGCGCTTCGAGAATGCGCGGCGCGTCGTTCTCGGCGGCGACGTTCTGCCGTCGCTCGGTGAAGAAGTGTTGCGACCCAGCCCCGTGGGTATTCTGCAAGCGAAGGCGGCGGGCGTCCGCGCGCGCGTGACACGCGACCGCACTGAAACAGACTCTTCCGACAACCATCACTGACCATTTTAAGGAGGCATGAAATGTCGAGCGAATTCAATCCTTACATCAAACGCGAGCCGGGCGATCTGGTCAACGCGGGCGACTGGAACAACATGCAAGTCGAAATCAAGAAAGACATCATGGGGAAAATCCGACAGGCCGTGGACGAGATCGAAACCGTCCCGCACGCTCAGGACTCCGACAAATTGGGGAACAAGTCAGTCCACGAGTTGTCGGAGGAGATCGTCAACATGGCGCTGCAACAGATCGCCAAACGCACCGGCTACCTCATGCTCTTCAAGCGGCTTGAGCCGGGCGAGACGAACATCATCGAACACAACCTGAAAACGTTCCCGCTCGTCGATGTTTACATCCTCGACCGCTTCCCCATCGTTTACACGGAGGACAACGACGAGCGCGTCGGGGGCGAAGCATTCTTCTTTCTCTACAACAAGAAGGCCGAGCAGCGCCTGCGCGCGACGGCCGGAGGGCCGAGCGTCGAGATCGAGAGAAGTTCGGGTGGCGACGCGCAGTTCGGCATCGCGTGGAGCGAACTGCTCGCGCTCTACGGGATTCGCCCCGAGCCGCGTTGGTCGCTCGCAAACCTCGAAAACGAATTTTGGAGCGCGTTGTTCAAAGACCCGAACGACCGCTTCGACGACGATGACTATTCCCATTCTCCTTGGTTCAGCCGGTGCTGCGGCGAGGGGCGCAAAATCTCGCAGGTCGAAAGCAGCGGCGATTGGGACGACATCTACCTGAAGATGGTTGCGCGCAAGACCGTCAACACCTTTTCAAGCCCGCCCGAAACAGCGCCCGACGACATCGAAGTTGTTCATTACAACTTCGATAAACTCGGCCTCACGTACCGCAGTGGCAGCAACGACAACAACGCAGCACGCGCCGTCCGCGCCGTTGACGTGAAGGCCGAGAGCGGAACATTCATGACGGCCGAAGCAGCCCGCGTGATGGTGTTACTGAAGGTCTGAGCCTTGCGGCGCAAGGCGTGGCGGCCGGGGGCGCGAAAGCCTCCGGCGCGCGGCGGCGGCCGGGAGCGAGAGTTTGAGTATGAAACTGCGCGACAGCTACGACGGCAGCGGCATCCCCTTTCAAGGCGACCGCATGACGCTGCTGAAAAGCATCCCCGTCAACGCGCGCATCGAGCGCGCGACGGTCAGCGTCACGCCCGTGGATGCGACGAGGGGCGCAGAGCCTTTCGCCGAGACCACGGCGTTCGACGGCGCGACCGGCACTTGGGGCGCGACGAAGACCGTCGTGCCGGGCGGAGGCGGCTGGGTCGAAGTTGACTTCCACGCGCGCCGGACTCTGGCGAGCGTTAGCGGCTCGAACCTTTCGGGCACGTCGCTACAGGTAGACTTCGGCGGAGTCTTTGTCGAACTCAACCCGGCGGGCAGCGTGAGAACTCCGAACGACCCTGCCCCTTTCAGAATTAGTAGCGAAGCGCAGCGTTTGCCCGGTCTGACCGTGACCAAGATCAAGTTCACGAACGCGCCCGACAAGTTCAGCGCTCCCGACGTGCGGCAAGTTACCTTCCGCAGCCTCGCGTCGAACGTCACGCTGCGGCTCGGAGATTCCGCGCCCTTCTGGGCGCGCGTCGGCGAACTCGTCACGCGCGAAACCACGCCCGACTTCGCACCGCTCTTGCAAGCGTTTCTCGCACAGGCCAAAACGGAGAACGGCTTCTTCCTCGTCCCGCTCACGCTGCACACAGACACGCTCGCGCGTCTCAATGTCTCGCTCGAGATCGACTATCTCGTTGAGCAGAACGTGCTTCCGCCGGGACTGAGCGAAATCACCCTGCCCTTCAATCTCAGCACGCGCGCGAACGCGCCGCCAGAGGTTTTGCAAATCGTAGTTCCGCACGGTTTGCGCGTCGCGCGTCGGGGGGCGAGCGCGCGCGTCAACGGCGTGTTCGAGCCGACGCGCCTCGTCCGCGAGACGGATGTTTCGGTCGCTCCCGCCGGGTCGGTCGAGGTGACGCCCGCGCTCTCTCACGCGCAACCCGTCAAGCTCGCATCCGAAGCCGTCGTGTCGGACATTGATCTGCTGTTCACGGTCAATCGCACCGCCAGATTCCAACTCGACATCCGCGAAGACTTCGACGGCAAACCCGGCGAGACTTCGTTCTTAGCCGCGCCCGTCGCGCAGACTCTGCCCGCCCCGGTCGGCGTCGCAGCCGAGCGAAGGGCGGAGGGCGAGACGAAGTGGCTGAGCGTCCGACTGCCGAACGAGTTTCAATTCAAAGCGGGGACGACCTACTGGCTCGTCTTGCAAAGTCTCGAAGGCACGTTTGAATGGCAGGTTGCGCCCGCGCCCGCCGGAAACGCTTTGACTTTGCAACGCACAGACACGGGCGGCCTCTCTTGGCGCGGCGAGACGGCCACGCCCGCAGGCGACCCTGTCAGAGCATTCTTCCGCCTGCGTCGCCGCCCGGACACCTTCGAAGTTCCCATCGAACTGGAGATCGGCGAGGGCGAACAGGCCGTGCGACTCAACATGGATCGCTTCCAACCGCTCGGCCGCGTTGACTTTGAACTCGACCCCGACGACCTGAGCAACGCCATCAACGAATACATCGACAAGGAAGCGCGCACGGGTTCTTGCACGGGGGTTGAACATCTCGACAACGGAGATTTTGAACAATGGCTGCGCGTCGGCGACGCGCTCGGGCAGGCGTCGTCAATTCCTTTAAATCTCGCCCCGCGTTCTCTGGCCTTCGCGCCCGACGGTTCTTGGGCTTACGTCGGCCTCTCCACAGAGGATGATGAGTCGGGGTCTCTGGGCGTCGTCGATGTCGCCTGCGGCGCGCTCGTCGAACCCGCCATCACGCTCGACAACTTGATGCCCGACATACTCGTCCTCAGCCCGACGGGCACGCGCGCCTACGTGACCGACGGCAGGCGATTCCAGATTATTGATGCGACCGCACACCGCGCGCTCGCGCCTTCGGTCGAACTGCCGAACGGCAGCTTCATGGTCGCGCTCGCGGTGAGTCCCGATGGCGCGCGGCTTTACGCGGCCTTGAAAAATATCTCCTTCGGGGATACCAACCCCAATACCCCCCGTCACCAGATCGTCGCCATCGAGACGGAACGGCTCGAACAGTTGGCCGCACGGGGCGGGCGCGACCAAGAGGACGACGACCCCGCTTTCAAAACGCTTCCGCTATCAACCCCGCCGATTTCGCTCGCCGTCTCGCCCGACGGCAACCGCCTCTACGTCGTCACCTTTGAACGGAACACCCTTACGCGCAAAGGAGGGCAGGGCGAACTGCACATTCTGGACGCGCACACGCTCCAACCGCCGGGCGACATCATCATCGTCGGAAATCAGCCGGAGGGCATCGCGCTCTCAGCCGACGGCAAGCGCGCCGTCGTCCTCAACGTAGGGGACTTCAACCTGAGCGTCATCGACACGACGATGCGCCGCACGGTCGCGACGATCAGCCTCGTTCGTGTGTTTGAAGGACCGATAGCTTACGCCGTCGCGCTCTCGCCGGAAGGCACGAGGGCTTTCGTCGCCAGCCGACGCTCCGGCGCAAAGATCGATACGCTCAACGTCATTGATATAGACCGGGGCGTCGCCGCAGCCTTCGATGCGGGCACTAACTCGATGGCGTTAGCACTCAGCCCACAAGGCGATCAACTCTACATCGCCGACGCTGCTTCCAACCTCTCCCCGCCCGGCACTGATTCGCTCATCTCCATTCAGATGGGGACGCGCCTGCCCGCCGAATGGGAACTCACCTCCGGCACGGTGTCGCCGCTCTGCTATCCCGCGCCGCAACACGTCGTCGCACAACTCGGCTCGTTCAACCCGCAATCGGCGCAGAGTCCGACGACCATCTCGCAAGTTGTGCCCATCACCGAACTCTGCACTTATGCATTCACTTTCGAGGCCATCGCCAGCCAACAGTTTGCGGTCGCCGAAGTGTTCTGGATTAACGACGAATGCGGCCTGCTTCGCACGGACACCGTTCCCGTCGAAGCATTACGACCGCCGCTCGAAACGTTTTCAAGTCAACTCTCGGCCGCCTTCCAGATGCGAGACCTTGAGGAAAAGCCCGCGCTCGTGCTTCATCAACGCCGTCTCGACGCGCCCGCCGGAGCAACGCAGGCCGAGGTTCGCTTCAACGCGCCGTATGATGTCGTCATGTACGTCGGTTCGGTCTCGCTCGCGGGCACGAACGAGGCTTTGGAGAACACAGATTTGAGAGCGCGCACGGAAGGTCTGCCGGCCGGGTGGGAGATGTTGCCCGCCGTCGCGCCCGGCGTCTCGTTGAGCGCGGCGGGGGGCGAGATTCAACTACGCAATAACGGCTCGGCCGCAACGGAACTTGTGCAGTCGGTGGACGTCGAAGGCAACCGTCCTTTCGTTCTCGAGTTGCAGGGGAGCACGGAGGCGCGTGCCGCCGCGCGCTCTAATCCGAGCCTCGAACTGCGCTGGTTCAAGGCAGACAAATCGCAGGCGGCCGCGACGGTCGTTTTAAATCTCTCGCCCGACAATTTCGATTCCGCGTCGGCCAGAGGAACAACGCCGCCCGACGCGACGCGCGCGGAGGTTCACCTGATCGTTCCTCCCGGCACGACTCAGAAAGTGAAAAACGTCTCGCTACAATTCATGCCGGTCATGAACGTGCCGGTAACTTTCGTCGCGCAAGCTCCCGGCGAGTTGAGTCTCTTCGACTGGCGCATCGCCTTCGAGCAGGCAGAGTTGAAGCGGCCGCCGCTGCCCAAGAAAGGTCTCTGCATCGCCACGCCCCCCGGCCGCGCGCCGGGTCGCACGCACGACGAACACCACTGTCACTACTGCCCGCACTGCGGCGCGGAACAACCTGCCGACGAACCGACGCCCACCAGTTCACCCGCTGGCCGTCCCGCTTCCGTCGAGCGGTGTTCAGTCTGCGGCACAAAATCCGTCCGCCTCGGCGGACAGAGCACGTCGGGCACACAGCCACTCGCCGCACACCTCCCGTCCGCGCGCTCAACTGCCGTCGCTCACGCCGAGCACGTAAAGCCCGCCGCGTTGAATGAGAGCGCGGAAGCAAGTCCGGCGAAACCTTTTGTTGCCGTCGTCGGCATCGGCCCCGTGAGGTCTATGAAATTGTCAGCCCTCGGCATCAACTCGCTCGAACTGCTCGCCGCCGCCACACCCGAAGACATCATGAAAGTCCCCGGCATAACCTCTCAGCTTGCCGCAAACTTTATCAAACAGGCCAACGACCTCTTGGCGCAAGACCGCAACGCCTGACCCGCCCGAAAGCGTTGCCCTACGAATCCTCAATGAGAAATGCTTGAGTCCGATAATTTAATACGCATACGCAAGGCTTTGCCTCAAAAGTCCTTTGTTACCCCAATATAGTGGGACGGCCAACTTAGGCAAGTACAACTAATGGACACAACTTCGACTTTTGAGGCAAAGCCCATACGCAAGCGAGGGCTGTGGACAAAAAATCTGTCGCGGGCATAACACCACGAACAGGATCGTTGAAGCAGATCAACTTCCTAGTAGATCAACTTCCTGTTACCCGTCCGAAATTTTCGTCTAAAGCTCGGAAATGAATCTCGCCCGCAGCAAGCTGCGGGGTATCAAAACAAGTTGAGTTGCTCCCGATGAAGTTGTTCGTACTGTGAACCTTGATTCTGGATGTACTGCTTGATGGTCTCTTCATTGCCGTGCTGTCCCACGCTGCTAA
>DASZEQ010000013.1:0-93896 GCA_035940695.1 Pyrinomonadaceae bacterium | reverse complement strand
GCCAGAACCGTCGGCGACAAAGTAACGGCGGAAGTAATTCGCAAATACATTCAACGTCACAAAGAGGCCGAAGATACGCAAATAGGTCTATTCGACTAAACCACTCGAAAGCCCCACCGCTTGCGGTGGGGTGCTTTTACTCGACCATAAATTTAGCGCGTTGCGTGGCGGTGGTCTTCGAGACGCGGTCGATGGCCGTGATCTGTAGGGCGTAACTGCCGGAGGCGAAACCTGCGAGCGACAACTCGGCCGCGTAAGGGAGGCTCGTCAGATCGGGCATGCCCTCCGTCTGAAGTCTACGCAGGGGCGAAGTGATGACGGGTTGGTCGTCGCGGAATACTTGCACTTGCAGCGCGATGTCCGGTTTGCCGCCGCCACCGCCGCCGGGCGCGCGCGCCGCGTTGTAGATGTAGGTGAAGAAGCGCAGGCGCGAGGTGCGCGCGAGGCGTCGATCCACAATGATGGCGGCGGGGAGTGAGTCGGCGGCGTCGGCCGCATCCTTCGTGGGCACGATCTCCCTGTTCGTCTGCTCTCCGAGAAAGACGCTGCTCAAGGCGAGTGTGCCCTTGCCGATGTCGGGGATTTCGATCCACTGCGCCGCGCTGCCGGTGCGCCCGCTTCGCGGTTCGCGTGCGGCGATCCGCACTTGATAAAGTCCCGGCGAAATCGGCAGATGCGTGCTGACGATAACACGGCTCGATGCGAGCGAGGCGGGCGTCGAGTTCGGGGCGGCAGCGGCGGCGTTCGCCGCGTTCGGCGTGACGCTCAGGGCGCGCTGGAATGAGTTTTTGAGTTCGCCGCGTTCGTCGTAGAGCGCGCCGACTACTTCGACCTGACCCGGTTGCGCTTTATCGTCGGCCGGGGCGGGCGCGCTCGCGGCGAGATCGACTTGAATGGAAGCGGTTAAGACCAGACCGCGCGGCGGGAGGTTGAAGTAGTTGAGCGCAAGCGAGGTCGGGAGCGCGGCCTTCGGGTAGAGCGAATGGAGCGCGGCGATCAATTCTGTGTTCCGCGCCTTGCCCGCAGCGGCGGCGGGCGCGTCCTTCTCTCCGGCCTCTTTTTCCCTCGCGTCGTTTCCGCGTTTGGCTTCCTTGCCGCGCGCGGGTTCGGGGGGCGGCGTCGTGTAATAACCGCGCTGCACGTAGACGCTCACGTCCGCGCGATCTCGCACACTCACCTCGATGCGCTGAAACTTGTTGTTGCCGCCACCGCGCCCCTCCGCGCTCTCCGGTCGCCACGCCAACAGGTAATAGACGGAAGTTTCTTTGAACGCTTTGGTGAGCGCATCGGAGAGGGCGTTCGTGTTGAGCAGCGCGCGCCCGCCTGTGTCTTCGGCGATGAGGCGCAGAGGCTCTTGCCGTGCGGTCGCCTCGTTGAGCAAACCCGAAGATAGTTGTCCGTTAAGGTCTGGCGCGGCGTCGCTCGAAGCGTCGGGCACGCCCGCCACATCCGCCGTCAAACCGCGCGCGTCGAGCGTGTAGACGACGACCCCGGCGCGCACCGCCGCGTCCGTCACGCGCCGCAGAGTTTCGCCCATGTCCGAACGCCGCATCTCGACGGGGAAGCCGTCGGAGATGAAATAGACGATCTTGCGGCCGGGAAGCGGCGCGAGCGTGCGTAGCAGGTGGCGCAGACCATAGAGCGTGTTCATCGCCGCCGACGTGCTCGTCCGCACGAGTTGCGTCGCGCGCTGGCGCACCTGCGTCTCCGCAGACGAGCGCGCGCTCTGCTGGTTGCCGAAAACGGGGTTCTCTCTGAGCAGGGCGTCGATGAAATAGCTGAGCACGTTCGGATCGTTCTGCTCGATTGCCAGAGCCTGTAGTTCGCTCATCGACGGGCGTTGGTGATCGCGCACGGTGACTTCGCGCAGGCTGAGGCGCGTGGCGGCGGCGCGCAGCACGCGCTTGTCGTCGGAGAGTTGTTGGAGAAATCCGAGTTGATTGCTGGCCGTCGAGATGACGGCCTGATCGTTTTGTCCCATCTGCTCTTCGATGAAGCGGAGCAAGAGGTTGCGCGTGCGCGCGAGACTGGCGGGCGAGAGGTGCAGGTCGTCCACGAAGAAAAGGACATTGCGCCCACGGTCGAGCGGCCTGACAACGGCGGCGACGGCGTTTGTGTTGTTCCCCGGAGCTACTTTGCCGCCCCCGCGCGCCGCCGCGAGTTGCGCGTCTTCGTTGACGCTCCCGGCCACGACGCGCTCGAAGAATGAGATCGCCTGCGGTTTGCCGTTCACGCGCAACTCAAACTGTTCGGGTTTGAGGCCGTCAACAAACTTGCCCCCCTTGTCCAAGACGATCACGTCCGTCTGGACGAGTTCGGTGTTGACGCGAATGATCTCGTCAGACGTTTCAGGCGTGACAGAGGTTGTGGGCGACGGTTGTTGCGCGCCGATGCGCGGGACGAGCGACAGGCAGAGCGGGAGCAGCAGCAGAAGCGGAACGCGCCGGAAGGGAAAGAGTTTTGCAAGCATCGCCGTCAGCCTGTGTGGAAGTGAAGAGACGTTAACGAAAGCATCATAGCACCGGAGCGTGCGCGGCGCGAGAGCGAGTTGCGGCGCGTGCGTGCGGTAGAACTTTCGCCGCGCGCCACCCGTATACAACGCCGCCGGTAAGCAATGTGGAGACAGCCCGCAGCAGGCCGCGGAGCTTCATGGCGCGCGCAGTTGCGCGGCGTTGGTTATGGGGCGGAGGAAAATTCTTGAGTGAATACGGTGTGACTCTTGCGTTAAGTCGCGTCTCGAAAAAGTTCGGCGAGTTTGTGGCGGTTGACGACCTGAGCCTCGCGGTTCGCGCCGGGCGGATTTTCGGTTTGATCGGGCCGAACGGCGCGGGCAAGACCACGACTATCCGCATGATCGTCAACATCCTCGCGCCGGATTCCGGCCGCATCGAACTCTTCGGGGAACAGATGTCTGAGCGTCTACAGGATCGCATCGGCTATCTTCCCGAAGAACGCGGCCTCTACAAAAAGATGCGCGTCGGCGATCAGTTGCGCTACTTCGGCGAGTTGAAAGGTCTGACGCGGCGCGAGGCCGAGACGCGCACGACGCGCTGGCTCGAACGTCTGAAATTGTCCGAGTGGAAGACGCACAAGACCGACGAACTTTCCAAAGGCATGCAGCAGAAGATTCAGTTCATCGCCACCGTGTTGCACGAACCCGACCTGCTCATCCTCGACGAAGTTTTCTCCGGTCTCGATCCGGTCAACGCCGAGTTGATGAAAGACGTGCTGCTCGAACTGAAAGCCGAACGCCGCACCATCATCTTCTCCACGCACATGATGTCGCAAGCCGAACAACTCTGCGACGACATCTGCCTCATCAATCGCTCGCGCAAGGTGCTGGAGGGAAGTTTGCGCGAAGTGAAAAGCAGTTTCGGTCGTCGCGCCGTCGCGCTGAGGGCTGAGGGCGGCGACGGCGCGCTCCGCGACGAGCGGCTCGTGGCGGGCGTGAAGCCTTACGGCGACTATCTGGAAGTCGTGTTGGCCGAAGGAGCGGACGCACAGGAGTTGCTGCGCCGTCTCGTCGAGGGCGGGGCGCGCGTCACACGCTTCGAGCAGGTCGAGCCGAGTTTGCACGACATCTTTTTGCAGCAGGTGGGGGAAAGCGCATGAAGAAACTGCTGGTCATCATCCGGCGCGAATACCTCGGCCGCCTACGCACGAAAGGCTTTGTGATCTCGTCGCTGCTCGGCCCGATCATCATGATCGGCTTCACGGTCGTGCCCGGCCTGCTCATCTCAATGAAGACGGGCAGCGCGACGAAGGTGGCCGTCGTCGATCTCACGGGGAAAATGTATGAGGGCGTGCGCGAATCGATTCTAAGAAGCCGTGTTGACGAAGGCTTAGATGATGAGCGCGAGAAGCAGCCGTCACCGGTTGCCGCCGCGCCGGGTCGGGAGGGGCAACTGCGCCAGCAGGCGTCCGCCTTGCTCGGCTCGCACTATGAGGTGGAGCAGGCCGCGACCGGCGGGCGTTCGCTCGAAGAGATCAAGAGCGAGTTGAACGCGCGCGTGCGGAAAGGCGAGTTGGGCGTCTACCTCGTGTTGCCCGAAAAGATTTTGGAGGAAGGGCGCGCCGAATATTACGGGCGGAACTTGAGCGACCCCGTCACCACTTTGCAACTGCGTCGCAGTTTGAACCGCGCCGTCTTCGAGCAACGTTTGCGCGAGGCGAACATAGATCAGGTGCGCGTGCGCGAGTTGTCGAAAGAGATCGAGTTGGAGACGACGAAGGTGAGCGAGGGCGGCCTAGAGCGCGACAGCGGCGGCGGCTTCGGGTTGGCGATGTTCGTCGGCCTGTTCATCTACATGGCGATCTTGATGTACGGGCAGGTCATTCTTTCTTCGGTCGTGGAAGAGAAGACGACGCGCGTGTCGGAGGTGTTGTTCTCGTCGGTCAAACCGTTTCACCTGATGTTGGGAAAACTGGTGGGCGTCTCGCTCGTCGCCATCACGCAGTACTTGATCTGGGCGGTGGCGTTCGCCGCGTTCGCGCTCTACGGCGTCGGGATGCTGGCGGCGAGCGGGATGGACGTGCCGCTGCCGCGCCTGCCGCTCTCTTTCGCCGTCTACGCGCTCGTGTTTTTCGTCGTCGGGTTTTTGATGTACGCCACGATCTACATGCTCGTCGCCGCGATGGTGACGACGGAGAAAGAGGCGGGGCAAATGGCGATGCCCGTGATCTTCCTCTCCGTCATCAGCATCTATCTGGCGTTCCCCGTGATCCGCAACCCGAACTCGTCTTTCGCCTTCTGGGTCTCCATCGCGCCGTTCTTCTCGCCGATCACGATGCTTGTCCGCATCCTGACGGAGACGCCTCCCTTCTGGCAGATCGCGCTCTCGCTCGGCGTCGGGCTGGCGAGCGTCGTCTTCTTCGTCTGGGTGGCGGCGCGCATCTATCGCGTCGGGATGTTGATGTACGGCAAGAGCGCGAGCCTCCCCGAAGTCGTGCGCTGGTTCAGACAGACTTGAAGACCGCCGGTTGTTTGTGGTTCTGAAGTTAGTTGCTAAAGTAACGGGGAACGGCGACGCATTGGGACAAACCACTGACCACTGATTACGGACGACTGTTCACGGGCGTTTATTATGGGCACTGAGATCGAGAAGAAGTATCGTGTGAGTGCGGAAGAGGCCGCGAGTTTGCGCGAGCGTTTGCGCGCAGCCGGAGCGGACGGGCGCGGCGAGGAATTTGAAGAGAATACTTTGTACGCGGGGCCGGGGCTTGAGCAGGGAAATCGCGTGTTGCGCCTGCGACGCGTGCGCGGCGGCCGCTCGGTCTTCACGTTCAAGGAGAGCCTGCCCGGTGCGGCGGGCATCAAGCGGCGGCGTGAAGACGAGACGGCCATAGCAGACCCCGAAGCCCTCGCCGCCATCCTCGACGCGCTCGGCTACACGCCCGCCGCCATCTATGAGAAACGCAGGGAGACGTGGCTGGTGGCGGGCGTCGAAGTCGTGATCGACGAATTGCCGTTCGGTCAATTCGTCGAGATCGAAGGGACGGAGGAGTCGATCCTTGAGGCCGAGCGATTGCTGGAACTCAACGCGACGCGCGCCGAGCCGAAGTCTTACCCGCAGTTGACGCTTGAACACGGGACGCGCCGGGGCGCGCTCGTCGAGGTACGATTCGAGAAGGGAGAACACGAAAATGGCTGACGAAAGGCGCGAGAGTTCGCACCCGCATTTCAACGACCGCGGCGCGGTGCGCTGGCACACGCTTCTGGCCGACGCGCTCGCCGAAGCGAAGCGCGAAGGGAAGTTCGTCTTTATCGAGTACGGGCGTTACGCTTGAGGCAACTGCCGCGCCCTCGTCGAGGGCATCATCCCGCAAACTTCCATCGCCTCTCTGCTCAACGAACACTTCGTCTGCTTGGCCTCCGACTGCGACCGGGCTGAACCGGAGATCAACGCCATCGGCGCGCGGCACATGGCGCACGCGCGTGCGTTGCCCTTCTGCCTCTACCTCGACGCCGACGGAAATTTTGTCCACGGCACACAGGGCGGCGTCTCGGTCTATTCGTTCCGCGAAGATTTAGAGCGCGTGAGTCAAAGCCGCCCCGCCTCAAGTTGAATCAAGATGAACTTGTCTTACATCTCTCCGAAAGCGGCGATCAGGGAGAGCCGCATTCAGGGGCGCGGGCTGTTTGCGGTCGAGGCGTTCGGGAAGGATGAGATCGTCGCGGTTAAAGGCGGCCACATCTTCGACTGTCGCACGCTTCGAGAAGTTGAACCCGTGCTCGGCGCGGCCGAGATACAGATCGGCGAAGACCTCTACATCGGCCCGCTCGTGGAGGGCGAACGCGAGGGGAGCATGATCTACAGCAACCACTCGTGCGAACCGAACATCGGCGTGCGCGGCCAGATCATCTTCGTCGCCATGCGCGACATCGAAGCCGGTGAGGAGTTGACGCACGACTGGGCGATGACCGACGACGACACAGGCCGGATGGAGTGTCGCTGCGGCGCACGCGCGTGCCGCAGGATAGTCACGGGGCAGGATTGGCGGCGCAGAGAGTTACAGGAAAAGTACGGGGCTTACATCTCTTGGTACTTGCTGGAAAAGATCAAGCAAACGGACGTTTGAAAGTTCCACACGCTCCGGCCTTCACTCACACCTCCGCGCGCATATCGTCTCAAGTATGGATAAAGGACGCGCTGCATCCCCATCGTACACGGATTTGAAGTCGGGGCGGGAAGCACGCCGCTTTTACTAAGAAACTCGGTGCGCGCGGGCGTCCGGCGCATGGCACGTCGGTTGCGCTCAAAGCGGGATAGTTAAAGACGATTCTGCTTAAATTGGGGGGAAATAAAAGTGATAAAACGTTTTTCAGCGGGCTTGTGTGCGCTGGCTCTGTCTATTGTAGCCGCCGGGTGCGGCGGTAGTGATAACGCTAATATGGGAAACAGCAACGCGGCCAACGCCAACACGACCGCCGCGACCGGGACGATGCCGTTGACCGGCGGCGCGGAAGGCGAGATTGTCACGACCGAAACGGACGGCGTGCGCACACAGACGCGCACTTTCAAAAACAACCCGCGCGTCGAGAGAGTCGTCGTTACGACGGACACGAGAAGCGGCAAACGCACGGCGCGCGTCTATACGACCGGCGGGCAGGTGCGCGAACTGCCGGAGAGTGAAGTTGACAGGGCTTTGACGGCGACGGGCGACGCCGTGGCCGACGCTGCCAATGCTGTCGCCGACAAGGCTGAGGACGTGGGGCGCGGCGTGGCCGACAAGGCCGAAGACGTGGGCAGGCCGGTCGCGGATAAAGCCGAGGATGTCGGGCGCGGTGTGGCCGATAAAGCCGAAGACGTGGGACGCGGCGCGGCCGACAAGGCGGAAGATGTCGGACGCGGCGCGGCTGACAAAGCCGAAGACGTAGGCAGGCCGGTTGTCAAAGGCGCGAAGAAAGTCGGCCAGAAAACTGTCAGCGGCGCGAAGAAAGTCGGCGGCGCAGTTAAAGACGCTGTGACTCCGTAAACGAACAAGGGCGTCAAGCGAAAGTACTAAAGAGAAGGGCGACGGTTGCGTGCGGCGTTGACGCGCTCGCGCGCAACCGTCGCCCTTCTACTTTTATCGCAGGCCAGCCCGCAGCTTCCGCCGCGCGAGGTGCTATAATTTGCCTGCGCGCCAAATGGCGCGAGCGTATTCTCGGACGAAGGAGTCTGGTTTTGACGGATAACCAACGCTTCACACTCATCTGCCCCTGTTGCGAATCCACCCTCATCATAGACGCGCAGACCGGCGCGCTCATCTCGCACGAGGAGAAGTCCAAGCCCATCGCTTCGTTCGAGGAGATGGCGAAAGGGTTGGAGCGGCAGAAGCAGACGCGCGACCAAATCTTCGCGCAGGAACTGGGGTCGCTCAAAGACCGCGAGCGCATCCTCGAAGAAAAGTTTCGCGAGGCCATGAAGCGAGCCGAGAAGGATAAAGACACGCCCTATCGCAACCCGCTCGACATGGACTGACGCCCTGCTGTGCAGGCAAGTTGAAAAGCGCGCCGTCGCGAGAGCTACTTTCGCTCGCGACGGCGCGCTTTAATGTTTCGGAGTTGCGGCCGGACAGGCCGATAGCGAATTTCCGCCTTCTGCCTGAACTGAAACGTCGCGGCCGTTCTATTCTTTGTTTCCCAGAGCCGGATGATGATAAGTCGCGGCGAGCGCGAGCACGGCGGCGACGGCCAGTATGCCGGGCGCAAGCAGAGGGTTTGCGCCGCCGAGCGCGCCGAACAACGTCTCACCCGCGCTCGCGTTAGGACTGATCTCGCGCTGCAAAGCGAGATTGCCTTCGACGTGCAGGTAGATTCCGAGCAGGCTGCCCAAGACGACGAGCGCGATGCACGCGCGCAAGGCCAGAAGCGTCGCGCGTCGTGGGCGGACGAGCGCGGCGAGCGCGGCGAGCATGCCCAGCCCGCACAACACAAACGGGATAAACTGCACGGGGTCTTCCGTGTGCCCGATCAGCCACAACTCCAACAATGCCCCGCCGAGCAGCAGGATGGCAAAGACTAAGAGGAATCGTCGCAGGCGCGACAGCACATCGGCGGGACTCATTGGCCGCTCAGATAGGTTTTCGCCACGGCCAGTTCGTCAGCCGAAACTTTCTCGGAGAGCTTGGCGAGAAACGCGTCGCGCGAGGCGTATGGGCGACCGGCGATCAAAGCCTCTGCTTCGGCCGCGTCGAGACCGGGAATCTGTTGCAGCGTCGGCGCGTCCGAGTCGTTCTCCGCAATCGGCACGTAGACGTACTTCTCATACTCTGCGATCTGCTCTGGCTTGACGTATTTGCCCATCTCGCGCCGGAACTGCTGCACGCTCTTGTAAGGGCGATACTCCTCGAACTCATGCACCATCCGGTTGCCCAAACCCGGAATCTGCGCGAGAAATTCACTCCCCGAAGCCGTGTTCAAATTGAGCTTGGCCTTCGTCGTAGTTTGACCGGCGGTAGTGTTTGCGGCCGTCGCAGTAGTATTGCCGTTGGAGTGATTGGCGTTTGCGGCGGCAGTGTTGCCAGAGGTCGCAGTGTTGGTCGGCGACTTCTCCGCGCCGGAGCTACAGGCGGCAAGCAGTAGCGCGCACAGCAGCAGCAGGGCAGAGGATAAAAAGACGGAACGGGCGTTTGAAGGTAGAAACATGTGTAGTCATCCTTTCGAGTAGCGAACATTAATTGGATGCGGGAAATTATTTAACGAGACCATTATAAACATTTCGAGTGTTTTGTAATCCGCCGCGCGCGTTTCAGTCGCATCGAATCTTGACGTAACAGAAGCGCGGCGCGTTGACTTCGGACGGTTCACGCGCCGCGCTTCTGTTTACGCACCGGGAATGGATAATTAAGCGACGGCGGCTTTCTCTTCGGGACGCCAGCGCAGGACGGGCTTGCGCGCGGCGGCAGCTTCGTCGAGGCGGCCGATGCGCGTGGTGTGCGGGGCATTCGTCACGAGTTCGGGCGTCTCTTCGGCTTCGCGTGCGATGGCGCGCATGGCTTCGATGAACTGTTGTATCTCCTGTCGGCCGACGGATTCGGTCGGCTCGATGAGCATCGCGCCCTGCACAATGAGCGGGAAGTAGATGGTCATCGGGTGAAAGCCGTAGTCGATGAGACGCTTGGCGATGTCGAGCGTGCTGACGCCTTTGCGCGCCTGTCGTTTGTCGGTGAAGACGACCTCATGCATGGGCGGGTCGTCGAAGGGTTTGTGATAGTCGCCGGTCAGCCCGTGCGCGATGACGCGCGCGTTCAGCACGGCGGCCTCGGTCGCTTCGCGCAAACCGTCCGCGCCGTGCGTCTCGATATAGGAGAGCGCGCGCACGGCCATGCCGAAGTTGCCGTAGAAGGCTTTGACGCGGCCGATTGTTTGCGGGTAGTCGAAGTCTAATGTGTAGCGATCCTCTCCGGCGCGGACGACACGCGGGACGGGCAGGTAAGGTTCGAGTTCCTTCGTGCAGCAGCAGGGGCCGGAGCCGGGGCCGCCGCCGCCGTGGGGGGTGGAGAACGTCTTGTGTAGATTCAGGTGGATCACGTCCACGCCCATGTCGCCGGGGCGCGCCCAGCCGACGAGCGCGTTCATGTTCGCGCCGTCCATGTAGACGAGGCCGCCCGCGTCGTGGACGATGCGGCAAATCTCACGGATGTTGCGCTCGAACAGGCCGACCGTGTTCGGGTTGGTCAACATCAGCCCGGCCACGTCGCCCGCCGCGCATAGTTCGCGCAGCGCGTCGAGATCGGTTTGGCCTTCGGGCGTCGAGCGGACGGTCTTGACGGTGAAACCGGAGAGGTGCGCGGAGGCGGGGTTCGTGCCGTGCGCCGAGTCGGGGATAAGCATGACGTGGCGACGCGGCTGGTCGCCTTCGCCCACGCCGTCGCGTGCGTCGAGAAAGGCGCGGATGATCATCACGCCGGTCATCTCGCCGTGCGCGCCCGCCGCCGGTTGCAGGGAGACGGCGGCAAGCCCGGTGATCTCCGAGAGGTGCTGTTGAAGTTCGTAGAGCAGTTGAAGCGCGCCCTGCGAGTCCTCTTCCGAGGCGAGCGGGTGGAGGTTGGCGAAGCCCTTGATGCGCGCGACGCGTTCGTTGAGGCGCGAGTTGTACTTCATCGTGCACGAGCCGAGCGGGTACATGCCGAGATCGATGTTGTAGTTCCACGTCGAGATGCGCGTGAAGTGGCGCACAACGTCGACCTCCGAGACTTCGGGCACGCCTTCGAGGTCGTCGGCGCGGCGAAACGTGGCGGGCAACAATTCGTCTATCGGCGTCTCGTCAACGTCGAGCGCGGGCAGCATGTAGCCTTTGCGTCCCGGCTGCGAGCGTTCAAAGATCAACGCTTCGTTCTGTGTAATATGCGTGGTGGCTTTGGTGTTCATCAGTTTCAAGTTTCAGGTTTCAGGTTTCAGGTCTGAAGTTTTCTCGTTCTTTAACTTGAAACTTGAAACCTGAAACTTGAAACCTATGTCAGTTCTGCGAATCCGCTGACGAGCGCGTCTATTTCGCTGCGGGGATTGGTTTCGGTGACGCAGACGAGGATGTCGTTCGGGCGTTCGGGGAAATAGCGCGACAGCGCGAGGCCGCCCGTGATGTTGCGTTCGGAGGCCAAGCGTCGGAGCAACCCTTCGGCCGCGACGGGCGCGCGGACGACAAATTCGTTGAAGCGCGGCGTGGCGGCATAGGGCAGCGAGAAGCCTTCGATCTCCGCGATGCGGCGCGCGGCGTAAGCGGCCTTCTGCGCGCATTGCATGGCGACTTCTTGCAGGCCACGCCGTCCCAGAGTCTCCAAGTAGATCGTCGCCATGAGCGCGATCAAGCCTTCGTTGGTGCAGATGTTGGAGGTGGCCTTCTCGCGGCGGATGTGCTGCTCGCGCGTGGCGAGCGTCAAGACGAACCCGCGCCGCCCTTCCTTGTCGGCCGCGACGCCGACGAGGCGGCCGGGCAACTGCCGCGCGTACTTCTCGCGCGTGGCGAAGAGTCCGAGATAAGGGCCGCCGAAACTGAGCGGCACGCCGAACGACTGGCCTTCGGCCACGACGATGTCCGCGCCCGCCGCGCCCGGTTCGCGCAGGAGGCCGAGCGAGATGCTTTCCGTCACGCAGACGACGAGGAGCGCGCCGACCTTGTGCGCGCGTTCGGCGAGCGACTGCAAATCTTCGACGCAGCCGAAGAAGTTCGGCGACTGCACGATGATGGCTGCCGTCTGGTCGTCGAGCGCGCCGAGTTCGTCGAAGTTGGTCGTGCCGCTTTGTTCGTCGAAACCGGCGCGGACGAGATCGATTCCGGCGTGGGCGACGTAGGTGTCTGCGACGTGCAGGTATTCCGGGTGGAGCGCGCCGGAGACGACCACCTTGCGGCGGCGCGTGACGCGTTCGGCCATCAAGACGGCCTCGGCCACGGAGGTCGAGCCGTCGTACATCGATGCGTTCGCCACGTCCATGCCGGTCAACTGGCAAACGAGCGTCTGAAACTCGAAGATGGCTTGCAGCGTGCCCTGCGAAATTTCGGGCTGGTAGGGCGTGTAGGCCGTGAAGAACTCGGAGCGCGAGATCAGGCTATCAACGATGGTTGGCTGGTAGTGCGAGTATGCGCCCGCGCCGAGGAAGTTCGGGCGATGCGCCGCGGCGTTCTTAGCGGCGAGCGACTCGAAGCGCGCGATGAGTTCGGGTTCGGAGAGCGCGCTCGGCGTGTCGAGCAGATCGCCGAGCAGTATATCGGCCGGGATGGTGTCGAATAGCTCCTCCGGCGAGTTCAAACCGACTGAGCGCAGCATCTCGGCGCGCTCCTCCGGCGAGTTGGGAATGTAGCGCAACTTCTCTTACTCCGTGATTTTCTTGGTGTAGTCTTCGTACTCGGCGGCGTTCATCAGCTTGTCAACTTCGCCCGCGTCTTTCAGGCGCAGGCGGAGCATCCACGCCGCGCCGTAGGGGTCTTTGTTGACCTGCTCCGGGTCGTCGTTGAGCGTCTCGTTCAGTTCCGTGACTTCGCCGGAGACGGGGGTGTAGAGATCGTTGGCCGCCTTGACCGACTCGACCTGACCGAACACGCCGCCCGCCTCTAAACTGTCGCCCACGCGCGGCAACTCCACATACACGATGTCGCCCAACTGGTTCTGCGCGTGATCCGTGATGCCGATTGTGCCGATCTCGCCTTCGACCCTGATCCACTCGTGATCTTTACTGTAGTGTAAATCGTCTGGGATGTCTGCCATGATGCTCCTTGTTAATTGCTGTCCGTTGTTCTTTGCCGGTAAAAGACTGTCCGTTGTCGGTAGTCCGCGGTCAGTTGTTCAAAATTCATCTTTAGCAGGTTGCGTAATTACCACATGCAACCGACAACCGACCACTAACTACTGACTAACTTTCCGTTCACGTTTATAAAAAGGCACGGGGACGATGCGCGCGGCGACGGGGCGGCCGCGCACTTCGATCTGGATTTCCCGCCCCTCGTGCGCATGCTCGACGGGGACGTAGGCCAGCCCGATGTTCTTCTTCAAAAAGGGCGCGGGGCTGCCCGAAGTGACGCGTCCCCGCGGCTCGCCGTCGATTAAAACCGGATAGCCGTCGCGCGCGATGCCGCGATCCATGACCTCGAAGCCGACCAGTTTTTGTTTGACGCCTTCGGCCTTCTGCTCCGCGAGGCGTTCGCGCCCCGTGAAGTCGCCTTTGTTCAATTTGCAAATCCAACCGAGATTAGCTTCGTAGAGCGTCGTGGTTTCGTCAATCTCGTGGCCGTAGAGAGCCATCGCTGATTCGAGCCGGAGCGTGTTGCGCGCGGCCAGCCCGCAGGGCAGGATGCCTTCGGGCGTGCCATGCCCGCCCGCTTCGAGTATGCGCTCCCAGAGTTGCTCGGCGCGCTCGGGCGCAGCATAGACTTCAAAGCCGTCCTCGCCCGTGTAACCCGTGCGCGAGATGATTGCGGGCACGCCGTCCACCGCGCCCTCGCGGAAATGGTAATACTTGATCTCGGAGAGCGGCGTCTCGGTGAGCGTTTGCAGGATGGCGAGCGCGTCCGGGCCTTGCACGGCGATCTGGCAGAAGTCCGCGCTGCGGTTTTTGAGTTCCACCGTCTCGCTGCCGCGATGTGCGACTATCCAGTCCCAATCCTTCTCGGTCGTCGAGGCGTTGACGACGAGCAGCAGGTGATCCGCGGCGAAGCGATAGACGAGCAGGTCGTCAACGACCGTGCCTTCGGGCGTGGTGAGCGCGGAGTAGTGCGCCTGCCCGTCAACGAGTTTGGTCACGTCGTTCGAGCAGAGACGATTGACGAAGGGAATAGCGTCTGTGCCGCGCACCTCGATCTCGCCCATGTGCGACACGTCGAAGAGTCCGCAGTGGCGGCGCGTGCGCAGGTGTTCCTCCACCGTTCCGGCGGGATATTGGACGGGCATGTCCCAGCCACCGAAATCAACCATGCGTGCGCCCAGACGGCGGTGCGCGGCGTTGAGCGGTGTCTGCTTGAGTGGTGTCGGCGCAGTAGTCAAGCGACTCTCCTGACTCTCTCTTTGAGATGGACGGAACGCTGAAAATTATTGATGTTTACGAAGGAGAAAACCTAACATGCCGCGCCCGGTGCGTCAAGCAAGTCACCTGTCAGGGATGCGCGCGGCCGGTGAATTAACGGCAAGATATTAAGACTCCACGACGCAGACGCAGAGAGCGCGGAGAAAGCATTGGAGAAGTAGTTAGACAAACTCAAATTTGAAATTCACAATAATTAGATAAACTCAAATTTGAAATCTCATCAATAAGTTTAGACTGACATAAGTTTAGACAGACTCAAATTTGAAATTCTCAATAATTAGACGAACTCAAATTCGGAATCCTAATATTTAGGGAATCTCGAATTTGGAATCTCGAATTTGAACTCTCAAATGGTTTTTCTCCGTGCGCCCTCAAGCGGCCTTTGCGCCTGCGCCGGCGCATACTTGTCAGCCGTCTTTTTGCTGCGCCAATCGGCTTGACGCGACCCGAACTTCGACGGTAAAGTTGTGGTCGTCTCGCCGGGTTGGCGAAGCGTCCTGAAAACCTCGTTCATCGTCGTTCGCGCGGCCTCGCCGGACATCCTGAAACACAATTTTCGGCGTCTAAGCTCAGACCTCCAGATGACCTGTTTGGAGGGTCTTCGCCAGTTCGCGAATTATTGCCGGTACTCGTTTCGTCTGTCGTCAATTTCCCGTAAATACACTGGCCGCAGCACCCCCCTCATGCCGGTCGCACTTTTCCCGAACTCTTAAACGAGAGTCGTCCAAGTATTCTTATTCCGGCTTCGCACTCATCCCGGCCGCACAGGAGGCCGCTCCCTCAGTGCATCAAACGGACGGTTGATTTTTCGCCCTTTCAATCTAAGGACGTAGCTTTGAAAAAAATCAGTTTCCCCGTGTCGCGCTCCCCCTTTTCGCCTCGCCGCCTGCGGTTCGCGCTCTTCTTCGTGTTGAGCGTGTCGCTTGCCGGGTCGGCCGCTTTCCTGTTTTCGGCCGCGACGGTCGAAGCGTCGAAAGGTGTGCAGCGGAGGCGGGGGCAGGCGGCGAGACGACGCGCGGACGCCCCGCGAACGCGTAAAAGCGCGAACGCTTCTTCCGCCGCGAAGTCGCGTAAGTTGAAGACCGTGGAGATCAACGAGCCGAGCATCGGCGAGCAGGAAGACGGCGACGAGCGCGAAGTGATCGACGCGCGCCAGCAATGGTTCATGATGCAGCGCGCCTACCCGTTCGACGCGCCGCCCGCCGAAGGTCGTCTCAAGGCTTGGCTCGCGCGCCCGAAGGATGCCGGGCGCGGCAAAGACGGCGACGCCGACACGCGCGGCGTTGCGCAGGCGTGGCGCAGCATCGGCCCTTCGCCGACGACGCCCGCCTTCCCGAACAACTGGGGCGTAACGAGCGGCCGGCTCAACTCTATCGCCATCCACCCCACCGCCCCGCACATCATTTTGATCGGCGCGTCCACGGGCGGCATCTGGCGTTCGACCGACGGCGGCGCAAACTTCGTCCCCGTCACCGACACGCACGTCGATCTGGCCGTCGGCTCAATCGCTTTTTCGAAGAGCAACCCGTCAATCGTCTACGCGGGGATGGGCGATCTCTACAACGGCTATTTCGGCACGGGCATCTTGAAGTCTACGGACGCGGGCGCAACTTGGGCGCGCATCAGCAATAACACGCTCCCTCCGCTCGGCACGACGGCCGAGATCGAAGTTGACCCGTCGAACCCAAACCGCGTCTATGTCCTGCAAGCGACGCGCACGCTCGCCACTTCCTACAACGATCTCAACCCCGACGGGAATCTCTACCGCAACGGTTTTTATCTCTCCGAAGACGGCGGCGTCAGTTGGCGGCGGACGATGTCGGGCAGGCCGCGCGATCTTGCGATCCATCCGACGAACCCGCAGATTCTCTACATGGGCATGACGCTCGTTGATGCCCTCGGCCTCATCCCCGCAGGCCCGGCGGGCATCTACAAATCTCTGGACGGCGGCGCGACGTGGCTGCCCGCGCCCATCTTCACGGCCGCCAGCGGCACGACAACGACCGATGTTCGCATCGCCGTCACACCTGCCGCCCCCGAACGCCTCTACGTCGTTTCCGGTTCGCGCACGGCGGTGCGCGTGGACATCAGCGACAACGCCGGTCTTACGAACGTTGGCCTTATTTGGACGAACAAGCCGGCGACCGGAATAGACCCCGGCCAGTTCGGCTACAACGCATACCTCTACGTCGCCCCGAACGACGCGAACGCCATCTACGTCGGCACGCGCGACATCTACAAGAGCGCGGACGGCGGCAACAACTGGTCGAACCTGACGAAGAATTTCACCGGCACGAATTTCGGCTACAGCCCTTTCAGTTCAAACGCGCACCCAGACCAGCACGCCTTCGCCTTCGCCCCGAACGACCCGAACACGATCTATGCCGGGAACGACGGCGGCATCTCGCGCTCGACCGACGGCGGCGCGACGTTCCAATCGCTCAATGCCTCGCTAACGCTCACGCAGTTCGTCGGCATCTCGATGCACCCGTCCAATCCGAGCATCTCTTACGGCGGCACGCAGGATAACGGCACGCAACTCCGCATCCCCGGCACGAACACTTGGCGCGAGTTCAGCAGCGGCGACGGCGGCCGCAGCATCGTCAACCCGGCTAATCCGAGCATGGTGTTCACCACCTACATTTACGGGCGGGTCAATCGCTTCGTCAATAACGGTAACAACTTCTCGGCCACCATCGCCGATAACGTGAACTTCGGCGAGCCGACGACCGAACAGCGCATCGCCTTCTACCCGCCGATGGTCAGCAACGGCGTCGATGCGACGATCTATTTCGGCACTTGGCGTCTGTTCACCTGTACCACCTGCGCCACGTCCCCGAACTGGACTGCGCCCGCAGGCACGACCGATCTCACCAAAGGCACGGGCGACGTGCTCAGCGCCATCGGCGTCGAGCGCAGAGCCGCCGCGCAGGTCATCTACACGGGTTCGGCGCAGGGGCGCGTGATGGTCTCAACCGACGGCGGCGCAAACTGGACGGACAGGACAGGCAGCCTCCCCAATCGCTTCGTCGAAAGCCTCACGGTCAACCCGTCGAACGCGGCCGAGGCTTACATCACCTACGGCGGCTACGGCACGGGGCACGTCTTCAGGACAACGGACTTCGGCACGAGTTGGACGAACATCGGCGGCAGTCCGGGGCAGCCGTCGGCCATTCCGAACGTTCCCGTCAGCGCGTTTCTCATCGACCCTGTGACCCCGACCACGCTCTACGCCGGTTCGGACATCGGCGTCTTTCGCTCCACCGACAACGGCGCGACATGGGCGACGTTCAACAACGGCATGCTCCCGGCCGTCGTCACCGGCTTCGCCACGAGCTTGGGCGGCGTAATCCAACTCTCCACCTACGGGCGCGGCGCGTACGAGTTGACCACAGACGCCGCTTACACCATCGGCGGCGTGATCCGCAACGCCGCCGCCACGCCCACGGGCGGCGTGACCGTGACGCTCACGGGAGCGCGCGCCGCCACGACCACGACCGACGCGCAGGGCAACTATTCGTTCCCCGATCTGCCCGTAGGCAACTACACCGTTACTCCGTCGCTCGCCAACTACACGTTCGCGCCGCTCAGTCAGACGTTCAGCAATCTGAGCGCAGACCAAGCCGCGAATTTCACAGCCTCCTTGCAGCAATACTCCGTTAGCGGGCGCGTGGCTGATGCGAGCGGTAACGGCATCGCGGGCGTCGGGGTGGCGCTCGGCGGCTCTCCGAACAACAGCGCGACGACCACCGACGCCAACGGTAATTACTCTTTCAACAACGTGGCCGCAGGCGGCAACTACGTCGTGACTCCCGCGAAAGCCAACTACATCTTCGCGCCCCAGAACGTGTCCATCGCCGCATTGAGCGCGAACCGCGCGGGAGTGAATTTCACGGGCGCATCGTCATGCACGTATGCGGTCGTGCCCACCAGCACGCAGAGTTTTACGGCGAGCGGCGGCGCGGGGAGTTTCAACATCTTGACGAGCGCGGGCTGCGCTTGGTCTGCTTCGAGTCTCGCCCCTTCGTGGCTCACGATCACGAACGGGAGCGGCACGGGGAACGGCACGGTGACGTTCAACGTCGCCCCCAACTCCGGCGCGGCGCGCAACGGCCAGATACTCCACACGGATGATTCGTTCTACAACATCGTTCAGGCCGCGGCGGTGTCGCCCGCGCTCGTCGAGTTCGGCGCGGCCAACTACACGGCGGGCGAAGGCGGCGGGCGCGCGACCATCACCGTCACGCGTTCCGGCAACACGTCGGGCGCGATCTCGGTTGACGTTGCCACCGTGGACGACCCTGCGGCCGTGCCCTGTAACCCGGAGACGAAAATGCCCAACGGCGCGTCTTACCCGCAGGGCAAGGCATACGCGCGCTGCGATTACGCGACGAGCATCGAGACCGTCACCTTCGCGGCGGGCGACACGCAGCCGAAGACCGTCGCCGTCCCGCTCATAGACGACGCACACGTCGAGGGCACGGAGACAGTGCAGATCGAATTGCGCAGCCCCGTCAACGCGGTGCTCGGCGCGTTGAAGATTGCCACGCTCACCATCAACGACAACGGCGATGCGGCGGGCGCGGCGAACCCGATCAACGCCACGCCGCTCTTCGTCCGCATGCAATATCTAGACTTCCTCTCGCGCGAACCCGAAGTGGGCGAGCCGTGGTCGGGCGTTCTGAATGGTTGCGTGAACCCGTTCAATCTCGATGCCAACCATCCGGCCGCTTTGTGCGACCGCCTCATCGTCTCGAAGTCGTTCTTCGAGTCGGCGGAGTTTCGTCTGAAGGGTTTGTTCGCCTTCACGTTCTATCGCGTGGCCTTCAACCGCCTGCCGGAGTACGTCGAGATCATTCCCGACATGCGTTCGGTGACGGCGCAAACCGCCGCCGAAGTCTACGCCAAGCGCGCCCTCTTCCCGTTGAACTTCACGGAGCGACAGGAGTTTCGCGCCGCCTACGATGCGCTCTCCAACAACGCTTTCGTCGATGCGCTTTTGGTGCGCTACGGCGCGCAGTCGATCAGGACGCCCGACCCGTCGAACCCGGAAGGCGGCGTCAACGTGACGCTCTCGCGCGCCGATTTAGTCAACCGCCTCAACTCGCGCGCGCTGACGCGGGCGCAGGTGCTCAGGGCAATCGTCGAATCGGAGGAGATCAAAGCGGCCGAATACAATCGCGCCTACGTGGCGATGCAGTATTACGGCTACCTGCGCCGGACGCCGGAGAATGACGGCTATCAGGCGTGGCTCAAGGTCATCGATCAAGACCCGCAGAACGTCCGCGTCATGATCAACGGCTTCATGAACTCAAGCGAGTATCGCGCGCGGTTCGGCCAGTAGACAGCGCAACGTGCAACGGAAACGAGTCGGCCGCCGGTTCAATTCAGAACCGGCGGCCGACTCGTTTTCGTGGCGTCTGCTTAAAGTAGCTTGCCGGATTTAGTAACTGCGGTCGTGAACGTTGACTTTGGAAACCGAGATGACGACGCGCAGGGTGGCGGGGCGACGGTCGAGCGAGGCGGGGACGAAAGCGGGCGTGCGCCGGAAAGCCTCTTGCACCTCGTCGAGCAGGCGCGGGTTGCGCGGCGGTTGCACGACGCCCGCGAGCGACGCGCTGCCGTTGCTGAACACGTCTGCGTAGATCACCATGTCGTCGGCATCGTCGTCGCCGTGAGAGGGAGTCTGGATGAGCGCGGCGAGCGCGCCGTTCGGATTAATCGTCAGGACGGGCTTCGTCACGTCGTAGCCGCCGCCTTCAAACAGCGAATTGTCAAGCGATTCGTCCACGGCGGCCGCGCGCGCCGCTATCGTCAATTCGCGGAGCACGCGAAACTGCGGGCGCAACGCGTTGACGACCCCGATGAACAAAATCAGCGAAGCAAACGCGCCGACCGTGTAAGGCATGAGACGGGGTTCGAGCCAACGCAAGGCGCGCACGGGGAGCGACCCGGTCGGCCGCTGGCGGCGCGCGGCGCGTTCGATCAAGAGCATTTCGTTGATGGAGGCGGCGAGGTCTGAAGGCACGGCCGGACGTTCGAGTTGCGCGAGCGAGCGCACGAGCGCGCGCGTCTGCGCCAGTTCCATGCGGCACACGGGACAGACTTCGAGGTGCGCATCCACGCCCGCGCGCGCGACGCGCGCCAGTTGGCCGTCCAGATACAGCGAAAAACTCTTTTGTGTCTCCTCACAAGTCATAATTTTAGAGGTTAGGGGTCAGAGGTGAGAGGCCAGTCAGAAGACAGTTTTTGTTTTAACCGATCTCCGATCTCTAACCTCTGGCCTCTGCTTTCAAACGAATGGCTGGCCTGCCCCGGCCGCTCCCTCGCTCAAGGAAGCAACGCACGTTTACTATTCCAACGCCTGCACGCAAACGTCGGCCACCGGCGCGTTGTTTTCGTAGACGACCGTTGCCGACCGCGTCTGAAAACATCACGCACGTTTGCCGCCCGCCGCAACGCACACGACGAAACTCGAACCTTCGTCGCTTCCCGACCCACTGGCACCATGGATTGATGGGTGAAGCCGGGGCAGGGCAGCCATTCGTTTTCAAAGAACTGTTTTAGCCATCAGCTATCAGCTATCAGCCGTCAGCTTTCAGCGCAAGACATCTCCAAACGCCCTAACCGACGTAGCGTGTCAACCATCACAACCGGCTTTTTGCTGATAGCTGAAAGCTGACGGCTGACGGCTATCAGCTATTCACAAAGAGCCTTCCAGCTTGCGGCGCAACTCTGTGCGGCCGCGCGAGAGTCTGGACTTAACCGTGCCGACGCTGATGTCGAGCGCGGCCGCCACCTCTTCGTAACTCAAGCCCTCCACGTCGCGCAGGACGACGGCTTCACGATAAGGGCGTGCGAGGGTGCGGACGGCGGCGAGCAAAATTTCCTCGCGTTCGTGCGCGAGCGTGCGCGCTTCCGGGTTTGGCGCGTGTTCGTCTACGAGGCGCGTGGCGAGCGAAAGCTCGTGCGCTTCGTCCGTCGCGTCGAGCGAGACGGTGACGCCGCGCCGCCTGCGCCGCCACCAACGCCAGCGGTTGCGCGCCTGATTGACGGCGATGCGGTAGAGCCACGTCCGCAAATCGGCGTCGCCGCGAAAGTGCGCGATGCTGCGAAAGGCTTGCAGGAAAGTTTCCTGCGTCAGATCGCGCGCCTCTTCCGGGTCTTCCGTCAGGCGGTAGAGCAGGGCGTAGATGTCCGCCGAACGCTCCGCGACCAGCCGGTCGAAAGCCTCCGCCTCGCCCGCGCGTAATCTTTCAATGAACTGTAGTTCCGCTACGGGACGCGCCTCCGCCGAGTCCGCCACGGCGGCGGGATGCTCCAATTCGGCTTGCCCGCGGAGGGCGATTGGCTCTCCGAAGCTCACAAACGTCCTCCGGCGCGAACCGGCGTGTCACGCGGCACTGGCCGCACGCCGTCTACACGTCTCATTAGACACCGCACCCTTGCGACTGGTTCCCAAACATTTCAACCATTTTCGCCCGCCGCAGACTCGCCGGGAGATGGGGGCGCGAAGCGTAGCACGCGCCCCGGCGACGGTCAATAAAGTCTACCGCAGCCAGAGGGTTGCGCCGCCCGAACGCTTGCTTGACAACCCCGCGCCACGGTCGTTAGAGTGAATCGTTTCGCCCTAACTACTGAAATCAGAACGCGCACGACCGTGCGATGTTGCAAGAGAAAAAAACGTGGCTCCATCCAAGAAAAAACATGCGCGCGAAGTCCGCCGCGATAAGTTTCGCGAAAAGGCGTTTGAACAATTCGACCGCGTCGGCGACCGTCTCGAAGGCCGGGGACGCACGATCCTGTACGCTCTGGCCGCCCTCGTCGGGCTTGCCCTGCTGGCGGGCGTCTATTCGTGGTGGAGCGGGCGCAAGGCTGAGGAGGCCACGCGCGCGCTCAGCCGTGTCATCGAGATCGCCGACGCGACCGTCTCGGCCTCGCCTGCGCCCGCCACTCCCGCCACGACGGGGCTGACCTTCACGACCGAGAAAGAACGCGCGCAACGCGTCGTCGAGGAAGCGCAGAAGGTCGAGAACAAGTACGGCGATCCTTACAAGTCGCTCGCGCGCTACTTCCGCGCTGCCAACTTATTGACGGTTGATCGCGAGAAGGGACTCGGCGAACTTCAGGCTTTGGCCGGAAGCGGCGACCAAGAGGTGGCGGCGCGCGCCAAGTTTGCGCTGGCGCAGGCGAGGGAAGCCGACGGCCAATACGATGCCGCCGCCACGCTCTATACGGAACTGGCGCGCGCGCAAAATTTTGCCGTGCCCGTAGACACTGCGAATTTGCGTCTCGCCTCGGTCTACGAAAAGCAGGGCAAGCGGAGCGAGGCCGCAGACATCCTCTTCCAGATCGCCAAGACGGCGCGCGAGGCCAAAGGTAAGGACGGCAAACCCGTCACGCTCTCCGCCGCCGCACGCGAAGCCGCGCAAAAACTCGAACGCCTCGACCCTGCGCGCCACGCCCAACTGCCCGCAGAGCCTACTCCCGAAAGAAACCTCCCGTTCTAAAAGCAGAGGTCAGAGGTTAGAGGTCAGAGGTTAGTAGAAAGCTATTTTTACTAACCTCCGACCTCTAACCTCTGACCTCTATTCTTGTTTCTTCATGGATAATCTGACGCATACGCTGGTCGGGTTGACGGCTGCGAAAGCGGGGTTGGAACGCCTCTCGCCGGGGGCGACCGCCGTGTGCCTCTTGGCCGCCAACGCGCCGGACGCGGACATCGTCGCGGCCTTCGGCGGCAGTTGGTTCTATCTCAAGCACCATCGCGGCATTACGCATTCAATCGTCGGCACGCTCGCCATCGCACTCGTCATCCCGCTGCTGTTCTATGCAGGAGACCGCATCGTGGCGCGCTTTCGGAGCGCGACTACGGGGCGCGTGCGTCTCGGCGGTCTCATCGTCGCCTCGCTACTGGTCAGCGCGTCGCACCCGTTGATGGATTGGACGAACAACTACGGCGTGCGCCCGCTGTTGCCGTGGGACGGGCGTTGGTTTTACGGCGACCTCGTCTACATCGTCGATCCGTGGCTGTGGCTGAGTCTGGGCGGGGCGTCGTTTCTGCTGACCGCGAAAGCGCGCTGGCAGAGCGTTGCGTGGGGCGCGCTCGCGCTCTTGGCGACGTTCGCCTTCGTCGTCCTGCCGGTGCGCGTGGGGATGGGATACCCGGTTGCGTCGCGCGCGCTGTGGCTCGCGTGGCTCGTCGCACTCATCTGCGCGCATCAACTTAAACTCGCGTCGCGCTGGGGAAATCGGCTCGCGCTCGTCGCGCTGGCGTTCGTCGTCGTGTACTGGGGTGCGCTCGGCCTGCTGCACGGGCGCGCGCTCGCGCGTGCTGAGGCGTCGGCCGGGGCAGAGGCCGCGCGACGAAACGAGTCTGTGCTGCGCGTGGCGGCGATGCCCTCGCTGGCCGACCCGACGCGCTGGCGCGTGCTCGCCGAGACGGATCGCGCCGTCTATCGTTTTGAAACTTCGCTCGTGTCGCGCGCCGCAGCGGAACGTGATGCGCCCGACGGGCTGACGCGTTTCGAGAAACCGCAAGGGGAAGCGGCCGTACTCGCGGCGCGCGCCGCCACGGATGAACGCGCGAAAATCTTTCTCGACTTCGCGCGCTTTCCCGCCGTCCGCGTCGAGACGCAAAACTGCGCCGCTGAATTGCTCGTGCAGTTTGCCGATCTGCGTTTCACCGAACCGGGCGCGACACGGCGCGGCGGCAACTTCTCTCTCGAAGTTTCCGTGCCGCCCGCGCGCTGATGCCCGCACGCGCAAGGGGCGCGCGGCGTCTTTGCATAGTTTCATACAAGCGTTGTTATATTTTGGTTACAGAGAACTTTAAGCATTGACAAAATGGCGACGGCGGCGATATAACACCCGCCGTCTCACAGGACGTAACGCAAGCAGGTTGACGCCCTCCAGACGGGAGGGCGCTAATAGGCAGCACAGGCTTGGCGCTTTTCGTGCTCTTCATTAATTCGCAGTCCTCGCCGTCTCACTTGGAGAACCCTCCCATGTCCGGCACAACTTCTCTCATTTCCACAGGCAGCAAGCGGCTCTTTCTCGGAGTCAAATCAGAGTCACCACGCCCTTGACGTTGTAGGCCGCACCACTCACAGAGTCGCGCATCTTTGTTCCGTCAACGCTCGCCGGCGAGCGCGGAGCGAGGATTCACTTCGCTGACCGGCGAAGCAATATCCGGTCGTCTGCGTCGAAGTCGCGGCTTTCTTCAACCCTCACCACGGGAAAGGAAATGGATGCAATGTCCACTTTGAGTATTCACCTGTTCGGCAGGTTCAGCATCCACGCAGGCGAACAGAGTCTCGAAGGACTCGACGCCTGCAAGACGCAGGAACTGCTGAGCTATCTCCTCGTCCACCGCGAACGCCCGCACACGCGCGAATCACTCGCCGCCCTGCTCTGGGGCGAGACGAGTACGGACAAATCGAAAAAGTATCTGCGGCAAACTCTCTGGCATTTACAGTCTGCCTTTGAAGGCCACGGCAGCAGCGGTAGCGGCGGCGGAAGCGGCGCGAGCGAGGACGACAGCAGGCTACTCTCAGCCGGTCACGACTGGGTGCGACTCAATCTCGACCCCGCCGTGTGGCTCGACGTGGAAGTCTTCGAGCGCGCCTTCGCGCGCGTGCAGGGGAAGGCCGGGAGAGACCTCGACGAAGAGACGAAGCGCGTCGTGCAGGAGGCCGCCGAACTCTACAAAGGCGATCTGCTCGAAGGCTGGTATCAGGATTGGTGCTTGTACGACCGCGAGCGTTTGCAGAACATGTACCTCATGATGCTCGACAAATTGATCAGTTATTGCGAGGCTCACCGCGATTACGAGTTGGGGCTGTTCTACGGCTCGACCATCCTGCGCTACGACGAGGCGCGCGAGCGGACGCATCGCCAGTTGATGCACCTGCTCTATTTGTCGGGCGACCGCACGGCCGCCCTGCGCCAGTACGAACGTTGCGCGGCCGCGCTCCGGCGTGAACTCGACGTTGCCCCAGACCGCCGCACGGTCGCGCTCTACCAGCAGATCCGCCACGACGAACTCGAAGAATGCGCTCTGCCCGCCGCCGCCGCTCCCGAAACGAGCATGCTCCCGGCGGCGGCCTCCTCTGCCGTCTCGCTGCCCGAAGTGCTCAGCCGTCTCCAACAACTCCAACTCGTCATGTCCGACGTTCAACGCCGCATCCAGCAAGACATCAAAGCCGTCCAGCAAACGCTCAAGAACTAGCCGACTAGGCGACGCGCGGAATGCGGATTAAAAAAGCGACTCTCTTTTAATCCGCATTCCGCGCGCCGAAATTCCTCATAGACGCTCCGGCAGACGCCCGCGAGACGCACGCCCGCCAACCCGCTTGCTATACACATCCCCGCGCATGATTGTCTGGTCTGACGCGGAGGCTTCCGTCCACCACTCGACTGCTGGATAAGGATCACTGTCAGCCCGATCTCACAGGTCATCCCCTCGCAACGGGGTCGTCATGGACTTGCCCGAGTCTCAGGTGGAGTCGTTTATCGTCAAGTTGTGGACGGAGACCGTTACCGTCAACGGCGGCGGGGTTCAGCGCGTGAAATGGCACGGCCAGATCACACACGTCTCCGGCGGGGTGCGGCATTACTTCAAAGACCTCGACGAGATCAAAATTTTCATCGAGCCGTATCTGGCCGAGATGGGCGCGGAGGTGGGCGGGCGTTGGCGTCTCAGACACTGGCTTAGACGCCTCTCGCTCCACGCCGACTGATTGCGAGCCTCCGGCGCGTCTGACGTGTTCGACTTTGCGGCAAACACCGCCCGTTTTTTTTGAGTCACCTTTTGTAGATGGCGAGTTACGAAGCAATTGCGGCGGCGGGGCAGGCTATCATCGGGCTGCTCGGCGACGCGTGCCCGAAGCCCGAATTCGAGGGCGCGCGTTTCAGCCTCTACCAGATCAAAGATTTCCTGTCGCCGATGGAGGAAGGGCTGTCGCTGTTTCTCTATCGCATCGCGGTCAACGGTTCGCGGCGCAACTTGCCGCCGACCACCGGCTCGGACGGCCGCCGCTACCGGCCGCCGCTCCCGCTCGACCTTCATTACATGTTGACGGCGTGGGGCAAGACGGCGGAGAAGCAGCTGCTACTGCTCGGTTGGGCGATCCGCATGTTGCAGGACGTGCCCGTCTTACACGCAAGCATGTTGAACGACTACGCGGCCGACGCGGAAACTTTCCGCCCCGGCGAAACCATCGAGATCATCCTCGACCCGCTGAACCTGCAAGACATGTCGAACCTTGCGACGCTGACGAAACTGAACCCGCCGCTCTCCGTCACCTACGTGATACGCATGGTGTCGGTCGAATCGAAAGTCGCGCTTGTCGAAGGCGAGGCGGTGCAGACGCGCGAATTCGATCTCGGAAAGGTGCGCGTGTGATGGCTCTTAATCCCGTGCAGGTGTTGGAAAGGCTAACGCTCGTCGCGCCGCTCGGCCTGCGCTTTCACGACGCGGCGACGGGCGAGCGGGTCGGCGGCGGTCTCTCCGTCACGGTCTATCCCGCGAACAACACCGCGCAGCGCGTCGCGGCCTTCGTCAATCGTTCGGGAACATACGTCTTGCATCACGCGCCGGGCTTGCGCGCGTTTGAACACGGCGCGGGCGACGATGAATTTTGGAATAACCTGCCGCCGACGCAAACGTTCGTCGTCGAGGTGGTTGACGAGGAACGCCGTTTTCAGCCTTTCATGTTCGAGGCGGAACTGCCCGCGCCGCGCGGTCTTTTCAACTGGGTCTCGCCCTTCGAGCCTTCGCCGCCCGAGGGCGGGCGAAGCGTCCCGCTCTATTCCGCACCCGCGCGACCGCCGCGCTCCGGCATGGCCGTCGTTCGCGCCGACCTGTGGAACGCGCAAGCGAATGCGCCCGCCGCGTGGGCTGTGGTCGAAGCGCGTCTGGACGGCCGCTTGCACGCGCGCGGCTTGAGCGATGCGCGGGGCAGCATCGCCCTCGTCTTCCCCTACCCTAAGCCGACCGATTCGCCGCTCTCGTCGCCGCTCGCCTCGCCGCCGGTCAACAAAAACGTGCCGCTGCTGGAGCAGACGTGGGAGTTGACTTTAAACGCCGGTTACGCCCCGGCGGACGCCGCCGCCGCCGCCATCAAGCCGTCGCCGCTAGCCGACCTGCGCGCCGCGCTCGACCAACTCAACGCGCCGCCCGCCACGCTGTGGGCTGACTTCGCCGGGCAGGAAGAACTCTTGGGCGCGACGCTGAAATACGGGCAGGAGCTAATTTTAAAATCGCAGGATTCGATCACCGTTTCGCCGCCGGCTCCGCAGTCGGTGCTGTTCATTACCCCGGCGGTTTAACCGCCTTGAAGGAGGAGTCATGCCTGAATATCTCGCTCCCGGAGTGTACATCGAGGAGACCTCGTTTCGTGCCAAGTCCATCGAAGGCGTCAGCACGACCACGACCGGCTTCGTCGGCGCGTCGCGCTTCGGCCCGGTTGATCTTGAGCCGGACATCATCACCGGTCTCGTCGAGTTCGAGCGCGTCTACGGCGACCGGCAGAAACTTGAGTTTGACGGCGGCGCAAAGACGCACAACTATCTCTGGCACGCCGTCCGCGCTTTCTTTGAAGAGGGCGGCAAGCGGGTCTACATCGGGCGCATCTTCCGCCCGCTCGTCATCGACGGCGACGCCGACGACGTGGAGAACGTCTACAAACGCCCCAGCGCAAACATCCTCGAAGACGACCCGAGCACGACCGGCGCGCTCTTTTCCGACGGCCATGCACGCGCGTGGATGTATCAAGACCCGAACGCCGAAGTGGCCGACGATTCCGTCCTCATCCGCGCGCGCTTCCCCGGCGCGGCGGGCAACATGCGCGTCCGCATCACGGTCAAGCTCGGCCAGAACATCCTGACGGGCACGGACGGCAGCCTCACGGCCAAGTCTCTGCGCGCTTACGACACCGTGTGGCTGAGCAACGTGACGAGTCCGGTTGACAGCCCGCCGGGCACGGGCGGCCTCCGCCTCGCGCATTACGACGAAACCGAACAGACGTGGATTTTCGGCGACACGGCGACCACGACGCCAAGCGACCTGCGGCTCAACACGCCCGACGGTTCGGGCTTCGACGCGCTCAGCATCACCGAAGGCGACGAAGTGCGCGTCGCAACGCTGACCATCTCCGTCACCTCGGCCGACGGTTCGACGACGAACGTTTGGGACAACATCGCGCTCGACCCGAAACACGAGAACACCTTCGGCACGCCCGATTCCATCCGCGATGTCTTCGCGCAGAATCCGAGCAGTCTCTCGCAGGCGCGCACGCTGCCCATCGTCGTGCTCGTCGGCGACGGTCTCGCCACGGGCGTCGAACTGATCGAGACGCTCATCGCCTACGGCACGAGTTCCAAGTCGAACGAGAGCCTGAGCGATAATCTTCTAACTAAACTCGACTCGACCGACAGCGAACGCAGCGTGGAGATTCTCCTGACGGGCGGCAACGACGGCCAACTGCCCGGCGCGGACGAGTACACCGGCAACATTGACGAGCAGACCAACGCCAAGTTCGGCCTCGTCGCTTTTGAAGACCTCGAAGACATCTCCATCGTCGCCACGCCCGGCGCGACCGCCGGCTACGCCGACAACACCTCCGAAGCGACGGCCATCATCAACGCGCTCATCGCCCACGCCGAACGGATGCGCTACCGCATCGCCGTCATCGACAGCGGCGACAATCAATCGGTCTCGGAAGTGCGCGCCATGCGCGCCAAGATCGATTCCAAGTACGCCGCTTTCTACTACCCTTGGATACGCGTGCTCGACCCCGTGACCAACACCGAGATCAACTTGCCGCCGAGCGGTTTCGTCGCGGGCATCTACGCGCGCAACGACATCAATCGCGCCGTCTACAAAGCGCCCGCGAACGAAGTGGTCAATCTCGCCATCGGCTTCGAGAAGATGCTCAACCGCGCGCAGCAAGAGGTGTTGAACCCGGAGGGCATCAACTGTTTCCGCTTCTTCGAGGGGCGCGGCTTCCGTCTGTGGGGCGCGCGCACGACGAGTTCCGACCCGGAATGGAAATACGTCAACCTGCGCCGCTACTTCGCCTATCTCGAACGCTCCATCGACAAAGGCACGCAGTGGGCGGTCTTCGAGCCGAACGGTTCGATGCTCTGGGACAACGTGCGCCGCACCATCGAAGACTTTCTCTTCAACGAGTTTCAGATGGGCGCGCTTCTCGGCGACAAACCCGACAAAGCTTACTTCGTGCGCTGCGACCGTTCGACCATGACGCAGAACGATCTCGATAACGGGCGGCTCGTCTGCCTCGTCGGCGTCGCCCCCTTGCGCCCCGCCGAGTTCGTCATCTTCCGCATCGGCCAGTGGACGGCGGACAGGAAAGTCTAACGACAGCGACGAGCGACAAGTGACAAGTCAGAAAATGATGAGAGACGAGTGATGAGCGACGAGTAATGAGCGACGGGTCGGACATGCTTCCGGCTCGTCACCCGTTACTTGTCACGCGTCACTTCTCCGAAGGAGGAACTTATGGCAGTCCTACGTGATCGTCCGTACGTGCAGTTCAATTTTCTGGTTGACCTCGGCACGGGCACGACCGACGGGGTGGAGGCGGGTTTTCAAGAGTGCAGCAACATCGGCATGGAAGTCACCGTCTCGGAGTACCGCACGGGCAACTCGAAAGAGAACAGCGTGCGTAAAATCACCGGCCTCAACAAGGCCACGGATGTCACTCTGAAGCGCGGCGTGATCGGCTCGCTCAACCTCTACCGCTGGCTCGACGACATACGCAACGGCAACCAGATGGCCGAACGCACCGTCGTCATCCAGTTGCAGAACGAGGATCACACGGCCGTCGTGCAGACGTGGAAACTGTTGCGCGCGCGCATCATCAAGCACGTCAGTGGCCCGATGAACGCTCGCGGCACGGACGTGGCGATGGAAGAGTTGACGCTCGCCTACGAGCGGCTGGAAATGGAATAGACGAGAGTGGCGGGCGCACGCACGACGGACGCGCGGGAAACGCTTTTGGTGAACAGAAGCGTCGAGAAGCGTCTTCGCGCCGGATGGCCGCCTGACTCCGTAGCGGTGGGGTGAGTGATGTTGAAGCGCGTCGTGACGCGGCGTCTGCCCGGTTTTCGTTTCGAGGCACAAGCGCCGGTTCTGGACGAGTGGTTGCCACGCATGGACGTGGCGGCCTTCGTCGGCTTCGCCGCGTCAGGGCCTCTGAATCTGCCGGTCGCCGTCGAATCCGTCGCGCAGTTTGCGGCCATCTTCGGCGAAGACGCCGGGGTCGCGTGGGACAGAAAACGCGGCGTCGAGACTTTCGCTTATCTCGCGCCCACCGTGCGCGCCTTCTTCGACAACGGCGGGCGGCGTTGCTGGATCGTGCGCGTCGCGCGCGATGCGGGTCAGACCACGAATCGCGCGCGCGCGAATTTCTTCGCCGTGCCGGGCTTGATGGCGGGCGCGCTCAACACGACCGACGCCAACCGCGCGGGCGTAGTGGAGAAACTGAACCCCGCTTACGTTCGGGCGCGTTCGGAAGGCAGTTGGTCTGACGACGTGGAAGTCAGCGCGTCGCTCATCAGCCGTCCGGCGCAGGTGTCCAACTTCTCGCTCTTGAAACTCCGCGCCGAACTCGCGCTCGATTCGCCCGACGATCTGGTTGCGGGCGATCTGCTGCGTCTCACTTTCAAAGACGAATACGTGTTGCTCTTTCAGGCCACCGGCATCGCGCCGCTCTCTGCGAGTTCGCCCGTAGCGCGACGAATTGTGCAGACCGACGCCGCGCATCCCGTTTGGCTGCGCGCCACATCCCCGCACGCGCCGCCCGCACAGCCGAAACTCGTAGACGTGCGCGTCTACACGTCCGAGCCGCAGACGCCGATTGCGTACGACTCGCACGAATCGACGGAGCGCACGCAGGCCGACGAGTTCGCCAATCGTCATGCGGCGATTCTATACCCGTGGGAAAACGAGAAACCATCGCGCGAGGGACGCGAGATCAAACTCGACCTCGCCATCTCGGTCGCCGACGCTCCGGTCTTGGGCGCGCTTCTGCGCGTCGAAGGCGAGAATCTCTGGGTCACGGTCGAGGAGACCGGCATCACGACGAACGCCGATTTGCCCGGAGCGCAAGAGGTGGTGCAGATCAAAGGGCGCGGCTTCTGGTGGCTGCCCGATGCGCCCGCCGCGAACGCTCTGGAACAGGGAGGGAAGCTCGTTCCCGAAGGCGAGCGGCTCTCCTTCGAGTTGTGGGCGCGCAAGGGAAGCGTCTACGCGTTGACGCTCGGAGAACTCGCCTTCGGCGCGCGCCACCCGCGCTACTTCGGCCAACTTCCCACCGATGCCGAAGCCTACGACACGGACAGACCCGCGCCCGTCAACGAACCGGCGGAACAACTCTGGCAACCCGTCGGCGAGATACGCTTCCCGCTCGCGGGCGGCGAGAGCGAGCGCGTCGTCTACTTCCCGCTCGGCATGCAGTTTTTGCCCGAAGCGTTTTTGCCCGCCGTCAAACTCCCCGGCACGTCGCTCGAAAGAGACGGCCTCGCAGAGTTCGACGCAGACCTGTTTCTCGACCCCGATCTCAAAGAAGCCAGTCTCAACGATCTGCTCGCGCGCGCAGACTTCATCCGTTACCTGAGCGAGCGACCGCGCCGCCTGCGCGGCATCCACGCCGCGCTCGCGCTCGAAGAAGTGACCATCATCGCCGTGCCCGACGCGGTGCAACGCGGTTGGGTCAAGGCGAAGATGGAGAAAGCCCCTCTGGCGCGTGCCTCCGCGCCGTTCCCGCGCCCCGAGTGGTGGCACTTTCTCGACTGCGCGCGGCTCGACAAACCGCCGCTCGTGCGTCGCCCGCAACTCGGCCATTTCCTCGCCTGCGACATCGCGGTGATCGAACGCCCGTTCATCGCCTCGCCGGGCAATTTCAGCGAGAGCGGAACATATACGCTCACGTGGGCGTCGGGCGTCGCGGGCGCATCGTTCGTGCTCGAAGAATCGACCGACCGTGATTGGGGCGCGAGTGCGACGGTCTACACGGGCAAGGAGATGCGCTACACGCTCTACGGTCGTCGCCCCGGCGATTATTACTATCGCGTCCGTGCGACGACGGCCAAGGGGACGAGCGATTGGTCGAACGGCGTCTCGGTGCGCGTCGCGCCGTCGAACGCGTGGCAGTTGCGCGAAGAGGTTGACTATACGAACGCCGAATTGCTCTCGGTGCAACGCGCGCTCGTGCGGATGTGCGCCGCGCGCGGCGACCTGCTCGCCGTGCTCTCGCTGCCGCTGCACTACCGCGAGGACAAGGCCATCGAACACATCTCGCTGCTCAAGACGACGCAGACGCGCGCGCCCGGATCGGACAACAGCGTACGCCTCAACCACGACGAGACGGGCGCGTTCAGCTACGCCGCCATCTATCACCCGTGGCTCACCGCGCGCGATGCGCGCCGCTTCGATCTCTTCCGCGACACGCCGCCCGACGGCGCGGCCTGCGGCGTCATCGCCCGCCGCGCCAACGCACGCGGCGCGTGGGTTGCCCCGGCCAACGAACCCGTGCGCGGCGCGGTCGCGCTCGCGCCGCCCATCACACGCCAACGCTGGCTCGACCTGCAACTCGCCGGGCTGAACCTTATCCGGCAAGAGCCGCGCGGCTTCCTCGCCTTGAACGCCGACACCTTGAGCGACGACGAAGACCTGCGCCTCGTCAACGTGCGCCGCCTGCTCATCCTGCTCCGGCGGCTCGCTTTGCGCCACGGCGCGGCCTACGTCTTCGAGCCGAACAGCGCGGCCTTCGGTCGGCTCGTGCAGCGCGGTTTCGAGTCCATGCTGGATCAAATGTTTTTGCGCGGCGCGTTTGCGGGCAAGACGGCCGCCGCCGCTTATCAGGTCGTAACGGGCGAATCTCTGAACACGCGCCAGTCGGTCGAGCAGGGGCGTTTCGTCGTCGAGTTGCGCGTTGCGCCCTCTCTGCCGCTGACGTTTATGACCATCCGGCTCGTGCAGACGGGCGACCGCGGCTTCGTCACGGAGGCGAGATAGAGCATGTCCACGAAGTCCGCCAAAGAGACGGTCATCTACCCGTTCGTCGCCTTCAACTTCTCGGTCGAGATCAGGGTGGACGGCGTGGCGATGCAGGTTTGCGATGCGGCCTTCTCCGAGTGCGACGGGCTGGAGATGACGATGGAGGTCAAGACCATCCGCGAGGGCGGCAACAACGGCAAGCAGATTCGCCTGACCGGGCCGCTCAACTTCGGACAGGTCACGCTCAAGCGGGGCATGACCGAGACATTCGATCTGTGGAAATGGATGAACCTGATGTTGACCAACCCGGAGACGCGCGCCAACGCGGAGGTGGTCGTCTTCGCGCCCGACGGCAAGACGGAACGCGCGCGTTTCATCCTCTGGCGCGTCGTGCCGGTCAAGCTCAAAGCCCCGCCGCTCAACGCCAAGGACGGCACGGTGGCGATAGAAGAACTGCAACTGGCCTACGAATCGCTGTCGCTCAAAGACGACACCGGCACGTCCGGGCAGTAGTGATCGGCAGCGACTGACGGGTGACAAGTTGTAAGTGATGAGTAATGCATGATGAATGAATGATGAGTGAAGACGGTTGCGGGCGGCGAGTTGGAAGTTCTTCCGGCTTGTCACCTGTCACTCATCAACGGGAGTTGAGATGCCTGATTCGGTCAAACTCGAAAAAGCCGAACTGCGGCAGTTGGATGCCGAGTTCAAAAACGAGATCAACCCGGAGAAGACCGCCAAGGTGCAGTTCAACCCGGAGTCGCTCAAGGTTGCGTTCGCCAACCAGATCGCGACGCCCGCAGGGGCGGGCGACCAGAAAGGCACGCCCGCGCGCCAGTTCGTCGGCGCGGGCACAACCAAACTCACGCTCCAACTCTGGTTCGACGTGACGCAGCCGATGCCCGAAGGCCAGACGGCCGAGAACGACGTGCGTAAGCTGACGCAGAAGGTGGCCTACTTCATCACGCCCGTGCAAGAGGGCAAGAATTACGTGCCGCCGTCGGTGCGCTTCATCTGGGGGTCGTTTCAGTTCGACGGTTTGATGGATTCGCTCGAAGAGTCGCTCGAATTTTTCTCTCCCGAAGGCCGCCCGCTGCGCGCCAGCATGACGCTCAATTTGTCGCAGCAGAAGATCACGGAATTCACGATCAAAGACGTGGCGGCCTCTGCCGCGCCGACGCCGGGCACGCGTCCCCTGACCGAAGTGCCGAAGGACAAGAGCTTGCCCGAACTCGCAGACAATCAGGGCAAAGGCGGCGACTGGCAATCAATCGCCGCCGCCAACAACATCGAGAACCCGCGCATGCTCGAACCCGGCCAACTGCTCGACATGAACGCGGGCGTCTCGGTCGGCGGCTCATTCGGCGCGGGCGTCTCAGGCTCGGCGGGAGGTTTCGGATCGACCGGCGCGTCCCGGTCAACCAATTCGTCCACATCATTCGGGGCGTCGTCTTCGTTCGGCGCGTCGGCGTCTTTGTCGGTGCAGGGCGGCGCGGCGGGCGGCGGGTCTATCGAGACGAACATCAAGTTGGAAGTGAGTGATCTGTTTTAGAGGGAGGTGCGAGAGATGCCGGTAGTGATCGATCAGATGAACGTGGACGTGGCGGAGACCGGGGAGACGCAGAGACGCGGCAGCGGCGGCGGCGACGACGCGGGATCGGGCGCGGGCGGCGAGTTGCCGAAGCCCGAAGAGTTTGAGCGCATCTGGCAGCAGCAGGCGGAGCGGGCTGAACGCCTCCGGGCGCACTAAAAATTTATGGCCGACGATTTAATCACAGGAGTGGCGGATGCGCGCCCGACGATCTACGTCGGCGGGACGGAGCAGCCCGCGCTCGGCGCAGGCCTGAACCGTCTGGTCATCGTCGAGAACACGAGCGGCCTCTATCGCTGCGAGGCGCGCTTCAGCAATTGGGGCAACGTCAACAACACGACCGACTTTCTCTACTTCGACCGTCGCACGCTCGATTTCGGCAAGACGTTTCAAGTGAAGACCGCAGGCAAGAGCATCTTCGACGGCCGCATCATGGGTCTCGAAGCGACGTTCCCCGAAGGGCAAGCGCCGGAGATCACCGTCCTCGCCGAAGACCGCTTTCAGGATTTGCGTATGACGCGCCGCACGCGCACCTTCGCCGACGCAACCGATGCGGACGTGTTCAACCAGATCGCCGGAGACCACGGCCTCAGCCCGAGCGTCAGCGTTACGGGGCCGACCTACAAAGTGCTCGCGCAGGTCAACCAGAGCGACCTTGCCTTTGCGCGCGAGCGAGCGCGCGCCATCGACGCCGAACTCTGGATGGAGGGCAGCACGCTGAACGCCAAGACGCACGCGAACCGGGGCGGGGCGACGCTTGAGTTGCAGCGCGGCGCGCAACTGCGCGAGTTTACCGTGCTCGCCGATCTCGCCATGCAGCGCACGAGCGTCACGGTCAACGGTTGGGACGTGCCGAGCAAGAGCGCGTTGGCTTACGAGGCCACCGAGTCCGTCATCACGAGCGAACTGAACGGCGACACGAGCGGCGTGAGCATCCTGCAATCCGCGCTCGGCGCGCGCAAAGAGGCTCTGGCGCACACCGTCCCGCTCAACAGTCAGGAGGCGCAGTACGAAGCGGAAACCTTCTTCCGCATGAGCGCGCGCCGCTTCATCGTCGGCTACGGCGTCGCGGAGACGAAGCCCGATCTGCGTGCCGGGGCGTTCGTTGATTTGAAAGAACTCGGCGCGTTGTTTTCCGGCAAGTACTACGTCACGGAGATCAAACATCTCTTCGACAACTCCAAGGGCATCCGCACGGAATTTCGCGCCGAACGGCCGGGGATCGGCAGGGTCTAGCGAGTCTCTGCCGATCAGAGACGGTCACTGACGGTCGCTGCCGGTCTTTGGGGATAGGTAAAAACGTGGTTGAGAAGAATCAGTTGGAGATGATTTTAGACGTGCGGCAGCCGGCGGGTCTGGGCGGTCGCTGGTACGGCGTGTTCCCCGCGCTCGTCAGCGACATCCGTGACCCGGACGGGCAGGGGCGCGTGAAAGTTACGTTGCCGTGGTCGGCCGATACGGGCAGCGGCCGCTACGAGGCTTGGGCGCGGCTCGCCACTTTGATGGGCGGGAACAATCGCGGCAGTTGGTTTGTGCCGGACGTGAACGACGAGGTGCTCGTCACGTTCGAGGGGGGCGACCCGCGCCGCCCATACGTCATCGGCGGGCTGTGGAACGGCAGCGACGCGCCGCCCGATTCGATGGACGGCGCGGGCAACAACCATCGCAAAGTTTTGCGCTCGCGTAACGGCGTGAAAGTAACGCTCGACGATACGGACGGGCAGGAGCAGATGATCCTTGAGACGCCGGGCGGGCAGAAGGTGACGCTCAAGGACGGCCCCGGCACGGTCGAGATCGTGGACAGCAACGGCAACTCGATCAAGTTGGAGCCGAGCGGCATCACGGTCAACGCTTCCGCGAAGGTGACGATCAACGCGTCGCTCGTGCAGGTATCGGCCTCGATGGTCACGGTCGATTCGGGGATGTCGAAGTTCAGCGGCGTCGTGCAGTGCGACACCTTGATCAGCAACGCGGTGATCAGCGCGTCGTACACGCCCGGCGCGGGTAACATCTGGTGAGGAATTGATGCGAGACGCAGTGCAGGTGAGGAATTGATGCGAGACGTAGTGCAATGGACAGCCCCCGCGCCCCTGTGGCCTGAAGCGGCCGACGCCACGGAACTCGCCGTGCGCCGCCGGACTTTGCGCCGCCCGGCCATCCTGCGCTTCGCCTCCGACACCTTCATGGAAGACTACCTCGCGCTGTTGGAGAACGACCCGGCGCGGCTCTCTCAACTCGTCGCGCAGCCGGAGACGTGGCGCGGCCCGACGCCGCCCATCGCGCCCGTCGTCAAGCGACCCGCGTTCCTGCGCCCCTTGAATCGCCTGCGCCTCGCGTCGGAGAAAAAGAGAACGAAGTCGCTCGCACCTTCGGGCGGCACGCTCGCTAAGTTGAACGGCGACGCGAACCTCGTAACGGCAGCCAGCACCACCACGCCGCTCAAGCTCTACCAACCCGCGCATCAACGCTTCTACCTGATCACGGCGTGCCTTGTGTGCGGTCGCGCCGGGCTGCCGGATCGCGCCCTCAACCCGGCGCGCGACGAGCGCGCGTCGTTCGTCGTCAGGCGACTGCTGCCGCCAAACTTTCTCGACGCCAGCGGCCAAATTGATCGCGAGCAGAAGTTGCCCGCCTTTGACGAAGCGAGTTGGGAAGAGTACGCGCTTGTGACCAATGCGTCGGGGACGGGCTGGCAGAAGGTCGGCGCGGGCGGGAGCACACGCGCCGACGCGCTCGTCGCGGGCGAAGAACAACTGCCCCTCTTTCCCGTCAACTACACGCAGGACGACGGCCGCCGCCGACGCGTTCTCACCGGTCTCGTCCCCGTCGGCAAACGCGAGGCTTACATGGGCGCGAGCGCGCTGTCGAAGACCGAGGCTGATGAGGACGACGGGGCGGAAGATGCCGACGTGAAGGATTACGACAAGCCCGTAGACCCGCGCATGATGCCCCTCTGGTTGGACGTGACCGAACCTTGGGCGCGTCTCATCGAGCGCGCGGGCGCGACCTACAAAATGTTCAACCCGCCTTCGCTGCCGAAGACCGCTGATGAGGCGTTCGACGCGACGGCGAAGAAGGAGACGCTCAAGTCTCTGCGCGAGCAGATTCAAACCGTCTCTTGGTACATCCTGCTCGACTTCGCCAAGTTCCTCGAACAATACCTACCCGACGTGTGGGCGACCGTTATGGGCACGGCGACGCCCACGCTCTCCACGCCCGAAACCACGCTCGTCAACGCGCTCAAGCAGACCGCTTTCGATCAAACGACTTTCACGAAACTGACGAACGAAAACCCGATTGCGTCCGACGAATTGAAATCGCTGGTCAAAGGCGTCGCGTATCAAGCGCAGGATGTCGTCAAGACTCTGGCCGACGCGCTCAAGGCCATCCGTGGCGGCACGCCGCTCGACGTAACGAAGGCCGCGAAGATCGAAGACAATCTGGAATCCGTCGCCGCGTCTTACCTGCGCGACAACCCGGATCCGAAGTGGCCGACTTTTCTATTCCCGCTCGCCGATACGGAATTCGAGGGGCCGCTCCCGCCCAAAGCCTCCGGCGTCGTGGACGAAACCGACCAATTCCTCAAAGCGGCGCAGCGCGTGTCGAACCTCGCGAGCCTCGTCGCCGCCGCGCTCAATGAACAGGAGACGACATACGCCGCGCCGCTTCCGCTCGCGGCGCAGAAAGTTCTGGACACGCGCGAGGGTTGGTTCACGGTGCGCTGCGTCTACGAGCGACCCGAATGCGGCCCCGTCGATCCGCCCGTGGTGAGCGCGCCCACGCAGCCCTTCCAGTTGGCGAGTTTCTTCGACCCCGACGCGCCCGCGCGCCCGATCCGCATCGCGATGCCGATAGACACTTCTCCGGCGGGCTTGCGGAAGTTCGACAAGAACACGGCCTTTATGATCTCCGACATGCTGTGCGGGCAGATCGACCGCGCCAAGGGCATGAGCCTCGGCGACCTCGTGCGCTCCGTGTTGCCGTGGCCGCTGCATAAGGATTTGTCCGCGCCGGACAAAGGGCCTTGCAAAGAGCCGGGCGGTTCGCTTGAGTTCGGCATGATCTGTTCGCTCTCGATCCCGATCATCACGATCTGCGCGCTCCTGCTCTTGATGATCATCGTGAACCTGCTGGACATCATCTTCCGTTGGCTGCCGTATTTCCTGATCTGTTTTCCGCTGCCGGGCATCAGCGCGAAGAAGGCGAAAGGGTGAGAGATGAATAACGGTGGCCGCATCTTCGGCAAGGGCATCAGCTTCCCGCCGCGCGTCGGGCCGGACGGGCGCGTCATGTGGTCGGAGGGCGAGACGAACGTGCGCGAGGCGATCCGCGTGATCCTGTTGACCGAGCAGCGCGAGCGGCTGCGCCTCGCAAACTTCGGCGGCAGTCTCAACCTTTACCTGTTCGAGCCGAACACGGTGACGACGAGACAACTCATCAAGGATCGCATCACGAAGGAGTTGGCGCGTTGGGAGCCGCGCATCGCGGTCGAGTCGGTGACGGTCGAGCCTGACGAACAGGACGCGCAAGCGGTCGTCGCCACAATCAACTACAAACTCGTGGCGACGCGCGCGGCGCAGACCGTGAGCTTGAACGTCGTGCTCGCTGGTTAGTCAGGGCGCGTTGCAGGTCGAACGCGACCGGCACTTTTGTTTGTGAAGTAAACGTTAAGGAGTCGTCTTCATGCCGTTGCAGATTCCGAATCTGGATGATCGCCGCTATCAGGAGTTGCTCGACGAGGCGTTGGCGCGCGTGCCCGTCCATAATCCTGAGTGGACGAATTTCAACAAGAGCGATCCCGGCGTGACGCTCATCGAAATCTTCGCCTTCCTGACGGAGAATTTGCTCTATCGCAGCAACCAGATTCCCGAACGCAACCGCCGCAAGTTTCTCTCGCTGCTCGGCGTGCCGCTGCAACCGGCGTCTTCGGCGGTCGGCCTCGTCCAGTTCACGAACGAGCGCGGCCCGGCGCAGACGATCACCTTGAACGACGGTCTCGAAGTGCGCGCCGGTCAAGTTCCGTTTCGCACCGTGCAGGGACTCGACGTGTTGCCCGTCGAAGCGCAGGTCTTCTTCAAACGCAAACTCACCACGACCGACGAGACGCTCACGGACTATTACAAACTGCTCTACGCCTCCTACAACGACGCCGAAGTTGACGACGCCTCAATCGAGCTTTACGAGACCGTGCCGCTCGACGCGAAACTCGCCGACGGCGTTGACATCGGCGCGGAGACGGCCGACGGCTCGCTCTGGATCGCGCTCTTGACGCGCGCGGGCGACAAGCCCACAGATAAGACCGAGGCCGCGCTCGAAGATTTGCGAGACGCCGTGCGCGAGGCCATCGCCGGGCGCACGATCAGCCTCGGCATCGTGCCCGCGCTCGCCGCCGCGACCCGCGTTTTGACGCCGCTCGGCCAAGACGCGAACGCCGCTTCGCAGACGCAACTGAGTTATGAAATCCCGAACGTCGCGGGCGGCACGAAGCTGCCCGACGATCCCTCGTTGCGCGTGGCGAAATATAGACCGCTCGACGCGCGCGCCCCCTCCGACGTGCTCGCCAAACCCGGCACGGTCGAGATCACTTTGCCCGGCAACAAGGACGAACTCAAACTGTGGACGAACCTCGATCCGTTAGAGCCGGGCGTCGGCGACTTCCCGCCCGCGCTCGAAGACACGAACCTCGACGAGCGCGTCGTGACGTGGCTGCGCATCCGTCCGTCGGCGACGGCCGCGGCGGCGCGTCTCCTCTGGGTCGGCATCAACACGGTCTTCGTCTCGCAGCGCGCGCGCGTCTCGAACGAACTGCTGCCGCTCGGCACGGGCACGCCCGACCAGATCGCCTTCCTATCGCAGAAGCCCGTCGTCGCGCGTTCCACGCGTTTGACGGTGACGCCGAAGGACGGGCAGACGCGTCTGTGGCAGGAGATTGACGACCTGTTCGCCGCCGGGTCGGAAGTGCCGGTGCAGGATGCGCGCCTGCCGCCGGGCACGCCCGCCGCAACCAACACGCTCACGGAAGTTTTCACCGTCAACGCCGAGTCGGGCGAGATACGCTTTGGCGACGGCACGCGCGGGAAGCGGCCGCCCGCGGGCGCGACGATTCGCGCGAGCTACGATTACGGCGTCGGCATGGCGGGCAACGTCGGCGCGAATTCGATCAACACGAGTCCCGCGCTGCCCGCCGGTTTCAAAGTCTCGAACCCGGTGCGTACTTGGAACGGCGCGGACGCGGAGACGGTTGCCGACGGCGAGAAACAGATCGCGCGTTACCTGCAACACCGAGACCGTCTCGTCAACGCCACGGACTTCTCGACCATCGCGCTACGCACGCCCGGCATCCAGATCGGGCGCGTGGACGTGCTGCCCGCCTACAACCCCGCGCTCGCCACGAGCGAGCCGGGCGATGCACCGGGCGCGGTGACGCTCATGGTCATCCCGCGCTACGACGCGAAGCAACCGGACGCGCCGCTGCCCGACAAACTTTTCCTCGAAGCCATCTGCAAATACCTCGACCCGCGCCGCCTGATCACGACGGAAGTTTTCCTGCGCGGCCCGGAATACATTCCCGTCTGGGTGTCGGTGGGCCTCAGCGTCGTGGCGGGCACGTCGGTCGCGCAGGTGCGCGAGGCGGTCAAACTCGCGCTGTTGCAGTTTCTCTCGCCGCTCGCGCCCGCAGGCACGCCGCTGCTCGAAACACAGGCGGCCTTGCTGACCACGCCGCAGTACGCCGCCGCGCAACAGGGTTGGCCGCTGCGCAAGAGCATCACGGATCGCGAACTGCTCGCCGTCGCCAGCCGTCAAAGCGGCGTGCTCTCCGTGAAAGACGTTTTGATCGCGAAGGGCAGCGAGGCGGCGACGCGCGAGATCGTCTTGACCGGACTGCAACTGCCGCGCGTCGCGGGCATCTCCGTCCAAGTCGGCGACCCGCTCGGTCTCGACTCGTTGCGCGGCGAGACCGCAGGCGGCGACACGACGGGCGGGACGGGCGGCGGCAAGTCGAAACGCAGCGTGCCCGTGCCATTGATACCGGAGGAGTGTTAAGAGACGTGGACGCCAACGGAACACGCTATCACCTGTTGCTCGGCTTTGACGATTGGGGCGCATGCACCGATGTCGCGGGCGCGAGCCTGCGCCAGCGTTGGCATGCCGCGCCGCCCGACCAGACCGAGACGATGATCGCCCCCGTGTCCGTGCCCGTCGCTTGGCACTCCGAGCATTACGAGTTGACGCTCCCGCCGCGTCTCTTCAAGTTCGAGTCCGCGCCCGACAACGTGCCGCCCAAGTTGGAGAACCGGCGCGGCGGCGGGCGCGACCGCTACGGCAACTGGTACTGGATCGACGAGACGACGGCAAAGATTCTCGTCAACTCGGCGGGCACACACGCTAACGGCACGTTCTGGCCGCCGGAGGGCGGCGCGACGTGTGAGCCGGTTGCTGCCGCCGCCGACGCCTCCGCGCCGGATGATTTCAAGCCCGTGGCGGACACGAGTTGCCCGCCGCTCGCTTTCAGCGCGCTCGCCGTCACGGAAGATCATTATCTGGTCGTCGGCGTGTTGGAACCGGCCGGGATTTTGATCTTCGATCTGCACGCGGGTGGCGCGCCGCAGCAATTGTGGTGGCCGCGCGGCGTGCCCTTCGAGCCTTACGACATGGCGGCGCGCGCGGGCGGCGGCGTCTTCATACTCGACGCCAAGAACAAACGCTACTGGGAACTCGACCGCCTGTTCAACGTCATCCCGCCCGCGGCCTACTCGCCCGCGACGCCTGAGCCTGAAGACTTCGCGCCGCTCGACCCGCAGCAGCCGGATGACCCGCACGCCTCCTGCGAGTTGCCGCAGCAACTCACGCTCGAAACCTCCGCCCAGATTCACGTCACGAAGCCCATCTCCATCGAAGCCTTGCCCGACGGCTCGGTGCTCGTGCTCGACTATCGCGCGGGGCAGAAGTTTTCGCGCGTGCATCGCTACCGCGCGGGCAAGCGTCTGGGACAGTCGCGTTCGACGAAGGTGATGTTGAAGTTGATCGAAGAGGACAGGCGGCCGGAGTTCAGTCTCGCCGGTTACGACTTCGCCTTCGTCCCGCGCGCCGGTGCGACGGGCGAACCCGACCGCCTCTACATCGTCGCCGCCGACGGCAACCAGAGTTACGCTTTCAACCTGACGTGGCGCAAACGCGTGCAACTCAAACTCGAACCCGTGGCAGCCTACATGCCGATGCGCTTGTTCGGCGGCCGTGGCCTTGTGCGCGCGGGCGCGGAGGCTCACTACGATTTCGACGGGCGCTGGATTCCGCTCGTCGAGCAGAGACGGCCGCGCTACGCCGCGACGGGCACGTTCTACACGCCCGCTTTCGACGGCGCAGAACCCGATTGCGTCTGGCATCGCCTGATGTTCGACGCGTGCATCCCGCCGGGCACGCGCGCCGAGGTGCGAACGCGCGCGGCCAATAACGAAGACGACCTCGCGCTCGCAGAGTGGTCGCCGGAGCCGCGTCTCTACCTGCGCGGCGACGGCACGGAGTTGCCTTATGCGCGCGTCGCGGCGCGGGCGCTCGATGCGGGCGTGGCGGCGACGCGACGCGCGGAAGGCAAGGGAACTTGGGAACTGCTCTTTCAACGCGCGCGCGGTCGCTACCTGCAAATGGAGATCACGCTGACAGGCAACGAACGCGCGACGCCGCGCCTGCGCGCCTTGCGCGCCTACTATCCGCGCTTCTCCTACGTCGTGCGCTACCTGCCGTCGGTCTATCGCGAAGACGATCAATCGGCGTCGTTCCTCGAACGCTTTCTCGCCAACCTCGAAGGCTTGTACACGTCGCTCGAAGATAAGATCGCGGCCGTGCAGGTGTTGTTCGACGTGCGGAGCGCGCCATCGGACGCGCTCGAATGGCTCGCGGGTTGGTACGGCGTCGCGCTCGATCCGATGTGGAACGAGGCGAAGCGGCGTTTGTTCATCAAGCACGCGATGTTCTTCTTCCGCTATCGCGGGACGATGCACGGGCTTGAACTCGCGCTCCGGCTCGTCTCGGACGAGTGTGTGGAGGAAGAGGCTTTCACCGAAGCGGCGGCCGCGGCGGCGGCCACTTCGGGCGCATACTGCATTCGCGTCGTCGAGCGGTATCGCACGCGGCGCGTGCCGGGCGTCGTCTTCGGCGACCCGACGGGCGCGCTCGCGCCGCGTCTTGTCGAGCAGCAGGCGCGCTGGCAGCCGTCGCAGGGAAGCGAAGCCTTGCACGCGTTGTATCGAGAGAGCCTGTCGTTGAGTGCGGGCGATGTTTATCCCGTCAAGCGACCGGCGGGCGCGGAAGGCAAAGCGTGGGAAGCCTTCTCGCGTTCCGTGCTCGGCTTCGTGCCGCAGGTGACGGGTGCGAGCGACGCCGCTGCGTGGGAGAGCTTTCTGGCGCGACGCTATCGTCATCTCGACGCGCTGCGCGCGGCCTATAAGACGCAGCCCGCGAGCTTTGCCGACGTAAAACTGCCGCAGAGTTTGCCCGCGGGCGGCGAAGCCCTGAACGACTGGTATCAATTCGAGAGCGTCGTCGTGGCGATGCGCCGCGCGGCGCACAGGTTCACGGTGTTGTTGCCGATGCGGCAGACGGACACGTTCGACGCGGCCGAGCACCGCAACTTGAGCGACCTCGCGCGGCGCGTCGTCGAACTGGAAAAGCCCGCGCACACCACGTTCGACATCAAGTTTTACTGGGCGATGTTTCGTCTCGGAGAGGTGCGGCTCGGCGACGACACGGTGCTCGACCTCGGCAGCCGCGCGCCCGGCCTCATGCGCCCCATGCTGCTCGGCGAGGAGCATCTGGCCGAAAGTTATCTCGCGCCCGCGCACCCGCAAAACGTCCGCGAGCGAAACGTGTTGGGTCGCCAGTAAGAGCCGCCGCCCGGCACAAACCTCTGCCGCGCAGTTCGGCGGCTATCGGGGCGGCGACAATTTTGCAGCAGGAGAAAAACAATGGAAGACTTCACATCGCGCATGGCAACTCCGAATGGTTCGGGCGACCCGACCAAACACGTCAACTACACCTACGGCATGGTGCTCGGCGTGGACGATCTGACGCAGGAGTTTGCCTACCACTCCGGGCGCGATCACTGGATGGTGCGCGACGCCATCGGCTACGGCACGATTAACGGCCTGCGCGTGACGGTCGCCCCGAACTCGAACGGCGAACTGGAAGTGAACGTCTCGCCGGGCACGGCCGTCAGCCCGCGCGGGCAGTTGATTCACGTCAACACGGCGCAGTGCGCGAACCTCGAAAAGTGGCTCGCCATCGCGAAGAACAAAAAGGCCGTGGGCGACGAAGTGGGCGTGCCGCCCGCTACGCCCGTCGTGCTCTCGGTCGTCTTGTGCTATCGCTCGTGCCCGACGGACAAAGTGCCCGTCCCCGGCGAGCCGTGCCGCAGTGAAGAAGACACGATGGCCTACTCGCGCTTGCGCGACGACTTCAAACTCGAACTGCGTTTGAAGAAGGCGAACACCATGCCCTCGCCCGACCAGCGCGAAGAGGACGCCCTGCGCGATTTCATCAAATGGCTCAACGAGCATCTCGTCGTGACGGAGGACGAAGACAACCTCACGAGCGAAGCCGATTTCATTGCCGCCATCCTCGGCGCGGCGACCCCACCCGTTCAGCCGGGCGATTTGCCGCCCGACTTCATGATCGACAATTCGCCGCCCAACCCGATGCGCGTCAACGCCGCGCAGGCCGCCAATTTCCGGCGCATCGCGTTTCGCCTGTGGGTCACGGAATTTCGCCCGCGCTGGCGTCCCCTGCGGTTCAACACGCTGTCGGCTTCGTGCGCGCCCGACGGCTCCGACGCAGGCACGATCCCCGACGACAACTGCGTGCTGCTCGCAGACCTGCGCGTGCCGCTGACGGCCGACGTGCTGCTCGACACCACGACCCCCGTGCGCGTGCTGGAAGATCGACGGCCTTACATGGTTCACCAGCGCATGTTGCAGGAGTGGCTGCTCGGCGGCAGCTTCGACGAGGTGGCGCGGCCGCGCGTGCAGACGCTCCCGTTCGTCACCATCGTTCGCGACACGGGCGGCGCGTCCCTCTTCCGTTTCTGGTTTCATCTCGACACGCCGACCAATCAGATCGCGATCACCTCTTTCACGGGGGACGATCTGATGGCGCTCTCGGAAACCGATACCGCGAGCGATTTCTTCGACCCGTTGACCATCCTCAACGTGAAGGCCGTCCCGACGTTGAGAAACGTCTACGAGGTGGAACTCGACACCGATGCGCGTCTCATCCGGTTCGTCTTCAATCTCGGTTCGATGGAAGTTCAACCGGAAGGCGGGGATGCCATCCCGCTCGCGAAGTACGCGCGCGCGCGCCACATCAATTTCATCGGGCAGGACGACCCCGAACGCGTCACGGCATACGCGCCGCCGGTCATCTAATTTACGAGAGAGGTAATTTCGACATGGGCAGAATCGAACTGCTACAGCCTTTCCTCGAAGGCGGCATTCGCAACACCAACTTCTTCAACGGGCGTCTGCTCTCGGCCGAAGATTTGCGTCAGGAGCAGCAGGCCAACCGCGAGCGCGTCGCGCAACTGGCGGGCGCGGTCGGCGCGGGCGTCGTGGACGGCCTTGAGGTGGAGCGCGCGCCGCAGACGGGCGGGGGCGGCCTGACGAACGCGGTCGTGCAGGTGCGCGCCGGGCTGGCCTTGAATGAAAACGGCCAATCGCTCGCGTTGCCGCTCGACACGGAGGTCGCGCTCGTGCGCGAACTCGAAGCGGTGAACGCCGAGGCGGGTTTGTTCGCCACCTGCGCACCACCGCAGCAGACGGCCGTGGTGTCGGGCGCGGGGCTATACCTGCTCGTCGTCTCGCCCGCCTCCGGTTACGACCAGCGCGCGCCCGCGAGCGGTCTGGGAAACACGGGGTTGACGAGTCCCGGTTGCGGCAGCCGCTACGCCGTCGAGGGCGTCCGGTTCAAACTCATCGGTGTTGACGTGAACACCAACGCCGCCATCCCCGCAGATGCGCGCGCGGAACTCAACACCGCGATGAGCGTGGGCGGCGCGGCCGCGCTCTCGCTGCTGAGAAACCTCGCGGCTTATCTCTGTTTCGGCGCGGCGCAGACGAGCGAGTTTGCGCGCGACCCTCTGCTTGCCGCAAACCGCCCGGACGCGCCGGACACGCCGAACGTTCTCGACGCGCTCAAGGCCACGGGCGAGTTGACGCGTTGCGAAGTGCCGCTCGCGCTTCTCTACTGGACGGCCTCGGCAGGCATCGACTTCGTGGACATGTGGAGCGTGCGGCGGCGCGTCGCGCACGCCTCGGTCACCGACGAGTGGAACGCGCCCGGCGGCGATGCCGAGCGCGCCTTGCGCGAAGCGATGGCGATGCAGTTTCAGGAGCACCTCGAAACGCTCCGGGCGAGCGCGCAAGGCGCGCAGGCGGTCGTGGCCGAAAACTATTTCCGTTATCTCCCGCCCGTCGGGTTCGTCCCGCTCGGCGGCGTCACCGGCGTCAACGGGTTCAACTACCAGAGCTTGTTTCAGAACATGACTTACAGAGACCCGGTCTTCATCAACGGCGCGCGCGTCGCCGCGCTCTTGCACGAAGCGCGTTCCTACCCGCCGATTGACGTTCGCAGCGATGAGATGTTCTGGCTCTATCTCGTGCGCGAGAACCAGCAAGCCTTCAATGCGGGCGGCAGCAATCGGCCGCAGCCCTACATCATCTTCGCAAAAGGACACGCGCCCTATCAGGGCGACTCCCAGTACGATCTGGCTTACGGGGATTACAGCAACTACGGACTCATTTGAAGCCGCACCCGGCAGCCGCCGCTGCAAGCATGAGAGGAGAAGAGAACGATGGCGCAGAAACTGGAGAAGGTGAAACCCGGCGACTTGATCACGTCCGCCTTTATGAACGCTCTGTTGACTCAGTTGGAGAGTTTGGAAGGCCGCGTGGCCGCGCTCGAAGGTGCTACGCAGCCCGACCAGACGGTCAAGATCACGGGCTTTGAATTCAACACGAACCCTTTGCGCGTCGGCCACCAGTTGATGGTGAAGGGACAGAATTTCAGCGTGCCCTCCGAACTCAACAATGTCACCATCGGCGGCGTTAAGGTGACGAATTTCGGCATCAACGGCGGCGAGGAGCAACTCGGCTTCGTCATCCCGGAGATCACCGGCCTCGACGCAGGCGGCTCAAGCGTGGTGGTCGAGGTGTCGAACGCGAAGGGGAAGGATTCCGACACCATCAACGTCTCGCCGAAAGTCATCATCCCGCAGGGCAACATTCAGGTGCTTTACACGATCCCTCCCGTGATGATGAACGGCTTCCCGAACATCGAGAGCGCGAAGTCCTACATCTTCACCTTCGATGTGAAGGCCATCGCCAGCCAGCAGGGCAACTACACGCTCACTCCTTCCGTCACCGGCGCGTCGGGCTGGACGGCCGAGTTGCTCGAAGACAACGGCGACACGGTGCGGACGAGCAACGTCATCACCCTACCGGCCAGCCCCATCACGGGCGCGACCAAGAGCATCCGCGTCCGCCTGAAAGTCCCGGCCGCTCAGGCCAACGGGACGGTGGGCACGTTGCGCTTGGCCGTCAGCGAAAACACGCCGGGCACGGGCGTCACGCCCGGCAACAAGCAAATGGCCGTCACCGTCGGGCTACCGCCGCCGACGACCGACAATCGCGTGCGCATCATGCTTGAGAGCGCGGAGGGCGCGGCGCGTATCTCTCAGGGCAAGGTCTTGTTCAAGCGCGGGGGGGGATTGGGCACGGTCGGCCTGAGCCTCGAATTCACCGTCGCGGGCACTTTCAACGTCGCCACCGCCATTAAAAATCAGACCGGGTGGCAAATCGGCGATATCGACCCGCCCACCTTTATCGTGGGAACTCCCGCGCCGGGCACGACCACCAAACAGACGATTCTGACGCAGTTCAGCGCAGGGTCAACCGCCGCCGAAACCGAGATGTTCGTCACGGTCACGGGCGGTCAGAGCATCAACGTCATGTACGCGCAGACCATCGGCGTGGAGTAATTCCCATCGGCGTGGAGTAATTCGTCGCCCCGCGCTTCACGCGGAAACTTGTTTCGCGTGAACCATTCAATCGCCGCGCACGGCCGCTCGCGCACGGCGCAAATTGCCGCTACATCCTCACCGAAGGAGTTTTGTGATGAGAAAAAAAAACAAGCACCTGTGTAGACCGTTGCGCGCCCTGCGCGTCGCGTGCGCCGTCGCGCTCGTCTTCATGATGTCCGTCCCCGTGTTGGCGACGCCGAACGACATCTGCGTCCCCAACATCTCCGGCGGCCTGACCACCGTGCCGACCATCGACGGAGTCATCGAAGGCTACACCGGCCCCGGCACGGTCAACAACGATCCCGGTTGGGAAGGAGTGGCGCGCGTCAACCTGCTCGACAACACCGGGCCGAACATGGGCACGCTGGCCGCCGCGAAATTCCAGATCGGCAGAGACGCGAACTTCGTCTATCTCGGTTTCGTCGTCGGCATCCCGACGTCGGGCGTCAACAGCACCATCGTCGTCGGGCTGTCAACGAAAGCGGGCGACCCGGCGACCGATTGGCGTCTCCACCTCAAGCCTTTCAGCGGAGCGACCGCCGACCCGTCCTTTACAGACTTGAACCAGCAACTCAACGCCATCACGTGGTGGCGAAACAGCACGCAATGGAATCTGGCGAACCCGAATCCGCCCGCGCACGTTGCGGGTGCGGGCGAGTGGCCGATGCAGAACACGCGCTTCAGCAAGTCAGGCAACCAGTATGCGGTCGAGATGAAGATTCCCATCACAACTAACGTCGCCAATGCCGGGCAGGACACGGCCGTCTATTTCCCCGCCTCCGGCACTTTCCGGCTCTACGTCAACGTGCTGAGCACGAACACGATCAGCAACACCACGACGCAAGACCCGTGGCCTGCGGGCGTCGTGGTCGTACCGGGCGAGAGCACCTTCCTGACGCGCAACACGCCGGACGTGGCGCAGTGGGGCACGGTCTCCTTCAACGACCGCGCCGAATGCGACGGCGTCTCGCTTGAGTGGAATCAGATCGGCGTGGACAACCCCATGAACCCCGGCACGCTCATCAGCGATATACGCCGCTACGATCCGCCGGGCGCGGGCACGTTCACCGAAACCGAGGCGCAATGCGCCGCGCTCGACCCGTCGTTCCAATGGGACGCGGCCAAAGGGCCGTCCAACACGTTCGTCGCCAAGCCGCTCAACGGCATGGTGGGCACGACGGCGAAAGTCTCCGCGACCTTCCGCGTCGCCAACTGGGGCATCCCCGGCACGACCGAGTGGACGAAGATCGGCGAGGCCAACCCACCGCTCATCCCGACGCCGCTTGTCCCGGCCGACGTGACGAACAACCCCGCCCCGCAGCAAAGTATCGCTCCGGGCGCGACGGGCAATTTACTCTCCAACTGGTCGCTCAGTTATCGCTGGTCGTGCCTCTACAAGTTCAGGCCGCACCAGTGCATTCAGGTCGATCTGGACTCGAACGATCCGGCCACGCGTTTCAAAGACAAGAGCGCGCAACGCAACATGAATTTCGTTCCCGCGTCGAGGTTCGAGCAGCAGGCGCGCATCAGCGGCAATCAGGGCGAACCCCCACCCGGACAGGATGAGCACGAGTACATCATCACGGTCGAGACCGACCATCAAGGGTTACTCGAAGACAAAGACGGCCGGACGGTGCGCGGCGCGCAGACGCGACAACAACAACGCAAGCCGCGTCGCTTGCAATCGCAGGAACTTGCCGAAGGCGCGCGCCAACACTTCGGCCGCGAAGTGACGAACGTTGCCACTTGGATCGCACGCGGCGTGCTCCGCACCGGCAAGACGATCAACATCGGCGGTACGGAACACGAGTACACCCGACGCGCGGGCGACTTCGGCTACGTCGCCGGACACACAGGGCCGATCCAAGGCTGGCGTTTCGACTTCAGCGGCGAGGGCTTGAAGCAGTTGTCCGACAACGTCTACACCATCAGGGTGAAGCGGGAGGGCGAAGCCTTCGTCAACACCGTCATCGAAACGCTCGGCGACGACAGGGGGACAGGCCCTGTGGACGACCCGAACGACGGCAGCATCCCGGCCGATGCCGACTCGAAACGTTGGGGGCTGAGTTTGCACGCGGGCGCGAGCATCCCGCATGCGGAGTTCGCCGACCCCTATAACCCGGGGCCGAACTTCGGCGTCGATCTCGAATATCGTCTGAGCAATCAAGTCTCGCTCGAAGCGTTGTACGGCTTTCACCGCTTTCGCGGCCAAGACTTCGGCATCGTCTCCTTCGGCGACATCAACCTGCACCAATTTTCCGGCAACGTCAAAGTCTTCGGCGGGAGCGGTTCGGTCAGACCGTTCCTGAACGGCGGCGGCGGCGTGTACCACTTCGACTTCGGCGCGCCGCCGAGCGCGAGCGATACACGCGGCGGCGCGAATATCGGCGGCGGCTTGCAGTTCAATCTCACGCCGACCTTCGCCGTCGAAGGTTCTTACAACTTCCACAGCGTCTTTACTCCCGGCCCGAACTTTAAGTTCTCCACCGTTCAAGGCGGAGTGCGCTTCAGGTTCTAGACGGGCGCGCGACGTGATGGAGTCGGAGGATGGCGGGAGGAAGACGGCGCACAGGCTTGGGGAGTTCGACCCCGGAGTCGCATCGGTCGCGCGCCGTCGCCTCCCGCGCACCCGTCCCGGTTCGCTTTGATGATCAACCTGCAAACAGGTGAACAGACTTACGTGTCGCGGCTGCGCGTCACGCGCTCCGGCCTCGACCCGCTGGCGACGCGGTTGCGGCTCGCCTCTCTCTTTCAGACGGCGGAGGTGCAGCCCGCCGGTCTCGCCCCGTCGGCCATCGTGTGCATCCGGCGTCTGGACGATCCGCGCCCGCGCACCGTCTTGCTCTCAAGCGGCCACACGAGCCTGCCGCCGGAATGGCAACAATCCGTGCGCGCTTCCATCGAACAACTCGTGCGCCGCGCCCCGCGCCCGGCGCGCGAGGCGGCCGGAGAGGATGCGCCTTGCGTCGTCTTCGCGGATCGAGCCGAATTGTTGGCGGCGGTCGCGGGCGATTGGTACGAGCAGCGCGCCGTCACGCGCTGGTGGTGGCGCAGTCTCTTCAAAGAGACGCCCGACGCCGCCGCGCTCGTCAAACTCTGGCGACTGTCGCCCGAATACGTGCCCGGCGCGCTCGAACATCTCGCGCGACGACAGAGAGCCGTGCCGTTCGCACGCGCGCTCGCTTCGAGCGCGGCGCGCTCGATCCTCGACAACCTCACGCACCGCTTCGCGCTCACGGAGCTTCAAGTTGTCCTGTCCTCTGCGCCGCCGGACGATCAGCGCGCGGGCGACGAAGCGCGTGCCGGAGCGACGCCGCCCGACATCTCTGCGCACGACACGACGCGGAAAAACCTTCAACTCTCTTCCCGAGACCTCTACGCGGGCGATGCGCCGTGGCGCGACTTCGCGCCGGAGGCGTCGTCGGATGAATTGCAGTTGTCGCAAAGGTGCTTGCTCGGCATCGGCCTCACATTGCAACGCGCGCCGGTCGTCGCGCGCAGTCGCAGTTTCGCGCTCCGCGCCGCCGCGTGGATAGACGCGCTCTCGACAGGCCGTGAGACGAACGCCACACCGCCCCGCTCGAATGCCAAAGAGGCGCGCGACACCGACGCGCGCGCCTTCGATTACGCCTTAGAGCACGACCCGGCTGCGATGCGCGATGCGAGCAATGAACGCGAGGATCATGCGTCGTCTTCCGCCGCTACGTTCGACGGCGCACAAAAATCGGAGTCCGCAACCAACGACGTGAGCGTCAATCATGCGGAGATTCAAGGCGCGGGCGAGCGCGCGCCTTCGTCAAGAATCGCGTCCGGCGACGACGCGCCCGACGTGCGGGACGAGACAGCGCAAATTGCGTCGAGCGATTCCGGCGAGCGCGCGGCAACTTCGTGGAGCGTGGAAAGCGTCGCGCCGGAAGTTGACCCTGCCGGACACGGCGTGCGAGCGCGTGTCGTCGAGCCGCTTGCGGCGCAGGTTGGTGAACACGCAGCCGACGCGCCGCCTGCCTCCGTCGCAGCGACGCCGGAGACGCCCGTTGCTTCGCCGCTACTCGAAGCGCAGGTCGAGACGCGTTTCGGCGGGCTGTTTCATCTCGTCAACCTCGCGCTCTTCCTCAACCTCTACGGCGACTTTACGACGCCCGCCGAGCCGGGCATCGCGCTGCCCATCTGGGACTTCGTCGCGCTGCTCGGACGGCGACTGTGCGGCGCGCGCGTCGAGGGCGACGCGGTGTGGCCGCTGCTCGCGCAACTCGCGGGGCGCGATGCGGCGCAATTGCCGGGAGAAGATTTTCACCCGCCCGACGCGTGGCGCGTGCAGGCCGGATGGCTGCGAATGTTTACCGCGCCGGGCGTCTGGCGTTGGGCGATCCGGCCGCGTGGCGCGCACCGGCAAAGTCGCTTGCAGGTTATCCACCCGGCGAAGTTTCTCGTGCTCGACGTGCCGCTCGAAGATGAAGCGGAAGCGCAACTCGCGCGTGAGTTGGAAGTTTACGCCGGGGGCGTGTTTGAAGGAACGCCGCTGCACGTTGCGCGTGCGTCCGAGTTGCGCGCCGCTGCGCGCCCGTTCAAACTGCGCGGCCGCACGCCGGTCGCGCGTTGGGTCGAATGCCTGCACCTTTATGCGCGTGCGCGGCTGCGTCTCGCGCTCGGCACGAATGATGCGCGCCGCGCGGCGCGTCTCTTGTGTGAGCGGCGCGCGCGCGTGTTCGTGACGGCGACGCACGTTGACATCGTGATGTCTTTGGCCGAGTTGCCGTTCGCGGTGCGCGTGTCCGGGCTTGACCGCGACCCCGGTTGGATTCCGGCGGCGGGTCGCGTCGTCGCGTTTCATTTCGAGTAGGAAGGCGACGGACGGAGGGTTAGTCGAATGATGCAGGTGCAGGCAGCGGAGCATCCTTTCGCCGATTTCGCGGCGACGCCCGCGAACCATTTCAAACTCTACGTCTTCGCGGCGGTCGCGCGCGTGCTTGAACAAGTGGCGCAGACGTTTGGGACAATCGAGGCGGCCTACGAGCAGTTTCCGTTTCTCGAAGGCTACAACGAAGAACTCGAAGGCCGCGCGCCCGCGCATCTCGCCTGCGGCGAAGACGCGGATGGCGCGCACGTTTGGTGGCAGGAAGCGATCCGTCTATGGGAAGAAGGGACGAAGACGCATCTGCCGCTGCGCGCGTTGCGCGAGACGGCCGCGCTCGATCACGCAGGGCTAACGCTGCTGATGTGCGCGGGTCTCATCGAAGAGGACGCGCGCTTCGGTCTGCTCTTTGAAACGATGCAGGCCACGCCCGGCCAACATCGTCCGAACCTCGGCCTGCTCTCGGCGTGGTGGCGCGACCGCGAAGACTATCGAGAGGTGCGCGCGCGTATTCGTGAGTTGCACGAGTTGGGACTCGTCGAGTTTACAGGAACGGACGCGCCGCGCACCGAATGGACGCTCTCCGCTCCGCCGCTGCTCTGGGACGTGCTGCGCGGCGAGACGCGCGAAAGGCTCGCGCCGTGGGCGCGCTATCATGCGCCCGCGTCGCTCGCCCCGCTCGACGCGCTCATCCTTCCCGCCGAACTCCGCGCCCAACTCGAAGTCATCCCCGCGTTGCTCGCGTCGGGCGAGGCGCAGGCGCTCATCGTGCGCGGCCCGCATCACAACGGCCGTCGCACGCTCGCCCGCGCGGTGGCGCACGCGCTCGGTCGCGGCGTGCTCGAACTCTCCGCTTTAGACAAGCCGGGTGAGACGCACGCCTCGCCCGACGAACGCTGGCGACTCGCGGGCACGCTCGCCACGCTGCTCCACGCGCTGCCCGTTTTCGTCTTCGACATCCCGCCGGGCGACACCGTCGAGTTGCCGCCGCTCGCGGCCTATGCGGGCGCGCTCGCCGTCGTGCTCGGCAAGCAGGGCGGCGTGCGCGGCGAGGCGGCGGAACGCGCGCTCACCGTCACGCTCGAAACGCCCATGCCCGACGCGCGCCGACTCCACTGGCGACGCGCGCTCGGCACGCACGCCACGCCCGACATCGAACTCATCAGCGAACGCTTTCGCCTGACGGGCGGTAACATTCGTCGCGCCGCGAAACTCGCCGTCGCCTACGCCGCGCTCGCAGGCCGCCCCGGCGTCAACGTCTCGGACGTGCAGCAGGCCAGCCGCGCGCTCAACCGGCAGATGCTCGACACCCTCGCCGTGCGTATCGAGACGACGGGCGATTGGAGTCATCTCGCGGCGAGCGCGGAGACGTTTGCGGAGTTACGCAATCTCGAAAGTCGCTGCCGTCACCGCGAGCAGTTGCCCGCGCACGTCGGCGACGCGCTCGCCTGCGGGTTGAACGCGGGCGTGCGCGCTCTGTTCAGCGGCACAAGCGGGACGGGAAAGACGCTCGCCGCGCGCCTCTTAGCAGCGAGTCTCCAGATGGACTTGTACCGGCTCGACCTCTCCACGGTCGTCAACAAATACATCGGCGAGACGGAGAAGAACCTCAACCAGATTTTCGCGCTCGCCGAAGAACTCGACGTGATCCTCCTGCTCGACGAGGGCGACGCCCTGCTCACGCAACGCACCGACGTGGGCAACGCCAACGACCGCTACGCCAATCTCGAAACCAACTACCTGCTGCAACGACTGGAATCCTTCGAGGGCATCATCATCGTCACGACCAACGCGAGCGACCGCATAGATGTCGCGTTCCAACGACGCATGGACGTTTCGATCAATTTCACACCGCCCGATTCCACGGAGCGTTGGGCGATCTGGCAACTGCACCTGCCCGCGTCGCACCGCGTCGAAGGGCGTCTGCTCGACGAGGCCGCGCGCCGCTGCGAGTTGACGGGCGGGCAAATTCGCAACGCCGTGCTCCACGCCTCTTCGCTCGCGCTCGCGGACGGCGGCGCGGTCACGTCCGAACATTTCGAGGCGGCAGTTCGCCGCGAATACCGCAAGGCGGGCGCGGTCTGCCCGCTCCAAACGCGCCGCGATGCGAACGTCGTCGCAGCCTTCAACCGTTGGTGAGAAAGAGAAATGCCGTGAATCGTGAATAGTCAATCGTGAATAGTTAAAACCCGTTCTTTCTATTCACGATTCACGATTCACGATTCACTTCCTAAAACAATGCCCGTCGCACTTCGATCACTTTCGCGCAAGCCCAAGCCGCGCCCGCAGCCGGAGAGCGATCCGCGCTTTGCGAAAGTCGTCGGAGACCTCAAGCGTAAAGTCGCCAAAGTCAAACAGCACCCGACTCCCGCCAAGAAGGCCGCCGAGGCCGCCGCTGCCGCCAAAGGCCCGCCGAACGAGAAAGCGGCGGGCGCAAAGGGCAAGCAGGTAGATAAGATCAAAGACGCCAAGACGAAGAAGCCCGAACCGGCGAGCTTTCTCAGCTTGCTGCGCGCCGAGATTCAGAAGGCGATGCCGAAGACTCTCGACGACACCTCGAAGTTTATGAAGGGCGGCGACGCGGGCGCGCTCAAAAGCGGTCTCAAGGGCAACGTCTCGCAGCAGAAGCAACAGGCGACGGGCGACACCGCGCAGGCGTCGAAGCAGCCGCCGAGTCAATCCGGCATCCCGTCGAAGCAAGCGGAGGCGATCCCCGGCGAACCGCCGCCGCCCAACCCCGACGTGCCCGCGGGCGAGGCGATGCCACTGCCCAAGGCGGAAGCGGACGTGTCCGTGCAGGACTCGAAGCAGGACACGGAAGCGGCGATGGCCGATGCCGAAGTCACGGACACGCAACTCAAGAAGGCGAACGACCCGCGCTTCAGCGCAGTCCTCAGCAGCAAGGACGCGGTCGGCAAGCAGGCCGACGCCGCGCCCGCGCAGTATCGCTCACAGGAGAAAGGCACGCTCGCCACGGCCATCGCGCAGGCGAAAGGGGTGAGCAAGTCGGGCGCGGCGGCGATGCTCGGCGTGAAGGGCAAGGCGAAGACGAACGTGCTGACGCGCCAGCAGGCGGCGAAGGCGAAAGACGAGGCCGAGCGCAAAAAAGTCGCAGACACCATCGAGGGCATTTACAACAAGACCAAAGAGCAGGTGGAGGCCAAGCTCGCCGCGCTCGACGAAGAGGTCAACGCGCAGTTCGACGGCGGGACGGACGCCGCGCTGGCCGCGATGAAGTCTTACACCGAGCAGCGCATAGATGCTTATAAAGACGAACGCTATTCCGGCGTCATCGGCAAGGGACGCTGGCTGAGGGATCAGTTTAAGGGATTGCCGGAAGCGGCCAACGTCTTCTACGTCGAGGGGCGCAATCTGTTCACGCGCCTGATGGACGTGGTCATCGTGCGCGTCTCGAACCTCGTGGAAAAGAGACTCGCAGAGGCGAAGAAACTCGTCGCCGACGGGCAGAAGGAGATCAAGACTTATGTTGACGGCCTGCCGAAGAACTTGAAGTCGGTCGGGCAGGCGGCCGAAAAAGAGGTCGCGGGACGCTTCGCGGAGTTGGAGCGCGGCATCGAGGACAAGAAGAACCAACTCGCGTCGTCGCTCGCGCAGAAGTACAAAGAAGCGGGCGAGAAGGCGGACAAGGCGCTCAAGGAAATTCAGGACGCGAACAAGGGTCTGGTGCAGAAGTTTGTCGAGAAACTCGGTGAGGTCATCAAGATCATCATGGAGTTCAAAGGCAAGCTGATGGCTATCTTGCGCAAAGGCTGGGATGTCATCAAGGGCATCCTCGCAGACCCGATCGGCTTCCTCGGAAACTTGATCGGCGCGCTCAAACAGGGCTTCAACCAATTCAAGGCGAACATCGGGAAGTGGCTGCTCAAGGGGATCATCGGCTGGCTCTTCGGCGCGCTGGCCGAAGCGGGCGTCACACCCCCGGCCGACTTCTCGCTTCCGTCCATCCTCAAGCTCGTCCTGCAAATTCTCGGCATCACCTACGAGCGCATGCGCGAGAAGGCCGTTAAGCTGCTGGGGCCGACGGCCGTGATGGTCATCGAAAAGCTGGTCGATTACGTCAAGACGCTGATCACGGGCGGCCCGGCCGCGCTCTGGGAGCAGGTCAAGGGCGACCTCGCAGACCTCAAGGAGCGCGTGCTCGGCGACATCCGCAACATGATCATCATGGAAGTGGTCAAGGCGGCGGTGATGAAGATCGTCTCGATGTTCAACCCCGTAGGCGCGTTCGTACAGGCGGTGCTGGCGATCTACAACACGGTGATGTTCGTCGTCGAACAGGCGAGCCGCATCGCCGCCTTCATCTCGTCGGTCGTGGATTCGGTCTCGGCCATCGCCTCCGGGGCAATCGGAGCGGCGGCGAACAAGATCGAGGAATCGCTCGGCGCGGCTATTCCCATCGTGATCGGTTTCCTCGCGCGCCTCGTCGGCGTCGGCGGCCTGCCGAAGAAGGCCACGGCCACGGTCAAGAAAGTGCAGACCGCCATCGACAAAGCGATAGACAAAGTGTTGGCGAAGGCCGCCGCGAAGTTCAAGAAGCTGTTCGCGGGAGGGAAGGATAAAAAAGATGACCGGACAGAAGCTCAGATGAAAGCCGATTTGAGCAAGGGCGTGAAAGAAGGCACGCAGGTCTTGAAAGACCCGAAAGTATCGCTCAAGTCGGTCACGAAGAAACTTCCGGCTATTAAAAAGAAATATCGTCTGACCACACTCGAAGTCGTAGTAGCATCGAGCACTGCGAAAAAAGAGTCCGGCTACATTCACGGCGTCGTCAACCCGGATGAAAAAGGAGACAAGGCCGAGAAGGTCAAGATGCCGGACATCACGATCAATTTTAATGCTAAAGAGGGCTTAGACGTTGGAGAGATGAAATCGCAACTCGCCCATTCGCAGGATCGGATCAGGAAAATGACTCCGAACCAGCTTCTGGCGGGGCAGGCGATCTTTGCTGAGCGACTGCAGAAGCAGAAAGCGGCCGGGCGGAAGAACCCGCAGGGCAGAGACCCTAAAGGCGAAGCCATGGCGCGCAAGTTGAAAGCTCAAAAGGTGCAGGAAGAAGCCGCAAAAATCATGGATGAAAACAAGGCTCTGGGAAAGACCATCACGGCGGCGGATGCCATAGCGGAAGCTAAATTACGCCTGAAGGGGATGGTCGCGATCCACGCTTTAGATCAATTCGCGGGCGGCTCCGGCACGGATATTTTGCCTGATCTGGGGAAGGGGCGCGAAGATTTCTCCATCGGAACATCATGGCAGAGAGGGAAACGCGCGGAGTTGGTCAACGCCATTTCGGGTTTACCGGACGACGTTAAGGAAAATGAGAAAATGACGACGGTTAAAATTACGGTCAACGGCGAGCCGGTGGGATAGAGTTAACGAGTCAAAGTAATTCTTGAGGGGAGGCGCAATGGGCAGCTTCGAGGAATTTGAGCAGAAGCATGGGAGGCCGGAACTGTGTGAAAAAGTTTCGCCGCAGCAGAGACAAGCCTTCGCGGGGAAATTACCGGAAGTGTTGTTGGACGCATGGAGCACCTCGGGCTGGTGCCGCTACGCCGACGGCCTCTTCTGGACGGTCAACCCTTCGGAATACGCAGACATCCTGCCCGATTGGCTCAAAGAGCCGAAGCACGCTTATGTCTATTTGCGAACCGCGTTCGGCAGCATGATCTTTTGGGACGGCAGAAGCAATTATTTCTTAGACGTTCACGACAAGGGCGTCTCGCGTCTCTTTACCGGGGTGGAGGACGTTTTCAATGGGACGCTCTGCGACGACGATTATTTAGATGATGTCATTTTGCGACCGACTTTTCGGGAAGCCTTACCCCGTCTGGGACAACCCGCGAAAGACGAGTGCTACGGCTTCCTGCCGCCACTGGGCATGGACGGTGAATTTTCGGCTGACAACCTCGAACGGGTGAAACTCAGAGAGCATCTGGCAATTCTGGCACAGCTATAAATGGCAACCATGCCCGACACGATGAATCCGCTCATCTCCTGCATCATGCCGACGGCTGACCGGCGCGAGTTCGTCGCGCGCGCGGTCGAATATTTTTTGCGGCAGGACTACGAGTTGAAAGAGTTGATCGTGGTTGACGACGGCGCGGATGCCGTGGGCGATCTCTTGGGCGCGGATGAGCGGCTGCGCTACGTTCGTCTCGCAGAGAAGATGAGCGTGGGGGCGAAGCGGAATCTGGCGTGCGAGGCGGCGCGCGGCCAAGTCATCGCGCACTGGGACGACGACGACTGGCACGCGCCGCATCGCCTGCGTTATCAGTTGGAGGCGTTGCAGCGCGCGGGCGCGGAGTTGTGCGGCATCAGCACGCTCTTGTTTTACGACGCGCGCGGCGGCGGGCGGGCTTGGAAATACGTCTACCCGTCGAGCCGGAAGGCTTGGGTGTCGGGCAGCAGCCTGTGTTACACGCGGGAGTTCTGGGCGGGCAATCGTTTCCGCGAGATCGACGTGGGCGAGGACGCGCGCTTCGTCTGGAGTCGCCCGGCGGCACGTGTGTGCGTGCTACCCGATTCGCGTTTCCACGTCGGGATCATTCACAAGGGAAACGTGAGTCCGAAGAACACCGCGGGCAGCTACTGGCAGCCGCACCCGGCAGAAGACATCAGGCGTCTGCTCGGCGCGGACGCGAAGTTTTACGACGATCTCGCGGCGGGCAGAGGCGCACGCGAGAATGTTCAGAGCGCGCCCGCGTCTCCTGTCCGCGCAGGCGACGCGGACGCTCCCAAGGCTCTCGTCTCGGCGGCTTATGGCATCGGCGACATTCTGCGCGTGACGCCGCTCGCCGCCGCGCTCGCGCGTCTCGGCTATCAGGTTGATCTGCTCGTTGCGCCCGACTACCCGGAGAGCGCGAAGCTGTGGGAGAACGCGCCCGGCATCCGACGCTTGATCCATTATCGGAATTTTCGCGGCAACCGGGGCGGGCAACAGCCCGATGCTTTGGCGCGTGAAGCTTACGACGTGGCGACATTCACGCATTGGAGCGCGCCCCTCAGCCGCTGGGTGCAGGCCAAGCGCGTGCTCGCCTTTAAACAGTCGGAGTGGTTGAAGGAGGGCGACAGCGCGTGCGTCGCACGGATGGCGCGCGAGTTGGGTTGGCGGGGCGAGTTGCCCGAACCTTTCGCCGTCGCGTCCGGCAGAAAATTCGATCTGCCGCCGGATACGATTGCGCTCCATCCCGGTTGCAAGCCCGATTGGCCTTGGAAGAAATGGCACGGCTTCGACGAGTTTGCGCGCCTCTGGCCTGAGGTCGCGATCATCGGGACGGAGTCAGACCTGCTGAACGAAGCGACTTACTTTCGCAGAGCCTTCGCGTGGCCGGAGCACGCGCGCAACTTCGTCGGCGCGCTCGACCTGCCGGATACGGCCGCGCTCATCCGGCAATGCGCCGCGCTCGTGTCGAACGATTCGGGGTTGATGCATCTCGGCGTCGCGCTGGGCACGCCGACGTTCGGCGTGTTCGGCATCACGAGTCCCGAACGGGAGATGATCCCCTCGCGGAAGATGTTCCCGGTGACGAAGAAACTCGCGTGCGAAGCGGCGTGCCGGAAACAGGCATGGGGGCGGCGCGACTGCGAACGACATCTCGAATGTTTGAAAACTCTCTCGCCGCAAGAGGTGCTCGCGCACGTCGAGCAAAACATGCGCGCCCCCGGCCACGCGCCGCTCACTGCCGCGCAAGCCGTCGCTGCTCCAAACGATTCCGCGCAAGTTCTCCCCGCTCCGACTGCCGCTGCTCATGCCGCGCAAACCGACTCGCCGCCGCGTCGCAGCGCGCACGCCGCGGATGATCTCAGTCTCGTCTATTACGGCTACGTGTTCGACGCGTCGGGCTACGGGCAGGCCGCGCGCGGTTACATACACGCGCTTGAACGGGCAGGCGTCAAACTCTCCGTGGTCAATCTCGCGGGACGCCGCCCGCGACAAGTGCGCGACGAACTCGTCGAAGCGTGCGTCGGGCGGAGCATGACGGCCGACGCGCATCTTTTCCACGGCATCCCGCCGCAATGGGCGCGCTTCGCCGGTGGGGTCAAGAACGCCATCGGCATGACCGTCTGGGAGACGGACGCGATGCCCCCGCAGTGGCAGGGCGCGCTCGGACAGGTGCGCGAAGTCTGGTTGCCGTGCGACTACAACGTAGAGGTCTTCGGCCAGTCGCTCGACAAAGCGATCTTCAAACTCCCGCACCCGTGGATGCCGTCGCAAATCGGGGCGAGCGGCGCGGACGAGTTTCCCGGCATCGATGCGCGCGATTTCGTCTTTTACAGCATCTTTCATTGGCAGGAGCGCAAGAGTCCGCGCGGGTTGATCGAGAGTTTCCTGCGTGCGTTTCCCAACGAGCCGGACGCCGTGCTCGTCTTGAAGGTGAACGCAGAGGCCGCGCGCGTCGCCGCGAGAGAGTTGGACGAGTTGCGACGGCAGACCGGATCGAGCGCGCGCATCCAAATTCACAGCGAGGCGTGGCCGGAGACGCGGATCGAAGCGTTGCACGCGCGCGGCGATTGCTATGTCTCGCTGCATCGCGGCGAAGGCTGGTGTTACCCTCTGTTCGAGGCGGCCGGGCGCGGCACGCCCGTCATCGCCACCAACTACTCCGGCCCGCTCGAATACCTCGACGCCGACGCGCACAAACTCGTGCGCCACGACCTCTGCCCGGTGCGGCAGTCTTACATCTACTATCACCCGCGCATGCGCTGGGCTGAACCCGATCTCGCACACGCGTCGGAGTTGATGCGCGACGTCTATCAAAATCGCGATGCCGTGAAGACGCAGGCGGCGCAGGCCGCGTCGAAGCTGCGCGAGGATTATTCGTTGGAACGCGTGGGCGAGATGGCGCGGGCGCGGATCGAAGAGATGCTCGGCCGCAGCAGGAGGGAAGGCGCGCGTCGCGTCGGCGGCGACAACCGGGCGGACGAAAAGGACACGGGCGCACCGCTCGCCCCCTCCGTGCCGATTGCGGCCGAGTGGTACGACGCGGACTACTTCGAGCACGGGCGCAAGAGCAACTGGGCGCGCGGTTATTCGTGGTCGCTCTTCTCCGATCTTTTCAAACAGACGGCGGCCTTTCTCTGCGACAGATTCCCCGAAGCCGAATCCTTTCTCGACGCGGGCTGCGGCAAAGGTTTTCTCGTGCGCGCGCTCTGCGAACGCGGCAAAGACGCTTGGGGCTTCGACCACAGCCCGTGGGCGATTGAACACGCCGAGACGTCAATCAAAAAACATCTGCTGCGCGCGCGCGCCGAATCAATCGAGTATGGACGCCGTTTTGATCTGACGCTCGCCTTTTCGCTCTGCGAGAGTTTGACCGAGGAGCAGGCGCACGAGTTTCTGAAGCGCGCGCGCGGCTGGACGCGGCAGGCCATAGTCGCCAGCATCCCGTCGTTTGAGAACGAAGCCGAGGAGCGGCGTTTCCGCAAACACGACCGCGACTATTCGCACATCACGCTGCGCTCGCGCGCGTGGTGGCACGCACAGTTTTTGCGCGCCGGTTGGCGACAGGATGCGCTGCACCGCATCGTCGAGCGCGCGTGCGTACGGCACGAACTCCCGCGCCGCATGAACTGGAAAATTTACGTCTACGCCCCGGCCTGACGGCCAAACGTGAGACGCCTGCGGCATCAGGCGTGAAAGAGGACGCGCGAGATGAGAGAAGAAACACTGACCGGGGAGACGCCCGCGACGCCGAAAGTGGCGATCATCGTCCTGAACTTCAACACCGCCGCGCTCACCGACGCGTTGGCCGCTTACCTGAGACGCGATCTCCGCTACGCGAACAAAAAAGTCTATGTCATAGACAACGGCTCGGACGCGCCGCCCGCTTCCGCGACGCACGCGCTTCCCCGTAACCTCGGCTTCACGCGCGGCATGCACGAGGGCTACCTCATCGCTTCGGCGGAAGACGCTTACGACGCTTACTGGTTTCTCAACTCCGACGTGGGCTTCGAGTACGGCGACGACGTGCTCGCCCGTCTCTGCGAAGCGCTGTTCTCGTCCGACGCTTACGCGCAGATCGCGCCGCAACACAACTCGCCGCACAAGTTCATGGAACAGGCCACGTGCGAGGCGCAACTCGTCCCCTATCTCGAAGCGACCGCTCCGCTCGTCAAGGCCGAGACTATCGAGCTTCTCGGCTTCTGGGATTTGCGGCTGACCTATGGCTGGGGCGTGGATTACGATTACGGCTACCGCGTGCGCGAGGCCGGGCTGGCGAACGTCTTGACGAACCGCGCGCGCATCACGCACAAAGAGCACGCGTCGATCACGGACTTCTCCGATTACGTCAACCGCGCCAGCGCGGAGATGAACGCGGTGCTGGCGGAGAAGTACGGCGCGGACTGGTGGGAACGGATCATGTCGCCGGGCGAGCGCATCGTCCCTCTGATTCTCAGTTGTGATCGCAACACGGGATTGATGGAACAGTTCGTCGCGTCGTTTCGCACGGTGAGCGCGGGGCTTGAGCCGCCCGTGGTCGTGATAGATACGAGCCACACGCCGAAACTTTCGGCCAAGTATCTCTCGCTCGTCGCCGCGCTCGCGCCCGCAGCGGTCTACGTCCACGCGCGCGAAGCGGGATTGAGCACTTACGACTCGGTGCAGGAGGCCGTCAACTTCGCCTTCCAGCGCGTGCTCGAAGAGACGCGCGAGGGCGACCGGATTTTGTTCATCGAAGACGACATCATCTTCTCCAAACGCTTCAACCAAAAACTGCGGACGCTCAGCATCAACCCGGACACGGGATTGTTCACGCTCTACCTGCCCGGCAACGAATACGGCTCGACCGTGATCGACCCGCGCAAATTCTACGGCACGCAATGCGTCCTCTTTCCCCGCCGCCCCTTGCAGGAGATCGTCGCCAACTGGGACGAGATCAAACGCCGCATCCCGCCCGGCTACGATATCCGCTGGAGTCGCTTTCTCGGCGAGCGCGGTTACAAGCTCTACGGCACGGAACACTCCTACGTCCAGCACCTGCAAACCGTCTCACGCCTGCACGGCGAGTCTTCACACGTCTCGCACAAGTTTCGAGATTGAACGACGGGCGCGTCGCCCGTTCTCGGAATGAGTCGGCGTGAAGATGAGGGGTTGATCTCTCCGTTCGCTTCCGACGCCTCTGAATTTCATCGACGTTGTTTCATCTCGTCCAACGCCGCGCCGAGGCGTTCGAGTCCGTCGCTCAACATCTGCGTGTCGCCGACGATGCCGAGGCGGAAGTGTTCCGGCATCTCGAAAAATTTCCCCGGCACGAGCGACGTTTCATACTTCTCGCGCAGCAGGGCGCAGAGCGAGTCAACGTCGCCGGAGCTTTGCCGGAGACGCGGGAAAGAGATCATGCCGTCGGTGACGGGGAAGGTTTCGAGGTCGTCGCGCGTGGCGAAAAAATCGTTGGCGAGGGCGCGGTTTCGTTCGAGCAGGGCGCGGGAGTGGGCGGCGATTTCGGGAAGGCGCGCGAAGGCGACGCAACTGAGAAGTTCGGCCGGATGCGGTTGATAGACGCCGAAGAGATCGTTGAGCCGCCACATCCTTTCGGCCAGCGCGGGGGCGGCCAGTATCCAGCCGCAGCGCAGGCCACCGAGACCGTAAACTTTCGTCAGGCTGGCGGTGCTGATGAAATGTTCGCCGAGACGCGCGGCCGTCTGCGGCGCACGCGCGAAGGCTGCGTCGAGATAAACCTCGTCGACGAGAACGTGCGCGCCCGCGCGAGCCGCGATGTCGCCGACTTGCCGGAGAGTGTCGTCGTCGGCGTAGGCGTTCGAGGGATTGTGCAAATTCGTGACGACGACGAGACGCGTGCGCGGCGTGATGGCGCGTTCGACTTCCGCAGGGTCGAGGCGAAACTGCGACTCGAACGTGCGCGAAAATCTTTTGACTTCCGCGCCGAGATAGAGCGCGGCCGAGATGATCAATTCATAAGTCGGGTGTTCGACGAGCACTTCGTCGCCGGGCGAGACGAGCACGGCCATGGCGAGGAAGTTCGCCATCGAAGTGCCGTTGGCGGCGACGACCGAATCAGGCGCGACGCCGCACTTCGCGGCGATGGCCTGTTGCAGCGGCTCGTAGCCGTAAGTGCTCGCGCCGCTCAGTTCGAGGTCGGAGAGCGGGGCGCGGAGGCGTTCGAGCGGGTAGTGCCCGATGCCGCTCGACGCGAGGTTATAAGGCATTTGCGCGTGCGTCTTCGCCCAGTGCATGTAGGCCGAACTCATCACGCGTTGCCGGTTGTCTCTCATTTAAACGTCTTCCTTTGTTGGCGCAGCCAGTAGTAGCAGGCGGGGATGCCCGCCGCGAGGATCACGAAGCCGATGGCGCTGTTGGCCGGATACGCGTAGACGGTGCTCAAGACGACGAGCCAGCAGGCGGCGACGAAGAGCGCGGTGGTGTAGGGGTGGCCGGGCACTTTGAACGCGGCCGCTTTGTCGTCGCCACCGGCGGCGAGGCGGCGACGGAAGATGAACAGAGAAAGTCCGGTCAGACCGAACCAGATGAAGTCGACCGAGACGACGTAGTTGAGTATCTGCCCGTACCTGCCGGAGAGCGCGATGACGATTGCCGCCGCGCCCTGCAAGGCGATAGCGAAAACGGGCACGCGCGTGCGCTCGCTGACCCGCGCGATGCCGCGGAAGAACAGCCCGTCCGCCGCCATCGCGAAATAGACGCGCGGCGCGGTGAGCATGCCCTGACTGAGAAAGCCGAGCGTCGAGACGGTGATGCCGAGCGCGATCAGACTCGCGCCGCGTTCGCCGAGCGCGCGGCGCATAACGGCCGTGGCGGGCGTCGTCGTCTGCGCCAATTCTTCCGCGCCGAGCACGTAGACGCACACGAAGCTGACGGCGGTGTAGAGCAGGATGACCCCGGCCACGCCGAGCAGCAGCCCGCGCGCGAGGTCGCGGCGCGGGTCGCGCATCTCGCCCGCAACAAAGCTCGTCGTCTGCCAGCCCCCGTAGGCGAACATGACGGGCGTGAGCGCCGCGCCCATCGCAGTCAACAAACCGAACGATAAAGGCTCGCGCGGCGCGGTCGCGCCCGCCGTCCCGCTTGCATTGCCTGAGAACCACAGGCCGCAGCAGACGAGCGCGGCGATGGCGGCGATCTTCAAGACCATGAGCGCGCTCTGCACGTTGCTCCCGGCGCGAACGCCGAGACAGTTGATGGCCGTCAGCAGCACGAGCACGAGCGCGGCGAGCGCGCTTTCGGAGACGGGGGCGCGCGTGAGTTCGACGAAGTAGCGCGCGAAAGTGATGGCGACGGCGGCCATGCCGCCCGACTGGATAACGAGCAGCAGCGACCACCCGTAGAGAAAGGCCACGGTCGGATGATAAGCGTCGCGAAGATAAGCGTATTGGCCTCCGACTTCCGGCCTGCGCGCGGCCAACTCCGCGTAGACGAACGCCCCGGCCAGCGCGATCAGACCGCCCAACAGCCACGCGCCGAGGATGAGAAAGGGCGTGTGCACCTGACGCGCCACCTCCGCCGGATTGACGAAGATGCCCGCGCCGACGATGCCGCCCATGACGAGCATCGTCGCGTCGAAGAGATTGAGGCGGCGCGCGAGTTTGTGCGTCGCGTTCGCCGTGGTGGTGTGCGAAGTGTCAGCCATCGGGAGCGCAGTGTGCCGCACTTGCGGCAAGTTTGTAAACCCGCAGATAGGTTATGACTCACAATCGAGAGCGGCTTGATTCTTTAGATATGCTCGCCACCGCAAACGCCGAGAGCACAGAGAGGGAGTTGAAGACAGGCTGGGCGAAAGAAAAAGGGCGGCAGGATTGTTCGTCCTGCCGCCCTTGTTTGAGGGGGTGGCGACCTTGTAAGGCCGCCACGCCGGTTTTCAATCGGTTACGGCAACGCTTCGACGTTGACGAAGAAGCGGAAGCCGCCGCCCGTCATCACGCCGAGTTTGAATTCGACGTTGACGCTCGCGCCCGCGGCCAGCGGGTTGGCGAGATTGAGCGTCGTGTTCAGCCCGCCGCCGTTCGGTTGCGCCGGGATGCTGTCGACCGTGAGCGCCTGAAGCGTGACCGTCGAGACGCCGTCGGACATCGTCAGTTCGTCGGCGGTCGAGTTCAGCACGCGCAGGTCGGCTTGACCGGCGGTGACGTTGCCGAGCGTCGTGATGTCAACCACGCGGAAGCGCAGCCGCGACACGGTCTGCGCCGACGTGTTGGTGAACTTACGACGGATGAGCAGTGTGCCGAAGGCGGCGTTCGTCGGGTTCGCACCGTTCGCCGTACGCACGCGGGCGCACGCGCTGGTGGGCGACCCGAAGCCGCTGCACTGCGGATCGATCAGCGACGCCTTGACGACGTTGGTGCGATTGATCGGGCTTGACAGGTTCTCCGGCCCCGGCGCGCCGAGCACCGACTGGACGCCGTTGATGACGCCGCCCGTGGTCGAGACGAGCACGAAGTCTGCCGCGTTGTCGCCGGTATCCTGCGGAGTGCCGGAGACGAGTTTACGGACGTAGCTGAACTCGCCCGCCGCCGTGGAGAGAGTCGGGAGGCCGACGCCTTCGCGCGCCAGCGTGTTCGACTCGACCGTAGAGCCGACCGAATCGAGACGAGTCGCGTCGGAGTAGTTCGCCGGCCGGGCGGTCATGAAGAGCGCGAGACCCGAATCATCCGGGAAGCCGACCGAGTAGGTGGCATCGCCGACGGCCGCGCTCGTGCCGCCGTAGTTGTTCAGAGAGTAACCACGGCTGTTGGTGGCGAGGTAGTGACCGCGCGCCGGGATCGTCTGGTTGACCGGGATGATGAAGCGCACGTTGCCGTCGCCTCCGGTGACCGCCCAGCCTTCCGAGCCGTCCGTCGTCGTGATGGTGAGCGGCGAGTCGCTGTTGTTATACAACTCGATGAACTCGTCGTCCGCGCTCGTCGCACCGCGCAAGCGGAACTCGCTGATGATCAGTCTGCCCTGCGTGGCCGCTGCGGCCGGAGGCGGCGTCAAGAAGCCTGTGAAGTTCTCGACGGCGATCCCTTGCAGGTTGGCGACCGATTTGCTCGGCGAGTCGAAAGTGACGGCTGCCTTGGCGACCGTGACGGTGTAGTTACCGCCGGGCGTGAGTCCGTTGAAGGAGTAGCCGCCCGCCGTGTTCGTGACCGTCGCGCCCTCGGTCGTGCCGGTGAGCGTGACCGCCGCCGCCGCAATAGGCGCGCCCGTGCCGTCCGTGACTTGGCCGGTGATGCTGGCCGTGGCCGGTTGGGCGTCCTGCGTGATGGTGACGATTGTGCCCGCCACGTTGATCGTGCCGGTGCGCGTGCTGCTCGTGGCGTTCGGCAGCACGGTGTAAGTGACTGCGCCCGTGCCCGTGCCGGTGCGGCCGGTGTTGATTTGAATCCAGCCGGACTCGGTAGCGGCCGTCCAGTCGCAGGTGGTGTCCGCGCTCGTCACGACGATTGTGCCCGTGTCGCCGTCCTTGTTGAAGCTCGGCGGGTTGGTGGGCAGAACGCTCGTGACGCAGGAGGACGAGATCGTGACGCGGTATGCGCTGCGCCCGTGCGTGAAGGCGAAGAGTCTCGTCTTGCCGTTGCTGGTCTCGGCGGTCAGAGTCTCGACGGGCACGTTAGCGAAGCCCGTCACTTCCTTGTACCAGTTGCCGCCGCCGTCGAGCGAGACGAAGACGCCGAGGTCTGTGCCGGCGTAGATGCGCTGCGAGTTGGTCGGGTCAACCGTCACGCTGTGCGCCGGGATGTCGGGGATGGCGTTCGGGTTGTTGGCCGTCTGCGTGCCGTCGGCCAGCGTCCACGTCGCGCCGCCGTCGATGCTCTTGAAGACGTGACCCGCGCTCGTGCCGTTGGCGTTAGCCACGCCGTTGAAGGTCGAGATGGTGCACCAGACGTTGTTCGAGTTCTGCGGATCGTATTCGAGCCACGAGATCGTGCCGTTGCCGTTGCCGCGCGGCGTGAAGGATTGCACCCACACCGTATTCAACACGCTCGCCGCGGTGAGGGTGGTGGCCGTCGTCGTGCGACGAAGCTGACCGGACGCCGCGCCGTTGATGACGAGGTTCGAGTTGCCCGGCGCGATAGCCATTGCGGTGATCGAGCCGCCGGTCTGCTGCGCGTTGCTCGTTCTCACCCAAGTGTCGCCGGAGTTGTCGGTGCGCCACATGAAGCGGCCGCCGATCCAGAGGCGCGTCGGGGTGTTCGGATCCATCCTGAAGACCGTGATGAAGGGGAATACGTCGCCGGAGATGCCGGAAGTCTTGGTGACGAAAGAGCCGCCGCCGTTGTCAGATCTTCTGATCGAGAGGCCGGTCGTTTCCGCGAAAATCTGCTGCGTGTTCACAGGATTGACGGCCACGTAGCCGCCGTCGCCGCCGTTGATGCGCTGCCACGCGTTCGGGCCGGAAGCGTCCGTGCCACGGTTCGTGCCGTTGTCCTGCGTGCCGCCGAAGTAGGTCGCGCCGCCGGGGTAGGGCAGGCCGTGGTAGAACTGCGTCACCTGATAGCCGTTGTTGAGCGGCCCCCAGATCACGGGCGCGGGAACGGTGAAGAACCCGCCGGGCGTGAACTCGTTACCGCAGATCGGGCTGGTCGGTGTGACCAAGCCGCCGGAGGGCGTCGTGCCGGTGGCGTAGCCGACGTTGCCGGTCTTGCCGTTGTCCGTTTCGTAGATGCCGCCGTCGTTGGCGATGTAGATCGTCTGGTTCGTCGTGCCGTCGTATTGCGGGTGGAAAGTGATCTGGTGGTTGTCGGCGTGGACGAGTTGCGGGTCGCCGTTGTTGGGCGGCGTGCCGTTGCCTTGGAACCACCAGTAGGAGGCGACGCCCCAGTTGACGCCCGCGTTGTCGGAGCGGAACGTATCCGTGCCGAGCGCCCAGACCTTGTTCTCGTCGGTCGGGTCAACGCCGAGTTGGTTGTGATACCAACCCTGATTGATGTACTGGCTCGTGCCGATGCCGCACTGCGTGAGCACGGCGTTGACCGGGTTCGAGAGCAGCACTGTGTCCTGAATGTTCGGGCTGTTGTTGCGCACCTGCGCCGTCCACGAACCGGAGTCGCCGCTTGCGCTCGAGCGGAACACGCCGAGCAGACCGTCAACGTAGTTGTAGGCGGGGAAGTTCGGGTTCGTGCCCGGCCCGCAGGTGGTGGCCGTGCCAGTGCCGTTGCAGGCGGCCATCGCGTAGATGACGTTCTGGTTCGACGGGGCGATGGCGAGCGAGGTGCGACCCATGTTGGTTTCCGTGTACACGTCAGTCCACACGCCCGCGCCGCCCGCGTCGGTGTTACGCCAGATGTGCGCCTGCGCGAACGTGCCGAGCGAGGCATAGATGTAGTCGGTCGCTTGATCCGTGCGCATCACCAAGTCCATTGCGCCGTTCGCGCCGTTCGCGGCGTTCGAGGCCAAAACATTCGTCCACGTCACGCCGCCGTCCAAACTGCGGTGGACGCCCGTGCGCGTCGCGGCGTAGATGTGGTTCGAGTCGGCCGGGCTGACGACGAGGTCTTGCACGAAGAAGAAGTTGATGTTGTTGGTGGCGGGCAGGCGAAACCAGTTCGCGCCCGCGTTGGTGGAGCGGAAGATGCCCGCGCCGCGCACGGCGTCGGCGTTGAAGAAGCCTTCGCCCGTGCCCGCCCAGATGATGTCCGGGTTGTCGGGGTCAAACGCCATGCAGGTGACGGCGATGTTCGGCATGAAGTCGTCGAGCGGTGCCCACGACGCGCCCGCGTTCGTGGATTTCCAGATGCCGCCCGCAACGCCCGCCGTGTACATGATGTTCGGGTCTACGGGGTTGACGAGCAGCGCGCGCGAGCGGCCGCCGACGTTGCCGGGGCCGATGTCTTCCCAAGTGCCGAGCGCGCCGCCTTGCTGGTCGCCGACGAGGTTAGGCTGCGCGTCGCGCGCGTTCTTGCCCGCCGACTTCTGCGTCTCGGCCGACTTGCCCATGCGGGTGTCCTTCGCCGCGACGACTTTATTCAATGCCGTCGAAAACTGCGGCATGTTTTTGATCTTGGCGAGCGCGGTGAAATAACGCTCGACCGGAAGTTCCGTCTCGCCTTCGGGGAGGCGTTTCTTCAAGTACCAGCTCATCGCTTCGGCCGGTTTGTCGAAACGCTCGCCGGGCGCGACCCTCGGCTTGACGGGGTTGCGCCGGTTGTTGACGTGCACCGCAGCGAGTTCGGCGGCGTTCATTTTCTTCACCATGCTCGTCGCAGCCTTCGCGCTGCGGGCGCGCGCCGCTTTCAAATCTTTTTCGGAGACGCCCGCGGCCACGCCGCTGTCTCCGGCGGCAACTTCCGTCGCCTCGGTCGCGGCTTGCGCCTTCTGCGCTTCGACGGGCTGCGCGGGACTCTGAGGCGTCTTCGCCTTCGTCTGCGGCGCGGCGCGTTCGGGCACAACGACCGAGTTCGGCACGCTTGCCGGGGCTGCTGGTTGCGCCGCCTGCGCGACCGTAGCATTTGTCGTTGCTTCGGGGACGCTGTTTTGCGCTATCAATTCGGCCGCAGGCGCTGATGGTGCGGTTTGCACGGCCTGAGCCTTATTACTAAGACGGGGCAAAACTGCCAGAGCCGTGCCTAGTAAAACCAGACTGGCGATCAGAAGCAGGGGGGTACGTTGTCTCCAACTCATCTGTAACTTCTCCTCGGTGAAAAACGATTTAGACTGGTACGGGTCAAGCGGTGGCTTGCGCGATAGAAACGACGCCTCGATAAAGCGACGGAAAAATTCACACGGACGCCGGATTGACCGCGTTCGCGCGCGCAAGAGCGTTGGTCGGCCTGATCGAAACCCGGCACGCAACGGCGCACGTCGAAGAACGCTTCGGCGGCTGTAGTTGAAATAAATTGTCTGGCGGCAGTCCCGGATCGGGAAGACTGGATTTGCTCATATCGTCGGGAAAGTAACGCGGTCGAAACCCTCGGACTAATCACAATCCACTGAAAGGTGGCATGCGAGACGAAGATATAACTTCGGCTACGACATCCGGCGAGGGATTTCTATTCGGCTCTCGGCGGTTCTAGCCTGAACCGTCATCCAACCGTACGTTGTTTAAAGAAGCCGGAGCTTCTCGCAAAATTTGTAAACGGAAATTAGAAGCCCGCCAGTGTCGCCTAAATTACAGTTCCGACCGGAAGGCGCGGGATGCGACTATGTTGTTTGAACTTGATGAAGGTGAAACTTTCAAGAAGGCTCGACAACTTAGAAGACAGGCTCAAAGTAAACTTTCTCGGCTTCTTAGTCAAGCCTTGGCGGGCTAAAATCATTGCGGCTGTGTCATCATTTCAGTAGACTATTTCGCAGAGTTTCAACTTGGCGTGCACACATTCGGCAAGCGGCGACTTGCCGGACGCCGTCCGTAGTTCAGTTTCAAGAGGGGAGTCGAAGCGTTGTCGAGAGGTTTACTAAAGATTTTTCTGATGCTCTCTTTTGTGATATTCCCCACGGAGATCACGACGGCAAGCGGCGCGACGGCCAGCCACGTGGCGGCCGATACATCGGCAGCAACAACAACAACTACTACTACTGCGGGCGACGCAACACAGACGCGCCGCCGCGTCAGGCGTCGCCGCCGCGCCGTCGGGCGTCGCACCGGAAAGCGTGGACACCGTATGACACAGCCGAAAGACGATTCGCAGCCGAGCGACGCCGGACAGCAGGACGGCGCGGCGGGACAAAAAGAGGTTAACAAGGTGGACGAGGCCAAGAAAACAGAGCCGCCCGCCCCGCGTCGCCCGCGTAGAAGATACGACCCCGTATTGCAGCCCCCCGAAAAAACGCGCGTGCCGTAAATTTCACGAGTCCGATTTAGAAAAGGCCGATTTAGAAGAGCGAAGGGCCGGAGGGGAGATAGCGTTCCATGCGGCCGAACGGCGCGGAGGTGAACAGGTGCGCCGTCGCTCCGCTCAGGCGGAGATTGTGCTTGAACGCGAAACGGATCGCGTCGTGATTGATGCCCGGCACGCGCAGCGAGATGGTTTCCGACTGCGCGGCCGCTTCTCTACAACCGAGCGTCAACAATGCTTCCGCTCCGCCCGCCTCCATCCAAGCGGCCGGGCCGAACGTCTCGCCCTTGAAATAGTAGTAGCCGACGAGACGCCCGCCGTGTCTCACCTGTCGCCCTTCGAGCTTAACTTCCGAGAGCCAGAAACGGTGATCCTCTTCGCGCCGCGTCTCGCGCACCTCCCGGTCAATGCCGCACGCCGCTTCGAGCGAGAGCGGTTCGACCGTGTAGCCTGTGGGCGCGGCGGGCACATCGCTGAGGGCGGCGGGTCGGCCTGCGAAAGTGAAGATTTGATAACCGGGGAGCATCCCTGTCTTGAGATAACTCGCAATCGCCGTCTGATCCATTGACGACCAGACGAAAAACTTCTGCGCGCCCGCTTCTTCGCCCTCCCGCCACACTTCTCTGAGCAGTCGGCCGCCGACGCCGCCCGCCGCCAGTTCCGGTCTCGTCCAGAAACCCGACAGAAACCACAACGCATCGCGCACGACCGCGTGGCAGATCGAGATGATCCTCCCGTCGGTCTCTGCGACGCGGAAAATTCCCGTCTTCAAGATGTGGCGGTAAGCGACTTCGACGGCCGGGCGGGGCGGCAGCGACATCTCCAGATTATGGTGACGATAGAGGTGGTTGACGGCTTCGAGGAACAGGTCGAGCGTGGCCGGAATCTCTTCCTCGCGCACCGCGCGATAAATGATGTTCGACATGAATGCAAGAGCCTCTCGATGATGCACGCGGGTTGAAAAATGCGCGCCGAGCTTAAAAGATTTTTCGAGCATTTCCTAGTGGGATGCGCTATAAATAGCTTTTCCCCGCGAGGTATCCAAGTCACAAATGTGGAAACTGCTACGGCCTGTGTTCCGTATACGCTTGCTCGCAAATCAGGAGACGAGGTAGCAAAACGATGAGACGTGCGACGGTGCATGTATGGGTGATGGCGCTGGCCTTGACGCTCGGCGCGGTGGGGGCGGCGTCGGCGCAGGACAAGAAGCTGACGATTGAGGACGCGCTCGCGTTGCAGGAAGTGGGCGCGCCGCAGTGGTCGCCGGACGGCAAGTTGATCGCCTTCACGGTCAGCGAGTGGAACAAGAAAGAGAACCGGCGCGACACGCACATCCACATCCTTCCGGCGGCGGGCGGCGCGTCTTACAAATTGACGAACGGCGAGCGCGGCGAAAACGCGCCGCAATGGTCGCCCGATAGCAAGCGCATCGCCTTTCTCGCCAACCGCGACGCCCCGCGCCCGGACGCCCCGGCCGCCCCGCGCAATCAAATCTGGGTCATCCCCGTGGCGGGCGGCGAGGCCGAGCGCGTGACGGAAGAGGAAGCGGGCGTCGCGCAGTTTCGCTGGTCGCCCGACGGCAAGCTGCTCGCCTACGTCGTGCGCGACACGCCGCAGGACAAGGCCGAACGCGACAAGCGCAAGAAGGATAAATTCGACGCCATCGTCGTTGACAGCGGCTTCATCTACTCGCACCTCTGGACGATCAATCTCGACTCGAAAGAGAAGCGACGCGTGACGGAAGGCTCGTTCACCGTAGCCGACCCGCAGTGGTCGCCCGACGGCCGCTTCGTCGCCTACACGATGAGCAAGAGCGGCTCGCAGGAGTCGGCCTACACGGACATCTCCGACGAACGCAACACAGACCTCTTCGTCGCGCCCGCCACGGGCGGCGCGCCGCGCCAACTCACCACGAACCCCGGCCCCGACTACGCGCCCCGCTTCTCGCCCGACGGAAAATGGATCGCTTATCTCTCGAACGACGACCCCAACTCGTGGGCGGGAAAGATCGACCTCGTCGTCACGGCGGCGGACGCGAACGCCGCGTCTCCTGCCGTGCCGCGCAACCTGACGGGCAAGTACAACGATTCCGTCAACAGCGCGCCGAAGTGGTCGCCGGACGGCGCGGCGTTGTACGCGGCGGGCGCGGAGGGCGTCTACGGGCAGTTGTTGAAAATCTCGCTGGCGGGCAGCGCGCCGCCGCAAGCCGTCTTCCAGAGCAAGGGCGCATACTCCGGCGTAGACCTCTCGCGCGACGGGCGCATGCTGGCCTTCGCCTTCAACGATGCGAAGACGCCGAACGACATCTGGGTCGCGTCGAGCACGGGCGCGGGCGCGCAACGCCTGACGAACTTCAACTCGCACATCAAAGATTTCGCGCTCGTCCCGACGGAAGTTGTGCGCTGGAAAGCGCCGGACGGGTTGGAGATCGAGGGCTTGCTCGTCAAGCCGCTCGGCTACGAACAGGGCAAACGCTACCCGCTCATCTTGCAGATTCACGGCGGGCCTTACGGCCAGTTCGCCTACGGCCTCAACACGCGCGCGCAAATCTTCGCCGCTAACGGCTACGCGGTGCTGTTGCCGAACCCGCGCGGCTCGACCGGCTACGGCCAGAAGTTCACGACGGCGAACGTCGGCGACTGGGGCGGCAAGGATTATCAAGACTTGATGACGGGCGTGGACGAACTCGTCAAGTCGGGCTTGGCCGACCCCGAACGGCTCGGCGTGATGGGCGGCTCATACGGCGGCTTCATGACCTTCTGGGTCATCACGCAGACCGACCGCTTCAAGGCCGCCATCGGCCACGCCGGGATCAGCGATTGGTATAGTTTCCACGGGCAGAGCGACATCCCCGGCCTGATGGAGTACGGCTTCGGCGGCACTCCGTGGACGGCGCGCGAAGTTTATGAAAAGTGGTCGCCCGTGCGTTACGCCGACCGCGTCAAGACGCCGCTGATGATCACGCACGGCGAGCAGGATCGACGCGTTCCCATCGCGCAGGCCGAACAGTATTATCGCGCCCTGCGCAAGCGCGGCGTCGAAACCGTCTTCGTCCGCTACCCGCGCGAAGGCCACGGCATCACCGAACCCAATCACCAGATCGATCTCGTCCGCCGCCAGTTGGAGTGGTTCGACAAGCATTTGAAGCCCGCCGCTTCGACGGCGAGCGGAAATTGAAGATCATTCAACGGCACGCCTCAAAGTAACTTGCCACGGTGTCGAAGTCACTTCGTTGCACCTGTCAGAGTTGAAATCAGACGTGCTTGAGTCGCCATCAGAGGTCGCAAAGTTAGTTTCTTCAGGACATGCAAACGCCGACTTTCCTCTAAATCCATGTTGCCCAACAAAAAATCAAGATACACGTCAGCCCGTTCGTTTACCGTCGAAATCCTCACGGTTGCCCTGTTCATTGCTGCCGGTTTCATTTCGGCAAGAGCGCAACAGCCGCAGCCAACGCAAACGACGCCATCACCGCAGGCCACAGATTCCAACCCGCTCAAGCTCTTGCAGTGGCGCAGCATCGGCCCGTTTCGCGGCGGGCGCGTCACGGCCGTGGCGGGCGTCTCCACGCAGCCGATGGTCTACTACTTCGGCGCGACGGGCGGCGGCGTCTGGAAGACGACCGACGGCGGCGCAAACTGGGAACCGATCACCGATAACTCCGTCTTCGGCACAGGCTCGGTGGGCGCAATCGGCATCTGCGAATCCGACCCGAACGTCGTCTATGTCGGCATGGGCGAGTCGCCCGTGCGCGGCAATGTCTCGCACGGCGACGGCGTCTATAAATCAATGGACGCGGGGAAGACTTGGAAGCGCGTCGGCCTCGAAGACACACGACAGATCGGGCGCGTGCGCGTGCACCCGCGCAACCCGGACATCGTCTACGTCGCCGCGCTCGGCCACCTCTTCGGCCCGAACGAGCAGCGCGGCGTCTTTCGTTCAAAGGACGGCGGGAAGACTTGGGAGCGGATTCTCTACCGCAGCAACAAGGCGGGCGCGATTGATCTCACGCTCGACCCGTCGAACGCGAACATCCTCTATGCGGGCTTCTGGGAAGTCTTGCGCACGCCTTGGAGTTTGGAGAGCGGCGGGGCGGGCGGCGGCCTCTTCAAGTCAACCGACGGCGGCGACACTTGGACGGAGATCACGCGCAACCCCGGTCTGCCGCGCGGACTGGTCGGCAAGGTCGGCATCACCGTCTCGCCCGTCAACCCCGAACGCGTCTGGGCGATTGTCGAGGCGGAAGACGGCGGCGTGTTCCGTTCCGACAACGGCGGCCGGACGTGGACGAAGACGAACGAGCAGCGAAGCTTGCGCCAGCGCGCTTGGTATTACACGCGCATCTACGCCGACACGCAGAACGCCGACACCGTCTACGTGCTGAACACGGGCTTCTACAAATCGAACGACGGCGGGCGCACGTTCACATCCATCTCCGTGCCGCACGGCGACAATCACGACCTCTGGATCGCGCCCAACGACGCGCAGCGCATGATCAACTCGAACGACGGCGGCGCAAACGTCTCTTTCAACGGCGGGCGCACTTGGTCGGAGCAGGATCAGGCGACGGCGCAGTTCTACCGCGTCGCGCTCGACAATCAATTTCCCTACAACATCTACGGCGCGCAGCAGGACAACTCGACGGTGCGCATCGCCTCGCGCAACACCGACTTCGGCATCACCGAGCGCGATTGGTGGGACGTGGGCGGCGGCGAGTCCGGCTGGATAGCCCCTTCGCCAAAGGATTCCAACGTCGTCTTTGCCGGTTCATACGGCGGTTACATCACGCGCTACGATCATCGCACGGGACAACTACGCAACGTCGACGTGTGGCCTGACAACCCGATGGGCGCGGGCGCGGAGGCGATGAAGTATCGCTTCCAGTGGAATTTCCCGATCCTCTTTTCGCCGCACGACACATCTCCTTACGGCACGCTCTACACGGCCGGAAACATTCTGTTCAAATCCACGAACGAAGGCCAGAGTTGGACTGCGATCAGCCCCGATCTCACCCGCAACGATAAAACGAAGCAAGGTTCTTCGGGCGGCCCTATCACGAAAGACAACACGAGCGTCGAGTATTACGACACGATCTTCACGGTGAGCGAGTCGCCCGTCAAAGCGGGCGTCATCTGGACGGGTTCGGACGACGGCCTCGTCCACGTCACGCGCGACGGCGGCGCGAAGTGGGATAACGTGACGCCGAAGGGGATGCCCGAATGGATTCAGATCAACTCGATTGACGCCTCGCCGAACGATGCCGCGACCGCCTACGTCGCCGCGACGATGTACAAACTCGACGACTTTCGCCCCTACCTCTACAAGACGAACGACTACGGCAAGACTTGGAAGAAGATCACGAACGGCATCCCCGACACCACGTTTACGCGCGTGATCCGCGAAGACCCCAACCGTCGCGGCTTGCTCTATGCCGGGACGGAGACGGGGATGTACGTCTCTTTCAACGACGGCGAGAGTTGGCAGTCTTTGCAACACAATCTGCCGCTCGTCCCCATCACCGATCTGGCCGTCCACAAAGGCGAGCGCGATCTGGTGGCGGCCACGCAGGGACGCTCCTTCTGGATTCTCGACGATCTCGCCGTGCTCCATCAATTGATGGACAGGGGCGGCGCAAGCGCGGGCGCGATGGAGACGCGCCTCTTCAAGCCCGAAGACCCGTATCGCATGCCCGGAGGCGGCGGCGGCACGCTCCCTGCGACGGCCACCATCGGCAGCAATCCGCCGGGCGGCGCGGTCGTCTATTACTATCTGAAGTCGAAGCCGACGACGGACGTTGTGCTCGAATTTCTCGATGCGGGCGGCAAGACGATTCGCAAGTTCACCGCGAAAGCGCCCGCGCCGCAACCTTCTCCCGTGCCCGGCAGCGCGGCCGTGCTGACGCCGCCCGAACAACCGCAAGCCGCTTCGGGCGAGGAGTCTTCGTTCTTCGCGGGTGGCGGCGCGGGCGCGGCGCGCGTCACCACCGAGGTTGGTCTGAATCGCTTCATCTGGAACATGCGCTACGACGACGCCGTGCGCTTCCCCGGCATGATCATGTGGGTGGGCAGCGTCACGGGGCCGCTCATCACGCCCGGTCGCTATCAAGTCAGACTCACGGCCGACGGCAAGACCTACACCGAAACTTTCGAGGTGCGCAAAGACCCGCGCCTGACGACTACCGACGCGGACTTCGCGCGTCAACTCGACTTGCAGTTGAAGATTCGCGACAAACTGACCGAGACGCACAACGCGATCATCTCGATCCGCGAGGCGCGCGCGCAGATCAACGACTTGCTCAAACGCGTGCAGGGTCAGCCGAACTTCAAGACCATCTCGGACGCGGCGAAATCTCTGAACGGGAAAATGACCGCCGTCGAAGAGGAGTTGTACCAGACGAAGAACCAGAGCAGCCAAGACCCGCTCAACTACCCGATTCGCCTGAACAACAAATTGGCCGCGCTCGGCGGCGTCGTCTCAAGCGCGGACAGCGCGCCGACCGAACAGTCTTACGCCGTTTACGAAGACCTCACGGCGAAGATCAACGCGCAGTTGCAAAAACTGGAGGCCGTGTTGAAGACAGACCTCCCGGCTTTCAATCAACTCGTGCGCGAGCAAAACGTCCCGGCCGTGATCGTCAAACCGCCCGCGTCGTCGACGCCGCAGGGAGGCAGGCCGTAGCAAGTCGCATGACGAGTTTCAAACTGAGCAGCGAAGTCGAAGCGGCGCTCGGCGCAGGCCGTCCCGTGGTCGCGCTCGAATCCACGGTCATCGCACACGGCCTGCCGCGCCCGCAGAATCTCGAAACCGCGCGGCGGCTCGAACAGATCGTCCGCGAAGAGGGCGCGACGCCCGCCACCATCGCCATCCTCGGCGGCGTGTTTTGCGTCGGCCTCAACGAGACTCAACTCGAACACATCGCCACGAGCGGCGACGTGAAAAAGATAAGTCGCCGCGACCTGCCCGTCGCCGCCGCGCGCCGTTGGGACGGGGCAACCACCGTCGCCTCGACGATCTGGATCGCGGAGCGTGCGGGCTTGGAGGTCTTTGCGACTGGCGGCATCGGCGGCGTGCATCGCGGCCGATTGCCCGACGTGTCGGCCGACCTGCCGGAACTGGCGCGCGCCGCGCGCCTCGTCGTCGTCTGCTCCGGCGCGAAAATCGTGCTCGATCTTCCGGCCACGCGCGAGTGGTTGGAAACTTACGGCATCACCGTCGTCGGCTACGGCTGCGACGAGTTGCCCGCCTTCTACACGCGCACGAGCGGCCTGCCCGTTGACGTGCGCGCCGACACGCCGCAGGAAGTGGGCGCGATAGCCCGCGCGCAGTTTGAACTAGGGAAAGACGGCGCGCTGCTCGTCTGCGTGCCCGTGCCTCCGGCGAGCGAAGTCCCGGCCGCCTTGCTCGACGAAACTCTGGAAGCGGCTCTCGCCGAAGCGGAGCGCGGAGGCGTCAACGGCCGCGAACTGACGCCGTTCCTTCTCTCGCGCATGTCCGGCCGCAGCGGCGGCGCGACGCTGCGCGCCAACATCGCGCTGCTCGAACAGAACGCGCGCGTCGCCGCGCAGATTGCGAAGGCCGTCAGTAGCCGGTAGCCCGTTGTCCGTGCCGCCCGAGAAAGTGGTGACAGATAAAACCGTGCCACTACGAACCAAGAACAACCGGCAGTTGACGACTGACGACTGACAAATTTTCTTTATGATTGCTGCCGAAGAGAAGAAGCGCGCCGGGAAGATTATCAATCAACTCAAGCGCGCCTACCCGGACGCGCGTTGCTCGCTGAATTATTCGACGCCGCTTGAGTTGTTGATCGCCACGATCCTCTCGGCGCAGTGTACGGACGAGCGGGTCAACCTCGTGACGCTTGAGTTGTTCGGAAAGTACCGGAGCGCGGAGGACTACGTGCGCGCCGTGCCCGCCGAACTTGAGCGCGACATTCATTCGACGGGATTTTTTCGCAACAAGGCGAAGGCGATTCAGGGCGCGTGCCGGATGATCTGCGAGCAACACGGCGGGCGTGTGCCGGAGACGCTCGAAGATTTGATCGCGCTTCCGGGCGTGGCGCGCAAGACGGCCAACGTCGTGCTCGGCAACGCCTTCCAGATAGCCTCCGGCGTCGTCGTGGACACGCACGTCTCGCGCGTCTCACAGCGTTTGCGTCTGACCGAGCACGAACAGCCCGAAAAGATCGAGCGCGATTTGATCGAACTCGTGCCCCGCAAAGATTGGATCATCTTCCCGCACCTGCTCATCGCGCACGGCCGCGCCGTCTGCAAAGCCCGCACGCCGCTGTGCGCCGACTGTCCCGTCGAACCGCTGTGCCCGTCGTCAATGCTAAGGATGAAGGATGAGGAATGAAAGGAACGCTTAACTCGCTTCAGTAGTTTCTTCATTCATCCCTTATCCCTCATCGTTCATCTCTCCGCCCTTATCCCTCATCCTTTATCCAGTCGCGCGTCATGTCGCACCAGAGGGCGAGGCCGCGCCACTCTTGAAAGCGTGCGTAGTGGCGTGCGATTTTGCGGTCGTCGGCGGCGCGGCCTTTGTTGTGAAGGCGGGCGAAGGTGGCGCGCACCCACGAGTCGAGCGCGAGGCAATCGTAGCGGCCGAGCAGTTTTAGAAGGTTATCCGCGGCATACTCGCCGACGCCCTTGACGCGCTTCATCTCACGTTTGAGATCGTCGGTCGAAAGCTCGCTCGTCATCCAACTCTCTACGTCGAGTTCGCCGGAGGCGACGCGCTCGGCCAGTTCCCTGAAATAATTTGCGCGATAGCCCGCACGCACGATGTCTCGATAAAAACTCTCCGGCTCGGCGGCCATCGCTTCGGGCGTGGGGAACGCGCGCCGGCCGTCCTCCGGCGTCGGCTTCCCTAAATTATTGACCAGCCCCTCGACCATCTTCGTCGTTAACGCCCAAGAGCAATTGGTCGTGCAGATGGTTTTGACCAAATCCTCGTAGACTGAGGGCGAGCGCAGCAGGCGACCCGCGCCTGCGCCCACAATCCAACTGAAATTAGGTTCGCCCGCGACCGTCTCGTAAAAGACGCTCATCTCGTCGTCGAGTCGAAACATGTGGCGCACGTCGCGCGTGATTTTGGCGGTGTCGCGTTTGCCGAGTTTGCGGCGCGCAGTGTTGACCGAGAGCGCGCCGTCGTGCGAAGTGATGTGGACGGTGACGGGCCCGCTGCCGTCGCCTTCGAGAGCGAGCACGCGCGTGACGCTCGAACCCGCTTCGTCAGACTCGAAGGGCAGAAGCTCGCGCCAGCCGTGGCTCAGGGCGGTGCGTTTGAAGTTGAAGGTGGGCGGAACCGGAATTGAAATTTGCACGGAAGTTTTCGGCGTTCCTGTGAGAGTGTCGGAGCAGGGGAGAGTTTAACAAATCGGGCGCGGGTTGTCGTCGTGCTTGATAAGTTGTGATCGCGGAGGGAGGAATCGAACCTGCCGTCGCCCGATTATCGGTCGGGTGCTGCTGCCATTAAGCTACTCCGCGCGAAAAGTTGGTTGACCCGACGGGACTCAAACCCGCACCTCGCAGATTAAAAGTCTGCCGCGCTGTCGCTCGCGCTCCGGGTCAACATGAGATCGAAGGCGGGAAGGCGCACGACCGCAACCGGGCGGCCGAAGCCGTGCGCCTTTGCTTGGGGTGAGAAGTGGTGACAGTCGGAACATTGGTTGCGGGGGCAGGAGTCGAACCTGCCGTTAGTCGTGGCTTATGAGACCACGGAGCCGCCCTTGCTCTATCCCCGCGCCGGACGCGTTGGTTGCGGCGGCGAGATTCGAACTCGCATCAACTCGTTTACAAGACGAGCGCTCTTTGAGCCGTTGAGCTACGCCGCAACATTTTGGTGGAATGGGAGAGACTCGAACTCTCACCTAACAGTTTGCAAGACTGTCGCTCTGCCGAATTAAGCTACCATCCCAAAATCAACCTGCGAAAAAATTGGTTGCGGAGGCGGGACTCGAACCCGCGCACTTTCGCTTATGAGGCGAATGCTCTGGCCTCCTGAGCTACTCCGCAACGTGAAAAACTTCTGGCGGGTCTGGCAGGACTCGAACCTGCGCCAACTCGTTTAGAAGACGAGTGCTCTTGTCCGTCTGAGCTACAGACCCCGTCTCTCTATAAGTGTGTGGAGGCGACGGAGGGAGTCGAACCCTCAACCTGCTGTTTACGAGACAGCCGCTCTGCCGGTTGGAGCTACGTCGCCGCTGCTCTGGTAAAACAGGTCGTCGAAAATTTGGCCGGGGCGTGAGGCAAGCCGCGCCTCGTCTCTCCACACACCCGCGCGGTCGCGTTCCGGCAGGTTGAGACACGCCCCGAAAAAGTTTGGTAGCCGGTGAAGGATTCGAACCTTCGACATCCTCTTTGTAAGAGAGGCGCTCTTGCCCGTCTGAGCTAACCGGCTATCTCGTGTGCGAATTGGCTGTGGCGGCGGGATTCGAACCCGCAACTTCTTCCTTAACAGGGAAGCACTCCACCAGTTGAGTTACACCACAATAAAACTCTCTCCCCTCGTCGTTTGATGGTCGGGGTTGGAATCGAACCAACCTCTCCGCGTTTTCAGCGCGACGCTAATCCGTCTCAGCTACCCGACCCGGTGGTTGACATCTCCTGACACCCGCGCGAGGCGTGATGAAGGGCGGGCCACGCCCGCCCTTCATATATAGGCGGTGTTTCGCTCCTCGCGTGCGGCGGCCGCCGTGCCGACGGCCTCGTCGAGAAAGAGGTACTTACGCCATTCCGGTCGCGCCTCGGCGTAGTGGCACAAAACGACGCGCTCCAATTTCACGCGCAGCGCGGACTGCGTTGTGAGCAGAGGCATGCGCGCTTCGTCGGGCGTGCGGCTGCCTTTGCGGTTGTTGCATTCGAGGCAGGCCGTCGCGATGTTGACGGGCGAGTTATCGCCGCCGCGCGAGCGCGGGTAGATGTGGTCGAGCGTCAGCGCCGCGGGCAGTTTGCGCTCGCCGCAATACTGGCAGCGATACTTGTCGCGAATGTAAATTCGCAAACGCTTCATCCCCGACGCTTCGCGGCGACGACGCACGTTGATGTAAGTCTTGCGCCGCACGACCGACGGGACGGGATACTCTTCGCGCGGCGTGCGCAGCACACGCTCGCCGTCCCATTCCTCGACCGTCACGCTGTTGTTGAAGAGCATCACCATCGCGCGCGCCACGCCGACCGTGCCGAGCGGCTCGTAAGTCTGGTTGAGCAGAAGAACTCTGCCGTTGATCGTCATTACCGTGTGTCACCTCCTTTCTAAGTGAAATAGCCGCACGCGTGAGCGGCCGTGTAAAAGCTGAAGCACCCGGCGGGACTCGAACCCGCATTGGACAGTTTTGCAGACTGCCGCCTTTCCCTTTGGCTACGGATGCGCGTCGAGAATTTGGAACGAGAGACGGGAGTTGAACCCGCGACGCCGGTTTGGAAGACCGGAGTGTTCGCCAATTACACCACTCTCGCCGGAGAGGGGGCGGTACAGGACTCGAACCCGTATCGGTCACGTTCGAAGCGTGACGCTTTTCCATTAAGCTAACCGCCCTCGCAGAGTTGGAGCATCGTGCGGGAATTGAACCCGCGTCTCGGCGTTGGCAACGCCGCGTCTTAAAGCCTCTAGACTAACGATGCGTGAATGGTCGGGGTGGACAGAATCGAACTGTCACCACAAGTTCCCAAGACTTGGATGCAAGCGTTACACCACACCCCGTTCGAACGACCGCGCGGAAATCTTCCGCGCAGCCGGTTGATATGCGCCGCCGGGGTCTCGAACCCCGTCTCCGTCGCTTAAGAGGCGACTGCTGCACCCGTATAGCTCGCGGCGCGCAAAAAGGAAGCGGAACTGGAGGGACTCGAACCCTCATCGGCTTACCTGACAAGCAAGTGCCTCACCTCTCGGCCACAGTTCCAAGTGAACATCGATAGCGCGTAACGGATTTGAACCGTTGCTCTCCTGATCGAGAATCAGGCGGCTTGAACCGGACTTGCGCGGGCGCGCCGCAAGGAAAGTGTTGGGTCGGCTGGCGAGAATCGAACTCGTCATCTTCGCATCCACAGTGCGACGCTCTGCCGTTGAGCTACAGCCGACGCAAAATTGACGGGGATGGCGGGACTCGAACCCGCACACGCTTGATTGAAAATCAAGTTGCTTCAGACCAGTTTGCATACATCCCCCGGTAAAATTTGGTGCGCGCGGAAAGAGTCGAACTTTCACCTGTGCAGTTTTTGAAACTGCCGCCTCTGCCAATTGGGCTACGCGCGCGCTCGCACGCCGGATGCGGAAGGTGGGACTCGAACCCACAACCCCGAAGGTTCAGTTTTTAAGACTGACGCGTTTGCCCTTTACGCCACTCCCGCGCGAACTCGATACTGGAGGTGGGACTCGAACCCACAACGAGACCGTTCTCTCTCGGCGCACTCAACGCCGCCCGGTCTGCCTGTTCCGCCACTCCAGCTTGATTTGTAAATGCCGACGAAGAGATTCGAACTCTTACTGACTAGTTCCTAAGACTAGTGCCTCTCCCGTTGGGCTACGTCGGCCGAAAAGAAAGCTCCGGGGGAAGGAATTGAACCCTCATCTCCTGATCCAAAGTCAGGCGTCACTGCCGTTTAGACGACCCCGGAATAAAGCGAAAGAACCCGGCGCGATTCGAACGCGCGACCTCAAGCTCCGCAAGCTTGCGCTCTCATTCCGCTGAGCTACGGGTTCAATTGAAGGGATGAGAGCGAAGGGCGAAGGGACGAATCAGGAAGCACGCAACCGTCTTGAGCAGGGTTCTTTATTCATCACTCATCCTTGCATCCCCGGTTCTGGCGGAGGCGGCAGGAGTTGAACCTGCACGGGACGCTTCTGCCCGACTGTTTAGCAAACAGTTCCGGCTACCAGTTTCGGCACGCCTCCGAAAGTTGTAGAGAGTTGGCGGAGAGTAGAGGACTCGAACCCCTATGAGCTTTCACGCTCGCCGGTTTTCAAGACCGGAGCCAGACCGTTTTGGCGTACTCTCCGCGAAAGTTGGCAGGAGCATTCGGAGTCGAACCGAAAGCGACAGTTTTGGAGACTGCCATGTTGCCCTTACACCATGCTCCTTCGTCTCACAGCGAGATGCGTGCGGTAGGACTCGCACCTACGTAGTCCGCAGACGCCTGATTTACAGTCAGGTGCTTTTGCTGCTCAGCCACACACGCTCGAAGAACTGCCCCGGTAATAAAGTAAAAAGTAAAAGACGAGGGCAAAAGGGCGACGCGCTTTCGCCGGAAACACTCGCGACCACGCGCTTCTCCGAATCTCAGGCGACGCTCGCGGCCGCCCTCGTCCGTACAAAATTCAATTCAGTTATCAAACAACAAAAAGAGCGGGCTTTTGGCTTCGACAGGGAAGCCAGCCCGCTCCTTCAATTCTCTTAAAACTATTTTCGAGATTTTGGGAGCGGGAGGCCGCTCCCGCTTTTTAAATTAGACTGACCCGACGATCAGAATTCCAGAGATTAATCGTGGAATTCGCGCCTTTACGCATGAGTTTGCCGCCGGGCAGATAGGTCGGTAACGAACCCGGACACGCGACCGCCGCAAAGCCCGTGGCTTCACTAAACAGCCGGGCATAGGTCAGTCCCGAAGCCCTGCGGCCTCTGGCGGCTATGCTGTTTGAATGTGTCCGGTTCATCGACATTGAAGTTCTCGTCTCTTTCTCACGCGCAGAGAGAGTTCGCTTTACCTGCGCGCCAGACATATATAAACTCGACAGGAAATATTGTCAACACTTTTTTTGTCTGCATCACGCGGAGACCGGAAACGGGGCTTCGGGTTGCCCGTCGATTACCCCGTATCGTCGGAACGGCGGCGACCGGGATGATGTTGTTCGTTCGTCTCGACAAGACAAAAGGCTTTTGCTAGAGTCTCGCGAGCCTTGAACGCGCATTCCCGGCATGCAGGCGCGCGGCGCGCGTCCGACTTCGATAATCTTCTCGTGCTCATCCCGGAGAAAACCATTTTGGAAGCCAAAGATAAAATCCGCACGGAGGCGTCCGGCCATTTTGCTCCGGCTACGACGCCGCAATTCTGCGTCGAATGTTTGGAGACGGCGACAGAGCCGGTTGCTGCACGGCACGGCGAAATTCTGTGTCCCGCGTGCGCGAAGAATTACTACGTGGACTGCGCGCTCTGCCGTGGCCTGATCCCGCAGGACGAGGCGATCACGCGCCGCGACGCCGTGTACTGCGCCGAGTGCGACGCGCAAGGGGCGCAGGCGGCCGATGCTCCGGGCGACGCGGAGGTCGCATCGCTCGTCTCCGAATACATCGGGTTGCACGCGGAGGAGAAGCGCATCAAGGATCGTCTGGAAGAGATCAAAGAACAACTCAAGGCGGCGGCCGCAGCGCGCGAACGCGTGGCGGGCGCGGTGACTTTGGGCGGCGCAGAGGGCGCGGTGAAATGCAGCTTCAAGACGAACTTGAAATGTATCCCGGAGAAAGTCGGCGCGCTCGAAGGGCAACTCGCGCCCGATGAATTCGCAGCCCTTTTTGAACGCAAAGTGAGCTACAGTCCGGTCAAAGACAATCTGGAAAAGCTTCTGTCGAGCGACGCCGCGACAGACGACAACGCCCGTCTACGGGAACTGATTCTCGCCTCCGTCGAGCGGACGGAGACGCCGACGCTCACCGTGGTGCGGCCGAAGAAATAGGCGCGCATTAGTTTCGACACGGCAGACCGCACACAGTTTTCATCAAGCGTAACTCCGTCGAAAGAAAGTCCGCCCCGACCCCTCGCATGTCCGACTCTCACGAACCCAACGGAAACATTTTCACGGAGCGCACGCTCGGCGCGCACCGGCTCGCGCAGTACGTCTCGCGCAATCGCTGCGAACGCTACCTGCGGCTCGCGCTCTTTCCCACGGAAGCGAAACAAATCGCCGCGCGTTATCGCGTGGGCTTTGAAAATCTCTCGCCGCTGCTCTCCGAATCGGGACAGCAATTCGAACGCGACCAAGTTGCGGAGTTGGGCGCGCGCGCCGACGTTCGCAATTTGCAGAACACTTCGGCGGCGACCTTCGTCTCCGCTTTGAAGTCGCACAGGCCGGGACAGCGTACTTTCTACTATCAGGCGCGGCTCGAAGGGCGCATCGGCGGGTGCAGTTGCGAAGGCTATCCCGATCTCATCGAGATCAAGGGTCACGGCGACGGGGACGGTATGGGCGACGACACGGTTGACGTGACCGTCATCGACATCAAGGCGAGCCGCCGCGAGACGGTCGGCTTTCGCCTGCAAGTCGCTTTTTACGCGCGCCTACTTGACGACGCGTTGCGTGCGGCCGGTCTCCGGCCTGCCGCGTTCAGAGGCGCGATTGCCGCGCGCGGTTCGGAGCTTGCGCCCGACGAGATCGAGCGATTCGACCTCTCGCTTTATCTGGACGAGATCGAGCAACTCGTCGCGGCCGCCGATTCGGATGTCGTGCGCGCCGCGGGGCGCGGTTTCACCGATGCCGCTTATCATCTCGGCGCACACTGCGACGGCTGCCCTTACAACGCGCTCTGCTTCATCGACACGGCCGAACGCGAAGACCTCTCGCTCATTCCTTCACTCACGGCGACGGAGAAGGGCGCACTTCGCAGCGTCGGCGTGCGGACGACGCGCGAGCTTTCGCGTCTGATGGATTACGGCAAGGGCGGGATGTTGCCCGCGCCCGAAAGAGAGTCGGACGTTGAGCGCATCGGCGCGCGCTGGCCGCTCGGCAGCCGCCTGCCCGTCCTCGCGCAGCGGGCGCGCGCCGCGCTCAAAAGACTCGACCGTGATACGGAAGCGAAGCGTTACCTGCTCGGCGCGGATTGGGGTTCGCTGCCGGACGAGGGGCAGTATCCGAATCTCATCAAAGTTTATGTGGACGCCGAGCGCGACCATCTCGAAGATAAAGTCTACCTGCTGGCGGGCATCGTCGCGGGGCCGTCGGGTTCGTTGGAGATCGTCGAGAACACTTCGACCAGACCCGACGAGCAAAGCGAGCGCGCGCTTCTCGTCGCGTGGGTGGCGCGCCTGCTCCCGGCGATTGCGCGCGTGGCCGATTCAGACTCCGCGCCCGTCCACATCTATCTCTACGACCGGCGCGGCCAACGCTCTCTGCTCGACGCGCTCGCGCGCCACTTCGCGGCCTTGTGCGCCATCCCGGCCTTCTACGATCTGTTGACTTCGACGCCCGCGCTGACACAGGGCATGATCTCATTTCTCGCGGAAGAGGTCGGCGAGCGTCTGAACCTCGGCGCGGTCTGCCAGAACCTGTACGAAGTCGCGCGCGAGATGGGCTTCGAATGGCGCGACGGTGAACGCGAATTTCTCAAGACTTTCCGCGCGCGCATCTTCGACAACACGCGTGCGTTCGCGCGCGACGCAGGGACGGGCGAGTTCGTCGCCGCCGCGCCGGATGAGAAGGCGTCGCGCGCCGTGTGGGTTGAATCGGCCGCGCGCTTCGGCACGGAGATTCCGCTCGAATACGCCTACGCCGCGTGGGGGTTGCTCAGGGAATCGCCGGAGATGCAGACGCAGGAACGCACGCAGGTGCGCGGCTTTCTCGGCACGACGATTGAAGACGTGCGCGCGCTCTCCATCGAACGCTGCCGCGCGCTGCGCTTCATCGAAGAGAGTTTCAAATACAAGAACCGGCAGGTTGAGAAAGAACCGCTCGCGCTCGCACAACTCGACCGGACGGAACTCGACGCCGACGCCGCCACCGCGCTGCATCGCGCGCTCGAAGATTTCCTCTACCTCGAACACCACGCGAAGATGCAGGAGTTGCTCTTGCACCTCTCGCTCCCGCCCGAACAACGCGCGGCGGGCGGCCGCACGCTCGTCGTCCGTTGCGAGGCTTACGAGCGGACGGAGGGCGGTGAAGACCGCGCGGAGTTTAGTTTCTCAAAGCCCGACGGCGAGGCGTTGACCGTGGCCGACATGGCCGCGCTGCGTTTCCGCGAAGGCGACTGGGTGGTCTTGAATCCGCTCGTTGGAGAGGCGGGCAAATTCCTGCCCGCGCGCAAACTCGTGCGCGGGCGTCTCGCGGTCGTCGAAGCGTTGGACGACGCGCGCGTCGCCTTGCGCCTGCTCTCGATGAATTTTAAGAACTCGGATTTTCGCTACCCGCACTGGTCTTTCAAACCGGAGGCGGGCGAGGTCTGCACGATTGACGAGATGGCCGACGACCTCAACGCCGACAAGTTTCTCGACGCTTGCCGGCACGCCGCGTCGAATCATCTCTATCACTGGCTGGCGAACACGGAGGAAGGGAAGCGCGGGCGCGACATCCGGCCGAAGCGTCTGCGCGATGCGGCGGAGATCGCCGCGCTCGCCTCGCGCGCTCAAGCTCCGCACGGTTTGACGGAAGCGCAGGGGCGCGTTGTCGGGGGCTACTTGCAGGAGCGTGTCCTTGTTTTGCAGGGGCCGCCGGGAACGGGCAAGAGCCACACGCTCGGCTTTGCGGTGCTTGCGCGTGCGCTCGCGCTCGCAACCCCGGCGCGGCCGTTTCGCGTGGCCGTCGCGGCCAAGACGCATGCGGCAAGTTCAATCGCGCTCTCAAGCATCGCGCGCGGCGCGCGGCAACTGGCGCAGGCGTGCGCGGGCAATGCGCGACTCGCGCCGCTTGAGCGTCTGCGTGTGGCGAAGATTTGCAACGACGCGGGCGAAGCGTTGGCGGAAGGCGTCGAACGTCTGTTTGCCGACGGGGGCGACGAGTTGAGCGCGGGCGAGCAGTGGGCGATGCTGCTCGGAGAGCCGCTGCTGGTGGTCGGCGGCACGCCGGGCGGAATTTATAACCTCGTCAAGAAAGGCGCGTCGAAGGGCAAGGCGATTGATTGGACGCAGGAGTTGTTCGACCTCGTGATTGTGGACGAGGCTTCGCAGATGGGCATCGCGGAAGCCTTGACGGCCGCCGCTTTCCTGCGCGGCGACGGCCAGTTTATCGCCATCGGCGATCATCGACAGATGCCGCCCATCCTCGCGCACGCGTGGGACAGGGAGAGCCGGCGCGACCTCAAACGCGCGCAGCCGCACCTCTCCATCTTCGAGACCCTGCGCGCGCTCGGCTTCAAGAGCGAAGCCCTCGATCAATCCTTCCGCATCCCGGCGGAGATCGCTGGCTTCCTGCAACGCCACATCTACGCGGAGGACGGCATCAACTTTCGTTCGGACAACCGCCGACGCATCGCTTCCGACGACGCGTTGGACGGCTGGCTCCGAGCGGCCTTCGCCCCCGAACATGCGCTCGTCGTCATCGAACACGACGAGCGCGGTTCGCAACAGTCGAACGAGTTCGAGGCCGTGCTGGTCGAATCGCTGGCCGAGGTGGCGTGCGAGAAGTTGGGGTGCGGCGGCGAGGGCGGCATCGGCGTGGTCGTGCCGCATCGCGCGCAGAAGTCTCTGTTGCGCGCGCGTCTTCCGCAGTTGGCGAATTCCATCGACACGGTCGAACGCTTTCAAGGCGGCGAGCGCGAATTGATCATTCTCTCGGCCACCGTTTCCGACCGCGAGTTTGCGCTCGCAGAGAGCGGCTTCCTGCTCGAACCGCGCCGCCTGACGGTCGCCATCTCGCGCCCGAAACGAAAGTTGATCGTCATCGCCTCGCGCGCCGTCTTCGATCTCATTCCCGCCGACTTGGACGAATACGAACGCGGCGCGCTGTGGAAGTATCTACGCCACGAGTGCGGCCAAACAACTCTCTGGGAAGGCGACATCGAGGGACACCGCGTGCGCGTCCGCGCATTATGCGACGGCTGACCCGTCTCCGTTTGAAGCCCCAAGAGAAAGCCCCGCGCTGCTTAACAGGCGGGGCTTTCGTGCGCGCGTTTGGGTTGATGAAAGTTGTTACTGCTTGACGAAGACGCGCTTGGTTTTCTGCACGCCCTGTTCGCCGCTGAAAGTCATCTCGATGGTCAGCGTTTTGCCGTCGGCGGCGAGCGACCACTTGCGCGTGGCCGTCACTTCGTCCGAGCCGTTCGGGCCATCGAGCGTGGCCGTCTCGCTCACTTCCAACGCCGAGCCGTCCGCCGACCACTTGGCCGTGCGCTTGCCTTTGCCCATCGTGCCCTGCATGGTTTGCGGGGTGAAGTCGGTCTCTTTACCGTCCACCGTGTAGCTGTCCTTGATCACGCGTTCGCCCTGCGGCGCGACGATCTTGGTCTCCAACTCGATCTTGTCGCCGGTCTGCGTAACGGTCATGGTCTGTTCCATGGTCGGGGGCACGCCTTCACTCTTCGTTTTGTCCATCACCCACTTGCCACTGAAGTCGGCCTTGGCTGCTACAGCGGCGACGGCGACCAGACTCAAAGCGACGAGTGCCACGGCGACGCTTCCTGCTGCGATCTTGCGTTTCATGTAAAGCTCTCCTTTTCGCGGGGTCAAACTTGAATTTTGCGGGAACTGCACACGGTAATACGCGAGCCGTCCAAAATCGTTTCGCCGGTCGGAGACAAAATTCGTTCGCGTCGGCGGCCGCGAGAACTTGGTAAGGGCGCAGGCGTAAGGTAAGCGTGCGCGCGCATGCGAGCAGACGCGCGCGCACCACCTCAACAAATTGAATGCGCGCGGCCGGAGCGTGAGAGTTCGCGCGCGCTAATCGCTAAAGCGCGAGCGCGGCGTTCGGCAGATTGCGCGAACGCCGCGGCGCGGCGCGTTGACTCTCGACTGAGAGGCGTGCGCCCCGCTCAATCGCTTACGGGCGCGGAGCGCATGCCGCCTGTGCAACTTAATTTTGAGGCGAGGCCGGAGCAATGGAGGTCGCACCGGCAGCCGTCTCACCGCCGACCACGACGAGCCTGCCGCCCAACTGGACGCCCGACAACGTGAGATTGCTTTCCTTGTCCTTCGCGGTCAAATAGTTCACCGGGTAAGCGCTCTTCTGTTCTTCCAGACGGCCAGCGGCTTTCGCGACGACCTTCGAGCCGCGACGAACGGTCAACTCGTTGGTCTTCTCGTCGAAGGTCACGACGTAATCACCCTTCTTGACGAGCGTATCTCCGACCTTGATGTCCTGTGTGAAAGTCACTTGCTTCGACTTTCCACCGGCGAGCGCGGCGGAGCCGAGCAGTGTGCAGAGTACGAGGGAAATTGCGACGCGGTGCAAACTCTTTTTCATCTTTATCAACCTTTCGTGGCCTATTGGGGAATGTGATGTCTACGGGTCTTGATTTCATGTGGGAACGTCTTCGAGTTCCGCAGGCATGAACGACGCCGCGCACGAAAGGTTTGCAGAATGTGACGAGACGCGAATGGATGGGATGAACAGCCCCGCTGGCGGGACGAAACTACGACGCCCGGCTTTAAGGCCACGCGCCCCGGATTGGCTTCGCCGGAGTTAAGGAACGTGAAGCAGGGCGCGCTAAAAAGCGAGAATCACGAAAGACTCTCCGTGTGCGGGTGTGATTGCGGGTGCAAGCGAAAAGGGTGCTTAGTGAAGCACCCTTAACCCGTTGACTATGAAGATACACCCGGTAGGGCTCGAACCTACGACCTTTTGATTCGAAGTCAAACGCTCTATCCAACTGAGCTACGGGTGCGTGTCCAGTGACGCGCGGGAGGATAACATACGCGCGGGCGTTTCGATTAGTGGGAGGGCTGCGGCGCGCCGTCTTTGAGTAGCCCGGCCTGAAATTCT
>DASZEQ010000012.1:0-29127 GCA_035940695.1 Pyrinomonadaceae bacterium | reverse complement strand
GTAGGTCACGGCGCGCGCCGTGACCTACTAACAGTCGCCCCTCTTGGTACTTGGCGAAATCTGCCTTTCCTTGAAATCGTATCCGCGTCGAGTTATTTCAAGTTGACCAACTCGTTGATGCGCGAGCGCACTTCACCTGCCAGCAGCGTCACGTCCTCTGCGCCGTAGTTGGCCGCGCGGAAGGCGTCCTCGATTTGGCGGTCGCTGAGGCGCGCGAGCAACGAGCCGATCCATTTCGCATCGTCGGTCGTGATGTCGGCCAACACGCTCTTGCTCTTGCCGTCGTAGCCGAACAAGACTCTCTGGCCGGCCGTAGTGCCTTCGACGAAATCCGTCTTCGCGTAGTCCTGCGGCACGTTGCGGTTGTGCTTGATGAAGTTGCCGGTCTTGCCGAAGGTCGCGCCGAGGTCGCTGACGACGTAGCGCAGTTCGTCCACGCCGGTCGTCCCGCGCACGTGCGCGATGCGATTATTCGAGGTCTTCAAATCCCAGTTGTTGAACAGCACCATGAGCACCTTCAGCCCTTTGAACTCGCGCTTGCCGACGAACGGATTCCGCGCCCACTCCCATTCGCCGAACCGCTCGACGCCCGCCGGTCGCGCCTCGAACCGTGCGTTCTCAAACGTCCCCTTGCCTTTGATCTCCACGCGCGGCACGAGATATGTGATGTCCGCGTTATAACCCACCGCCCACATCAGGCGGGTGGCGGCGGTTTCGGGCTGCGCCTCTTTGCCGACCTTCACCACCCACTCGCGCCCCACGCCGTCGCGGACGCGATACTTGGTCGAATAACCTCCGGTCACGATCTCTACGAAGGTCACGCTGCTGAGGTCGGGCTTTGCCGTTTCGCCGCCCGGCCCGGCGAGCAGATCGAGCGCGGAGATGTCGGCCGGTTCGCGCCACAGCACGGGCGCGCCGGTCGGCGTCGGCTTGTTCGATTTACCCTCGGCCGCGTTGACGGGCGATGCGGCAAGCCCCAAGACGAAGAGAATGGCGATTGCCGTAAAATTACGAATCCTGTTCAACATGTCGTTATCCTTTCCTTTGCCGTCGCGGCGGGCATCCTTCCAAGTGCGACGCCCCGCCTACGGGATCAAGCGTCCAATAAATTCCTTCATCTGTTAACGCGGAATTTCAGACGGGAAAGAATCAAGCGACGGGAACAAAAAGTGTCTGCGACCGGATTGAGCGTGAGCGGAAGGCGGTGAGTCTTAATTTCGGGCGGGACGATCTACTGTTGCGCGAGCGGCAGTTCGACGTGGAAACGCGTGCCTTCGCCCGCCGTGCTTTCGACCTCAATCGTGCCGCCGTGTTGTTCCACGATCTTTTTGACGATGGCGAGTCCCAAACCCGTGCCCCGTTTTTTGGTGGTGTAGAAGGGTTCAAAGATGCGCGCGCGGGTTTTCGCGTCCATGCCGCGCCCGCGATCCGCGATGGTGATGCGCGCGTGCGCCCCGTTTGCGCCCGAACCGTTGCCGCCCGGTCGGTGCGCGACGAGCGCGGTCGTGATCGAGACGGGCGAGTTTTCTTCCCCTGCGTCGAGCGCGTTGGCGAGCAGGTTGACGAAGACCTGTCGCAGTTGATCCGCGTCGAGATGGCCTGCGAGCGACTCGGACGTGTAGTGTCGTTCGATGGGCGCGCGTTTGGCTCGTATTTGTTCGGAGACGAGTTCGAGGCTCGTGTCGAGCAGTTCGTGCAAGTCCGCGCGTTCGAGCGACAATTCTTTCCCGCGCGAAAAATTGGTCACGTCAACCGTCAGCTTGTTCAAATGATCGATGCCGCGTTCGACGAGGTCGATGGTGTCGTGCGCCTCGCCCGGCCCGGTCATGTCGCGCAGCATCGCCACGCCGAGGCGGATGCTCCCCAGAGGATTTTTGATCTCGTGCGCGACCTGCGCCGCCGCCTGACCCACGGCCGCGAGCGACGCCTTGTGGCGCAGTTCGGTCTCGGTTGCGACCGTCTTCGTCACGTCCACGAGCGACATGATCTGCCCGCGCCCGCCGTCGATTTCGAGCGGCGACGAGTAGACTTCAAAAGTGCCTTCTTCGTCGTCCGCGTCTTTCAAAGTCCAGCGGCCGTGATACGTCACGTGCTCCACACGCGCCCCGCCCACTGCCGCCGCAAACATCTTCGACGCGTCGGGCGCGGGCGAGGCGTCCTGCACGAGCGCGCCGACGGAAGCTGCGGGAAAGAGACGGAAGAAGGCCGCGTTTGCGCTCCGCAGCGCGCCGCGCCCGTCGATGGCCGCTACCGCGCTGACCATGCCTTCGAGCATTTGCGAACTGAACAGACGCTCGCGCCGCGACTCTTCGAGACTCCGGCGCATCTGCCGGAAACGTCGCTGCACTTCCCAGATCGTCGCCGCCGCGATGAGCGCGCCGAACAGCATGGCGATCCACCTGAGCAGGCTGATGCGCCGCGCGGCCTGTGCCGCCAGACTCAGACGCTCGCGCTCCAACTGCTGCTGCTGCTGGTTGACCTGCGTTAAAAGGACGCGCATCCCTTCTTCCACCGGGCGGAAACTTTTGTAGCCTTCGAGTGAATACTGCTCTGCGTCTTTCGTGCTCTCGATGTACTTCGCCACGTTGGCGCGAAACGTTTGCCCCGGCGCGGTCTGGGCGACGGGCAGGTGATCAAAGAGAAAAAGTTTCTTCTCCACTTCGCCGCGCGCGCGCCGCAATTTCAGGTCGAACGGGTTGACGATGCCGCCGCCCGCTTCCCTCGTGCCGCGTTCGCGCGCTTCGTTATCAAGCTGCGTGAGCGCGCTGCGCAGGTCGAGCAGCATCTCCGTGCGATCCGCCGATTGGTGATCGAGCCGCTGCACTTCCCTGCTGACCGACTCGACCTCTTTCACGCTCAAATAGCCGAGGCCGAAGACCAAGAGGACGAGCAACACGAACGCGATAACGAGCGTCGGGAGCGTCGGCGCGAGCGGCTCGCGCACGAACGACGGTAAACTGACCGTGGCCGCCGCCGGACGCTGTTCCTCCGCGCGCGCCGCTTCCTCCGCCGAAGGCAGACGGCTATACACCACGCGCCCGCCGCCCGCGTCTCGCTCATCTTTTGGTTGGCGTTCTTCTTCAGACATAACAGTGAGCAGTAAGAAGTGAGCGGTAAGCAGTAAGCAGTGAGCAGTAAGAGAACAGTTTTAACTGCTCACTGCTTACCGCTCACTGCTCACTTCTTCACGTCCATCCAATTGCTGCCCGTGCCCGCTTCGACTTCGAGGGGCACGTCGAGTTCGACGGCCGATTCCATCTCGCGCTTGAGCAGCGCGACGACCTGTTCGGCCTCGCCCGCGGGCGCTTCGATCAACAGCTCGTCGTGTACCTGCATGACCTGTCGCGCCTGCAAGTTTTCGCGTCTGAGCGCATCTTCAACCTTGAGCATGGCGATCTTCACGATGTCGCTCGCCGTTCCCTGTATGGGCATGTTGATGGCTTCGCGTTCGGCGCGGGCGCGGATTTGGCCGTTGCGGTCGTTGATGGTCGGGAGCGGGCGGATACGTCCGTAGATCGAGCGCACGAGTCCTTTCTCGCGCGCCTCTTCGGGAATCCTGTCCATGAACTCGCGCACGCCGTGATAGGTCTTGTAGTAATCGTCGATCACTTGCCGCGCCTCTTTGCGTGAGATGCCGACGCGTTGTGAAAGTCCGAAGGGTTCGACGGCGTAGGCGATGGCGAAGTTGACGATCTTGGCGAAGCGACGTTTCTCTTTCAGTTCCTCTTTGGTCTTAGCATTGAAGACGAGTTGGGCGGTGCGCGTGTGGATGTCTTCGCCCTTCTGGAAAGCGTCGAGCATGACGGGGTCGCGCGTGATGTGCGCGAGCAGGCGCAGTTCGAGTTGCGAGTAATCGGCGGAGACAAAGACCGCCCCTTCGTCGGGGATGAAGGCGCGGCGGATGCGGCGGCCGAGTTCGGTGCGAATCGGGATGTTTTGCAAATTCGGCTCGCTCGAACTGAGACGCCCGGTGGCCGTGACGGTCTGGTTGAGTTGACTGTGAATGCGGCCGTCCGCGCCGAGCAGCGCGGGCAGCGCGTCGGTGTAGGTGGTCTTGAGCTTATCGAGTTCGCGGTATTCGATGATGAGGCGCGGCAGTTCGTACTTCAAGGCGAGTTCGTCGAGCACGGCGCGGTTGGTCGAGACTTGTCCGGTGGAGGTCTTGCGCCCCGAACTGATGTTCAACTCTTCGAGCACTTCGCCGACTTGCTTCGGCGAGTTGATCTTGAACTCGCGTCCCGCCTCCGCGTAAATACGCGCCGTCAGTTTCTCCAACTCCGCGCCGAAGAAGGCCGACAGGTCGCCGAGCACCTGCGTGTCCACGCGTAAGCCCGCGTGCTCCATGCGATGCAGGAGCGGCGCGAGCGGCAGTTCGATCTCGGTATAGATCGATTCGAGTCCCTGTTCGAGTATACGACCGTGGAGCACGTCCGCCGTCTGCACGGTGAAGTCTGCTGCTTCGGCCGCGCGCCAGTGCGCCGCCGTCCAATCTTCCAGCGGCTCTTCAGTCCACCCGTCGGCATTGACGGCTTCGCGCGCGAGGTCTGCCAGATCGTACTTGCTGCGGATCGGATCGAGCAGGTAGGCGGCGAGCAGCGTGTCGTCCGTCACACCCTCGATCTCTATCTCCAGATGCGCGAGCAGCGCGACCGCCCGTTTGAGATCGTGGACTGACTTCGAGAGCAGACCGTTGGCGAGCACGTCGCGCAAGGGTTCGACGGCGGCCGCCGCGCCGCCCTCGAAGTTCTCAAAGTCGATGAAGGCGGACGTGTGCGCGGCCGTCGAGATGGCGACGCCCGTGGGCGCGGCCTGATCGCGGCTCGCGCCCTGCTGCCCCGCGCCCGCCGGGGTCGAATCGGCGACGGCGAAGCTCCAATGATCCGCGTCCCAGAGTTTGCGTACGAGTTGGTCTAATTCCTCGCGCGTCGTGATGCGCGTGTAGCGGCGCGCGTGCGTCTCCGAGCCTTCCAGCCCGGCGGCCGCGTCGGCAAACTCGCGCGTGAGCGTCTGAAATTCGAGTTCGCGGAAAAGTTTGTAAGCGGCGAGGCGGTCGGGCGGCTTGGCGCGCAGTTGGTCTAAATCGAGTTTGATGTTGACGTCGGTTTTGATCGTGGCGAGTTCGCGCGACTGCCGGATGAGGTCGGCGTTGTCGCGCAGTGATTCGCGATAGGTCTTGTGCTTCACCTCTTCCCAGCGTGCGAGCGCGTTCTCAATCGAGCCGAACTGTTTGACGATCTGAACCGCGCCCTTCGCGCCGATGCCGGGCGCGCCGGGGATGTTGTCAACCGCGTCGCCCATCAAACCGAGCAAATCGATGATCTGCGCGGGCGGCACGCCGAACTTGTTCTCAACCCACGCCTCGTCGCACCATTCGATGGGCGGGACGGGTTCTTTGCGTTTGACGTTTTGCGAATTCTGCCGCATGCAGACGATCAGAGGATCGCTGACGAGTTGGCACATGTCCTTGTCGTTCGAGACGATGACGGCCTGCAGCCCCCGCGCCGCCGCCTGCACGGCGAGCGCGCCGATCACGTCGTCGGCCTCGAAGCCGGGGACGCTCAGGATGGGCACGTTGTACGCCTCGCAGACGCGCATGATGAAGGGAATCTGCGACGTGAGTTCGTCGGGCATCTCGGCGCGGTTGGCCTTGTAGCCAACGTCCATCTCGTGTCGAAACGTCGGCACTTCGGATTCAAAGACGGCGGCGAGATAGTGCGGCTGCTCGTCGGCGAGAAGTTTACGCAGCATGTTCGTGAAGACGAAGACGGCCTGCGTCACCTGCCCCGTGCTGCTCGTCAGAGGTTCGACGCGCCCGCTCATCGGCGCGAAAAACGCGCGGAAGATGTGCGAGAAAGAGTCTATGAGAAACACGCGCTCGGGCGGTGTCTCAACGGCTGCGGCGGCGGATTTTTTACTCGGCATTTGTCATGGATGATATGAGAAGCGTTGACGGGTGACAAGATAAAACAGTGAATCGTGAATCGTAAATCGTCAATAGATTAAGAACGGTTCTTTCTATTCGCGATTTACGATTCACGATTGACGGCTTTTGAGTGTGGCGCATTTGCCGCAGTCGGGACGGGGCTTGTGTGGTAGCCGCGCCACAGTGCGCGACGCGGCGGCGGCGGCACTGACGCTGTTTGCGCGCCTTGCCTGAGTCTCAGGGGTCGCGGCACGGGCGTTGCTGCCGTGATTGTCGTTATGCGGCAGAACGCTCCTCGACCTGCTCTTCGACGGCGAAAGGATTAACGCGCACATTTTGATCAGACAGACTACGATTGCAGCGTCGGTTGAGACGAGCGGGTTGGGGCTGCACACGGGCGTCCCCGTCCAAGTGCGCTTGCTCCCCGCACCGCCCGACACCGGCTACATTTTCCTGCGCACAGACCTCGACAACTTCGAGATTCCCGCCACGGTCGAACACGTCGCGCATTCGAGTTATGCGACGACGCTGATGCGCAAAGGCGTGACGCTCTCCACGGTCGAGCACCTGCTGGCGGCCTTGCGCGGCGGCGGCGTGGATAACGCCTACGTCGAAGTGGACAACCTCGAACTGCCCATCATGGACGGTTCGGCGGAAGCGTTCACCGAGTTGATCGAGCGCGCGGGCGTCGTCGAGCAACCGGCGACGCGGCTTGCGTTGCGCGTGACGAAGAAAGTGTCGGTGGCCGAAGGCCAGCGGCGCATGAGTGTCGAGCCGTGCGAAGGTTTCGAGATCGATTGCATGATCGATTTCCCGCACCCGCTCATCGGCACGCAGCACATGCGTTTCGACGCGCTCGAAGCGAACGCCTTCGGGCGCGAGATCGCGTCGGCGCGCACGTTCGGCTTCACCGACGAGATCGAAGCCCTGCGCCGCGCCAACCTGATCCGCGGCGGCTCAATCGACAACGCCATCGTGCTCACGCCCGAAGGCATGTTGAACAAGACGGGCTTGCGCTCGCGCGACGAGTTTGTGCGCCACAAGATTCTCGACATCATCGGCGACTTCGCGCTGCTCGGCATGCCCCTCCTCGGACGCCTGCGCGCCGAACGCAGCGGCCACCTCTTCCACGCCATGTTGATGACGAAACTGCTGCGCGACGATGCGGCGTGGGAAGTTGTGGACATGCCCGTCGCCGCTTACGCGCACGAGGGTTAAGACGCGCCCGGCGCGCAAATATCGTCCGGCTATATTTGACTGCTCGCGTCATTCGTCGTAAAACTTCCGACGCGCCGTTTGTCGCGGCAACCACCACACAACTTGTTCCCCTGAGAGAGAGAGTGCGCGCATGTCAACGAATCTCACGCAGACGACCGCCTCAGCACACGCGGCCGAAACGGAACAGGCAAACCGCTTCACGCTCGCCGCGCTCGTCGAGACGCTCGCCGCCCTGCCGGGCGTGCCGACGCAACACGAACTCGACGCGCTGTTGCGGCGGCTGGAATTAGAGCCGGAAGAGTTGCTCCCGCACCTCGTCTTTAAGCCGCACACCTACACGCGCCGTCGCGTCTTTCGCAACGAACTGTGCGAGGCGCTCGTCCTCTGCTGGCTGCCCGGACAGCGCACCTCCATCCACGATCACAACGGTTCTTACGGCGCGATTCTCATCTGTGAAGGCGAGATGGCGGAAGAGATTTTCGCTCTCGACGAGGCGGGCGAGGTCGTGCATGCGGAGACGCACATGCGCTCCGCCGGTGAGGTGACGGGAACGGACGTGCCCGACATACACCGCATCGGCAACGCCGACGACGGCGGACAACGGATGATCACGATCCACGTCTACGCGCCGCCGCTGCGCGTCATCAACACCTACCAACTCGGCAGCGCGGAAGTCGGCGAGTGCTGGCCTGACAGTCCCGACAACCCGGCGAACATCTAAACTACTGCTCACGCACAAACTCGTAGACGATCCGCAGGCGCAGTTCGTTCGCGAGGACTTCGTGGCGCACCTCTCTGGCGCGCAGGCGCAAAGACGCGCCGCTGCCCGTCTTCGTCATCGGCAGCCGCGCCGAGAGTTGTTCGGCGCGCAGGATTTCGACCGGGTTGAAGCGCGCGTCGAGCGCGTCCTGCACGAGTCCCGTGAGTCCGTCGCCGAAGAGCGCGGGGACTTTCTTCAAATGCACCGCTTTGACTTCGACGCGCGCCGTTAGAGCCTGCTTCGCGCCGTCGAAGCTGAGGTTGAGATTCGTCTCCGCCCAACCTTCAAATTTGAGACAGCCGATGAGCGGCGCGTCGTAACTGCCGCTGAAGGCGACGGGCGCAAGGATGCGCCCCGCCTGAAAACGCACTGCCGTGCGCGTGCCGTTCATCTCGCGCGCGAGGGCGATCTCGCTCGCGCAATTTTTACCACCGCCCGCAGACGAGTTCGCGCGCCCTGCGAGCGGGAAGGTGGGCGGGTTCGGCAGCGTGAACATCGCTTCGAGCAACGCGTTGAAAAGCCCCTCGTTCAGCGACACGACCACTTCGCCCGCAGGGATCGCACGCGCCTCGCGCGGCCGCGTGTTCTCCTGCATCGCCTGAACGACGCCGGACGGCGCAGTAGCTGTGGAGAGACTTAGCGCGAACAAAAAGGCGACGACAAAAGGGGCGCGTGATCGCGTGTTGAATTTGGTGTGAAATAGAGGGCGAGTTGAAAGTGCCGGGAGCGTTGAAAGTGTCGGAAGCGTCGAAAGCGTCGGTAGTGTCGAAAGCGTCCGTGTCTCTGCTCTTTTCTTATCCATCCTTGATCCTTCCGCGTCGGCCGTGCCTGTCGTTCAGATTCCGCTTCGCACGATGTCATGCAGCCGCAGCAGCCCGGCGCACCGCCCCGCTTCGTCAACGACGGGCAGGACGGAGATTTGCGAAGGCCGGTCTTCCATCAATTGCAACGCGGCGTAGGCCAGCGTGTCGGGCGAAGTCGTAACGGGGTCGGGCGTCATCACGTCGCGGCTCTTGAGCGTTTCGAGATCGTCGAGGCGACGGCGTTCGAGCGCGCGGCGCAAATCGCCGTCGGTGATGATGCCCGCCAGTTGCCCGCCCGCCGCGAGGACGTTGACCGCGCCGAGTCCGCCGCGCGTGATCGCCTGCACCACTTCCAGCAGGGGCGCATCCGAGGCAATCGTCGGATTCTGCGCGCCCCCGTGCATCACGTCGCCGACGCGCAGCATCAGCCGCTTGCCGAGACGCCCGGCCGGGTGGTTGAGCGCGAAATCTTCGGGCGTCAATTTCTTGCAATCCATCAAGGTCAGCGCGAGCGCGTCGCCGATGGCGAGAGCGACGGTCGTGCTCGTCGTCGGCGCGAGATTGAGCGGGCAGGCTTCCTTATCGACAGAGGCGTCGAGGCAAACGTCTGCGCGCGCGGCGAGCGTCGAGCGCAAATTGCCGACGACGGCGATGATGGCCGACCGCCTGTGTTTGAGAAACGGGAGCATGGCGAGTATCTCGTCGGTCTCGCCGCTGTTGCTGATCAGGATGACGATGTCTGCGGGCGCGACGATGCCGAGTCCGCCGTGCAGCGCGTCGGACGGGTGCAGGTAGACGGCGAGCGTGCCCGTGCTCGTCAACGTCGCCGCGATCTTCTGTGCCACGTTGCCCGACTTGCCGACGCCGGAAACGACCACCTTGCCCTCACACGACGCCAGCAACTCGACGGCGCGCTCCACCTCCGCGCGCCCGACGCGCCCGGCGGTCGCGGCGATGGCCTCGGCCTCAAGCCTGAGAAAACGTGTAAACTCCGTGAAGTGGTTCTGTTCGGCCATGCGAAACTTTCGACAGTTAATTGATCCCCGCAAGAGTTTCGAGCATACGACGCGTAAAAGTAAAAAAGCAAAAGGCGAGCGGCGAGAGGTCAGAGGTTAGAGGTTAGTTAAAGCCGGTTCTGTTTTGTCTAACCTCTAGCCTCTGACCTCTAGCCTCTGACCTCCGGCCTCTGCTTTCCGCAGGCACGCCCATTGCCCCGCTTAAAGGCGGCGGGCGCGGAAGTTTCTCTAAACGCACGCATCTCGTACAAAATCGGAGGAGCAAGCATCATGGCAGAACAGAATGAGCAGCGCGGAAACTCGTTGCAGGAAGAAAACGGCGGGGATGCCCCGTCTTCAAACACGGGCGACATACACCGCCCGCGCCCGGCCGTCGAACGCCAGACCGAAGACGGCACGGCCGGGCAAGGAGTCGGCCAGATTACCGGCGCGACCAGAGAAGACGCCGAAGGAAAGGGATGAGTGCGAGGTTACGAGGGATGAAAGGAACGTTTAACTCGCTTGAGTAATTTCTTCATTCATTCCATACCCTTGCGCCCTCATCCCTCCATTCTATGATCCTCGCGGCTGTAGGCAGGGCCGCAGACGAGCAGGAGGCGCAAAGGGGCGTCGCCGGTGTTTTCCAGCGTGTGCGTCGAGCCGCGCGGGATGAAGACGGCGTCGCCCGCCGTGACCTCGCGCGTCTCACCGCCGACCGTCATGCGCCCGCGCCCTTCGAGCAGGTAGTAAACCTCTTCGGTCTCCAAATGATGATGCCGCCCGACAGCCGCGCCCGCAGGCAACACTTCCTCGGCCAAACTACACAACTCGATCTCCGACGTGGTGCGATCCACGAGCGGGCGTATCTCCGACCCGTGCGGCGTCCTGATGACGGCGGCTTGCTGGCGATTGACGACGATCATAATCTGCGTTCTCTCCGTGTTACTTTTCTCGCTCCGGCTTTTCTACGACGTTTCGTGATAGCCGCTCGCACGAATCGGTGTCAAGCAAACAACGTCGCTGGCACGCGCGCGGCAGGCTATGTTATGTTACCGCCCTCCGTAAGTTTTGTGCGCCCGTAGCTCAGTGGATAGAGCGCTTGCCTCCGGAGCAAGAGGCCGTAGGTTCGACTCCTACCGGGCGTACCAACTTTTCCCACGCTCCCTCCCAAATCATTAAATATCATTCATAGAACGCGACAAAGAATAATGCGCGCGCGCGGGTGACCGCTTTGCGCTGGCATCGTGTTTGCTCCAACTGTCTGCGGGTGGCCTGTGCGCGTTCGATAAGCGTGCAAGGTCTGGGTACATAACGCACATATTCAAGCAAGGGAGAGTTAGAGATGGACGCTTTTGAATTGCTGAAAAACGATCACGCCAAAGTTTCTTCGCTGTTCGACCGGATCGAGCCGGCGACCGATGCCGCGACGCGCCAGCAGTTGTTCGCGCAGTTGAAACAGGAACTCGATATCCACGCGCATATCGAAGAGACGATCCTCTACCCCGCGCTCAAAGCGGCGGCCGAGACGCGCGACATCACCGAGGAGGCTTACGAGGAGCATCAGGAAGTGAAGGATTTGCTCAACGAGTTGGAGGCGACGCCCGCCGACAGCGAAGAGTGGAGCGACATGATCATGGAATTGCGTGAGAACGTCGAACATCACGTCGAAGAGGAAGAGGGCGAGATGTTCACGAAGGCGCGCGAGGTATTGAACGAGCAGCAACTCAACGAGATCGGCGCGCGCATGTCAACCGAGAAGCAGCAAAAACAAAAAGCGGCGACCGGGAGCTAAAACCGTCTATGCGGATTCTTCCGAGCGGGGCGCGGGGGCTGGAAATGTCCCCGCGCCCTTTTATTTGCACGCGATAAACCCGTCCGCCGCGACCGCACGGCAAACGCCCGCACGCTCGTTTGACATCAAAGCCCAACCGTCGTACCTCTATTCATAGATGACGTAAGTTCAATTTTTTTGGAGAAGAGATGCAAAGATTCAAACTACTCAATCTCGCGCTCGTCTGCGCGTTACTGTTCAACTTCCCCGCCGCCACGGCGAGCGCGCAACAAACTCAGACGACGGGCGCGGCCGCTGCCGCAACGGCGACTTCCGCCGCGCTGCCCGCGAGCACGCTCCAAGCCGCAAACACGATCACGGCGGCTCGTCTGAGCGAATACCTGCACTTTGTCGCCTCGGACGCGATGGGCGGGCGCGACACTCCATCCAAAGGTTTGGACGACACGGCGAAGTTTCTCGCCGACCACCTCGCCCGACTCAAGATCAAACCCGGCGGCGACGACGGCACGTATTTCCAAAAGATCGAACTCGTGAGTTTCAAAGTTGACCCGGCGAAGTCGAGCCTCCGTCTGGGAGATCGCGTCTTGAAGTTCGGGGAAGATTTTCTCGCGGGGACGGCCAACGGCAGCGCAAGCGGCGCGCTCGTCTACGCCGGTCATGGCTACGTCATCAAGTCGAAAAACATCAACGCTTATCAAGGTCTCGACGTGCGTGACAAGATCGTCATCGCGGCCGCAGGGGTGTTGCCGCGAGGCGTCGCGCGCGGCGAACTCAGAGGCAGGGCGGGCGAGGGCGACTGGGAAGACGCCGAAAGTTACGCGCGCAAGAACGGCGCGAAGGGACTGATCCGCATCCCGCGAAACTTCGAGCGCACGTGGCGCTCCGGGCGCTTCGCGGCCGACCGCGTCAACTATCAGGTCGCGCGCTTCATGGCCGCCGGGGGCAGCACGAGCGGCGCGAGCGTCGGGGTTGGCGGCGCGAGCGGCGAACTGCCGGCCATCCTCCCTTCCGCCGCGCTGCTCGAAGCCCTGTTCGCGGGCGAGAAGCGCGCCGGGGCTGATGTCCTGAAAGGCATCTCCGTGGGCGACGCGGGCGAACCCTTTAGTCTCGACCCGAAGAAGCGCGCCGAGTTCACCGTCAGCGTCGCCTCGCAAAAGGCCATGACGCAGAACGTCGTCGGCGTGCTCGAAGGCGGCGACCCCGTGCTCAAGAATGAATACGTCGCCATCGGCGCACACTACGATCACGTCGGCACGGGGCAACCCGTGGATGGCGACGCCATCTATAACGGCGCGGACGACGACGGCTCGGGCACGGTCGGCGTGCTCGCCATCGCCGAAGCCCTCGCCGGCGGCGCGCGCCCCAAACGCTCCGTGCTTTTCGTCTGGCACTGCGCCGAGGAGAAAGGCTTGTGGGGTTCGGATTATTTCACGAGATTCCCGACCGTCCCGCTCAAGCAGGTCGTCGCCCAACTCAACATGGACATGATCGGTCGCAGCAAGAAAGAGAGCGAAGCGAGCGACGCCAATCGCGAACTCTCCGGCGCAAACGAAGTCTATGTCATCGGCTCGAAGATGATGAGCACCGAACTTGGCGACCTGAGCGAACGCGTCAACCGCGCTTATCTCAACCTCAATTTCAACTACAAGTACGACGACCCGGCAGACCCCAATCGTTTCTTCTTCCGCAGCGACCACTTCAACTACGCACGGCGCGGCGTGCCCATCATCTTCTACTTCGACGGCGTCCATCAGGACTATCATCGTCCGTCCGACTCACCCGACAAGATCGACTATCAGAAGATGGAGAAGATCGCGCGCACAGTCTTCGTCACCGCGCTCGAACTCGCCAACGCGCCCACGCGCCCGCGCGTCGACAAACAACTCCCGCAGCAACTCACGGAACGATAGGAAACGAGAGATCAGGGATGAGGGAGGCAAAGAAGGCTCTGCTCGCTTGAGTGGTTTTCTTTATTCATCCCTCATCTCTCGATCTTTCATCCCCGTCCACCCTCGTTCACTCACGCTTTCTTGACACACCTCCGGTCATTCATATAATTTCTTCACGTCAGGGCCGATAGCTCAGTTGGTAGAGCAGCAGACTCTTAATCTGCGGGTCGGTGGTTCGAGCCCACCTCGGCTCATCTCTAGATAAAACAAGATAGGGCATCCATCACGGATGCCCTATCTTGTTTTGTGTGCCTATAAGTGTGCCAGCCTATGACTAGGCGGGCGCGGCGTCACGGCTTGGCCGCTCCTTCTATCACCGAGAGGAACTGCTGGCGTTGTCCTTCCCAATTTTCACTCGCCGCCACTGCCGCAAAAGGCGCGAACCGGGGATCATCCTGAGAGATCGGCTGTAAGGAACTCACATACAGGGCGTGCGCCGTCGCTTGATCCAAGCCGGGGGGGACGTAGCGGAATCCAAATACCATATCGACGGCCGAGCCATAGAAAAATGTGTCAGGCGGCACCCACACGCTGCTCAGGTAATAACCACTAGGCGGAGCGATGTTGTATGAAGTCGGGTAGTACTGTTGATTCTGGCCGGGAATCTGTCCGGTGGACGATCCGTTCTTGAAGGTGAAGTTTACGGAATACGTGCCTCCGCCGGTGTCATAGATTCCCTGCACGGCGACAACGGGATTGTCGGGACTTACTGCCGCGCTGTTTTTGAAATAGCAATAATAGTCATTGTTAGGGTCGCACGGCTTTTCGATAGGCGGCATCCCGCCGTTGACTAACACGCCGGTGTACGGCTCTTGTGTGCCCGCGTAATTAACCTGCGTCCCCAGCACGAAGTTGTAATCGTCATTAAGGTCTTGCAACCAGTAGACATCAATATTCGTGATCTGACCGGTTGGAATTGCGGGCAAACTGTAATCGGCACTCTGGCGGCCAAGCGAGCCTGTGATCGTAAAGTAGGTCTGATTGGTGAAAGCGACCTTCACCGGAGGCGGGAAGATCGTCGGATCGAAATACGGCCACGTCTCTCTGAAGTTCATCACGCTGACTTGCATGGCCTGAACATACTCATTCAGATAGTTGAAGCCCTGATTCGACCCCGCACGAGTCGAGTAGCCGGACTGATACCAGTGGTGCGCGTAGTCCGAATAACTCTGAATTCTAAACTGCAATCGATCTTCCGTGATCCAGCCCCGTTGCACTCCGTCTCGCAAGAGAGACAGGTGCATGTTGGCGAACTGTGCGAAGAGCGGCAGGAGGAGCAGTTCGATCCCTTTTTGCTGGAAAGCGGATTGCGCGTTGACAAACGTCTCGTGGGCGTCAGTCCAAGTCGTCTGCGGATCAAGTTTATTGTTGTTCGTAGACACCGAATGAAGATAGCTTTGCAAGACGCCTACCAGCCCTGAGCTATCCTTGGCCGAACCCAGTTCGGCTTGCACCCGGTCGTAGTCGTCCTGTGAGATTGACTGGTTGATGAGTGCCTCGACCTTCTGTTTGATCTCCGCCCACACGTCCTCTCCGGACGCCGGCCAGAAGGCGAAGACGAGATGCGAGAGAATGCCGCCAACGACCGGAATCTGATCCAGCCCCGCCGTAATTGCCTGTAGTGCGACATTGTTCCAATCTACTGAATACTGTGAAAGTGCTTGCGAAGGGTTAGTCGGTTGGGGGTTCGACATTTTTTACGCTCCTTTGCTGATATTGCGCCCGGTAACAAAGAGACCGGGAACAAGAGTTAGTGGCTGAATTTCCGCCGGAATAATAAGGCTGGATCAAAACGAGGGAACTGCTGCCCGAACCAGAATCGCTCTTTTCGCTAATATACAATCATGCGGCTTCAATTTGAACAGTTTTATGCTTTTCCCTTCCGAGCGACCCGCATCATTTAGCGCAGGCGATGACAACTCATCAGCCCGCATAAAGTAAACATGTTCATTGACGACCGTGTTACGGCGTTGCAGCGGGCGCAGTCTAACAAGCAGGTCATACGCGGCCGTCGAAACATCCCGGCTCATTCAGAGCTTGAGCAAAAACACGAAAGCGAGGGTCTTTAAAAGACTCTCGCTTTTGTGCCCCTTCTCGCGCTCCGGCTGCGCTTTGCCGGGCGCAAGGTCGAGGACGCCGTACAACGGTTTTACATGGAAGCGGCTTGCGCGTGCAGGGACGCAGGCGGGGCGGCGGCATGCAGGTGCATGGGGGCGCGGCTGCTCAGACGGGTTTCGGCAAAGCGCAGGACTTCCTCCGCCCAGTCTGCAAAGAGGTCGAAGACTTCCCCGACCATCTCAAGGGTTCGCTGCCGCGTCGCTTCGCCCAACTCGATGCTGGCGAGTGATTCGTGATCGCCCGCGCCGGTGTGTTCGGCTTCGAGGTTGAGGTGGAAGTGGCCGAGGTAGCGCAACTCCGTGCCCGTCCGTTCCTGTAACCGTTCGGCGAGCGGGAGCGTGTGTGCGAAGAAGACGTTGGCGGCCTCTTCCATCGCCTCGACGATGGCGAGCCGCTGGACGCTCGACGCGCCCGTGATGAGATGCGCGATGCGATAGGACAACATGCGGTTGGCGCGCGTCTCCTCGCCCCAGAGGAAGTCGAGCCAGTCCGTGCCGTCGAACATTTGTTGGAAGCCGAGTTTGCGAAAATCTTCGACGTACAGACGCCAGTGGTCGTCGTCCTCGTGGCTATAGACGTTGACCCGTTGCTGGTATTCATCCCCGGCGGCCTGAGCGCGAAGGAAGTACTTGTTGAGGTCGGCAAAACTCATGACCCAGTGTGCCATGCAAGGGTAGAAGGCGAGACGTTGCTCCGGGTCGAGGCTCTCGTCGCGTAGAAATGTGAAAAATGGTAATTGGGCGAAAGCCGCTTTCCGCTCCGTGATGGCCGCCAGTATTGTCTGCATCGTGAGTCTCTCCTGTGGTGGGTTTCGCGCGGCGGCCGATTCCGCCTTCATTTACTAACGCGGCAAATCACGGACACAGGGATCACGTCGCGGCTAAAATTTTAACGGTCGTGCCGCGAGGCGAGACTAAACGGCGAGCGGGGCGGTCATCGAAATTGACGATGGCCGCCCCGCTCGCCGGACGGGCGGAGTCGGAGCAGCGACTCCTTATCTCTCTTAACGAAAGAAACTCAGTTTCTCAACTGCGTCGCTCCAAGCTGTACTTTGGTGACGACGAGCGGGCGGGCGGCGAGTTCACGCCGGTAGAAGACGCGCGGGCGTTGGAGGCTGCGGTTCTCCGGGTTGGCGACTCCCTCTTCGCCGTCCACGAAGACGAGCGGCGGTTTCTGCAACGCGCCGAGCAGGCCGCGACTTTGCTTCATGGTCTCAAGCTGCATGAGCGGCACGCGTTCGGTGGCGTAGTCGAGCCACTCGCCCATCAAGACCTGCCCGTCGCGCGGTCGGGAATCGGCCGCGCCTTCCCTGAGTCCCTGCACGACGAGCGCGTAAGTCAACAGGCCATGTCCCAACTGCGTCGCCTCTTTCGCCGCCTGATAGCCTTGCGCGGCGGTGAGGATGAACATGCCTTTTTCATACGCGAGTTGCGCCAGCCCCTTCGAGTTCATCGGGCCGAGCCGCTTGTCTTCCGCTTCGAGAGCCTGACCGGAGTTGCAGGCGTCGAGCACGAGTAGAGCCTGCGCGGCGTCCACCTCTTCGAGTGCGGCTTCGAGTTCGCGGTCGGAAAGGCTGTGGTCTAAAAGCGTCTTCATCCCCGCCGGATCGATCTTCGTGCGTGCGCCCTGATAGCCGAGGTCATGCGGGATCATGTAGAAGCGCGCGCCTTGCGCGATGCCGTGCCCGGCGTAGTAGACGATGACGGTGTCTTCGGGTTGCGCGCGTTTGAGGCGTGCGAGGTCGGGCGGCGCGCCGGGCGGCAAGGCCGACTCGTCGCCGCCCAGACGCTTGAGTGCGAGCAGCATGTTGGCCTTCGTGCCCTGCGCGTCTAACAGGCGGACGACCTCTATCTTTCCTAAACCTTCGATTCGCGCCTGCGCCTTCCGCACCTCTTCGCCGAACGTCTCGGCGTCGGCGTTGGCGAAGTTCAAATCAAACGCGGCGTTCGCGTACTTGTTGACGCCGACGGCGAGAATGTAAGCCGTGCCCGTGCGCCGCAAACTCTGGTCGCCCTTGACCTGAAGCTCCGCGTCCACGCTCTTCACGTTGTCTCGGTTGAAGGCGTAGGCCGTCAGTTGATTGTCGCCCGCGACGAAGGGCACGCTCGCCTCGACGACAGTTTTCCCCGTTCCCTTCAACACGTCGCCGCGCCAAGAGCGCACGAGCAGGCCGTTGCGGAAGAGGCGCACATCGCGCGCGCCGCTCCCCACGGAGTTGCGCGCGTCGGCAGGTTCTTCGGCCACTTCGATACGCACTTTGGCCTCGCGCGTGTTGACGCTCGAAACAATTTGCGCGGCGGTCGCGGACGCGAGCGACAGGCGCACGCGCGGCTGGCGACGGTCGCGCTGCGTGATGTCTCTGGCGGCTTGCGGCCTGCGCCCTGCGAAGATTTCGCCGAGCAGTCCGGGCGCGTAGTATTCGTTGAAGAAGACTTCGACGGGGCACACGTTCGCAGTGCTCCGCTCGAACCGCCACATGATCTGATTCCAAGCGGCGGGCGAACCGTCGAACAACCCGTCGGGCGCGACGACGAGCCAGTCCGCGCTCTCGCGCAGCGAGACGAGCGTTGCCAACAGTTCCCCACGGTTGTCGCCCGTCCAGACGCGCGCGCTGCCGTCTTCGCTGCCGCTCACGAGCCAGCGGCCGTCGTGGCTGAACGCGAGCGCGTTGACGGCGTCGGTGTGCGCGTTCGCGGTGCGCGTCTCCTGCCCCGTCGCGGCGTCCCAGTATTTGATCTCGCCGCGCGAGTTTCCGGCCAGCAACGTCCGCCCGTCATGGTCGAAGGCGACGCTGGTGAAAGCGTCCGCGCCGTTCAAGGTGCGGAGCAGTTGCCCGTTCGCGGCGTCCCACACGCGCGCGGTCTTGTCGTAGCCTGCGGAGGCGAGCGTGCGCCCGTCGGGGCTGAAGGCGAGCGCGCGGACGAGCGCGTTGTGGCCGCTCGCAGTTTGCGCGGCGTGCCCGGCGAGAGTTTGCGCCGCGCGACCGTCCGACGTGTTCCAGATTTTGATCTCGCCGTTTGCGCTCCCCGAAGCGACGCGCGCGCCGTCCGCGCTGAACGCAAGCGCGTGGACTTCGCCGCCGTGCCCCGTGAGCGTGTGCAAGAGCCGCCCCGCCGCAGTGTCCCAGAGTTTGATCGTCCGGTCGTTCGAGGCCGAGGCGAGCACGCCCGCCGCGTTGAAGGCGACGGCGTTGACCGTCTCCGCATGACGGGCGAGCGCGGGCAACTCGCGCCCCGTCAAAACCTCCCAGAGTTTGACGCCGCCGCTCAAGCCCCCTGCGGCGAGCGTGCGCGAGTCCGCGCTGAACGCGACGGAGGTGATGGGGCCGATGTTGCCCGCGACGTTGCCTCCGAGATTGCGCAACTCGCGCCCGGTGGCCGTCTCCCACAGGCGCACCGTGCTGTCCTTGCTGCCCGAAGCGAACCACTTGCCGTCGGGGCTAAACGCCGTCGCGTAGACGCTCGACGCGCGCGTCTCCAAAACACGCACGCCGCGCGGCGCGCCGACATCGCGCAGAACGATTGTCTTGTCGCCGTTACTCGAAGCGACCAGTTTTCCGTCCGCGCTGAAGACGGCCGCCTCTAGCGTCTCCAAACTTTCCGCGTCCGAAGTCGCGCTCAACTGCGCGCCGCTCTCCGCGTCCCAACGCGTCAGGGCGAGCGCGCCCGCGCCCGCCGAGACGAGGCTGCGCCCGCCGTCCGTGAAGGCCAAGGCCAACACCGGATCGGTATGCCCCGCGAGCGTGCGCGTCTCTCGCCCGCTGCCCGCGTCCCAGATTTTGATCGTCTTATCGACACTGCCGGACGCCAGACGCTTGCCGTCGGGACTGAAAGCCAGAGACCTCACCGCGCCCGTGTGTCCCGTGAGCGCGTGCAACTCGCGCCCGCGACCAACATCCCACAGCTTGATCGAATTATCGCGCGCGCCCGTCGCCAGCTGTCGCCCGTCGGGGCTGAACGCGAGCGTCGAAACTGCGCCCGCATGTCCCGTCAAAGTGCGCTCGGCCTGTCCGGTCTGCGCGTTCCAGACGAGCACGGAGTTTTCCGCGTTGCCCGCCGCCAAGAGGCGCGCGTCGGGGCTGAAGGCGAGCGCGTTGATGCTCCCACCGCCACTGATGGTTTTCAGTTCGCGCCCCGTCGCCACTTCCCACAACTTGACCACGCCGTCCACCGACCCCGAAGCCAGCCAACGACCGTCCGGGCTGAACGCAACCGCCTTGACCCACGCCGCATGCCCCGCGAGTTTACGCAACTCCAACGCGCGCTCCGTGTCCCACAGGCGCACCGTGTTGTCCTTGCTGCCCGAAGCCACGAGCTTCCCATCGGGGCTGAACGCCAGCCCGTCCACGCGCATCGCGTGCCCAGTCTGGAGCACGAGTTCCGGCCGGTTCGCTTCGTTCGCGCCCGTCTGCGCCGGTTGCGCCCGCGCGGCGAAGACAACCAACGCGACGCACGCGGCGAGCATCAGGACGAGACGCGTGTTGAGACGTTGAAGAGGCGTGGCGATGTGCGTTTGCAATGAAGTTGAGACTTGGGGGAATTTCATGTGGTGTTACCGACTGCCATGCGGAAGGTGTCTGCAAAGTTACCGTCAAACGAGTAGCGGCGGCGGCAACTTAGTGTAAAAGCGACGCAGGTGTCAAGAAAAACGCTCCGGCGGGCGACCCCACTCATGCGACGCGCGAAAACTTCACCCGCGCGCCGCGATACTCGCCGGGCGCGGCGCACCCTGCAACTGCACGGGCGGCTGCGGCGCGCAACAGACTTTCACCAGACGCTCGCGGTCGCGCTGCATCTCGCGGTCTTCCGCCAGCCACGCGCGCACCTCGCCGAAGAGACGCGCCGCGTGCGCGTCGGCCGGTTCGGCGATGCGATAGTGCATCCACTTGCCTTCCCGGCGTGCCGCGACCACTCCTGCGCGCCGCAGGTAGGCGAGGTGGCGCGAGATTTTCGGCTGGCTCTCGCCGAGCGTCTCGACGAAGAAACAGACGCACACCTCGTCGTTGCCGATCAAATTCAACAGGCGCAGCCGCGTGCGATCCGCCAACGCCTTGAAGAGTCGCTCCATGTCGAACGCCTTGCCCGTCTTCCCCATAAAATTTCCGCCCTCCGAAATTAACAACACGGTTTCAAGTTTCAGGTTTCGAGTTTCGAGTTTCAAGTTTCAGGTTTCAAGTTTCAAGTCTGAATGATCGAGTTTCAGGTTTCAAGTTTCGGGCAGGAAACTTTTCAGACCTGAAACCTGAAACTTGAAACCTGAAACTTAAATACGCCTTGACATATATGTTCGTCGCCCGTATGATGCATTCATATTCGCCAAAGCGAATATATCATGACAGGAAAGGAAGTGGCAAAAATGGAACAGCAAACAACGAGGACGGCGCGCGCGCTCAAAGCGCATCTGGCGTTGAACGTGCAAAGCGTCGAGCGCAGTCTGGAATTTTACCGGCTGATGCTGGGGATCGAACCGTCGAAGGTGCGTCCCGGCTACGCCAAGTTCGACGTGCAGAACCCCCCGCTCAATTTAACTTTGAACGAATCGCCCGACGCGGCGCGCGGCGCGCTCTCGCATCTCGGCATTCAACTGGCGACGACCGAGGACGTGCTCTCGATGCGCCGCAACTGGCTGGACGCCGGACTCGACACGCGCGACGAGATGGCGACCAACTGTTGCTACGCCGTGCAGGACAAGACGTGGGTGCGCGACCCCGACGGCAACGAGTGGGAAGCCTTCGTCGTGCTCGAAGACAACCTGCCCACGACAACGATGTGCTGCTCGCCGCAGTCCACAACAACGGCGGCGACGACGACCGGCACGGCGACAGGGGCGTGCGACACGACGACGGAAGCGGCCTCGGCGGAAGCGGCCTCGGCGGAAGCGACTGCGGCGGCGGAAGTTTCCTCTTGCTGCGCGACGGCCGCGCCGATGACGATCTCGCGTTGAGAAACGCGCGCGGGCAGTGCCCGTCTTTTCCGGCCGGGACAGGGCGCGGTCATTGGAGTTTTGACGACCCGGCGAGCGCGGAAGGCGAACGCAAGGCGCGGCTTGCGTCCTTCCGGCGCGTGCGCTGGCGAGATACGCGCGCGCACGCGCCGGGTTCGCCTTGACGTGCGACTGGGGGCGATAATATCTTACGCCACGCGAGGCGCAAGGAAACGGTCGGCCTGAGAAGTGTTGACCGCGCCGGACTCTCCCGCACCGGTTCGCGCGCCGCCATTTCAAACGTTCGTGCGAGACGACTCCGCAGCGCAGGAGAAGACCGCCGCCGACGCCCGCTGCAAACGCGCCAGCTAAATTTCCAGAGCCGCGAGGTTATCAGGACACACTTTGCCGACCAGCCATCCCCTACACGCTCGCGCGCGCAAACTCTCAACGCCAACTTTTTCGACACTAACTCTGCGCCCGGCGACGACGCGCGCGGCGTTGCTCTTTCTCTGCCTCGTCGCGCTATGCGCGGGCGGCGGCGCGCAAGAGCGAAAGAAAGATGCGGCCACGCTGTTTCCCATCCGGCAGGACGGCAAGTGGGGCTACATTGATCGCGCGGGCAAAGTCGTCGTCCCGCCGCAGTACGACGTGGCTTGGGAGTTCACGGAAGGTCTGGCGTACGTGAAATCAGGCGCGGGGCGCGGGTTGATCGACCGGAGCGGAAAGATGGTCGTTAGTCTGCAACAGGTTGATCTCGCCGGTCTGTTTTCCGAAGGACTCGCGCCCGTGCAGACGAGCAGCCAGCCGCCGCGCTTCGGCTTCATAGACCGCGCGGGCAAACTCGTCATCAACCCGCAGTACGACGCGGCGCGCGGCTTCGCGGAGGGACTCGCGCTCGTCTTGGTCGAGCACAAGTACGGTTTTATAGACAAGCGCGGCCGCATGATTATCAAACCGCAGTTCGACAAGGCCGCGAGTTTTTCCGAAGGGCTGGCGGCCGTCGTCATCGACAACAAACACGGCTACATCGACCGCTCAGGCCGTGTCGTCATCGCGGCCGAGTACAACAACGCGCACAACTTCTCCGAGGGGCTGGCGGCCGTGGCGGCCGGAGGCCGCTACGCCTGCATCAACAAGCGCGGCGAGACGATCATCTGGCCGCAGGCCGGTTACGTCGGCGCGTTCGCCGAAGGACTCGCGCCCGTCATCGTCAACAACCGCTTCGGCTATATCGACCGCACCGCGCTCCCCGTCATCGCGCCGCAATACGATTGGACGGGCGGCTTCAGCGAAGGACTCGCGCTCGTCAAGGCGGGCGGCAAGTACGGCTTCATAGACCGCAAGGGCGCGCTCGCCGTCCGCCCGCAGTTCGACAACGCGCACAACTTCAACGGCGGCCTCGCGCGCGTCTGGCTCGCGGGCAAACAAGGCTACATCGACAAGACCGGAAATTTCGTGTGGAAGCCGTCGAAGTAGTTTAACCCGCGACGAACGGACTGATGGCCGCTTCGAGTTCGTCTTCCGTTGCGCCCGCCTCCACCTGCGCGAACAACGTCCAGCGTTCCCGGTGTTCGGCCGATGCGCCGGGTTCGAGCCGCTGAAGCGGCGCGAGCGATTCGACCTCGATGAAATCGCCCGACGTGTAGGTCTCACAGTTGCAGCCGTAGTCCGGGTAGGTCGCGCCCTCTTCGTAGGCGAAACGCTTGACGAAGAGTGTCGTGCCGTGTCTGTAGGCAGCCCATCCCTGTTTGTTCATCAGGCCGACTTTCTGCGGGTGGTTCGCGCTCGCATCGGTGGTCAGGCGGATCAGCTTTTTGCCGATAGACCAGCGCGCGTCCGAGAGGTTGGTGTAGTGCCAGAGGACGAGCGGGCGCGCGGGCAGCAGATAATCGTCCCACGAAATGTAAGGCTCTTGCGGAAAGATGGCCGTGCCGCCGCCGCGCATGATCGTGAGCGCCCACGGCGCGGCGTCAATCGCCCAGAGGTTTCGATTCGTGATCTTGTGGCTGACGGAGAGGCCGCTTCCCTCTGCGTCGAGCGCGACGCGCATCTCCTTCTCGATGCCGGTTGCCGCCTCGACCGGCGCGGTCAGACGAATCGCATGCTCGCCCTCGAACGCAACCGTGAGCGGTGAGTTGTCGGGCGCGTAGCTGCGCGGCTTGGCTTCGGGCGCGACCCAGAGGCGATGCCCGCCCCACGGTTTAAAGTCACCGAGTTCGGTCGTGAGCGTCGCGCCGGGCACTTCGCCGAGAATGTTTTCCGCGCCCGCAAAACCGTAACGCACGATGCGCGGCCCCACGTCGCTCGTAACGATAGCCTCGACCGTGCCGTTCGACAGCCGGTAGCAGTTCGGCAATCCGAGGTAAGAGATTTTTTCCACTGCGCGCCCTCCCCTTAAGCGACCATCGTGATCATTTGCGTCCATGCTTGATTACACTTCGCGCGAGTTTACTCGCCGGGTCAAGTTTGCCACAACGCGCCCGCAGCCGCATTCAACTGATGTGATTCGCACGCGACGCCAATTAAATGTCGCTCGCTAGACTTTCGCGACTCTATCCATTAACTTAACTGGCTTAGCACGGAAAGCCATTAACGCACTATGAGGAATGATATTCTCGCTCGACGTGATGAGATAGAGCATTGGATCGCAATGCGTCGTCCCAAAGCCTTTATGTGCCGAGAACTTCGCTGTAAGCCCATAACGCTTGAAAGCTATTTGGGCAAGATGGGCTTGAGCTATCCGGGCAATATGGGGGGCAAAGGTTATAAATCTTGCCCTACGCGGAAAGGCGCAGAAGCTTACCTGCATAGAGGCAGTTTTATCAGCAGTCATAGACTTAAGTTAAAATTGCTTGAAGATGGTTTAAAGCAAAGATGTTGCGAACGATGTGGACAAGAAGAGTGGCTAGGTGAGCCTATTCCGATAGAACTTCATCACGTAAACGGAGATCGTTTCGATAATAGGTTTCGGAATCTACAGTTGTTGTGTCCCAACTGTCATGCATTGACGGATAATCACGCAGGTAAGGGCGCAAATCGGCGCGCTAATTAAATTCTAGTGAGGCCTGTTAGTATTAAACTATGCGAAAGTGGCGGAATTGGCAGACGCGCTAGGTTTAGGCCCTAGTCCCGCAAGGGGTGGGGGTTCGAGTCCCCCCTTTCGCACCAAACCCGACGACATGATTTTGCATTACGCATTTCTATAATATTTTCACAGGAAGGATGCCCGCACGGCCGAGCCGCTCGACACAGGCCACGCGCGGGTTTTTATGTTTATGAAGACAGAAGTGGTTGATGTTTCCCAGACGCGGAAAGAACTCAAGATCGAAATTGACGCCTCGGACGTGCGCGCCGAGTTGGAGCGCGTGACGGAACGCTACGCGGGGGCGGTGAGCGTGCCCGGCTTCCGCAAGGGGCGCGCGCCGAATTCCGTCGTGCGCCAGCGTTACAAAAACGAGATTCGCGGCGAAGTCGTGCAGAACCTCGTGCCGCAGGCCATCAACGAGGCGATTGGCGAGAACGCGCTCAACGTCATCGGCGAGCCGGAGAATATCCACTTCGACAACAACGAGGCATTGGAGAAACTCGGCGAGTTGCCGTTGTCGCTCCACGCGGACGTTGAGGTGCTGCCCGATGTCGCGCTCGGCCAGTACAAAGGTTTGGAAGTCGTGCGGCGCACGCGCCCCGTGACGGATGAGACGGTCGAAGCGATGATCCAGAATTTGCGCGAACAGTCGGCCTCGCTGCAACCCGTCGAGGATCGCGCGGCCGAAGCGGGCGACACGGTGACGGTCAACTTCACCGGCCGCTACCTCGACCCGCCCGCCGAGGAGGACGTGAAGGCCGACGATGTGGAAGTGGTGCTCGGCGGCGAGGGCGTGCTCGCGGACTTCAACGAGCAACTCACCGGCACGAAGCCCGACGACGTGAAAACTTTCGTCGTCAAGTACCCGGAGGATTTTTCGTCGCCGGGACTCGCGGGCAAAGAGATCGAGTACACGGCGACGGTCACGGCCGTCAGGCGCAAGGAGTTGCCGGAGGTTGACGACGAATGGGCGAAGACGTTCGGCGAAGAGATCGATTCGCTCGAAACCCTGCGCGCGAAGCTGCGCGAGAACCTGACGGAGCGCGCGCGCTTCGAGGCCGAACACGGGCTGCGCGACGCCTTGATGGGGAAATTGCTCAAGGCGCACGAGTTTGAAGTGCCCGAATCGCTCGTCAAGAGTCAGGCGCGCAGGCTGCTCGAATCGACCGTGCGCGACATGATGCAGCGCGGGATGGATCCGCGCAATCAGGAGTTGGACTGGGAGAATTTGCACGGCATGATGGAGGCGCAGGCCACGACGGATCTGCGCGGCTCGATCCTGCTCGAACGCATCGCCGAGGCTGAAGGGATCGAGCCGACGGACGAGGAGATCGAACGGGAAATCGAAGCCATCGCAGAGGGCACGCGCCAGTCCGTAGAGCAGGTGCGCGCTGCCTTGACAAAGCAGGGAGGCGAACGTAGCATCGCCGACAGATTGCGCCACCGCAAGGCGCTCGATCTTCTCATCGAAAACGCGCGCGTGAGCGAAGAGGAATGGCGTGAGGACGCGCCGCCCGCCGCGACGGCAAGCGAACAGACGAATGAGGAAGGCGAGGGCGGTGAGACTCAGTCGGGCGCGCCGGAAAGCGCGTGAGCCGAACGAGTCGGGCGTTGAATTTTTAACTTGGCATCAGGTTTCGGAGTTTGGAGTTTCAAGTTTATGGCTTTAGTTCCTATGGTGGTCGAGCAAACGTCGCGGGGCGAACGCGCCTTCGACATCTACTCGCGCCTGCTCAAAGACAACATCATTTTCATCTCGACGCCCATCGACGATCAGATCGCGAACTTAATCGTCGCGCAACTGATCTTCCTCGAAGCGGAAGACCCTGAAAAAGACATCTCGCTCTACATCAATTCGCCGGGCGGTTCGATTACGGCCGGGATGGCGATCTACGACACGATGCAGTTTATCCGCGCAGACGTTTCCACGCTCTGCGTCGGGCAATGCGCTTCGATGGCCGCGCTCCTCTTGGCGGCGGGCGCGAAGGGCAAACGCTTCGCGCTGCCCAACTCGCGCATCCTCATTCACCAGCCGTCGGGCGGCGCGGAAGGCCAAGCCTCGGACATCCGTATCATGGCCGAAGAGATCATTCGCATGCGCGAATTGACCTCGAACATTCTCGCCAAGCACTCCGGCCAATCCTACGAACAGGTCGAGCGCGACGTGGAACGCGACCGCATCATGTCGGCCGTACAGGCCAAAGAGTACGGGCTGATCGACGAAGTCATCACCCACCGCGAATAATTTTTTTGACCGGCGCGTTTGATTGTGAGATCAACGCGCCGGTATTTTATGCTACAGTAGTTCCCCGGCAGCCGGCCGCGCGCACGCCCCAACGCGTCGCCGTTCACGGGCACAGGACACGACAGTTAAGCCCGCCCGTTTTAAGTCACTTGACAACTCGAAGTTGAATTGAACCTCGAAAGCACGGAGTCCCCTAAAGCCTATGGTACGTCGAACCGATGACACGTTGCGCTGTTCGTTCTGCGGCAAGTCGCAGAACGAGGTGAAGAAACTCATTGCCGGCCCTACGGTCTACATCTGTAACGAGTGCATTGACATCTGCAACGAGATCATCACCGACGACCAGCAAGCCGAAGCCGTCGCGACGAGGCCGCCGCTCCCCAAACCCTCGGAGATCAAAAACTTCTTAGACGAGTACGTCATCGGGCAGGACGAGACGAAGAAGCGTCTGGCCGTCGCCGTCTACCAGCACTACAAGCGCATCGAGATCGCGCGCCGCCGCTCGGACGTGGAGATTCAGAAGTCGAACATCCTCTTGATGGGGCCGACCGGCACGGGCAAGACCTTGCTCGCGCAGACGCTCGCGCGCATGCTCTCCGTTCCCTTCACCATCGTCGATGCGACGACGCTGACGGAAGCGGGCTACGTCGGCGAAGACGTGGAGAACATCATCCTCAAGTTGTTGCAGGCCGCCAACGGCGACGTGGAACGCGCGCAGCAGGGCATCATCTACATTGACGAAGTTGACAAGATTTGCCGCAAGGACGAGAACCCTTCCATCACGCGCGACGTGTCGGGCGAAGGGGTGCAGCAGGCTCTGTTGAAAATCCTCGAAGGCACGGTCGCCAACGTTCCGCCGCAGGGCGGCAGGAAGCACCCGCATCAGGAGTTCTTCCCCATTGACACCACCAACATTCTCTTTATCTGCGGCGGCGCGTTCGTCGGTTTGGAGAAAGTGATCGAGCGGCGCATGCGTAACAAGTCGTTCGGCTTCCGCGCCGACATCAAAGACAGCAAAGAGCGTTACGCCGAGGCGATGGCGACGGCGCAGCCGGAAGATTTGGTGCGCTACGGTTTGATCCCCGAATTCGTCGGCCGTCTCCCCGTGCTCGGCGTCTTGAACGAACTCGACGAGGACGCGCTCATGCGTATCCTGACCGAACCGAAGAACGCGCTCGTCAAGCAGTACCAGAAGAAGTTCGAGTACGACAACGTCAAGTTGCGCTTTACGGACGACGCGCTCAAGGCCATCGCGCGACAGGCGGTGGAACGCAAGGTGGGCGCGCGCGGCCTGATGATGATCATGGAAGAGTTGCTGCTCGACTCGATGTACACGCTCCCCTCGCAGAAGCGCATCAAAGAGTTCGTCATTACGAGCGAGATGGTCGAACGCCGTCGCGCCGTCCCCGGCGAAGCCCTCACGGGCGTGGACGATGCCGCCGCATAGAGTTTAACAGCGCGAAAGTCAGGGTTGGCTGATGCGTAAAACAGCTTTCATCATCTTAGGTCTTTCCGCCGCCGTCACCTTGTTCTCACCAATCATCTGGCTCGTCGGCCTGCTCGGCGGCATCGGCGGTAGTCTGATTCATCTCTTCCTACTCCTGACCCCGTTCGGCATCCTCGGCCTAATCGTCGGAGCGATCATGCTGCTCGTCGGCAGGCGCGCAGATTAGACCTGAAGAGAGTTTCAATCGCATTCAAACTCGCGTTCGCCTTTTCAAAGGAAACTCAACGATGAAAAAGTTTCTCCGCGCCGGAGTGTGCTGTGTCGCGCTCGCGTTGGCCGTCGCTCAAACCGCGATGGCGCAGGAAACGAAGCCCCCGGCGCACACGCTCCCGGCGACGACGACAGCAGCAGCAGCGCAGCAGGACGCCCCGGACGACGTTGACGGCGAAGACCCTTGCCCCGGCGAACGCACGCAGGCCGAGTTGAACGGGTGCGCCGCGCGCGCGCGCGACCGCGCCGACGCCGAGTTGAACAAAGTCTATCGCGAGTTGCTGAAAGACACAGGGACGACGGAGCGCGCGAAACTCCGCGCCGCGCAACTCGCGTGGATCAAGTTTCGCGACGCGCAGTGCGACTACGAGAGCATCGGCAACAAGGGCGGCTCGATCTACCCGATGGTCTACAGTTTTTGTCTGGCTAAAGTGACGGCGGCGCGCACCCAACACCTTCAGGAAATTTTACGGGAGCAAGCGGAGCAGTAATCGACCGTGACCGTTTGGGAAAGCGCGCCGACGGCGATGAAATGATTTGAGTCATTACAAAGAAGCGGGCAGGCTGCTAAAAACGTTTTTAGCAGCCAGCCCGCTT
>DASZEQ010000011.1:0-145757 GCA_035940695.1 Pyrinomonadaceae bacterium | reverse complement strand
TTAGCAGCGTGGGACAGCACGGCAATGAAGAGACCATCAAGCAGTACATCCAGAATCAAGGTTCACAGTACGAACAACTTCATCGGGAGCAACTCAACTTGTTTTGATACCCCGCAGCTTGCTGCGGGCGAGATTCATTTCATCTCTTGGAGCAGAGTAAGTTTTTAATGTCCCAAAGTTCGGATAAGTCCTTCTCCAAATTCGAGGCTGTGATAGAAGACAGGGAAGCTCCTTTGGCATGGAGCTTCCCTGAGGTTATTGCTTGAGCCGATGGATAACAGCAACCGTTGCTGACCCGTCAACTGCACGCGCTTGTATTGAACGCGCATGTTATCGACGCCGCCGTACCTCCGATTGCGAGGCAGACGAAGAAACTGCGGAAGTTGTTCCCATAACGTTGGAAGCAACTCTGCGTAGCCAGTGCCGCGCATCTCTTGATGCAGCGGAAGTAGCGTTTGAACCAGCCCACGAATCCCACAGGCTTGGGGTTAGTCGTCGCCGAAGCGTTCACGATGTTCGCCTTGCCGGAAGTGTTCTTCTTGGAGACCGTTATCTCATTGTCGAAGCAAAGACGACTACCACAGCCTCCATTATCACCACCACCTTCACGGTACGGGGCACCCCCATCCGGCGGATAGTAGAGTTCGTCAACCACGTCCGACGTATCGGGATCATTGGAGACGAGGTCATCTACGATGCCATTATAGGTGGAAGACTCGCCGGTGCTGGCCTCGTAAGTGTGGATGGTGCCGTCCCAATTGGACTCGGCTCCGTAGGCCGTGATGACAATCAACTCATTGCCGTTGCCATCGCTCCAATACTGATCCTGCGTAAACAAGGCGGGCTGGAATTTGAGTGAGGCGGTTTCTTTCTTAGAAGCAGGCGCCTCTTTAATGATGGCGCTGGATTCCCAATTTGGTAGTTTGCCCCATTTCTCCATATCTTTCAGCGCGCGGTTAAGCGCCTTATCCTTCAGCCGAAGCTTCTGGACATAAGCTTTGACGGGTTCGCCTCTGAGAACTTTAGTTCCATCGTCCTTCTGCTTTTGGGTCGATTGACCGTTATCCTGGGCAAATACGACCGAGGAATTTGAGACTTGAGGCAGCATGAACAGGGTCAGCGCCAGCATCACTGTGACGAGGATAAGACTCGTCGCCGAGCGTAGATTTATCACTTAGGCTTCTCCTTACTGGAATTGAGGTTTAGAAGAAAGCGAGACGTGAGGATGGCGCAATCAGGAAGGACGTAGAACATCCCCTTAGTTAACGCAATCAACAGAGTCGCACGGTGAAGTTGCTCAATGCCGATTGAACTTATCGGTTTATCGTGTCTGAACGTGGGGTAGCTGGTCGCTTTAAGAACCCTTATGTTCAGAGTTGAGCCGCCGTCGTCTCTGCGCTAAGATGGATGCCAGTCGAGCAATATATCTTTCGCATAGGTTATGAGGCGGAAGTTGTGTTGACACAAAACCCGGATTCACCAGCCAGTGAATCCGGGTTTTGCATTTTATTCGATTAAATGTAACGGCGAAGATCTGTCAGACCTTCGCAGCATCACATATTCTTTAACTTGAAGAGCAGTGAGGTGCTCTTTTAAAGATAGAGTTCTTACATCGCGAGGAAATTGCATTGTCATTCTTTCCAACTATGTTGGTGAAGAACCGGGCTGATTATGTGCCTAAACCGATGACGCCAAGTGAGGTCAGCGACTTTCCGGTACACTTATAAGCTGCGGCAGGTTAAAGCCTCGGCTAGATAAAGATTCTGAACTTTGCGGAGAATAGCAGTCCCCATTGAGTTTGTATGTACTTAACCGTACCCAAATTGGAGCTAGACATACCAGACGCAATTGCAGTGCTGGAAGTATCCTCCCTAGCTTAGACGTGTTCCACCTCAAAAGTGGATGAACTTTCACAGTGGTGTCGGTTCCGGGCACTTTTCATATGTGGGTGGTATCGCTTGGATAGACACTCACGTAGGCTGAAGTGAGGTGTCAAAAAACCTTGTTCAGGTAGAGTATAAAATCTTAATGATTTCCAAGTGTTTTGTTGATTGAAATTGGCTGTCAGGAAACTACAGTTTATTGACACGGCCACTATAGCAGAATGCAGATAAGGAGTGATGAATGCCGTGTGTTAAGCAAAACCATTTTGATTAATTCAACACACGAATAAAATTACTTGACAGAAATAAGCGGGTGTATATATTACGGGTTGCTTGTAAACCGCCTTGGTATAGTTAGGCTTGAATAACTTTCCTACAGCCTACTTAACCTCATCTGGAGTGTGGCTCTCAACCGCTACCTCAATCTAACAGGCAGACCTTTAACTCACCAAAGGAGAACCCTTCCCATGCAAAGCTCTCTCTTCGATCTCACTCTACATTCTCGGATTTGCGCTGGTGTTGGCTAGTGGGATTTTGCTGTCTCATCCACCGACGACAGCGTTTGCCGCCTCTTGCGTAGCTACTTGCCAATACGGAAGCGCCATCGCTGTTTCCGGTGATTCCTGCTCTTGCACAGACAACGTCAGATGCAGTTTCGTTCAGAACGGCCAGCGATACACGCAGAACTGCGCCAAAAAGGGCGATGATGAGTTCGAGGTGCAAGAAGGCCCGGTGAATTAATCGAAACGGCCGGAGATGGTGGCTGAGGAAGCCAACGCAGAAGCTTGACAGGTGTGGCGAACAGACAGGACTTATCTCTAAGGTTGTTGCTGCAGAGACTCCACCGCAAGTCCACTAAATTTAGTCTCCCTCAGCCGCTCGCAATAAGCGCCATGACTTAATTGACACTCCATCGTATTTGCTCGATGGTGGCACGCGACACACCATTATGCAGACGGGATTCGACAGCTTATGTTTCTTCCACGAGGGTTAGAAGAGAAGAACACTAAAGAATCCGCCTCCGCGATTTCACGCCTAATAATATTAAGGCTTGCCAGTTTTAATTCCTTGCCCCTGCTACGGCACGACCAATTCAAGCTCAGGAAGCGGCGCGCCTGCGGAGTAACGGGTCTGGTTGTACAGTGATGAAGACTACGCCTCAGTTCTTAAGTATGCTGTGCCTTATGTCGGCTCTTGCTGCCGGCTCAGTCCTAGCACAAGAAAGTAAAACTGCGCCTCTCCCTGCTAAAGCTAAGCAGGAGCAAGAGGAAACTCGGGTCTTACGGCACACATACCTTCGAGTGCTTAAAGAATCCACTCTGAAGCGTGTTGTGGACAGCATCAAGAGCATGGATGAAGCAGCCCTGCGTATGTCGGCACGCAATCAGCTCATAACGCACCTCACTGCGGGGGCTATGCCATCCGAGGAGCATAAATTATTGGCCGCTCGGATAGCGTCAGACGCGATTGCGGATTTCAGCGAGCATAGTGAGGCAATTCCGCCCTTCATGGCTGACTACTTATTAAGTGATTTAGGGGCTTGGATACAAAAGTATCAGCCGCAGTTGATAGAGCCTTATCAGGCCGCGGAAAAAAAGAAGAAGAGCAATAAAGAATCCGACCGTATTCGCGCTCTATTGCAACTAAAGGGCGGCGACGCGCTCGCCGCGCGGCGGATACTCCAACTCCTAGAAGAAGGTCAGGATGTAGACGGCCTTAACTTCTATCTGGATGATTTGCGAAAGCACAACTCAAAAGAGTTTGAGCCGTTGTTGTCGGAAATCGTCAGTGTTGCGGAAAGAGGGCAACAAATCTCTTTGCAAACATTGTTCTGGATTAGTGACATCTACTTACGAGTTGAGATGCCTCTTGCTTTGAAGCGCCGTTTTCTGGCAATGGCCGTCACACGCACTCAGCCGACGAATTTTGCCGCTGCGCTGGCCCCGCAGATCGCTTACGAGCTATTAGTTAGAGTGTTACCTGTTATCCGAGAGTTAAGCCCGGAACTGTATGACCAGGCAGTAGCCCAAAGTTTTGGCATGCGTTCGACTCTCACTGAAAGAGAATTGGCAACTGAAGAACGCAACAAGCGTCTCAAGGAAAGCCTCAACCCCCTTGAAGATTTGATAGCCGAAGCAGATGCGGCGAAGTCGAAGGTTGAGCGTAATGAATTGCTGGCGGGAGCGGCGCGGCTGGCGTTGGAGGGAAAGAAATTTGGTCTATGTTTAGATGTCGTTTCCAAACTCGATCTAGATATGGCCGCAACCCCGACTAATTTCTGGCGAAACTGGGCTGACCAGTTTTTGAAAGATTTTGTGAAAGTTACCCTAACAGCAAAGGATACGGAACTAGCCGAAAGGGGAGCCGCACGCTTCAGTTCACCTCTTGCCAGAGTGGAAGGTTTAGTATTGATAATGCGTTACTGGGTGAAAGCCAATGATAAAACCGCCGCCCAACGCTCGCTGGCTGAAGCAAACAAGATCGCCGCTGCCATCTCAGACAATATTGAAAAAGCCAAAGCCTTTTTCTTATTGAGTATTTCTTGTGACCAGACAGATGAATCCCGGAAGGCCGAACTTCTGAAGTCAGCGATCAAAGCTTTGAACAATGTCTCCGAACCTGATTCCCGCGCAAGCGATACACAACCCTATTATCAGTACGTCCGCAATCTTGATAGCACAGGCTATCAACTGACGAGAGGCTTCAAAGAATTAACTAAGAAAGATGAACACGGGGCTATTGCTCTCATCGAAAAAATACAGAAGCCTGATCTGAGAACCTTCGCCGTAGTTGGAATTCTTTTGGGTGTGAACGACCTTCTCTCGAACCTAAAATAGCGCGACAGATTTTCCGATGTCCGACTGCAAGGGATTCATCACGCCTGACTTTCAAACAACTCTCGAAAAGGCTTAAACAAAACATGGCGGACAAGAGAATGTCTTCCCGAACCTTTTGGTTAACAGCGAGCCTGATTCCGGCTCTCATCATAGTCAACCTCCTACTCATCCGACAAAACGTTGGCCTGCGTCAACAATTGACGGGGCGCGCAAAAAGCGTTGACGCAACGTCGAATTCACTAAGAAAAGGTGAGATCGTAGCTCCGATTACCGGGTTCGATCTAAGTGGACAACCATACGAACTTAAGTATCAGGAGGATGGACGTCGGCATCTGGTCATGTTTTTTTCGCCTGATTGTCGATACTGCGTGGAGTAGTCACCGCTATGGCGCGAGGTGCTTAATAACATTGATAACAATCGTTTCAGCATCGTAGGCGTTGTTGGCTACAGGGAAGATAGGCACGCGGTATCAGCACACGCTGAAAAGCTGGGATATTTCAGAACCAAAACGCCTTTGCCAGTTGTATTTTTAAGTAATGAATCGCTAGCGCGTTACAAGCTGACGGCAACGCCCACGACCCTACTAATCGATGACAAAGGAAGGGTCGAACATGCATGGGTGGGAAAATGGGACGAGACTAAAGTGAAGGAAGTATCATTATCTTTGCAATGAACCCAAACGGTGGAGTAATGCACGACTAAGTAGTTAAGCGTCGGCCAGAGACTACTGCATCTTGGGCTTCCATCCGTGCGCTGCCGCGTGAGCAAAATGCTCCAGTGCCGTCTGCGCGCCTCTGATTGCCACACCTGTTTTTCTACGCCTATAGATTTCATCTTCAGTGCGAACCCGTCCGCCTTGTAAACCTCTCCCTAAAGTCGAATTAGTGCAGTGTTCACTACATAAGGTGGCAAGAAACTACAGTTTTTTGACAGGGGGAGTATAGCAGAGAGAAGGGAATCATTAGAGAATCGTCGAGTGGGCAGGGAAGGGATAAGGATCGGGCTTGGGTCTACTAATCGCGATAGATGCACAGTTTGAAAATATCCTTATCTACGAACACGGAGAGGCCGCCCGCGTTATCACTCACGGGCGGCCTCTCTGCGCATTAGGTTTATGATCGTTCTTACAAACGGCCGAACCTGAGCTTGTACTCCGTGGAGTTCATAAAGCCATCGATCATCGTGCGGATGTCGCCCCGCCGCAATACGCCCAACCAAGCCTCGTAACCAGCAGGTTCCGGCTTGCGACGCAGATAGCCGTAATACTGCATCGCGACGAAGGCGTTGTTGAATTCGCGTGCGCTCACCTCGTCCGAGTCGGCCACGGCGCGCAACACCTGCGCGCGTCTCAGCGCGTCGGTATCGAGCCGGTTAACTAAGGCCGCCTGTGTGAGCGTCACTTTGGCCGTCCCGTCCGGCTGTGCGGGATCGGGCGTAGTGATTTGAGTTATTTGATACCGGCTCAGTAGCGCGCTGACGAAAGCCTCGTTCGTGAGGTCGTCGTAAGCCCTGCTGAATTCTCTCAGTTGTGTGAAGGAGACCGCAAATTGCTCCTTGCGCGCGTAAACCTCTTCGGGGGTCGCGCCCGCCACGAAGCTCATGTCCGCAACGATCTCGGCGTACTGCGGCAGACGATTGAAGGCCACCTTGTAGAAGCGGAAGACGTAGAAGCCCTTCAACTGAAATTCCGGAGAGCCGAAGAAACTTTGCGAGACGAGGATGCGGTCGCACAAAGGATTGTTGTTGACGTTCGGGCAGTTGTTCAGGATTGCCGACCACGGCTCGCCCGCTTCCGGCTCGCGCGAGAGGAAGTCCAGATATTGCTGGCGGACGAAGAAGGGCGTCGTGAAGATCGGGTTCGCAGCATTCGCCGCATCGTTGTCCTCGATGGTGATTATCCCTACAGCCCCTATCCCTATGGTTGGGCGCGACGAGTTTGATAACAGCACTCGAAAAGTCTCCGGCCCTTCGTCGTGTCCGTCGTCAATGATCGGGATCGTGATTGTCTTTTGCGTCTCACCCGCGGCGAAATCAATTCTGCCGGCGGTGGTTGCGAAGTCGCACCGCCCATATGCGGCGCCGCCGTTGCGAGTGGCATCTGAACAACCGACGGTAAAGGTGTCGCTGTCCTCCGTGCGGTAATCTATGTAAGCGATGCCGGACTGATCGCTCGTGCGCGTGACCGTGAGGGTAACGCGGTCTTTACCCTCCGTCACGGATGGGTTGTTGACGGAGAAGGTTAACTGGGGATCGTCGTCACCAATAGTTACCCCCGTGATGCCATCGCCCCGCAGCACCGCCGACCCCGTCGGGTTACTCAATTTCACGAGTAACCTCTCAGTCGATTCATCGAGCGAGTCGTTAATGAGTTCGACAGTGAACGTCTTAGTCGATTCTCCATCGGCGAAAGTGAGCGTGCCCGATGTCGCCTTATAGTCGGATGGGCTGATGGCTCTATCGCTCGAATCGACCTCGAAGGTGTTGTAGTCAATCGTCACTACACCGGCGAGCGACCCATCGCGGTTGACCGTTACCGTCACGGCGTTGTCGGATTCTACTGCGCCGTACCCGGGCGCGTTGAAACTGAGGCTTGCGACCGTCGCCCCGCAATTGTTGAGCAACACAGTGATCCGCCTCGCACTCTCATGCACCACCGCCAGATCGGGCTTGCCATCGCCGTTCAAGTCAGGCGTGATGAGGAAACTCGGAGAGGCTACGCCCGTGGCAAAGCTGGCGGATAAGTTAAAGTTGCCCGCGCCGTTGCCTGAGAGAATCGCGATGTTGCCCTCCTGCGGATTCACTACAGCAATGTCGATTTTGCCGTCTCCGTTAAAATCCACGGCTGCGAGATTGGCGGCCGTCGTGCCCCCGGAGGAGATGTGGGTCGGCGCGGCGAAAGCCCCCGCGCCGTTTCCGAGCAGGATCGAAATGTTTTGCAATCCGCCATGAGCTACCACGGCCAAATCAATCTTATTGTCGGCGTTGAAGTCGCCCGCCGCGATGAAGGAGGGGGATGTGCCCGCCGCATAGGTGGTCGCCGCACTGAAGTTGCCAGTGCCGTCGCCCAGAAGGATCGCGACGTTATTGCCGCCGTTAGACGGGTTTGCCACGGCGAGATCGATTTTGCCGTCGCCGTTAAAGTCCTGCGCCACGACATGAGCCGGGGACAAGCCGCCGGAGCTAAAAGTTTTGAAGTTAGTGAAGTTGCCCCGCTCCCCGCCAAGGGCGACTAACACTGCGTTGGCATCAGTGCTCGTCACCGCTACGTCCGACTTACCATCCGCGTTAAAATCCGCAGCCGCCACTGAGGACGAAATACTGCCTGATCCCGGGCTAGTCCATAGCAGCCCAACTTCCATTTGAAAGAAAAGATTGTCGTTCAGGAACACTGATGCATGTGCTCCGCGCCAATTTTCGTTGGCGATCACCATGTCTGCCAACCCGTCGCCATTGAAATCGCCCGTGGCAATTGAACGCGCCGGTGGTCTCAGTTGTCCATTGCCCAACGCGACTCTGTACGTGAAAGCACTCGTGCCATCGTTCAAAAACAGTCCGATTAAGCTAAAACCCGGAGTTTGGGTGAGGGCTAAGTCCTGGCTGCCATCATTATCGAAATCGTCGGCAGCGATAAAGCGAACGCTTCCCGCGTTGTAAAAAGTCGGGGGGCCAAAGCTGGGCGTCGCGCAGTCGGCGGCGGAGGAAGAGGCGTCGAGACTCCACGTCATGCTCATACACAGGCAGAGGACGAGGAACACGGAGAGGCGCAAACAGCAGACACGCCGTTTGTCGTAGGATGCTGCCTCGGTGTGGGGGCGCACGTTCATTATATGGCGCATTAGTAAATCTCCCGGTGAAGAAGTAGCGAGGAAGCTACTCGGTGTGAGTTAGAGGTTTGCTTTGTCGGGTACTTGCGAGGCCTGGCAGAAACCGGCAAAAGCGCAGAGGAGGCGCGTGAGCACGTTAACACGGCCAAGGGAGCATGTTCAATAGAAAACAGGCGGGGGCTTTCATATACGAACGCGGAGCCTATGATGTCAACACTTTGTCCAGTGGTTGATGTGAGCGCGCCGCTTTTAATGCGTGAGTTTTACCATCTGCGTGAACGAACTGCGGTATGACAAAGGCGAGGCACTCAGACAGGCGCAACTGCTCTGCTCAAGAGTGGCATAAACTCTGGCATTAACGCGAAAGACATTCGCATCGGGAATTGGAAATAGAACCTCGTCTTATATGCTTTTAGCGTGAACTTCTACCAAGAGTTACGCGAGATAAGGGTCTATCCCAGAGTCTGATAATCAAGCTTATGTGCTGCAGGCTTTGCCTCAAAAGTCCTTTGTTACCCCAATATAGTGGGACGGCCAACTTAGGCAAGTACAACTAATGGACACAACTTCGACTTTTGAGGCAAAGCCTGTGCTGCAGGCTTTGCCTATAAAATGACGTTTGCCTATAAATCAAGGGTTCTGCCTATAAAATGGATTTGGCGCAAAAAATCCGAGAAGCTCTGCGGAAGATTACTTGGCACGGTAAAACTGCCAAGTGTTCAATTCAAACAACACAGCGCAGTCTCCCTCATTATTCCAGACAGCAATTTTGAGGTTCCAGAAGAAGCGATGGAGCACGCGTGTCAGGCGACTGAGATATCCAGAGGGTCTGCACCGTAAGGATGGTCTAAGATGTAGAGCCAACTCCCATCCGGTTGGCGCCTGACCACTTCCGCGGTGTGGTTGTTTATCTCCAAGGGGTTGCCGTCCGGCCCCACCCCGACTAGGTGAACCTTTGCACGCAGCAGCGCGATGTCACCGTGCACCAGAGCATACTGGTTCTCGGAACGCATCGTTCCTTTGAGTGCCAGCAACTCTCGCAGTGCCGCCCGAATGGCTTCTATCCCCCGGGCGACTTGACCCGGCTTGGGAACCAGCACGGCCTCAGGCTCATATAAGGAGACGAGACTTTCGATGTCTCCAGAATTAAATGCTTCCGCGAACGTCGGGTTCATGTCCTCCGGTTTAAACACTTTCATGTCGATGGCTAATCTCCGTGTAGACAGAGTTACTTACTATTACATTCGAAAGGCAATCTCACGCCTGCTATCAGCCCCTGCGCGCAGACTAATGGGCGCTCAGTCTCGCGCATGAAAGCACGCTATTCGCAGTCGGCTGCATGGCATTGTTCGATGTGGGCTTCGGCGTAACGTCATGCCTTATTCTGACTCCTTTAAGCTCCTGCGCCACATGAAAGATTTTAGCGCGCTGATTATGTGTCGTAATAATTAACTCATCATTTCCAGCCCACCGAGCTTCGATCTCAGGATTAGAATTGCCGGGATTATCAGGATCATAGCCATAGTACATTTCGGCGCGAAAGATGTTTCCCGCTTCGTTCGGTAATCCTAGTCCTGCTTCCAGAATGGAGACCTGCTGGCTGACTCCAGTTGTTGCACCGCAGTTCCGCTCGAAGATTACTGCCTGTAACTTACCATTCGGGGACGATAGCGCTGTCTGTAACCTGTTGCCACACATATCAGCAAAGAGCAGCTTCTCAACTGCCCAACTGAACGCGTAGAAAGATGCCATAGCAGTGATAGCTAGAAGCAAAGCCGCAATTGAAATTTTAGAGAACCGGATGCGTGACATGATTGAGAGCATCTAACGCCCGACATCACCTGCGGCGCATTCAACTGCATTAGCGACAAGTCTTGCAATGAGAGACCTGCTAACTCGCGTTCGGGTGCGTGCCGTTGTTAGGCGCGACGCGGGCTGAAACCATGTAGGCGGGCGTGATAGCGCCGTCACACCTCCCCGGGCCACTCTAAGAAATCTTCTTCGGACTGCTCGGTCGTGAAGAACAGCCGGTGCTCTTTAGTCTTGTGATCCGTGACGACCCACATCCTGTTATGCGCGGCGCTTCTAGGCTCCTCGACCATGAACCTCCAGCCCAACCCGGCCACTGGCTCGATGGCCTCCCGCCAATAGTTGGCCGTCCAGCCCGATGACTCGCCGCCGAGCCGGAAATAGATCTCCTCGAACAACCCCTTCGAAACCTGTTTGAAAGCAGGTTTGTCCATTTGTTTCTCCATCTCAGTATCCGAGCGCGGGGAGTTTCAAGTCCGAGCCTATAGATGCCGTTCTGTGAAAGAAGCGCATAACGCGCGGCATCACTCGCCGCGCAGCCGACGTGATTACGGGCAAGTTCTCGCTGAGAGGCACGCTTGTTCGCGCCGGGTGCACGCCGCTATTATGTAACCCGTTGACTATTTGCGCCAACTCTTTCCCATCCGGATTCGGGTATCTATGGACACGCATATCACCCGTCTCGAAGCGCGGTTTGAGAAATTACGACCTCTGGTAGTAGGTCTCTCAAACTCGTATAGTCCGTTGTTTCGCGAGGACTAAGCGTTTATCTGTCGCGCTAATTCAAATCTTTTCAAACTCAATACACGCATCCTTGAGCCTGTTGAGGTGGCATCTGTCATAGCGATCCAGACCGATCAACCTTCAGACTAGAACCGTGGGAACAAGCTACTTCAAATATGACGAGGTGTTCAAAGTGACAACCAAAAATCCATTGCGCTTTCCTCTGTTTTTGATTGCGCTCTTTGCTTTCACTGCGGCGGCGGTCGTCGCGCAGTCGCCCAACACGGCGACGATGATCGTCGTCGTCGTCGATCAAACCGGAGCAGTCGTGAAGGATGCCAAAGTTTCAGTCGTGAACACCGCGACCGGAGCCACGCGCGAGGCCGTTTCGGGAAGCGACGGCAGTGCCACGATTCCCGCACTCGCGCTGACGGGAAACTACACGGTCGGCGTGGCTAGAGAAGGATTCGGTAGCGAAGAACTCAAGGACATCACGCTTCGTTCGGGTGAGACCGCGACGCTGAAGGTGACGCTCCTCGTCGGCTCGCAGAAGGCCGAAGTCACCGTCTACGGCACAGCCGAAGGCGTGCGCGCAGAGCCGCAGATCGGACGCCGACTCGACAGCCCGCAAATCGACGAGACGCCGATCCTCGGACGCAAGGCGACGTCGCTGCCGCTCCTCAATTCGGCGTTCCGGCAGGCGAAGGGCACGGGCGATCTCTTTGTCAACCAGACGTACTTCGCCACCGGAGTAGGCGGCCGCCGCCAGACGACCGTTACGCTCGACGGCGCGAACAACGACGAAGGATGGGGACGCCAGACGATGATCGCCACCGTGCCGCTCGGAGCGATTCAGGAGATAACGATTCTCTCAAACGCATTCTCATCCGAATTCGGCTGGACTTCCGGCCCCGCGTTGAACATCGTCACCAAGTCCGGCACGAATAGCCTGCACGGCGAAGGGCTGCTCATGATCCGCCCCGGCGACTGGCAGGCAGAGACTTTCTCCACTAAGAACTTCTGCCCGCCGTCCGTGCCAAGCTGCGTTACGCCCTCGACGCTCAATGCGATCAACCCGGTGGACATTCCCGATGCGCTCTCGCAAGTCTCCGCCTCGATTGGCGGGCCTCTCATCAAGGATAAGACCTTTTTCTTCGCCACAGCCGACTACACGCGGCAGAATCGAACGACGTTCCTCGCGAGCACGCTGCCCGCCTTTGTCTTGCCGTCAGACGGCCGCCTCGACTACACGGGTCACTACCGCCAGACGCTCTTCGACGGGCGGTTGGATCATCATCTCACGTCAACCCAGACTTTGATGTTTCGCATGAACTTCGATCAGTTTTTTGACGACAACCCGCAGGACGCCGTGGGCGGCACGAACGCGCCGAGCGTGGCGCGCAGGTACTCCCGGCGGTCGTTGACGACTCAGGTTAATCACACGTCGGTCATCAACGCGAGTCTCATTAACGAGGCGCGTTTTGCTTACCTGCACGGCGACCCGGTCACGAGATGGGAAGCTCAGAACCTGTCAACCACCTACACACGCGGTGGGGCAGTGCCGTTCACCATCGGACAGTCGCGGCTCTCCGACCTGTGGGGTCATCAGGTGCAGTTTGCGGATACGTTGTCTTGGTCGCTCGGCAAACACAATCTCCGCTTCGGCGGGAGTGTGATTCATCACACGTCGGGCGGCACGGGCAGCGAGCCGGGCACGGCAGTCCTCGGCACGTTTACCTTTATCGGCACGGGCGCACGCAGCACCTTACCCTTCGATCAATTGACCCTCGCAGACGTGCAGAATTACACGCAGCCGATTGACTTCGGGATCAGCAGCTACGAGTTGCCGCAGTGGCTCTTGAGCGGTTTCGTGCAGGATGATTGGAAAGTGCGCCCCGATTTCACTTTGAATCTGGGCTTGCGCTACGACCGGCAGACCCTGACCGGCGCGACGAAGAACTTCGCGCCTCGCGTCGGCTTCGGCTGGAATCCGGGCGGCGATTCGCGTACGGCGATTCGCGGCGGCTATGGCATGTACTACACGCAGATTCGCTCCAACGCCGTCGCCAGTTCCCTCGTGAACGGGCTGGACGGATTGACGACCTACACGGCGACGCCCACGCAAACCGGCTTCCCGACCTGCCTGACTTGCGCTCCGGTGAACGTCGATCCGAGAACGATTCCGGCTAATCAATTGCCCGCGCGCGACATCACCATCAGGGCAGGGCAGAGGGCTTTCTACGAGACGCAGTTCGCGAGCTACGGGCTGAACTTCAACCTGCTGTCGAACTATCCCGATAAGTTAGTAAACCCGCGCAGTCAGGTGTTGTCCATCGGTGCGGAGCGCGAGTTCATCAAGGGGTTGTTCGTCGGAGCAGACTACGTGCACCAGCACTTGTCCGGCATCGACCGCACGGTTGATTTGAACGCCCCGACGCCTTTCAACCGCACCGAGCCGGGACAGGTGAGAACCGTGGCTGCGGCCAATCTCACCCGCCCGATCAGGCCGGTCAACGGCGGCGTGCGACAGGTCAATGTGTTGACGAACCTCGGCGTCGCCGATTACGACGGCTTGCAGACGCAACTCACTTACAGAGGCCACTCGCGCGTGTTCGCCTCCGTGGGCTACACGCTGTCGAAGGCGACCAACACGAGCGAACCCGACGGCAACGGCATCGGGCCGAACGAGAGCAACATCACGCAACTCGGCGGTGAAGAACGCGGGCCGAGCGTGCTCGATCAGCGACATCGCGCGGTTATCTTTTTCAGCTACCGTTTCCCGTACAACCTCACGGCCGGAACGCTGACGCAACTCGCGTCGGCGCGACCGTTCAACGCCACAACCGGCGTCGATAACAACGGCGACGGCCTGAACAACGACCGCCCCGTCATCAACGGCGCAGTCATCGGCAAGTCGGCGTTTCGCGGCACTCCCACCTCCGACGTGGGGCTTTTCGTCGAGGAACGCATCAGGCTGTCCGAAGGCACGAGCCTGCTGCTCAGGTTGGAGGGCTTCAACCTGTTCAATCACGCAAATATGCTCGGGCGCGGCGTCACAACCTACGGCAATGCGGCCACCCCGGCAAGCACTTTCGGCCAGTTCGTCGGCGGCGTCGGCACGGGCACGAACGCCATCCCGGCGTTCGCCAACATCGACCCGCCGCGCATGTTCCAACTGCAAGCGCGGTTCGTCTTCTGAGGGAATTTTGCAAGCACATATCTCGTTCATGTTGAAACGAACCCTACTTGTTGCGGTGCTGCTCGTCGCGCTCATCCCGGCAATCAGCTGTGGACGTTTCTCCAATCCGGCTAACGACGCGAAGGCCGAACGATTGGTGGTCATCTCGCAGACCTACAACGAAATTATCTGGGCGCTCAAAGCCCAAGACAAGATCGTCGGAGTCGATCTTTCGAGCACGTATCCGCCGGATGTCAAGAAGGTGCAAACAGTAGGGTATCACCGCGCGCTCAGCGCCGAAGGCATCCTCTCGCTGCACCCGACTGCCATCATCCACGACAACAACATCGGGCCGCCGCAAGTTGTCGAGCAACTCCAGAGCTTGAACATCCCGTTGAAAACCTTCACGGCCAAGAATGATTCGGCCGACGGGACAAAATCTCTCATACGCGAAATGGGCGTCTATTTTCACAAGGAAGAACAGGCGGAGGAGTTGTGCCGCACGCTCGATGCTCAAATGGCAACTTCGCTCGAACGGGTCAAGCAGTACACGGATCATCCGAGGGTGGCGGTGATCCACTTCGGCCGCGCGTCCAATATTTATCTCGTCGTCGGGCGCGGCGGCGGGGGCGACGGCGGCGCGGCCAGCCGGATGATAGAATGGGCGGGCGGGCAGATGGCGGTTGAGGCTAAAGGAATGCAACGGATGACATCGCCGGAGATCATCGCGCAGGCGAACCCGGATGTGATTCTCGTCACCGATTTCGGCTACGACCGCCTCGGAGGCTCTGTGAATCAGATCAAGGCGTTGCCCGGTATCGCCACTTCAAACGCGGCCAAAAACAATCACATCTACCGCATCGAAGAGAATCAGTTGATGTACTTTGGGCCGCGCTCCGGCGAGAATATAGAGAAAGTGGCCGCTATCATTCATCAAAAGTGACAAAACAAAATAGAATCCGGCGAGCGATTCTTTTCGCCTTGGCCTTTGCCACGCTCTTGGTGCTGGCTGCGTCTATTCGCTACGGGGCTATTGATTTTTCGATTCCAGACATCGGCGTCGCGCTGGCGTCTCTGCTTCCCGGACATCCCGCGCCCACTTTGGATCAACGCATCTTCCTTGAACTGCGTCTGCCGCGCGCCATACTCGGCCTGCTGGTCGGAGCGAGTCTCGGCGTCGGCGGCACGCTGATGCAGGCGCTTTTTCGCAATCCGATTGTAGAGCCGGGACTCGTCGGAACTTCGAGCGGTGCGGCCTTCGGGTCGGCGCTCTTCTTCGTGCTCGGCGGCGCGCTCCACCTCAACACGAGTCTCTGGAGTCTTCCCCTCGCGGCGTGTCTCGGCGGCGTCGTTTCCACCTACCTCGTATTCCTCCTTGCACGCTCGCGCGAGGATGGACGAGCCTCGGTCGTGATGCTGCTGCTCACGGGATTAGCGGTAAACGCTCTCTTCATGAGCGCCATCGGGTTTCTGTCTTACATTGCGCGCGACCCACAAGCTCGCTCAATTACGTTCTGGAGTTTGGGCACGCTCTCGGGAGCGAATTGGGGCGCAGTCCGCATCGTCCTTATTTCGACGGTCGGGGGAACAATCGTCGCGCTCCGCTACGCAAAGCAACTCAACGCGTTGATGATCGGCGAAGAAGAGGCGACGTACCTCGGAGTGAATGTGAACCGGCTGAAGTGGATCGTTCTCTCCATCAACGTCTTGATCGTCGCCGTTGCGACGGCGTTTACCGGCGTCATCAGCTTTGTCGGGCTGGTCGTTCCACACATTCTGCGAATGATGCACGGGGCTGACAACCGATTTCTCATCATCGGAAGCGCGTTGCTGGGCGCGATGCTCCTGAGCCTTGCCGATCTTATCGCTCGACTCTCGCTTCGACCCGCGGAACTGCCCATCGGCATCGTCACTTCGGCCGTGGGCGTACCCGTATTTCTTTTACTTCTGCGGCGTCGCCAGTACGTGTTCTGACGGCCGGTGTCGAACTTGCGTCGGTTCTTCCGGGTGTCGTTGGTCGGTTCATTATGCTGGAAGCAAGCAACATCACGTTTAAAGTCGGAAACAAGGAACTCATCTCCGAGGTGTCTGTTTCGTTTGCGCCCGGCAAGTTCCATTTGGTCATCGGCCCAAACGGTGCGGGGAAGTCAACTCTCATTAAGGTGCTGGCGCGGCTGCTGCGTCCGCATCGCGGGAAGGTCGAATACGAAGGCGCAGACGTGCAGCAGACGAGCGAAGCGGATCTCGCGAAGCGTCGCGCGGTGCTCTCACAGGCCATCGAAGTTGCGTTTCCGCTGACGGTCAGAGAAGTCGTCATGATGGGACGCTACCCGCACTTCGGAGGGCGTCCGGGTTTTATAGACGAAAAAATCACGGATGAACTCATGGAGTTTTTCGACGTGATGGAATTCAGTGACCGTAACTATCAAACGCTCAGCGGAGGCGAACGCCAACGCGTCAACTTCGCACGTGTGCTGGCGCAGTTATGGCGCGCTCACTCGCCCTCGTTGCCGATTTCCGATTCTCCGCCGACGCCCTCGTCTTGCCGCTACCTGTTCCTTGACGAGCCTCTCACTTTTCTCGACATCCGCCATCAAATCGAATTCATGAAAAAGGTGCGCGGGTTTGCCGACGCTCCCGATGTGGTGACGGTGGGTGTGGTTCACGACCTGAATCTCGCCGCCCGCTTCGCCGACCAGATCGTGTTACTGAACGATGGACACGTCGCGGCGGTCGGCACTGCCGCCGAGGTGCTTACGACCGACCGCATTCGGGAAGTCTTCGGTGTTGAACCGACATTCGTTCCGGTCAAGCAAGCCAGCGTCCATCTCGTCTTCGATTGAAAGATTCAGGTCGAACTAACTTCTGATGATGCTGGTCGGCTGAGAATGCCGTCCGCTGATGGCGCGACGCCCCCGTCACTTCGCGGGCATCGACTGGAAGAGACTCAACAGGCTGCGGGCTATCTTCGACTCCGGCGCGAGCAGGTTGTCGGCGCTGGTCAACGTCGGGCGCGTCTCGGTGTTGAAGGCCAGCAGGCTCGCCGTGCGGGTCGAGGGACACAGGCTCATGTAGGCCTTGAACCCGTTCTGGTCTCCGTTATGCCCGACGTAGCGCCGCCCTCCGATGTCGTCCACGAAGAAGGAGAGGCCAACGTTCGTCTCTGCACGCATCCACCCTTGCGTAAAATCGTCCGACGCTACCAACTGCGGCTGCCACATCTCCTCTAGCGACGACCGCTTGAGCACGCCGTCGTAGGCCGCCTGCTTCGACGGGTCGCCCAGAAGGAAGTTGACGTACCTGACCATGTCCGGGAGCGGCGCGTTGAGTCCCCCGTTCGAGACCGTGATCCCTGTGTCGGCGTCGAAGCGCGCCTCAGTCCTCACGCCGTTGCGCACGTAGTAGCTGTGCGAGCGATGTTTGAGGAGATGATAGGGCGTCGCATCGAAGTAGCTGCGGTGCATCTCCAGCGGCTTGAAGATGTTTTTGTCGATGTAAACTTCGTAGTCTTCGCGCGCCAGCAACTCGATGATGCGCCCGAGGTAGATCACGCCCGGGTTCGAGTAGCCGAAGCGGCTGCCGGGTTTGAACCGCACTTCGGTGTAGGGCATCATCGCCACTAGCTGACTCCAGCCCGGCGGCTCGAACGGCTGCCAGTCTTTCGAGTCGTCGCGCCAGACCCACGTCGGGTTGCGGAAGCCGCCGCTGTGGCTCATCAGGTGACGAATGGTGATCTCCGACATATCGCCAAAAGGATTGTGCACGGCCGTCAACTCCGGTACGTACTTGACGACCGGGTCGTCGAGCTTGAGCAGCCCGCGGTCGCGTAGCTGCATGATGGCGATGCCGGTAAAAGTCTTGGTGATCGAAGCCCAATGGTAGATGGTCTCCTCGTCCACGGGAACGCCGCGCGCGGCGTCCGCAAGGCCGTAGAACTCGCGTGCTACGACTTTGTTGTCCCTCACGAAGTAGAAGCTCGACCCGGCGAACTTCTCCTTGCGTAGTTCGCTCAGGTAGTTAGTTCTGAACTCCTGATACGCCCGCGCGAAGTCGCCGCCGCCTCCTGCTGCGCCGGGAGCGGGCTGGCCGAGAGCGTGCGACGGGGCGAGAAGGGCGAAGGAGACGAAGGCAAAGACCAACCGACGAAGTGGCTTAACTTTCATTACACTCTTACCTCAGGGTCTGTTCGGTGCTGCCGCATAGACTCAAGACGATTCAAGCACTACTCCGTCTCAAAGAAATATTCGTCACGCAAATTATCCGTAGCGTCGTTTGAGAACTGTTTCCTCTCCGACGCCGTCGAGATGATTATACCGATGCGGCAGACGCCGCCAAGAAGTTTATGACCCGCCACGTCATCTCGAATGTCATTGGCTTTGACGACTTCCCGCGCCCGCACCGCGGCGACGTGCGCGCGGTAGGCGTCGTCTACTCAGGCGCACTCGGACGCCGCCCGTCGCGCCGGTCAACCTTCCTTGCCTCCGGGAGCTAAGGGCGAGCGGGGCGGTCGCTCAGCCGCGTGAAATTGATGTTGCGGACGACGGGGTTGCTGTAGTCGAGCGCGACAACCTTTCCGGCCTTGTCTCGACGGAAGCGCAAAATTACCCCGCCTAGCTGAAAGGTGTCGCGATCCACCGGCCTGAATTCAAAACCCGCGCGCGGCGAGTCGTTGGCTCGACCGATCAAGCCGTCTTTTCCGGCGGTCATGTCAAAAAATGCGCCGACTTCGTCGCTCTGGTAGCGGCCGGCAAAAGCCTGTAAGTCGGCATCGGTAGGCGTATAGGTTTGGGCGCGGCGATACCGTGTCACCTTGCCTTCCATGGACTTCAACTCGACCTGATCCGGTGTCAGGAAGCGCAATTCAAATTCGTCCTGCGACATAAATTGTGCGGACGCGCCCCAACGGCGAAAACTGTCCTTAGTCACCGGCACAAGGCCGGGGCCGCCGGCGACGCGAAGCCTGTCGCGGTTAACGACCAGACGCATCGGTTCGCCTGTCTGCTCATTGAAGAACAGTCCGGTCTTGCTGTTCACTTCCGCTAAGGCTTCGGCGGGAAGCGCGGGCGGTGGCCCGGCCTCAGGTGTCGGCGCGGCCGGCACAAACAGGTCGAGGATGCGACGGGCGAGCGTTGTCGCGGCCATTGTGTCCGAATTGCACATGACGGCGACTGACAAGTTCTGCGCCGGAAGGTGACCCGACCACGAATGATACCCGGCCGCACCGCCTGAATGCCACACCATCTTGCCGCTGCCGTACGGCTCTACGATCAGACCACGGGCGTAGTTGAGCTTCCTGCCGTTGTTCAGCCTTGCCTGTTCCTGAAGCTTTTCGGTGACGAACGCGCCCAAGCGTCCGTTCGTCAGAGCATCGTTCCAGATGACGAGGTCGCCGGCCGTGCTGAAAAGGCCACCGCCGCCGCGGTCGTTGCCGAGCAGCATGTCCAACTTCCAGCGGTTGCCATTCTTTTCGTAGGCGAGGGCGCGGTTCTTAATCACTTCGCTCAAATCGTCTAAGTATGTCGTCATCTTCATCCCGAGCGGCTCGAACAATCGCTTACGCATGAATTCGGAGAAACGCATCCCGCTGGCGCGACCGACAATCTCCGTCAACAGAACATAGCCGCTGTTCGAATAAGACCATTCCTCGCCGGGCGCGAAATTGAGGCCGCGCTGACGCAGAATCACTGTCAGGGCGTCGGGGTCTCCGCCTGCTATCGGCAGCAACCCAGTCCAATCGCGAAGGCCGCTGGTATGCGTCAGCAGATGGTCTAGTGTGATCTTGTGGCCGTAGTCGGGCAACTCTGGAATATATTTGCGGACATCGTCGGAAAGAGAAAGGCGTTTCTCTTCGACGAGGATGAGAACCGCTGCGGCGACAAACTGCTTCCTCAACGATCCGGCATCGAAGACCGAGCTTGGGCTTAAGGGAACGTCGCGCTCAAGGTCGGCCGAGCCGTAAGCGCGGTTCACGAGCGGCTTTCCGTTCTGCGAGACGGCGACCGCGCATCCGGGCGCGTCCGGCTTGGCCCAGCTAAAGACCTTGTCGATCTCGGCGGTCTTGTCCTGCGCGTAAGCGGGCATGCCGACAACCAAGACGGCGAACACGAACAATAGCAGTCTGAACATTCAGAATTCTCCTTTTGAAGGGCGGGGAAATTCCCGCTCGGCCGTGGCGCGAACTTGCCTGTCCTTCAACGCCTGCACGCCGTCGGAATAGGTCTTGGACACATCACGAATGTGTAATTCCACTGAAAATATCATCGTTCTCAAAGTACTTTGCAATTTAAAGCAAGCAAATGTTTAAGTCAAGCAAGTCGAATGATGACCTGCGGAAGCGCTGCTCTCCGAGACAAAGTGTGGACGAGCAAATACTTGAATAACAGCATCGAGCAGGATTACAGGAGGGCGGGGCGACGCATCTATCCGCTGCTCGGCTTCAACAACTTCGCCAATGCGGAGACCACAGCGGTGACATTGAGCTAGTACTGAAGATTAAGCAGAGTCAGTTCGACGTTGAGAAGTTTACGAGGGGTGTGAGGGAGCGAGCGGCACAAATATGAGAGGCGGTACTTGCCACTTGATGCCGAGCTTGACGAAGACAGTCTATGTCTCTCTTATGCTATTTGCGCCAGCACCCCGGCGCGAAGACAAGCAGCCGAGCACCACGGGGGATTTCAAACGGCACTGAGTGGCGGCCTGCCGGTGGGTCTACTATTACCCATACATCAAACTTCCGGCAGGCCGCGCAAGGAGGCGATAAACGCGCACGGTATAGTCCTTCAGAATCTGGCCGCCAGTCCGACGCGCACGGCGCGCGAAGAACCCGGGGAGATGTTGTTGTTACCGTCGGCGTTCAGGTAGTACTTCCTGTCGAACAGGTTCTCGGCGTTTGCCTGAATGCGCCACCGCTCGGTGATGTCGTAGAAGATCGCCGCGTCCGCCCGCGTGTAACCCGGCAGCACAACCGTATTATCAACCGCGGCGAACATGTCCGACCGGCGAATGATACCCAAGCCCGCCGCCCAGCGTGAGTGAAATCTGTAGTTGTTCCACAGAGAGAAGGTGTGATGCGGCACCTGTGCAACCTGCGCGCCGGCGCGTGCCGTCGTTGTGGCGCTGCTAATGAAGGCGTTTTGATAGGCATAGCCGCCGGCCACGCTCCAACTACGCGTGACGCTTCCGTTCACGCCGACCTCGAATCCGTTGGTGCGCTGGCTGCCCGTCTGCACGATCCGGGTCGGGTCGTTAGGGTCGGTCGATCTCGTGTTCGTGCGGTCTTGCCGGTAGAGAGCCGATGTCAGAGACAAGTAACGCCGCACGTCCCACTTCACCCCAACCTCGTAGTTGTTGAACTTCTCCGGCTTGACCTGCTCTGTGATCGTCGTCAAAGACGAGAACTGGTCGCCGGAACTGGGCAGGTACGCCACGCTGTAGTTTGCGTAGAGAGAAAGCGGTGTGATCGGCTTGACCACGACGCCCACGCGCGGCGAAACCATCCTGTCTATGCGGCGCAGGTCTTGATTATTCCGGTTGTTGTGGAACTGTAGGTCGAAGTAGTCGAAGCGGACGCCGACGATTGCTTGAACATAGCGCGAAAGCTCAACCTGATCCTGCGCGTAGGCTGCCGCCAGATTGGTCTTGACGTGATTGTTGGCATCCGTCGCGTTCTGGCGATAAGTGATGGGTGTGTTGACGACCGGATTATCGAAAGCCGCCGTGATAGACGTGGTTGTGTTGTTAAAGAATCCTGTGTTGCGAAGGTTGTCTGTGAGTTGACGACCCAGTTCTGTGCCGATCAGAAAATTGTGTCGCACGCGGCCGGTCGCCGCCGTGAAGGTCAAGTCGGTCTGGTTAAAAAAGTTCCTGCGCTTCGTCGCGTTGTTGTAGGCGGAGATGGCGACCCGCGACTTATCCGCCGTCACAGCGCCCGGCACGTAGTTCTGGTAGAACTTGTCGTAATCACCGAACTGCGTACGATTACGAATGTTGAAACGGCCTGCCTGATGCTCGACCACTCCCGACAGGAGATTCACATCGGCTCTCACGTGGCTGTCGTCAGGATTGCCGAAGAAGGTGGAGGTGGGTATGTCGGCGGGCTTACCCAGAAACGACGGGATGCCGCGGTCGGCCGTGCGCTCGTCGTGGAAGTATTCGTAACCGAAAGTGATCCTGCTGTGCTCGCCCGGAGCGAGCGTCAACGTCGGGTTGATTCCGTAACGCTCCCGGTCAACGAAGTTGCGGAAGCTGCCGGAATTCTCGTACATCCCGTTTAAGCGGAAAGCCGCCTTACTGCCGAAGGGCTGGCCGAAGTCAGCCGTCACACGCTTATTACCGAACGACCCGCCTTGGAGCGTAACCTCGCGCAGCGGCGCAAAGATAGCTTCCTTGGTGACGCGATTGATGATGCCGCCCCCGCCCCCGCGCCCGAAGATCATCGCGTTCGGCCCCTTCAGCGCCTCGACGCGCTCCACATTGTAGAGGTCGCGGTAGTACTGCACGTCGTCGCGCACGCCGTTGAGGTAGAAGTCGGCGTTGGTGCTGTTGCCCCGGATGACGATCTGGTCGCGGTTGTTCTCGCCTTGATGGGACGAGATGCCGGGGATGTAAGTCACCACGTCAGTGATGCTCTGGAGCGACTGATCCCTGATCTGATCTTTCGTCACGACCGTAATCGTCTGCGGAGTGTCGCGCAGCGGCGTCAGGGTCTTGGTGGAACTGCCGATGGCTTCCACCTGATACCCTGCCGAGTCGGTAACCGTGACGCTGGATGTAGGCGCCGCAACCTGCAAAACTATCTCCAACGGCACGCCCGAATCGTTGCGCTCCACGCTGACCGTCTGCGAAGCATCAGCAAAGCCCGAGGCAGTCACCGTCAACGAGTACTCGCCGGGTTCAAGTGTGAGTGAGAACTCGCCGTTCTTGTCTGTGATTACCGTAACGCCGGACGGACGACCCTTCGCCTCCGCAACGAGTTGTGCGCCCGCAACAACCGCACGGTTCGGGTCGAGCACCCTCCCGCGCAGCGTAGACTGCACAGTCACGACCTGACCATGGGCAAGCACTGTACCTACAACCAGAACGATCAGAAGTAGGTGGAGGAGACGGTTCGACATATTTGCGATTGACATAGCAACTTTCCTTGTTCTTGAGGTCGTGTTTGACAGCAGCCGGTGCGATTTGAAGTTGAAATTGAAAACGGTTTTCAATATAGAGCGAATCGTAAACGCAACTCTTATTGTTGTCAAGCCCTTTTTATAAGCTCGTGCGAGTCAGGTGAGTGAGAGTTACGTGGGTTGCGCGACTCGGTTTTCCACAATTATCTGCATAAACGCGGGACGGATGATTAAGAGGGTATTGTTGCAAAAAATATTTTAGCCTCAATTAGTAGAAGCTAGAAGATCGCTGCGACTCTGTATGTGGAGTGGTTAGAAAGTTTTTTGCAACACAACCAAATTAGTTTGGTACGCGCCCCTTTACCGCGTGAGCACGGGCACTATAGGTGATACTGCCGGTGGCATCTGCCAGCAGGTGCGCGCGCATCCGCGCTTTGAGCAGCGCGAGTTCCTCGGACGCCATCGCTGCGAGATGGGGGCGGACGCTCGGCCCGCCGAGGATGGTCGTCCAGTAGTCGTCAAAATCTGTGAACGTCCGTTGCACGGTGATCTCTCGCGTTTCGACCGATTCCAAATTCGCGCCAGTCCACAAGTCACGCAGGGCATCTATTCGAGACGACTCAGGGCTTGGCGGTTCAGGAACTGCGACACCCATCCCACGCATTTCAACCTGCAACGCCTCGTAAGGAAAACCGCCGCCCGGCATGTCCCACGCGTAGGCTGTGACGATGCCGCCGGGATAGACCACGCGCGCCATTTCGGCAACGCCCTTGGCGGGGTCGGGGACGAAGAAAATCACCAGCGGCATGACAGCCGCGTCGAACGTGTCGTCGGGGAAGGGCAGTGCCATCGCATCGCCCTGATGAAATTGTGCGACACGCAAGGCGGGGCGTGTGCGAGCAAAGGCGAGTTGCTTCTCGGACGGGTCTATCCCCTGTACCGACAGTGGTGCGCACCGCTCGACGAGCATTTCGGTAAACGCGCCGTTGCCGCAGCCCACGTCGAGCCAGCGCAAACCTGATTTCGGAGCGAGCCAGTCGAGGAACGTTTCACCTGCAAGCTGACTCCACTTGCCCATGTATCGTTCGTAGGCGACTCCATCGTCGAAGCGGATTTGGTTGGTCACTATTAGTGTTCTCCTCCAGTTCGGACTACTTGCGAAAAGTGATACTCATATCACAATCTCTTGCCGCTTGGTCTAAATACGCCGACTCAATAGTAAGCCATCTAACGCCCGAACCGCCCGCCGTGGCAAGTGTCCGGTTGGCGGGCATCCTGTTATGCCGACGTTTACGAAGGCGTGATATCAGTATCAGGACTGCTCCCCGTGAATCGAAGGTTGTCACGCACCCTTGGGGCGGGGCTTTTCATCGCTCGGCCTGATCCGTTTCCCACGCGATTTTCGCGTATCAGATCGGAGGTGAATTTTTATGGCGATTAACGCGAACGCATTGCGGCGTCCCTCGGATCGACGTCTGTTCTTGGCCGCAGCGATCCTCTTCCCGCTGGTCGTCCTCGCAGGGTACTTCAAGTCCTACTACTTCAGCGCGTTCTTCGACGTGCCGTCGGTCGCCAACATGCTGGTGCACGTGCACGCCGTAGTGATGACGCTGTGGGTCGCCTACTTCTCGGCGCAGATCGCGCTCATCCGTACGAAGAATGTGCGAACGCACATGACGTTGGGACTGGTCGGCATAGCTCTCGCGGCGCTCGTCGTCGTTGTCGGAACGGCGACCGCCTATGACGCGCAACTCGTGCGCGGGTCTGCGCCTCCGGGCGTGAATCCGCACTCGTTCTTCGTGCTCCCGATGCTGGACATGGCTCTGTTCGTGGTCTTCTTCACCGGCGCGATCTATTACCGGAAGCGTCCGACGGAGCATAAGACTCTGATGCTGATGACCGCAATCGCTTTCATGCCGGCGGCACTCTTCCGGCTGCCCGTCGTGTCACCGCAGCACATGATCCACTGGGCGTTCGGCGTTCCCATGCTCGTCGCGCTCGCCTGCCTCGGCTGGCACACGGCGAAGCACCGCAAACTCAATAAGGTGTTTGCTGCCTCCGTCCTGCTCATCATTGCGGCGCACCCGCTACGCATCGCGCTCTTAAGCTCGGAAGCTTGGTTGCGGTTCACCGGATGGCTCGCCCCCTAGCGGCTTTGCAAACATTGACATTGAGACAAACGGAGAACCCCTATCACTAGAACATCAATGCCCGTCTGAGAAGCGTCAAGATGCTTCTCAGACGGGCATTGATGTTTATTCTCCGGGCGGGTGATGGGGGAGTCGCTATTTGCCCGTCGGGTTGGCGGCTAATTTAACGGTCTTGGGGTCAACCGTGATCTCCTGCAAACGTTTGGCTACGTCGGGCGTGAGAGATTCCTGATAGCGTCCGCCCAAGTGTTTGGCAAGAAATTTCTCGGTCATTGCCAGCGTCGCCATGATGTTGACGCGGCGCGCGAAGCCGTGACCCTCATCGGGTGCGACGATGTACTCGACCGGGAATCCCCTGTCACGCAGGGAAATCACCATCTGGTCGGCTTGGCTTTTCTTCACCCGAACGTCGTTCGCTCCCTGTACGATGAGCAGCGGGGTCTTAATCTTATCAGCGTGCGTCAGCGGCGATTGCCGGATGAGTTGCGCTCTGCCTTCCGCAGTGGTGGGGTCGCCCACGCGCTTGTATATCCTGATGCGCTCGGACTCCATGGTCGGCGGCATGGATTCAAGAAGTGAGATCAGATCGTTCTGTCCATTAATCGACACGGCCGCCGCGTAGAGTTCCGGCGTGAAGGTGACGCCCGCCAGCGCGGCATAGCCGCCGTAGGAAGACCCCATGATGCCGACGCGCTTCGGATCGGTGATGCCCTGACTAATCAGATACTTCACGCCCCACGTCACGTCGTCCTGCATCTTTTCGCTCCACTGCCCGTTCCCGGCGTCCAGAAACTTCTTGCCGTAGCCCGTCGAGCCACGAAAGTTCGGAGAGAGGACGGCGTAGCCGCGGTTCGTTAAGAACTGCGTCGTGGAGTCGTAAGCCCAGCGGTCGCGTCCCCAAGGCCCTCCGTGCGGCAGGATAATGGTCGGCAGGTTCTTCGGCGCGAGACCTTTCGGCAGGGCGAGGTAGGCGGGAATCTCCAACCCGTCGGACGACTTGTAGCGAATCGGTTTCGTTTCGGAGAGAGCTTCGCGCGGCAGCTTTTCGCGGATACGGTATTGCAACTCCAACTTCTTCGACTTGCGTTCAAAGAGATACTTCTCACCCGGCTCCGTGTCGCTGGCAGCCGTAATCAGCCAAGTCATCTCGTCGTCGGTGTGCGAGTCGAAAAAGATTTCCCTGTTCGGCAACTTCTTCTGCAAGAACTTGTAATCCTTCTCTAATGTCTTGTCCCTGAAATAGAACCGCTGGCGGTCGTCAGTGTAGCCCGTGAAGATCAGTTCACCGGTCATTGGCGAGAAGGCTGCGCCGTCCAAGTCCACACGGCGCAGGGGATCGGATTCGACCACTTCCTCTTTGCCTGTTTCGGGGTCGAACAAGACGAGCCTCGCCAAGTTCACGCCCGCGCCCTTGTTGGAAATCATGTAGACGCGGCGATTGTCTTTGTGGAAGCGATTCAGGTTGCAAGTCTCGAAGACGCTGCACGAATAGACTTTTGTAAACTTGCCGTCGGCGTCCACTCTGAGCACTTCTTTGTCGCCGCTTTTGGTCGAGCGCGTGGCGAGACGTAACGCGTCTTTATTGTCGAAGTGCCAGTCCGTCAGTCGTTCCGTGTTCTGGCGAATCAGGGTGCGCTCGCCGTTCGAGATTTTGACTTTAAACAGGTCGTGCCAAGCGGGGTCGCGTTCGTTCATGCCGATGTAGACCGCGTCCGGCTCGGTGCGCGGCACGTTGTAAAGTCTGGTTCTGACCTTTTCCGAATTGGTGAGATTACGCGCGGCGGGAACTTCCGCCCCGCCCGGCGGCGGCGGTTCGCCGGGGTTGACGGCGTAGAGGTTGTAATTCTCGTCGCCGTCTTTATCTTTAGTGAACAAGATAAACTTGCCGTCACGACTCCATAAAAATTCTCTGGGCGGGCGTCTGGTCTCGTTGGTCAGCAGGCGCGCGTTGGCAAACGGTTCGTCGGCGCGTTTGACCCAAATATTCATCGTGCCCTTGTGGGGCTTGCGGAAGGCGATGAGCTTGCCGTCGGGTGAAATCTGCGCCCCGGCGACTTCCGCGTTGCCGAACAATATTTCGCGTTCAATCAGTGGCGGCAAAGTATTCTGTGCCAGCGCGGTCGCGCCGAGCAGAAAAATGCACGACAGCGCGTAAGGTAAAAATCCGATCATCAAAGACGCGCGAGGGGTTCTAGTCATATCTCGATAAGCTCCGGGGATAGTCTGTAGTCGGTACTCTGGCTGACCCTGCGATAAATGCAGTTCCGCAGATATAAACGCGCGGGAGGGCTAGAGTATTAACATCAGGCGTTAATACTTTTCATCAGGAGGGACAGACATGCGAGACGCGTAAAGGCCGGGATTGCGTTCAATGTTCCTCCACAACCTTCCGTCGAAAGCTGAGAGGGGCGGCATCTTTTGATTCAGGAGATGCCGCCTCTCTCGTTGCACGCACGGAGAGGTTATGTTGCCAGACCGGCCGCTCATAGGTGTTTCTTAGGCGTCTATGTTTGCGGCCTCATCCTCTCCAACCTCCCGGAGCCGACGAGCCAATCGCCCGGAGCGAGCAGTGGCACATAAATCGCTTCTGACCTCCGACCGACCGATTCGCTGGCGGGAAATAGTACAAAAATTACTCTACAAGGTCGTCAAGCGCATTTTTGTTTTGTTTGGAGACGGTGACTACAGGATGTTTCCACGCGGGGAGTTCATGCGGGCTTGGGGCGCGCGCCGTTGTGAGAAAGGCCGGGCTTACCGTGCACACCACACACCAAAGTTCACATTCGCCGCCCGCGCGGAAGCGGAGGGGAGTTTGTTACCGAGACCATTCCGTTCAGATGAAACCACACAGGCTCATAATCAACCACGCCCGCCCGGCGGCGTACTGAACTGCCACTCGACGTTATGACCAGCTCGCCACAGAGGGCTACGAGTCGCCCCGAACATATTACGAATTACCGCATCCTCGTGGTGGAAGATGCGCCTGACACATGCGAACTCTTGCGCCTGCTGTTCGAGGCCGAGGGTTACGAGGTCTTGACGGCGGGTGACGGGTTGTCCGCCGTCGAGATAGCGCGCAGAGAACTGCCCGACGCGATTGTCATGGACATGAGCCTGCCCGGCTTGGACGGCTATAACGCCGCGAAGCTCATCCGCCGCGAACCCGCGCTGGCGGGCGTGCCGCTCATCGCCTGCACGGCCTTCAACCGTTGGGAATGGGGCGGCAAAGCTATTGCCGCCGGTTTCGACGCCTTCTTGACCAAGCCGATTGATGTCGGTCGCTTGTCGGCAACCGTGTCGTCGCTGCTGTTACGCAAAGCCGAGCGCGGTGCGCGTTAAGCTTGGGCGTTGGCGTGAGAGAGAGAATGCTTGTCCGGGGGTTATATCGAGCGAGGCGAGCAAGGGGAGGTTTAAGCGATGAGTTCTCTGGTTCCGAAGGTGACGCGCGAATTGAAAATGATGAGGCGGACGATGCGCGACGTGTTCGGCCTCGAACAATTACGCCCCGGACAGGCGGAGGTTATCCGCTCCGTCCTCGAAGGCGTCAACACTCTGGCCGTCATGCCGACCGGGGCGGGGAAGTCTCTCTGCTACCAACTGCCCGCGCTGCACATCGCGGGCACGACCGTCATCATCTCACCGCTCATCTCGCTCATGAAAGATCAGGTGGATAAACTCGGCGAGGCGGGTCTCGACGCGGCGCAACTCAACAGCGCGCTCACCACGCGCGAGCAGGGCGAGAATCTCGCGCAGATCATGGATGACAGCAGCGACTTCATCTTCACCACGCCGGAGCGTTTCACCAGTCAGGATTTCCTCTCCACCTTACGCCAAAAGCAGATCGATTTCGTGGTCATCGACGAGGCGCACTGCATCTCGGAGTGGGGGCATGATTTCAGACCGGCCTATCTCTCGCTCGGCGCGGCCGTCAAGACGCTCGGCTCTCCGCCCGTCCTCGCTCTCACCGCGACCGCCACACCCGAAGTCACCGAAGACATCGAGAAGCAGTTGGATTTAGGACGCTTTCGGATCATCAACACGGGCATCCATCGCCCGAACCTCCATTACGAAGTGGTGCGCGTCACGAACGAAGCGGAGAAGCACGAGCACCTGATGCGCTTGCTGAGGGAGACTGACGGGACGGGAATCATCTATGCCGCCACGGTTAAAACGGTCGAGGCGCTCGCCGATTGGGTGAAGGGCTTCGATTTCAACATCGGGAAATATCACGGGCGCATGAGCGCGGCCGAGCGGCGTGAGAATCAGGAGTTGTTCATGTCGGGGAAACTGAAAGCGATCATCGCCACGAACGCTTTCGGGATGGGCATCGATAAGCCCGACATACGTTTTGTCATTCATTACCAGATGCCCGGATCGCTCGAAGCCTATTATCAGGAATCAGGCCGCGCGGGGCGCGACGGCAACCCGGCGCGTTGTTCCCTCTTTTATCAACTCTCCGACCGCCGCACGCAACAGTTCTTTCTGGGCGGCAAATACCCGAAGTTTGACGACATTCTCACCGTTTATGACGCACTCAAATCACTAAACGCGGCGGAAGCGACCGCGCCGCTCGTCTCGATACAGGAGCATGTCGGCGGCGCGGTTGCAGCTAATAAAGTGCGCGTCATTCTCGCGCTGTTGAAGGAGATGAAACTCGTCAGGGAACTGCGGGGCGGTCGTTTTCGCCTGCTCGATGTGAGCATCGGCCGCGAGGGGCTTGAAGAACTGGCACGCCTCTCCGAAGAGAAAGCTGCGAAGGGTCGCGAAAAACTTGAACGCATGATGCAGTACGGCCAGAGCGCAACGTGTCGCTGGCGTCTGCTTCATGACTACTTCGGCGAAGAGATCGAAGCCGAACGGTGCGAGACGTGCGACAACTGCTTGCAGCCGCCCGACGTGCTATCGGGTGCGGCAGGCGCAAACGTTCATGCCGAAACCAAACACGCGGGGCACGGCTTGGCAAACGCTTCCGGCATTGCATCAGTCGATGCCAAAGCGCGCGCCACAACTCACGCTGTCGAAACTGCGGAAGCCTGCCTGTCAGTTGGCGACACCATCGAGCATCAACAATATGGAACAGGGCACGTACAAAGTTTGGAGGGCGACAAAGTTGTGATCAAATTCGGGCGCGGAGAGACGCGCAAATTCAAAGAGGAATTGATCAGGGATCTCAAACGTTAATGCGCCCTCAACCGTGGCCGGTTGGGAACGGTTATAGATATAGTCAAACCGCTAGTATATAATCGCGAAACCATAAATTTCTCCCGAAAGCGTCCGTACTTCAAGCTGATAGCAGGTTCGTCCATCTATGTCACAAGAAACCCCTGTAGATCACCCGCGCGACAGCAACGCCGCACAGTCTGCCGATAAGCTCTCGGCTGAAGGACGTGCATCCGCATGGCTGAAAGCGATCATCGAGTCTGCCGACGACGCCATCATTAGCAAGACGCTCGACGGCATCATCACGAGTTGGAACAATGGGGCGTCGCGCATCTTCGGCTACTCGGCCGAGGAAGTGATAGGCAAACCAATCGTGATCTTGATCCCGCCAGACCATCAGGACGAAGAGCCACACATCCTTTCCAGAATCCGGCGGGGAGAACGGATCGAGCACTATGAGACGGTGCGCGTTCGCAAGGACGGCACGCTCGTTGACATCTCACTCACCGTGTCGCCGATTAGAGGGGCGGACGGCAAGATCATGGGGGCGTCCAAGATCGCGCGCGACATCAGCGAGCGCAAGCGCGCCGAGGCGCAGTTGCGTGAACAGAGGGAAGTGATCGAGACGGTCAACCGCGTCGGGCAGATGGTGGCGGCGGAACTGGATTTACACAAGCTCGTGCAAACCGTCACCGATGCCGCGACCGAAATCAGCGGCGCGCACTTCGGTTCATTCTTCTACAACGTGCTCGACGACAAGGGCGCGTCCTACATGCTCTACACGCTGTCAGGCGTGCCCCGCGAAGCCTTCGCACACTTCCCGATGCCGCGCGCCACAGACCTCTTCGGCCCCACCTTCCGCGGCGAAGGCACGATCCGTATTGACGACGTCAAACTCGACCCGCGCTACGGCAAAAACTCACCTTACTACGGGATGCCGGAAGGCCACCTGCCCGTGACGAGTTATCTGGCCGTGCCGGTCATCTCTCGTTCGGGCGAAGTGGTCGGCGGGTTGTTCTTCGGTCACCCGGAGGCGGGCGTCTTTACGGAGCGCGCCGCGCACATCATCGAGGGGCTGGCCGCGCAGGCCGCCATCGCCGTCGATAACGCGCGCCTCTTTGATTCCGCCAAGCGGGAGCGCGCCAACGCCGAGGCCAACGAGCGTTACTACCGTTTTCTCGCAGAGGCCATCCCGCAGATCATCTGGACGGCGCACCCCGACGGCTTCATCGACTACTACAATCAACGCTGGTACGAATACAGCGGCATGACGCTTGAAGAGACGGAAGGATGGGGCTGGCAGGCCGCCCTGCACCCGGACGACGCCGAGCGTTCCGTCGAGCATTGGAAGCACTGCGTCGAGACGGGCGAGGTTTTCGACATCGAGTATCGCTTCCGGCGCGCGAGCGACGGACAGTATCGCTGGCATCTCGGCCGCGCCCTGCCCCTGCGCGACGCCGACGGGCAGATCGTCAAATGGTTCGGCACGAGTACGGATATAGACGACCGCAAGCACGCCGAAGAACAGCAACGTTTTCTGGCGGAGGCGAGCGCGGCGCTCGTCACTTCGCTCGATTACGAGGTGACGCTCACGTCGCTCGCGCGGCTCAGCGTGCCGCGCCTCGCCGACTGGTGTACGGTTGACGTGCTCACAGACGACCGCACCATCGAGCGTCTCGCCGTCGCGCACCAAGACCCGGCCAAAGTCGAACTGGCTTGGGAACTGAATCGCCTCTACCCGCACGACCTCTACGAGATGGAAGGCGTCTCGAAAGTCATCCGCACGGGGCAGCCTGAAATCTACCCGAACATCCCCGAAGAACTGCTCGCGCTCGTCTCAAGAGATGCCGGGCATCTGAGAATCCTGCGCGAACTCGGTCTCAAGTCGAGCATGATCATCCCGCTCGTCGCGCACGACCGCGTGCTCGGCGCGATCACGCTCATGGCCGCGGAGTCGGGCAGGCGTTTCAGCGCGGCCGATCTCAATTTCGCCGGAGACCTCGCGCAGCGCGCCGCGCTCGCCGTGGACAACGCGCGGCTCTATCGCGAGGCGCAGGAAGTTAATCGGCTCAAAGACGAATTTCTCGCCACGCTCTCGCACGAATTACGCACGCCGCTTACGGCCGTGCTCGGCTGGACGCGCCTGCTCGGCACGGGGCAACTCGACGAGGCGACGCACCAGCGCGCGCTCGAAACCATCGAACGCAACGCGCAGTCGCAGGTGCAACTCATCGACGACATCCTCGACGTTTCGCGCATCATCCGTGGCAAGCTGCGTCTGAACGTGCGTCCCGCCGAACTTGCGCCCGTCATCGAAGCGGCGGTGGATTCGGTGCGCCCGGCGGCCGAAGCCAAGGGCATCCGCTTGCAGGTCGTGCTCGACCCGCGCGCCGGGCCGGTGTCGGGCGACCCCGACCGCTTGCAGCAGGTGGTGTGGAATCTCTTGTCGAACGCTATCAAGTTTACGCCGAAGGATGGGCGCGTGCAGGTCTTGCTCGCGCGCGTCCAATCGCACCTCGAACTCACCGTGAGCGATACGGGGCAGGGCATCGAAAAGAAGTTTCTGCCCTACGTCTTCGACCGCTTCCGGCAAGCCGACCCTTCGACGACGCGCACGCACGGCGGCCTCGGCCTCGGCCTCGCCATCGTACGCCATCTCATCGAACTCCACGGCGGGACGGTGACGGTGGAAAGCGAAGGAGCGGGGCAAGGCACGACGTTCAAAGTGTCGCTGCCGTTGATGATCGTGCATCAGCCGGAGTTTACGTCGAAGGGTGGGGAGCGCGCCGCTGCGGCCGAGCACCCGACGGCCGGAGGGCATCTTCCGCTCGAATGCCCGCCCGAACTCGAAGGCTTGCGTGTGTTGCTCGTGGAGGATGAACCGGATTCGCGCGAGATGCTGGTCGTCGTTCTCACGCAATGCCGCGCGGAGGTGCGCGCCGTGTCGAACGCCGCCGATGCGCTGTCGCAATTGGAACAGTGGTTGCCGGACGTGTTGATCAGCGACATCGAGATGCCGGGCGAGGACGGCTACGCGTTGATCCGCAAAGTGCGCGGCCTGCCGCCGGAGCGCGGCGGCAGAATCCCCGCGGCGGCTCTGACGGCCTACGCCCGCGCCGAAGACCGCATGCGCGCGCTGCTCGCAGGCTTCCAACTCCACGTGCCGAAGCCCGTCGAACCGGCGGAACTCGCGGCCGTCATCGCCAGTCTTGCCGGGCGCGCGGTGGAGCAAGAAAAAGGGTAAAGGCGGATAAAAGGGAAAGGCCGGGGAAGGGGCACGAGAGAAGACGCTCGATAGAGTGACCTCCTCTCGTGTTCCTTTCCTTTTTTCCTAAAGATTTTTTTAGTGTCCGGCGGCGACTCCGGCGGCGCGTGTGCGTCCCGCGGCGGCGGCCGGGCGACGCTCGTGCTTGGCGCAGGCGCGCGCAAGCGCCTGCTCGACGCGCGGTTCGAGGTTGCATTCCGGCTGGCGACACACGGCGGCGAGTTCGGAGACGACGAGATAGTGAGCGCGTTCCAGCATCCGTTGCTCGCGGAAACTGAGCGGTTTGATGTGACTCAAGTAAGTGAGGTGCTTGAGCACATCGGCGACTTCAAAAATATCGCCCGTGCGCATCTTTTCGGAGAATTCTTTGAAGCGATCCTTCCAATCGTTCGGCGCGGCGGCGAAGTCGTCGCCCAAGTTCTTCAACAACATCTCGCACTCGGCGGAAGAGATCGGGCAGCGTAAGCCCACTTCACCGGCGTTAGCGACGGGAACGAGGACGACTGAGTTGGTAGCTGCGAGGCGAAGGGTGTAAAAGGGGATGGATGTTGCGCCTATCTGTTTCTGCTCGACTTGTTCGATTGTTCCGATGCCATGATTGGGATAGACGACTTTCTGACCGATTTTGAAGCCCACCACGTACCTCCTAACACTGTCTGAGAAAGTTTCACTGCGCGAGCAGTGGCCGGGTCTTGTAGATTTACCCTCTTGCACTCGGGGCGCAGGACGCGCCAAAGGCTCTGCTTAAATCGTCACAAAAGTGTAACAGCGGTTCTTGCGAAGCGTCAAGAGCAAGGATGACGGGGGGCGTCTCAGGATGAATGAAAGCGTCTGCCGTTCATTCGTCGTCCGGCGATCATCGGTATTCGGCTTCACCACTATGCGGCAGTTCGATGGTGAATGTCGAGCCTTCGCCGGGAGTTGAACGCACGGTGGCCTGACCGCCGTGCGCGCGCGCGAGGTGTTTGACGATGGCAAGCCCTAAGCCTGTGCCGCCGAGAGCGCGTGAGCGAGCACGGTCAACGCGGTAGAAACGCTCGAAAATGCGTGGGATGTGTGCGGGCGCGATGCCTTCCCCCGTGTCGGAGACGGAGATGAGGTCGCGCCCCGGCGCGCTCTCGTGCGCGACGACGACCGCGCCGCCCTCCGCGTTGAACTTGATCGCGTTGTCGCACAGGTTCGTGAGCATCTGTTCGAGGCGGCGCGCGTCGGCATAGACCGTCACGTCTTCGCCGACTTCGTTGCGGAGCGCGACGCCGCGTTCGGCGGCACGCGCCGCAAGCGCGGTCAGCACGTCGGCGATCATGGCGCGCAGGCGCACGGGTCGCGCCTCGACCTTCACCGTCCCGGCTTCGATAGCCGACAGTTCTAGAATGTCGTCGATGAGACTGTGCATGCGCGCGGCGTTGCGTTCGATGATGGAGAGGAAACGACGGTTGTTGTCGGCGTCTTCGAGCGCGCCGTCTTCGAGCGTCTCGACAAAGGTGCGAATGGCGGTCAGAGGCGTGCGCAGTTCGTGCGAGACGTTTGAGAAAAATTCCTGCCGGACGCGTTCGAGCCGTTCGAGTCGGGTGATATCGAAGAAGACCCCTACCGCGCCGCGCGTCGCGCCTTTCTGCGCCGCTGCGTCGCTCCCTTGCAGAGGCGCGACGCGCAGATCGAAGATGCGCCGCTCCGCGTCCGTCATCTCAACTGTGACTTCCACGCGCTCGCCCCGCTCGATGGCGTCGAGATAAGCGGAGAGCACGGTGGGGTTGCGCGTCAACTCGTCGAGTCGCGGCCGCTCGCGCCCTCCGGCCGCGCCGCCCTCTTTGAACCCGAAGATGTCGCGCGCCGCCGCGTTCGATGCCGCCACGCGCAAGTCGCCGTCCACCACCAGCATCCCCTCGCGCATGCTGTTCATCATCGTCTCCACCAACTCGCGCGCGGGTATGATCTCGGCCGACGCGGCGGCGCGCGCCGCGACCTTCGCGCTCTGCGTCGCTGTCATGGTCGTCTTACTCTCAGGCGAAGCCGCGCCGCGGCCATCGCGCGACGCGCCTGCCCCTGCTGCTGCTGCCCCGCGCGTCGAGAGGCGCGTTAAGGCCGCGCCCGCCAGCGCAAACGCCAAGGCCGTCAGCGCCATTGCGGGATGCCGGAAGACGAGCGCGAAAAAAGAGATAACGAGCGCGGCGGCGAGCGTGACGGCTAAGGGTACGCGGAGAGACATCTATGAAATTAATGTCCGCTTAACAGGGAAAGAAATTGTTGGCGCAGTTGCCGTCGAATTGCTCGCGAATGAAAGTCACCGCTTCCGAAACTTCTTGCCGCCCCGACGGAGTAGAGACGACGCCGACGAAAAAGGCGAGCAGTGCGATACGGGCGTAAAGTTTGAAGCGACTCACAAAGTTGATTCTCGAACACGTAGCGGGATCGGTCAAACGCTACTGCTGCGATTGTGTGCCGGTCGGCTTCGGGCATCCGACGAAGCGATAGCCGACGCCAACGACCGTCTCGATGCAGTTGCCGCACAGCCCCAGCTTTTGTCGCAGGCGACGGATGTGTACGTCGAGCGTGCGCGTGTCGCCGTAGTATTCGTAACCCCACACGTTGTCGAGAATGTGCTGGCGCGTGGCGACGCGGCTGCCCGTTTTCGATAGCATTTCGAGCAGGGCAAACTCCTTGCGCGTGAGCTTGACGGCCGCGCCGTCGCACGTTACGCGCATGTCTGCGAAATCAATCGTGAGCCGTTCGTCGTCGTAGCCGGGCGCGCTCTGTTCGTCCGCGCGTCTGAGGATGGCGCGCACGCGCGCCATGACCTCTTTGACGGAGAAGGGCTTCGTGATGTAGTCGTCCGCGCCGAGGTCTAGACCGGCGACGCGATCCGCTTCGTCGGCGCGCGCCGTGAGCATCATGATGGGCGTGCGGCGAGTGGCCGGTTCGCGCCGGAGGCGGCGACACAACTCCGTGCCGCTCATCCCCGGCAACATCAAATCGAGAATGATGAGCGCGGGCGCGCGGCGGGCGTCGAGCGCGGCCGTCAACCCTCCCTCGCCCGTCGGCGTGATGATCGTCTCCATCCCCTCGCGCTCAAGGTTATAACGCAAACCCTCGGCGATGTCGGGGTCGTCTTCGATGATGAGAATGGGCTTTGCCATAAAAGGAAGTTTCAAGTTTCGGGTTTCAAGTTTCGGGAATGAGGTTCTTTGTTTCTGAACTTGAAACCCGAAACCTGAAACTTGAAACTCTTGTTAGTTGCTGTGTTTGATGAAGGCGGCCTCGGCCATGTAGACCGTGAGTTCGCAGATGTCCGTGACGTAATCGCCGACGCGTTCGAGGTGCTTGGCGACGAGCAGCAGGCGCGCGCCGCGTCCGGTGGTGGTCGGGTCGGAGGTCATCAGCTTGATCAGGGTTTGGAACATGTGCTCGTAGAGGGCGTCGATCTCGTCGTCGCCGAGGATGACGGCGCGCGCCTCCGTCGCGTTGCTCCGGGTGAAGGCGTCGAGCGCGGCGCGCAGCATCGCGGAGGCTTGCGCGGCCATGCGCGGCAGTTCGGCGAAGGGCTTGAGTTGCGGCTCGTCGTTGAGATCGATGGCGGCGCGGGCGATGTTGCAGGCGTGGTCGGCGATGCGTTCGAGGATGGGCGTGACCTTCGCCACCGAGACGACGAAACGCAGGTCGCGCGCGGCCGGTTGGCGCAGCGCCAGCACGTCTATGCAGAGACGATCTATTTCCACTTCGAGTTGATCGATCTGGTCGTCGTCGCGCAAGACCTCCCGCGCCGCGCCCGTATCGCGCTCGACGAGCGCGGACATGGCACGCGCGAGCGCGGTTTCGGTTTTGCCGCCGAGCAGCAGCACGCGGCTGCGCAGGTTGTCGAGATCGTAGTCGAGATGCCTGTGCCGTTCCATGTTGTAAATTTCGGAGGGGCGGCGATTGCCGCTTGCGGGCGACGGCCTAAACTTCAAATCCTAAATCTCAAATTTGAGATCGCAGATTCAAAATCCGCAATTCGCAATCGCCACTCCCTCAGCCGAACCTCCCCGTGATGTAGTCCTCGGTCAATTTCTCGTTCGGATTCGTGAACATCTTCTCGGTCGCGTTGACCTCGACGAGTTTGCCGAGCCAGAAGAAGGCGGTCACGTCCGAGACGCGCGCCGCCTGCTGCATGTTGTGCGTGACGATGATGATGGTGTACTGCCGCTTGAGTTCAACGATCAACTCTTCGATCTTCTGCGTCGCGATGGGGTCGAGAGCGGAAGCCGGTTCGTCCATCAACAACACTTCGGGGCGCACGGCCAGAGCGCGCGCGATGCAGAGCCGCTGCTGCTGCCCGCCGGAGAGTCCGAGCGCGGAAGTCTTCAGGCGATCCTTGACCTCCGGCCAGATGGCCGCATCCTCCAAAGCCTGTTGGACGCGATCCTGCAACTCCGTCCGGTTCGTCGTCAGTTGATTGATCCGCAGGCCGTAGGCGACGTTATCGAAGATGGATTTGGGAAACGGGTTCGACTTCTGAAAGACCATCCCGACCCTGCGCCGCAGGTTCACGACGTTCAAGCCCGGCGCGTAGATGTCTTCGCCGTCGAGCAAGACTTCGCCCGTCGCGCGCGTGCCCGGTATCGTGTCGTTCATCCGGTTGAGCGTGCGCAGGAACGTGGACTTGCCGCAGCCCGAAGGGCCGATGAAGGCTATCACGCGCCGCTCCGCGATTTGGAGCGAGATGTTGTAGAGAGCCTGCGTCGTGCCGTAGAAAAAGTTCAGATTGCGCACGCTGATCTTGGCCTGCGTTGCCGTCGGCGTTCGCGCCTGTCCGGCCGGTTGCTCGCTCGCGCGCGGCTCGATCATAAAAGATGATGCGGTCGTTGACATATTCTCAAGTGACAGGTGACGGGTAACAGGTGACGCGAAAGAACAAGTTTTAGTTCTGACCTGTCACTCGTCACCAGTCACCTCCTAAATCTTCCGCCGCGTAAAGAAGCGGACGGTGATGTTGATGACGAGGATGAGCGTCATCAGAATGAGCGTCGCCGCCCACGCCTGCGCGTGCCACTCGTCATAGGGCGAGATGGCGTAATTGTAAATCTGCACGGTCAGAGAAGCCATCGGCTGGTCGAGGTAGACGTTGAAGAACCGACTGCCGAAGGCCGTAAACAGGAGCGGCGCGGTTTCGCCGGAGACGCGCGCGACGGCGAGCATCGCGCCCGTCACGATGCCGGAGGCGGCTGCGGGCAAGACGACTCCGGTTGTGACGCGCCACTGCGGTGCGCCGAGCGCGAGCGCGCCCTCGCGCAAACTCGCGGGCACGAGCCGGAGCATCTCCTCGGTCGTGCGCGCGACGATGGGGATCATGATCACGGCGAGCGCGACGCCGCCCGCCAACGCCGAAAATTGCTTCAGCGGCACGACGATGATCGTGTAGACGAAGACGCCGACGAGGATCGAAGGGATTCCCGTCAGCGTGTCCGTCAGAAAGCGGACGAGCGAGGCGAAGCGTCCCGCGCCGTACTCTGCGAGGTAAATCCCCGTGGCGATGCCGAAGGGCATGCCGACGACGCAGGCCATCCCGAGCAGGATCAAAGTGCCGAGGATGGCGTTGCCGATGCCGCCCCCTTCGCCGACGGGCTTCGGCGTTTCGATCAGAAATTGAAAGCTGATCGCGCCGATGCCGCGATAGGCGATGTAACCGAGGATGAGCGCGAGCACGGCGACGGCCACAAACGCGCACGCCGCCGTCAACGTCGTCATCACGGCGTTGGTCGCGTAGCGTCTGGCGTGCATCGACGGCATATGGGTTTCAGGTTTCAAGTTTCAAGTTTCAGGACTGAGAAGTTTCAAGTTTCAGGTCTGAAAAGTTTCAAGTTTCAGGTTTCAAGTTTCAGGTCTGAGGTTGTTCGGTTCTTTGTCTTGAACTTGAAACCTGAAACCTGAAACTTGAAACTCTTTTCATGCCCTCGCCGTGCCGCTCGTCGAGCGCGTGACGCTCCAGACGAGAAGGCGCGCGGCGGCGTTGATGATGAAAGTGACGAGAAACAGGATCAGGCCGAGTTCGACGAGCGCGCTCAGGTAGATCGCTTCGGTCGCTTCCGTAAATTCGTTGGCGATGACGGAGGCGATGGTGTATGACGGCTCGAACAGCGACGCGCTGATCTGCGCGCGGTTGCCGATAACCATCGTGACGGCCATCGTCTCGCCGATAGCTCGACCCAAGCCGAGAATGATCGCGCCCGCGATGCCGGGGCTGCCGTTCGCCAACACAACGCGCGTGGTCTCCCAACGCGTCGCGCCGAGCGCGAGCGCGGCCTCACGTTGCGTGACGGGCACAGCGGCGAGCACGTCGCGCACGACCGCCGAGATGATCGGCGTGATCATGATGGCGAGAATGATCCCGCCCGTGAACAGCCCGATGCCCGTGATCGGGCCTTGAAAGAATGGCAGCCAACCGAACCACTTTTGCAGGGGCGGCTCGACGTACTGGCGCAGGAGCGGCGCGAGCACGAAGATGCCCCACAGCCCGTACACCACGGAGGGGATCGCGGCCAGAAGTTCGACGAGAAACGTGATGGGGCGCGCGAGGCGTCGCGGGGCTTGTTCGACGAGAAAGACGGCGACGCCGAGCGAGAGCGGCACGCTGATCAAGAGCGCGAGCAGCGACGAGACGACCGTGCCGTAGATGAAGGGGAGCGCGCCGAAACGTCCCGTCACCGGATTCCACTCGCTGCTCGTCAAAAAGCCGAAGCCGAACTCTCTGAGCGACAGGCGCGAGTTGGCGGCCATCGCCGCGATCATCGCCCCGACCAGCAGCAGCACCGTGAGCGCGCAGCCGAACAACACGGCGCGAAACACCGCGTCGCCCGTGTTGCCCGTCGGCGACAACGCGCGCCGCCAGTTCCACACGCGCGCACGCGCGCCGTAAGCGGCGTCGGCGGGCGTCGGCAGGGTCGGAGGTGGTTGTTGCATAAATGTCAGGGGGCGCGTTCGAGTTGCAAGTTTCAGGTTTCAGGTTTCAGGACTGACAGGTTCTTGGTCTTTAACTTGAAACTTGCAACCTGAAACTTGAAACCTGAAACTTGAAACCTGAAACTCCCTAAGCCCCGCGCAACGTCCGCCCACCAGAAGTGATCGAGTTGAGCTTGGCTGAAGCACGCTCGACGATCTCGGCGGGTAGGGGCGCGTACTGTAAATCTTTGGCGAAGCGTTCGCCGTCGTGGATGCTCCACCAGAGAAAATCCACGAGGGCTTTGCCTTTGGCCGCATCCTTCTGCTCTTTGTAGACGAGGATGTAAGTGTAACTCGAAATCGGATAAGCGTTCGCGCCCGCCGCGTCGGTGATCGAGACGCGCAGGTGTTCGGGCGTCGCCGCGAGACTTTCGGCGGCCGCGGCCGTCACGGCGTCGAGCGATGGTTCGACGAAGTTGCCGGACTTGTTCTTGATGAGCGCGACGGGAAGTTTCGTCTGCACGGCGTAGGCGAGTTCGACGTAGCCGATGGTGTTCGGCGTCTGCTTGATCTGGCCGGACACGCCCTCGTTGCCTTTGCCGCCGATGCCGACCGGCCAATCAACCGACTTGCCCGCGCCCGGCTTCGTCTTCCATTCCGGGCTGACCTTCGACAGATAATCCGTGAAGACCGCCGTTGTGCCGCTGCCGTCCGAACGGTGCACGACGGAGATGTCCGTCGCGGGCAACGCGACGCCGGGGTTGTCGGCGGCGATGCGCGGGTCGTTCCACTTCTTGATTTTGCCGAGGAAGATGTCTGCGATCACGTCCGGCGAGAAGCGCAAGGGGGCGGGCGCGGCTTCCAAGTTGTAGGTGACGACGACCGCGCCGAGCACCGTGGGGATGTGGAGAATTTCGCCCGGAGCTTTCTTCAAATCGTCATCGCTCATCGGGGCGTCGGACGCGCCGAAGTCAACCGTCTGCGACTGAATCTGCTGGATGCCGCCGCCCGAACCGATGGACTGGTAATCGATCTTCGCCTGCGGGTTGAGCTTGCCGTATTCGCTCAGCCACTTCTGGTAGAGCGGGTTCGGAAAAGTCGCGCCCGCGCCCTGCAAGCGAATCGTCGCGCCGCTTGCGCCCGCCGTAGTGCTATCGGCGCGTTCGCCGCTACACGCGGACAGCAACGCCAGCGCGGCGGCAAGCAGGACGGCGAACGCGACACTGCTGCTCCTGCTGCTGCCGGCGCGGCGCGTCGTCTTTGGTGTGGTGAACATCGTCTGTCTCCTCGGAAGTTTAGGACTCGAAAGAAGACTCCGAGAATACGGGGACGCTGTTACACGCACCTGAACGCGACTTTAAATCTATGTTAACGAATGGTGAGAACGCAGTTCGGGGCAGCGGCCTGTCCGGCTGCCCCTCCCGCGTGTGCGTTTGAGCGGAAAAGTTTCTCTATGTGAGACGGTCGATCAGGCGGATAACGAGGAACGAGAGGGCGGCGATGACGGCCGCAATGGGGATCGTTAAGACCCACGCCCAGACGATGCGGCCGGCAATGCCCCACTTGACGGCCGACAGGCGACGCGTCGCGCCGACGCCGACGATTGCGCCCGTGATGGTGTGCGTGGTGGAGACGGGGATACCCGCGAGCGTCGCGCCGAAGAGCGTCAGAGCACCGGCCGTCTCGGCGCAGAAGCCGCCGACGGGTTTGAGTTTCGTGATCTTCGACCCCATCGTGTGCACGATGCGCCAGCCGCCCGAAAGCGTCCCGGCGGCAATCGCCGCGTGCGCCGTCAGGACGACCCAGAGGGGAATTTCCGGCAGCGAGCCGCCCGTGCCCGCTTCGATCAGGCCGCTTGTGACGAGCACGATGGTGATGATGCCCATCGTCTTTTGCGCGTCGTTGCCGCCGTGGCCGAGCGAGTAGGCGGCGGCCGAGAGCAGTTGCCCGCGCCGGAAAAGTTTGTCCACGCGGTGCGGCGTCGAGCGGCGGAACAACCAGTAGACCGCCACCATCAGGATGAAGCCAAACGTCAGCCCGATGAGCGGCGAGGCGATGATGAAGATGAGCGTCTTGATCCAGCCTTCAGGTTTCAACAGCCCCTCGAACCCGCCGTAAGCGGCAACGGCCGCGCCCGCGTATGCGCCGACGAGCGCGTGCGAACTCGACGTGGGCAGGGCGAGATACCAAGTGATCAAGTTCCAGATGACCGCGCCGAGCAGAGCGGCGAGCAGCACGTAGAGCCGTTGGTCTTGCTGGATCAGATTGATCTCCACGAGGTCGCCGCCGATGGTCTTGGCGACGCGCGTGCCGAGAAGGGCGAAGGCGATAAAGTTGAAGAACGCCGCCCACACGACCGCCATGCCGGGCGAGAGCACACGCGTCGACACAACCGTCGCAATCGAGTTCGCCGCATCGTGAAAGCCGTTGATGTAGTCGAAGACGAGCGCGATCAGGATGATGAAGATGACGAAGGCTAGAGTGACAGACATAGTAGTCAAAGAGGTCACAGGTTAGAGGTCGGAGGTTAGTGAAATCAGCTTTTGCTTTTGACTGATCTCTAACCTCTGACCTCTGACCTTTGCGGTTAGGCGTTTTTGATAATGACGCTTTCGATGATGTTGGCGACCTGTTCGCAGCGGTCAACGGCGGCTTCGAGTTTTTCGTAAATCTCTTTGAACTTGAGCACGGTGAGCGGGTCTGACTCTTGCCGGAACAGTTCGCCGATGGCCGCATGATAGGTGTCGTCGGCGACGTTCTCCAGCCGGTGGATTTCGACGAGGCGTTGATTGATGCCGATGGGGCGCGCCAGCGTCGAGACGATCTCGTGGAGTTGCACGGCCATGCGCTGGATGACATCTGCGAAGGAGCGCGCGTGCGGCGTGCTCGCCTGAATGTTGAACATGACCATGGCACGCGCCGCGTCGTCGATGAGATCGACCACGTCGTCGAGCGCGCTCGACAACTCGTAGATGTCTTCGCGGTCGAAGGGGGTGATGAAAGACTTGTTAAGGCTGGTGGAGATGGTGTGCGTCAGTTCGTCGCAGGCGTGTTCGATGGTTTTAATGCGTTGGGCATAGGCGTTGTAGTCGCGGCTGCCTTCGCCCATCATCTCGACGAGGATCGTCGAAGCGTCGTAGATGTAGGAGGTCATCTGCGAGAAGAAAGAGAAATATTGATCCTCGCGGGGCAGAAAACTGAAACGCGCCATCTTTTTATCGGCTCCGTTGTGGGATTGAAAGAAGAAGCCGCACTATAGACGAACTGGCGGGGAAGTTTCAAGGTGAACGAACCGAATGCGGATTGCGGATTGAAAAGCGCGGGAGGGAAAACCGCCATGAGTCGCTTCACTTCAATCAACAACCGGCCTACGGCCTATCGCAGCGACGCGGTAGGCCGTGTGAGTTGGCGGCAGTTTCAACGGGCGAACGGCGGAAGCGGGTTGATGTTATTTCTTTCAAACTGACGTGGCCTACGTCAGTTTGAATGAGAGACCTGTCAGTCAGCTTTTTCGGGCTGCCGGGCTTTTCGAGAGTTTGTTGGATTTTCCCGCGTTTATTTGCGGGGCGCAGAGTGGCCTTTGAATTGCCAGAGGGATAGGCCAGACGCTCGCCACAGGTGAGCTAAAACAAACGGGATTCAGTTAAAGCTAAATGAAGAGTCTGAGCGAATACGAAGCTGTCAGCACCTATACGAAGGTGATCATGTCGGTATACGCCATCATTTTTCTGGCGGCGGTGTACTGTCTGCCGGTGGCTCATATCGGCCTCCCGCTTTTACTGTTCGCCCTGCTGGCCGTGCGCGCCAGTTCGAGTTTTCCGGTGAAGATCGCCGGGGCGGGCAATCATCTCTACCTGACGGACAGTTTCCTGCTTCTCTCGATGCTGGTGTTCGACGCCGAAGCCGCGACGGTGCTCGCCTGCATCGTCACGCCCTGCGTGTTGCTTCATTCGAGCAAGAGCATCGGCGCGCTCATCTTCCGTTCGGCGCTCTCCATTCTCCCGACATTCATCGCCGCGCTGCTGCTCCGCTTCGGGTTCGGCTCTGTCCCCCAACTCCTACAGGCGCAAGACCTCCCCGCAATAGCCACCGCGCTCGTCGTGGTCATCGCCGCGCAGTCGGTCATCAGCGCGTCGCTCCTGCTGCTCGGCCGGAGCGCAAGCCCGCAGCAGAAGCGTTGGCAGGCTTTCGTTAAAAGTTATCTCCGGCCGCTCTCGGTGTATCTGGCGGCCGGGGGCGTCGCGGGGCTGCTGGCCGCCGCCACTCATTTCGCCGGTCTGAACGTCGTTACGCTTGCGGGCGTCGCCGTCGCCATCGCGTATTTCGCTTACACCTCTTACCGGGACAATCACTTCATCAGCGCGCCGCCGCAGGCGCAAGTGGCGTTGGCTAACACCAACAATGCCCAGAGCGACGAAGACCGCTTCCGCAACGCGTTCGACTTCGCCGCCATCGGCATGGCCTTGGTCTCTTCGGAGGGGCGTTGGCTACAGGTCAACCGCGCGCTCTGCAAAATTCTGGGCTACACGGAGCGCGAGATGATCGTCACGGACTTTCTGACGGTCATTCACCCGGACGACTTGAGCGTGGCGGTCGAAGCCATCAAACGACTCCGCAAAGGCAACAGCACCATCGACCAGTGTGAGGTTCGCTTCCAGCACAAGTCGGGGCATAAAGTTTGGGGGCTGTGGAGCGCGTCGCTGGCGGGCGGCTCGCATGGGTCGTCTACGCCGCTCGTCTTCCAGATTCAGGACATCACGGATCGCAAACGCGCCGAAGAGCAACTCCAACACGAAGCGATGCACGACGTGTTGACGGGGCTGCCCAACCGCGCGATGTTCATAGACCACCTCGAACTCGCCATCGCCCGCGCGCAGCGCAACGAGGCGCGCAAGTTCGCCGTGCTCTACGTTGACCTCGACCGCTTCAAGATCATCAACGACAGTTTGGGTCACGCCGTCGGCGACCAGTTGCTCAAAGAGATCGCGGTGCGCCTCTGGCGTTGCGTCAGGGCGGGCGACACGGTGGCGCGGCTCGGCGGCGACGAGTTCGTGCTCCTGCTCGAAGACATCTACGAAGAGAACGAGGCGATAGAAGTTGCCGAACGCATCAAGAGCGAGTTGGCCGCGTCCTTCACGCTCAACGGGCGCGAAGTGTTCACGACGGTGAGCATCGGCGTGGCTTCCAGTTGGACGAGCTACCATCAGGCCGAAGGGTTGATCAGAGACGCCGACGCGGCCATGTACCGCGCGAAATCGCTCGGCAAGAATCGCCACGAAATTTACGACTCCGCGATGCACGCGCAGGTCAACGACCTCTTGCAGATGGAGACCGCGCTCAGAATGGCCGTCGAGCGCAACGAGTTGGTCGTCTATTACCAGTCAATCGTCGATCTGGCGACCTTCAAGATTTCGGGCTTCGAGGCGTTGGTGCGTTGGAATCACCCGGAGCGCGGATTCATCTCGCCCGCCAATTTCATCCCGCTGGCCGAGGAGACGGGCTTGATCGTGGACATCGGCGAGTGGGTGTTGCGCGACGCGTGCCGCCAGATGGAACGCTGGCAGAAGATCTTCCCGTCCGACCCGCCGCTCTTTGTCAGCGTCAACTTGTCGAGCAAGCAGTTCATCCAGAGCGATCTGATTCAGCGCGTGACGCAGATCATTCAGGAGACGAAGATCAACCCCGAAGGGCTGAAACTTGAGATCACCGAAAGCGCGGTGATGGACAACGTCGAGACGGCGACCGAGATGCTCAAGAAGCTGCGCGCGCTCGGCATCAAGTTGAGCATCGACGATTTCGGCACGGGCTATTCCAGCTTGAGCTACCTGCATCGTTTCCCGATTGACACGTTGAAGGTTGATCGCTCGTTCGTCGTCAACATGTCGGAGGATAGCGAGAACGTGGAGATCGTGCGGACGATTGTGAGCTTGGCGCAGAACCTCGGCATGAACGTCATCGCAGAGGGCGTGGAGACGAAAGAACAACTCGCCGCGCTCAGAAAGTTGGGCTGCGAAAACGGGCAGGGCTATTTCTTCTCCAAGCCGGTGAATGCGAAGGCGGCCGAGAATTTGATCTGCGACACCTACACGGTCGAACCCACGGTCGAGAATCTCGTCAACTCCGCGCGCACGCCGGAAAAAGTCGTACGCTATTCGCAAGTCGCTTAAGCGAGTCGTCGCGTTCAGTTGCGGCGAATAAAAAAATGGGGTCGCGTCAGGCTTCGGTAAGAAGCTCGATGCGACCCCTATCCGCATTGGGCTAGCGGGACAATGTGTGGCGGGGTTAGGCGAGACTCTAACGCCGCGACGCTACAAACGAATTAACGGCGACTTAAATGTTGATGAACAGTTCGCCCGCCGCGCGCTCCGGCGTCGTCATCTTCGCCGGACGCCAATCTCAGAAACGAAACACCGTGTCGAATTGCAGGCGCGTCGTCGCGCGGTTGAGCGAGCCTGCGGGCGTCTGGCCGAACGCCCCGGCCAGCCCGTTCGGGCGTTGCGAGACGAGGCCGGTGACGGTCAGCAGCACGCGCGGGTCTGCGGTGTAGGTGAAGAACAGGCGATGCGCGCGCACGTCCGAAGGCTGCACGATGTCGGAGAAGTTGAAGGGTGTGAGCACAGCGTCCTTCTCGATGCGCGTGAAGGTGTAGTTGAAAAGCAGATCGCCGCGCTCGCGCGTCTTGCCCGCCTGAATCTCCGCCCAGAAACCGTGGTTCTCGTCGTTCTTGATGACGCGGTTCGCCCCGCTCGCGTCCGCCAGCACTACGTCGTGCGCCTGCGTGTTGGTGACGAAGTTGAAGACCACGTTGACGGGGAAGCGTTTGCTCTGCGTGAACTCAAGACGGGCGATGAAGTCCGCGAGGTTGAAGCCGGACGAGAGCCGCCCGTCGCGGTTGACGGCGTTGGTGTTGGCGATGGAGACGCCGAGGCTGCTGCCCGCCACGAGCAGGTCGCGCGGGACGGCGGCGAAGCCCGCGACCGTGCGCGCAGGGGTCGTTCCCGTCGCCGGGATGGTAACGGTGACGGGCACTTGCAGTTGACCGCCGAAGAACTGCGCGGGGCTGATGAACTGCGTGCCGGAATAGTAGAGATCAGCGGCCGAGAGCGTGAGCGACGTTTTGCCGCCGAGGGCGAGACGCGTGCGCGCCTGCGCGCCGTAGAGGGCGAGGTCGCGCCCGCCGCGCCGCGAGGCATCGATGCTCGCGCGCCCGTCCGCGCCGAGAACGAAGGCCGACTGGCGTTCGAGCATCGGAAGTTGCCACGCAACGAGCGTCAGGTTTTTGAACACGTCATCTTTAAAGTCACGCGTGTAGCTTTCGTTGAGACCTTCGGGCTGGATGTCTGCGTCGAAGGTCATCTCGGTAAAGAGCCAAGGCGTTTCGAACTTCCCGCCTTGCAGGCGCAGGCCGGGCACGGCCGCCGGGCGATAGGTGATGTAGGCTTGATCGAGCGCGAACTGTTTGCGGTTGAAGAAGTCCGTGAGCGTCTGGTTGGTGCTCGTCACGTCGGTGAGCGTGCCGCTGGCGAAGCGCAGCCCCCAGTCGAACTGCTTGCCGATCTGCCCGCGCATGGCGAGACGCGCGCGCAGTCTCATGCGGTTGCGCGCGGTCAACTCGTTGCCGAGGATGGCCGGGTCGTCGGCGTTTGCGCCCGCGTTCAACTGGCCGAGCGTGGCCTCGTAGCGCAGGCGTATGTCGCCGCTGAACGTGATCGAGCCGAGTTGACGGGCGAGCGCCTCGGTCGTTTTCTGCGCCTGCGCCTCGATGCGTCCGACGCGCGCGTCCACGCCCTCGGTCTGCGGGTTCTTCGCCGCCGCTTCTTGCCCCGGCAAAGCGGCGCGGCGCAGCGTATCGGTCGTCGCCATGGCGTCGCTCGACGAATAGACCGCCTCTGTGACCGCCGCTGCGCCGGAGCCGGTGGCCGTGCGCGCAAGAAGCTCCTTGAGGAGTTTCGACTGTTCGTTGAGCGTGGCGCGCAGGAGTTCGATCTCGGCTTGCTGTTCCTGCAACTGTTTCCGCACCTCGTCCAGAGGGGCGTCGTCGCCGCCGCCACGCGCCGGTTGCGCGGCCGGAGTCTGTGTGTTTGCGCCAGACGTTGTTGTTGTTGCCGTCGTCGCGGCGGCAACGGCGGGCGCGTGTGTTTGCGCGAACGCGTAGGAGGAGAAAGCGATGAAGACGGCGGACATGAGCAGTGCGCGCCGGGCAGCAATAATCATGGGAAGTCCTTCCTTAGAGTTGAAAAATAGAGAGCGTCCGACAATGGCGGTGGAGACCTTCAAGACGTGCGTTCGGATGCGCCCTGAACGGGACTGAGCCGCGAGGTAAACTGGCGATGCGACATTATCATAAACTCGGCGCGGCGGAAATCTTTAGTCTCCCCAAACGCAAAGACGGCGAATGAAACGGGCGCACCGGACACGGCGACCGGCCGGTGCGAAGGGCGCGAGTGTAAAGGTCGCAGATGAACAAGACCTGAACGAAATGTTAACGACGCATCAACTTGTTTCGCGGTACGCGTTCGCGCGCCGTGTCGTCGGGGCGCGTTGCGCGCCGCGCTCACGCGCCTGTGCTATGATGTTCGCGCCCCTGTTAGTGCAAAATTTAGTGCAAAATTTCTGCGACGTTAGCTCAGGCTTCGGGTGTTATGAGATCAGACTCCTTCATGCAAAAAACGCGGGCGTTGATGGGCTTCGCCGCCCTCCGCGATCTGGTTTCCGATTCGATGGCGATTGATCTGGGGTCGGCCAGCACGATCATCTCCGTGCGCGGTCGCGGCATCGTCGTGGATGAACCGTCGGTCGTCGCCGTCAGCAAGACGACGGGCGAGATCGTCGCCATCGGGCGCGAAGCGCACACGATGCAGGGGCGCGAAGCGCGCGACGTAACGCTCGTGATGCCGATGGTGGACGGCGTCGTCGCAGACTTTGAACGCTCGCAACGCATGCTCGATCACTTCGTACGCAAGGCCAGAAGCGGCATCTCGCATTTCAGCCGCCGCGCCGTGATGAGCGTGCTGTCGGGCGTCACACACGTCGAGCAGCGCGCGCTGATGGCGGCGGCCGAGGCGGCGCACATCGGGCGCGTCTACATGGTGGAAGAGGGCTTGGCGGCGGCCATCGGCGCGGGCGTTTCGGTGGACGAGCAGAAGGCTTCGGCCGTGGTGGACATCGGCGGCGCGACCACGAACGTGGCCGTCGTCGCGCTCGGCATGATCGTCTACGCGCAGGCCGAGCGCGTCGGTAGTTCCGACGTGGACGTGGCGATCATGGATCGCCTGCGACGGCATCACGGCCTCATCATCGGCGCGCCGACCGCCGAACGTCTGAAGATCGAACTGGCGTCGGCCATCGCGCCGAAAGACCCCGCGCGGACGTTGACCGTCAAAGGGCGCGACGTGCAAAGCGGCACGCCGCGCGCGGCCGACGTAACGAGCGATGAAGTCTGCGTCGCCGCGCAGGGCGTCGTGCAGCGCATCGCGCGCGTGGTGCAGCGCGGTCTGGGCGAATTGTCGCCCGAAGTGGCCGCCGACATCTACGACCGCGGCCTGATGCTGACGGGCGGCGGCGCGCTGCTCGAAGGCATGGCGGCCTTCCTGCAAAGCGAGACGCGCCTCTCCACGCACATGGCCGAAGACCCGCGCCACGCCATCGTCAAAGGACTCTCCCAACTCTTCGACGACGCGCTGCTCCTGCGCCGCGTCGCCCGCAACGAACCCTCGACCCTGCTCGACACGGACGGGGGCGCGTTTGAAACGTATGAGTAGCCATCAGCTATTAGCTGTCAGCCGTCAGCCAAACGCTTTTTGCTGATAGCCGACGGCTGACGGCTGACGGCTTTCCCGCTCAGGGAACAAAAGCGGCGCACCGGTTGTCTTAAAACTCGTCACCTGTTGCCCGTCAACGCTTTTATGTCTCTCGCCCGCATCCTTCACCGTCAACTGCGAGTCGCGCGCGTCTACGGGATTCCCGTGAGGATCGATTACCGTTGGTTCATGGTGTTCGCCCTGAGCACTTGGCTCATCGCGAGCAACTTCGAGCAGGGCACGCCGCTCGTCCGCAACGTCAACGTCACGCCCTCGACCGCATGGGTCGTCGGGTTGGCGACGACGCTCGGCCTCTTCCTCTCGATCTTCGGACATGAACTATCGCACGCGCTCGTCGGCCGACTTGAAGGCATCGAGACGGAGGAGATCGTGCTGCACCCCTTTGGCGGTATGGCGCGGCTCAACCGCGAGCCGGACAACGCGCGCGCGGAGTTTCGCATTGCGGTCGCAGGGCCTGCGTCGAGTTTTCTGTTCTCGGTCGCCGCGTTCACGGCGATGGTGGTCGCGGCCGCCTTCGGGCAAAAGTTGGTGGGCGCGGTCTTCTTCATTCTCGGCTTCTGGAATCTGATGCTCGCCGTCTTCAACCTGCTTCCCGGCTACCCGCTCGACGGCGGGCGCGTCCTGCGCGCCTTCCTCTGGCACAGGAACGGGAAACTCGAAGAGGCCACGCGCATCGCCTCGCTCGGCGGCCAACTCATCGCGTGGACGCTTTTTGTTTTCGCCCTGCTGCTCTACTTCAAAACGGGCGATCTCTTCATGGCCTTGTGGTCGGTGGTGGTCGCGCTGTTTCTGCACAGCGCGGCGGCGAGCGTCGGGCGCGGGCAAAAAAGTCTACAGACCGTGGGCGAGGCGATGAGCGCGCCTATCTCGGTCGAGCCGGAAACGCTCGTCAGTCATTTCATCGACCTGTTTTTGCCGCAACACCCGCAAGAGGCTTTCCCCGTCGCGCGCGGCCGCAGCCTGCACGGCATCCTGACGCTCGCCGACGTGCGGAAACTGCCGGACGCCGAACGCCACCGCACGCGCGTCGCCGACGTGATGCGACCCGTCGCGCCCGAACTCTTCGTCGATCCGGCGACGCCGCTCACGCGCGCCGATGCCCTGATGAAGCAGAACGGCACGGGCGCGCTCGCCGTCTTGAACGGCGCGGGCGAACTCGTCGGCTTCATCCAGCGCGCACGCCTCAAGCGACGCAAAGAAACAAAATAATCAGAAGATTTTTCGCCGCCGATCATCGCCCGCACGCGAGCGTGCGAGGACTGGTTGTTGCTTTGTGTCGAGCTTTTCGACATAATCGACGCGGATGCGTTTGACTTTAACCCCTTGGGAGAGACTGTAGATGCTGGCTGTTCTGGGCGCGCTCATCGCGAACGGGCTGATTACTGTTTTGAAGTTTATGGCGGCCGTAATTACGGGTTCGTCGGGCATGATGGCCGAAGCTTTGCACTCGCTGGCCGATACGACGAATCAGGTTTTTCTGCTGTTGGGCTTACGTTTTTACAAGCGTCCGGCTTCGGAGAAACACCCGTTCGGTTACGGCAAGGAGCGTTTCTTCTGGTCGTTCATCGCGGCCATTTTCATCTTCGGCGTCGGCGCAAGCTACGCGCTCTACGAGGGCTTCCAAAAGCTCTGGCACCCGCACCCGCCCGAACAACTGGAGTGGGCTTACTGGGTGCTCGGTATCTCGCTCGTGCTCGAAGCCGGTTCAATCGGCCTTGCGCTGTATCAGGAGATCACGGAGGCGCGGCATGAAGGTTTAACCTTCTCGGAGTACCTGCGTGAGTCGAAAGACCCGACGGCCAAGACCGTGCTCTTTGAAGACTCGGCCGCGCTGCTCGGCATCGTCATCGCCGGGATCGGTATCTACCTGACGGATCATCAGGTCGGCCCCGCGCTCTTTGAAGGCCAGCCGCCCGGCGCGTTCTGGGACGGGCTGGCTTCGATGACCATCGGCGTCGTGCTCGCCATCGTCGCCTTCTCGCTCGCGCGTTCGGCGCGCGGTCTGCTGCTCGGCGAGGCGGCCACGCCGAAAGCGGTCGAGCGCATCCGTCAGGCGATCCTGAGCCACGAGCACGTCTGCGAGGTCGTCGAACTGTTGACCATGCACCTTGCGCCCAAGCAGATTTTGATCAACGCCCACGTCAACTTTCGCAACGATCTCGGGACGGACGACATCGAGCAGGTCGTCAACGAAGTGGAAGAGTTGATCAAAAAAGCCGAGCCGAAAGTTGACATGATCTTTTTAGAGACCGCGCGGGAAAGCAACGCCGAAACGAGCACGCCGATCCCGCAGCACATCGGGTGAAACCAGCGACAGCTTTTATGTTTTTCGCACCCTCTTACACGGAATATCTGGACAGGCTACGCGAGCCGCGCAATTTGCTCGACATCGCGCTGGTCTTTCTTATCGTGTACACGGTGTTGAAGCTCTTGCGCGGGACGCGCGCCGTGCCGATGGCCGCCGGGATTGCGTTCTTCGCCCTGCTCTACTGGATCGCTTACAAACGCGATCTCGCCACGCTCGAATTCGTGCTGCGCGGCGCGTTGATCTATCTCGGCATCGCCATCATCGTCCTCTTCCAGACGGAGATCAGGCAGGCTTTGATCTCGCTCGGCAACCAGATCCGCCTGCCGAGTCTGGCGCGTCACCGCGGTCAATTCGGCGAGGGCGTTTACGACGAGATCGTGCTGGCGGCGACGACGCTCGCCTCGACGAAGACGGGCGCGCTCGTCGTCATCGAACGCGGCGTCGGGTTGAAGAACGTGACCGACGGGGGCGTCAAGATGGACGCCGAACTCAGCTACGATCTGCTCGTCACGATCTTCAACCCGGCAACGCCGCTGCACGACGGCGCGGTCGTCATTCGCCGCCACCGGGTTGCGGCCGCCGCCTGCTTTCTGCCGCTCACGCTAAACCCGCGCCTCTCGAAAGACCTCGGCACGCGCCACCGCGCCGCCATCGGCATTACGGAAGACACGGACGCCGTGGCGGTCGTCGTCTCCGAAGAGACCGGGCTGATCTCCTTCGTGCAGGCCGGGCAGATCCGGCGCGGTCTCGACGCCACCAAACTGCGCGCCGCCATCTTCGACGCCATCAAAACCCCCGCACGCACCAATGAAGAGCCGGCGCAACAGCCTGCCGAAACCGAAAGCGAAAGGAACTTAACTACAGAGGTCAGAGGTTAGAGGTTAGAGTTCAGTTAAGACAGTTTTCCTTTTAACTGAACTCTAACCTCTGACCTCTGACCTCTGACCTCTGACCTTATGACTTTTCGCGACGTTGAAAGAGATGCTGTCCAGATGGGGCGGCGATGGCTGCACGATCTCCTGTTCGCCGACTGGGGGTTGAAATTGCTCGCGCTCGCCATCACGCTCGGCCTGTGGTTTGCCGTGACCGGCCAGCGCGTGCCGACGACGGCGCGGCTGCATGACGTGCGGCTCTCTTTCGTGTTGCCGGCCGACATGGAGATCAGCAACGAGCCGCGCGAGAGAGTTGACGTAACGCTGCGCGGCAGCAAGCGCGTGCTCGACGCGATCAAATTGGGCGACATGTCCCTGAATTACGACGCCAGCAGCTACAGGCAAGGCGAGCGCGTCGTGCGGCTCTCGCCAAACAACATCACGTTACAATTGCCGGACGGAATCAACGCGGAAGGCATCGTCGTCGAACGCATTGAGCCGGGAAGCATCCCGCTCAGATTGGAGCGGCGCGTCGAACGCGAGTTGACGGTCGAACCCAAGATCGAAGGCAAACTGCCGCACGGCTACGAATTGGTGGGGCTTGAATCCCTGCCGCCGCGCGTGCGGGTGCGCGGCCCTGAGAGCCACGTCGGCGCGCTCGAACGCGCTCCGACCGAAACCATTCTGCTCGACGGCCGCACGGACACTTTTACCGCCGCGCAAATCGCCATCGACATACAGGATCGCAAGATCGTCGCGCTCGACACGGTGGTTGACGTACAAGTGAAAATCGCCGAAGCGCGGGCGACGAAGCGGCTCGACGGCGTTGTCGCGCGTGCGGCCGACGGCTCGGATTCGCGTCTCACCATTGAAGTGCGCGGCGCACGATCCGTCGTCGAAACGCTGCGCGCCGCAGACCTCTCGGTCGTCTTCGACACGGCCGAGGACGGCACGACGCGGCCGCGCCTCCTGCTGCCGCCAAACCTCGAAGGCCGCATAGAATTGATCTCAACTAATCCATAAGAGCCGTCAGCCATGAGCGATCAGCCGTCAGCAAAAAAGGATTTCATAACTGCTGATAGCTGATAGCTGATAGCTGATAGCTGATAGCTACACATGAAAAAACTTTTCGGCACGGACGGCATGCGCGGTGAGGCCGGGCGTTTCCCGCTCGACGCGCAGACCATCCGCATAACAGGCCGCTCGCTCGCGCGCCATCTAGCCGAACGAGTGGCAGGCGGGCGCGCGCCGCTTATCCTCTTGGGGCGCGACACGCGCGAGTCCGGCGATTGGATCGAGCGCGCGTTCACGGAGGGCGCGTGCTCGGCGGGAGCAGTGTGCCATTCGGCGGGTATTATCACGACGCCGGGCGTGGCTTTCCTGACGCGCACGCTTCCGGCCGACGCGGGCGTCGTAGTCAGCGCGTCGCACAATCCTTATCAGGACAACGGCATCAAAATTTTCGTGCCCACGGGGCGCAAACTCGACGACGCGACCGAGCGGCTCATCGAAGCCGACATTCATCAAGCGCGCCGCGAAGGCGAGAGCGACGAATCACACGTGCCGGAAAGTCTCTCTGGAATCTCGTCGCCCGGAACGAACATTGACGTAGAACTTGATGGAGACGCGCGGCGTCGCGCGGCATCTTTGCAGGCGCGCTATCTCGATTATCTATCCGAAGAAGTGGCAGCGGGCTTGCGGCTCGACGGCTTGCGGCTCGTCGTGGACTGCGCCAACGGCGCGGCGTCGCAACTCGCGCCCGCGCTCTTCACGCGTCTGGGCGCGGAAGTGTCGGCCGTCAATAACGCGCCCGACGGGCGAAACATCAATCGCAACTGCGGGTCGCTTTATGTCGAACAACTTCGGGACAAAGTCGTCGCGGAGAACGCAGACCTCGCGGTCGCGTTCGACGGCGACGCCGACCGCGCGCTTTTTCTGGACGAGCGCGGCCAAGTTGTTGACGGCGATGCGACGCTGTGGGTGATGGCGAAAAGTTTTCAGGCGCGCGGCGAACTGGCGGGCGCGTCAGTCGTCGCCACCGTGATGAGCAATATCGGGCTGGAACTCGCGCTCAGGTCGCGCGGCATCGAAATGCTGCGCGCCGATGTCGGCGACAAGTATGTGCTCGAAGAGTTGCTGCGCACGGGGGCGGCCTTGGGGGGCGAGCAGTCCGGCCACATCATCTTCCCCGGCGTCAGTCTTGCGGGCGACGGGATGACGACGACGCTCTTCCTGCTGCGCGCCATGCGCGAGGCGGGCGCATCGCTCGAACAACTGGCGGCGGGCTTCACGCGCTACCCGCAGGTGCTTGTCAACGTGCGCGTCCGCGAAAAACGACCCTTCCGGGAGGTCGCGGAAATAGATGCGGAAGCCCGCCGGACTGAGACCGCACTCGTCGGGGAAGGCCGCCTCCTGCTCCGCTATTCCGGCACCGAACCGCTCGCGAGAATCATGATCGAGGGGCGGCGTCAGGACGAAATTGAGCGTCTGGCTAAAAATTTAGCAACTGTGATCGAACGCGCTCTCGGCGACGAAAAGCAATAACGGCTGGGAAAACTTTACTCGCTAGTTGATGTAATTATTACCGGTTAAAGCCTCCTGCAAAATTTGACTCAACGTTGGATTGAAGATGGAAAGAGACGCAAACCCTAGTAAAGTCAGTTCGATAAGCAAAAAAAGTTGAAAAACCACTTGCATGGCATGGACATTGCGATGTATATTGTGGGGCAAGAGAGACGGTTGGTGGATCCTCCGTCTCAGTGGTTGCTGGGGTGAGGACAGTAGCCACGAATTAGAACCGGCGCGGCGTTCCCCAAGTTCGCTGCGCCGGTTCTGTTATTATAGGCGACGCCTTTCCGTTCCGCTCCCCATACGCCACTTCCGAGCGCGCGTGTTAGAATCCAACCTGTTCTAAAAAATCTCTTTTCGGCAAAATAATTTTTCCACGGAAGCGTGAAGCCGTTCGTGCCGCTCCTATGAAGACGGACGACTACCGGCGCGATTACGCCGCCTATTCGGCTGCGCTTGAGCGCGCCCGATACGATTACCACACGGGCGTCGAGCCGGAACTGCGCCTCGCGCCGCTTCGAGACCGCTACGCAGACCTCTGGACGCGAGCCGCAGTTGACGATCTCAAGCGCGCGCTGGAAGAAATTCCACGACAATTTGAGACCGAGCGCGTCGCGCTCTCCGCCCTGTTGCGCGCAGCGCAATCCGGCTACTTGGAAGCGCGCGCCGCGGAAGTGACGGACGAACTCGAACGCTGCAAAGCCTCTGCGCACGTCGAGTGGGGCGGCGCGCGTCTCACGTCTGACGATGCACCGGAGGCAATTGCAGCCGAGACCGATCCGGCACGCCGACGCGAACTTGCCGCGCGCTGGTTCGACACTTTGCGCGCCTGCGATGACCTTCGCGCCGCCCGCCTCGACGTGTTGCGCGAAGGCGCACGCTCTCTCGGTTGCGACTCTTATTTCAGTTTCCTATCGGGAATCACTGAGGCGGGTATTGAGAGTCTGAACGTAGGGGCTGATGATTTTCTCGAACGCACCGGGTCGGTCTATGCCGTGAAGATGTTTGAGTGGTCTGCGCGCCACTTGCCCGCCGCTACGGCGGCACGCGAACCCGTCTACGCCGACAGCCTCTTCTTCACGCGGCTCACGCATCTCGATCCGTTCTTCCCCGCAGGTGAACTGCACGCTACTTACGAAGCGACGATGAGCGGATTGGGTATCCGCATCGGGCGACAACCGAACGTGCGCATCGAAACGACCACCGCTCAATCTGGAAAAACACGCGCCGCATGTTTGGCTGTGAACCCGCCGGAAGATGTGCGCCTCGTTTACCGGCGCGAGGGCGGCACGAGCTACTATCAAAAGTTTTTCGAGGCGGCGGGACGCGCACAGCATTTCGCTTGGGTCTCGCGCGACTTGGCCGCACGTTACCCCGAACTCGTGTACGCGCCCGACGAGACGACGCGCGCGGGCTTCGCTTTTTTCTACGGCGAACTTCTCACGGACGCGCCGTGGCTCGCCGCTCACAGGAACGTGCGGCCTTCGGAGGCGAGCGAAATTGCGCGCTCCTTCGCCTTCGTCGAGTTGCACCGCACGCGCCGCGCATGCGTCCGTCTCAGGCAACAGCGCGTGCTGGAACAGGCGACCGACACGCGCTCCGAACATCTCGCGGAGTCGTATGCCACGGCTCTCGAAGAAGCGTCTAACTTTCGCGCGCACCCCGCGCTCTTCCTGAGAGATTTAGTTCCCGGCGGCTTGCACGACACGCGCGGCGAGCGTGCGCGCCTCTCGCCCGCCGTGTATTTGCGCGCCCGTCTCTTCGCGGCCGCGCTCGGCGAATATTTTCGGACGCGCCACGGCCATCGCTGGTGGTCAACCAGCAAAGTTGCCGACGAGTTGATCGACATGTGGAACACCGGTTCGCGCTACACCGTCGAAGAACTGGCTTCGCTCGTCGGCCTCGGCGCGTTGAGTTTCGACATGCTGGCCGACTCGATCAACTCGACTCTCATTCGCGAATGAAACAGATGCAACGAGTCAGCGTGCGCTATGGAGCGCGTGAAAATTATGAGATCGAGATCGGCGCGAACGCGCTTGCGAGTCTCGGTGAGATCGCGCGCAGCACGCTCGCGCCGCACGCGCGTCGTATCGTCGTCGTCTCGAACGCGCGCGTCTATGGTCTCTACGGCGCGGGCGTCATGTGCAGCTTGCGCGACGCCGGGTTCAAACTCTCGCATTGGCTGATGGGCGAAGGCGAGCGTCACAAAAATCTCAGGACGGCGGAGCGCGCCCTCGCGTTTTTTTCCGCGAGTAAACTTGAGCGGACGGACGCGGTCGTCGCGCTCGGCGGCGGGGTCGTGGGCGATCTGGCGGGCTTCGCGGCGGCGGTCTACCTGCGCGGCATTCCTTTCCTGCAAGTTCCGACGACGCTCCTCGCGCAAATTGACGCCTCCGTCGGCGGCAAAACGGCCGTCAACATGCGCGAAGGGAAAAACTTGATCGGGGCGTTTCACCAGCCGCGCGGGGTCGTCATCTCGACCGAGACACTCTCGACGCTCCCGCCGCGCGAACTGACCGCCGGATGGTGCGAAGCCATCAAGCAGGGCGCGGTTGGAAGCCGTCGCCTGTTTGAACAAACGCGCCGTTTTCTCGCCGCGGAACGAATGAATGAAACCGCGCGCCCGCTCGAACGTACACACCAAAGCGCGGACGAACTCGCCGGTCTGATCGCCGCGCAATGCTCTTTCAAAGCGAAGATCGTGGCCGGCGACGAACGCGAGGACGTGGGGCGCACGGACGCGCGCTCGCGGCGCATTCTCAACTTCGGCCACACCACCGCCCACGCCCTCGAAGCGATCACGCGTTACAGGCGTTTTCGTCACGGCGAGGCGGTCGGCTACGGGATGCTCGTCGCGGCCGAGATTTCGGAAAGGCTAGGCATGCTCGACGCTTCGGAGTTAGAATCACTGCGAGTTTGCGTCCGGCTTGCAGGCCGTTTGCCGCGCGCAGACGATCTCGATGAGCGCGCTCTCTTGCGCTCGATTGCTTCGGACAAAAAGAGCGTCGGCGGCCATGTCCGCTGGGTGCTGCTCGAACGCATCGGGCAGGCGCGCATCGTGAGCGGCGAGGAGATTCCGCAGCGCGTCGTGCGCTCGGCGTTGCGCGCCGCGTTGGCCGCAAATTTGGGAGACAATAAGTGAGGGCAACTGAAATGAGACAGGCGCGCTACACCCCTTCCGGCGCGCGGAAGACCAACGAGCACGGTAGTTCACGCCTCAATTTCCTGATCTCGATGGCGGTCATCGCGGCCGTCGCTTACGCCGGCTACCAATACGTCCCGGTCGCTTATCAGGCTTCGCAACTGAAGGTCTTCATGCAGGACACGGTGGACAACGCGGTCATCACCGGCAAGGACGCGCGCTGGGCGGAAGATCAATTGCGCCGCAATCTGGCGACGTACGGCGCACCCTCTGACGCGCGCATCACCGTCGCCAACAACGAATCGCGCTTGGAGGCGCACGTCGAATACAGCGTCAAAGTCCCGTTGCTGGTCACGACCTATCAGTACGTCTTCGACCACACCACGCGCAGCAGCAGTTACCTGTCCAGCGGAGGATAACGAGACAAAAGGGGAAAGGTGAAAAGGGAAGGGGTCAAGGTGAAGCACTCAATTCGAGTGTTCGTCCCTTGACCCCTTCCCCTTTTACCTTTCTGCTTTCCTTTTTATGCCGTCGCGACTTTTGCGCCGAGCGAGCTTTGCAGTTGGACGTAAGCCGTGGGCGCGCTGGCGAGCCACGTGGTCGGGCAGACGCCGCAACGCTCGCAAGTGCTGACCGAAGGACACGGCGCGGTCGATTTAGCGATCTGCGCGCGTTCGTGTTCGCGCTGCATAAACTCGCGTCCGAGTCCTGCGTCAACGATCTCCCACGGCAAAAATTCTTCGTAAGTGCGCGCGCGGCCGGTGTGAAAAGCGGGGTCGAATCGGGTCTCGCGCAAGGCCGCGCCCAGATCGCCGCCGTTCTCTGCCATCGCTTCGATAACTTGACTGACCGAGCGGTCGCCCGACGAAAACAACGCCTGCTCGTGTGCGATGCGCGCCGACATCGCGCGCACTTCGACGTTCGGAATCCGCGCGAGTTGTTTCGAGACCCATTTCAGCCGCCGCTTGAGTTCGCGCTCTTCGCAAATCGGCTCCCACTGGAAAGGCGTGTTCGGCTTGGGCACAAACCCGTTCAGCGCGGGGATAATTTTGCCGACGCGCCCGAATTGCTTGCCCGCTTCGAGCATCCTGTCTTTGATGCGTTCGACGAGTCGAACCATCTCTTCCAAATCTTCATCCGTCTCCGTCGGCAAACCGACCATCAGGTAGAGTTTGATCGTGAGCATCCCGCGGTCGAAGACCGCGCCGCAGATGTCTACGATCTCGTCGTTCGTCAAATTCTTGTTGATGACTTTGCGCAGGCGATCCGAACCCGTCTCCGGCGCAACTGCGATCTGCTGGTCGCGCGATTCGACGAGCGCGTCGAGCAGTTCGTCCTCGATCTGGTCGAGCCGGAGCGACGAGACGGAGATGCGGTAATTCATCTCGCGCAAGCCCTGCAAGATTTCACTGATCTCCGGGTGATCGCAAACGGCCGTCGAGACCAGACCGATCTTATCCGTCCGGCCGCGCCACTCGGCGGCCTTCGCCAGCACGTCGCGTGCGGGCACAACGCGCGGCGGCCAGTAGTTGAATCCAGCCCAGCAGAAGCGGCAACCCTGCGAACAGCCGCGCGAAATCTCAATGAGGAAACGCTCGCCCATCTCGGCTTCGGGCGCGCGAATAACGGTCGAAGGCGCGAACACGTTTTGCCGGCGTAAGCTCTCGGCAATCTCCAAGTCGCCGCGTCGCATGGCGCGTCTGAGCGTTCCTTCCTTCGGGTTCTCGGCGGCCACCGCGCGCCCGACGCGCATGGGCACGCCCGGCTGCTTCGGCGTGTAAGATTCGATTGCGCCCGCGTCGTCGTAACGCACGTCGTAGAGCGAAGGCACGTAGAAGCCACGGCCTCGCCGCGCGAGCGCGAGCAATAAATCTTCCTTCGTGCCTTCGTTCGCGAGGATCGTGTCGATCAACTGCGGCACGAGCACTTCGCCCTCGCCGACGCCGACGACATCCGTGAAATCCGCGATGGGTTCGGGGTTCAAAAACGACGCCGCGCCGCCCATCACGATGAGCGGATCGTGGTGCGTGCGCTCGCACGAGCGCAAGGGCACGCCGCCGAGTTTGAGCAGCCGCGCCATGTTCAAATAGTCCGTCTCGAACGAAATCGAAAAAGCGATCACGTCGAAGTCGCGAACAGGCGTCTGCGTCTCCAGAGACAGGAGCGGCGTGTTCGTCTTCGCATACTCGCGCATCTCCGTCTCGTCCGGCAGAAAGACGCGCTCGCAGGAGACTTCGGGAATTTGATTGAAAATTTCGTAGACGGCGTGAAAGCCCAGATTCGCCATCCCGACCGCGTACACGTTCGGATAGCAGAGCGCGACGCGTAAGCCCGCGCCGCGCTTGATCACGTAGCCCTCCTCCGTGGAGAGCTTTCTCCTGTAACTTTCGACGATTTTCTTCATTAAAAAACTGTTCGGTGGTCAGTTGTCCGTAGTCAGTTGTTGCCCTGTCTTTGATGCTAAAAGTGGACTTTAAGAGGCTTCCCGGCACACAAACAACGGCAGGAAACTGCGGACAACCGACCGTTTACGGCCGCGTTCCCTCCAGAAACGCCTTCAGCTTGCGCGAACGCGACGGATGACGCAACTTCCTGAGCGCCTTGGCCTCGATCTGGCGGATGCGCTCGCGCGTGACGGCGAAGTGCTGGCCGACTTCTTCGAGCGTGTGCTCCGACCCGGTCGTGCCCAGCCCGAAGCGCATCTTGATGACCTTTTCTTCGCGCGGCGTGAGCGTCGCCAGCACCTCGTCCGTGATCATGCGCAGGTTCGCCGCGACGACCGCGTCGGCCGGGTTCAAAATCGAGCGGTCTTCGATGAAGTCGCCGAGGTGCGAATCTTCCTCTTCGCCGATGGGCGTCTCAAGCGAGATCGGCTCTTGCGCGATCTTCAAAACCTTGCGCACCTTCGAGACGGGAATGTCCATCTTGCGCGCGATCTCCTCGCTCGTCGGCTCGCGTCCCAACTCCTGCACGAGCGCGCGCGAAGTGCGAATCAACTTATTGATCGTCTCGATCATGTGGACGGGGATACGGATGGTGCGCGCCTGATCGGCAATCGCACGCGTGATGGCCTGTCGAATCCACCACGTCGCGTAAGTCGAGAACTTGTAGCCGCGCCGCCACTCGAATTTGTCCACGGCCTTCATCAAGCCGATGTTGCCCTCTTGAATGAGGTCGAGGAACTGCAAGCCGCGATTCGTGTACTTCTTCGCAATCGAGACGACGAGACGCAAGTTCGCTTCGATCAGTTCGCGCTTGGCCTGTCCCGTCTCGTATTCGCCCGCGACGATTGCCTGAAGCGAACGCCTGATCTCGACGGGCGAAATGAGCGTCTCCGCTTCGACCTGTTGGAGTTTCCGCTTCGCCGCCGCGATGTGCCGTTTGCATTCGCGCTCGTCTTCCGGCTTGATGCGTCGCTTGCCGAGTCGTTCGGTGTACTTGTCTATCTCGCGTTCGGCGTTGCGCACCTCTTTGGCGACCGCGCGGATCGCGCCGATCATGCGCTGGCGCGCGCGCTCCGTCAGGTTCAGCAGCCCGATCTCCTGCGCGATCTCAAGGCGCGTGCGCGCGACGCTGCGACGCAGGCGCAACAACTTCTTCGAAGGCTTGCCGCTGCGCGTCAAGGCCTGCTCGGCGCGCAGGCGTTCCCAGTCTTTGAGTCCGGCCTTGAAGTGCTTGCGGATATTGCCGATGCCTTCCACCGTCCACTGGTGATATTCTTCGGCCTTGTCCTCGATGCCCGTCAGTTCGGCCTGCTCGGAGAAAGTCACGACATCACGGATGCTGATCTTATCCGCCACGAGATCGTCGCCGATGCGCAGCAGTTCGCAGACGGCGATGGGCGAGCGCGAGATGGCTTTGCGGGTTTTGATCTGGCCGCGCTCGATGCGTTTGGCGATGGCGACTTCGCCCTCGCGCGTCAAGAGCGGGACGACGCCCATCTCGCGCAGGTAGAGGCGCACGGGGTCGTTCGTCTTGTCGAGCATCCCTGCGGACAGATCGAGACTCGCTTCGTCTTCGTCCAGAGCTTCGTCGTCGTCGTCTTCGGGCGAGACGGCGGTGGCGATGGATTGGGCGGCTTGTTCGATGAGGCGTTCGTCGGAATCGGCGACGATGATGTTCGCGCCGTCCAACTTTTGCAGCACGTCCTCGATGTCGTCGGGCGAGACGACGTTGTCGGGCAAGGCGCGGTTGAGGTCGTCGAACGTCAAATACTTCTTGTCGCCGCCCAACTCCAACAGACGTTGCACCACGTCGTCTTGATCTTTCTCTTCCATGCTTACCATAGCTTTGGATTTCGGATTCGCAATTTTTGACCCGTCACTACTGCCGCCCGCGCTCCCCGCTGCGGAAACGTTGGCCGCGACCCGTCACTGCTCAAAAATTTAAAAATCGAAAGTAACTCCGCGCTGCTTTAGTTGCGAGGAAGCAACGCGCTCCGGCGTCTCGTCCAATTCAAGTTTTCCATCACGAGCGCGTCGCGCCGCTCGTGGTCGCCCGCGCGTTCGGCGGCCGTGATCTCAATCGCCAAATCTTTCAGACGCCGCTCGACGCCCATCAGCCGCAACGTGAGCAGGCAGCTTTCGGCTTCCGCCAACGCATCGTCCGCCGTCTCGCCCGCACCGCGTTCCTCGACGGGTTCGCTCATCAACAAAAGCGGCACGAGGTCGGAGGCCACGGGGTCGCCTTCCGTGCGCTGGCCGAGAGTGTCGAAACTAACTTCCGCGCCCGCCGCCTCGATCTCCTTGAGCGCGCGAAAGACGCCGGCGGTCGGCAAATCCTCATAGTCGTCCGGCTGGATGCGCAGCAAAAGTATGCGCCGCAGTTCGGCGTCGTGCACGAGCAGTTCGAGCAGGCGTTGCTCGGCGACAGTGGGCGGCGCGCTCTGCGCCCGCACGATACTCTGTTTAATTTCAGCTTCGTTTGAGGTAGCTGTTCCAGTTGGCTTTGCTTTTACGCTTTGCCATATCTCTTTGCGTAAAGTGTTTTCGATATGAAACGCATACATCGCCAAGTCGAAGTAGTCGCGCTTCTGTATTGAATTGGGAGCAGCACGGATAAAAGGAATTACCTCTTCAACCGCCTCGGCTTTATCAGTTGCGCGGTGTAAGTTGCGCCCTTTAGACGCTAAATCAATAACGAATTGTATTAGTGAGGGAGCTTCACCCCGTCGCTTATTGTATTCACCAAGGCCATGCATTTTGATGAACTCATCAGGATCAGCATTGTCAGGCAGCACAAGAACTTTTACTTCAAAACCATCTTTGATGAAGGGTTCAAAGACGGTGAATGCTCGTCTTGCTGCCTTCATTCCCGCACTATCACCATCATAGTTGACTACAACCTTACGCGCAAACCGTGCTAATAAGCCCACTTGTTCCGGCGTCAGAGCCGTGCCGAGACTTGCCACGGCGTTTCGCACGCCGAACTGATAAGGGATGATCAGGTCGAGATAACCTTCGACGAGAATCGCAAACTTTTTGCGCCTGATCTCGTCGCGCGTCTGGTGCAGACCGTAGAGGTGTCGCCCCTTCGTGTAGGCCGCCGTCTCCGGCGAATTGAGATACTTAGGCTCGCCCGTGCCGAGCACGCGCCCGCCGAAGGCGACGGCACGCCCCTGCGCGTCGAGCACGGGGAAGATGACGCGCCCGCGAAAGCGATCATAAAAACCGCCCGCGTCTTTTTTGACGACGAGACCGCTCCGCTCGATCTGCCCCGCACTCGCTCCCTTGCGTTTCAGGTACGCGCCGAGGCCGTCCCAACTGTCGGGCGCGTAGCCGAGCCGGAAAGTCCGGCGCGTCTCGTCGGTGATGCCGCGCCCTTCGACGTAATCGCGCGCCGCCTTCGCCTCCGCGCCGCCTTCGCTCAACTGTCCCTCCCACCATTCGAGCGCCCACGAGTTGAGTTCGACCACCTCGTCGGCTTCCTTCCGGCGCGCCTCGTATCGCTTGTCCTCCTGCATCTCCGGCAGCGGCATGTTCACCTTCTCCGCCACGATCTTGATCGCTTCGGGAAACGACACGCGCTCGATCTCCATCACGAAGTTGAAGACGCTGCCGCCCTTCTGGCAGCCGAAACAGTAGAAGATGTCTTTCGACGGGTTGACGGAAAACGAGGGCGTCTTCTCTTGATGAAACGGGCAGCACGCCATCCAGTTTGCGCCCTTCTTCTTCAACGAAACGTAGTCCTGCACGATGCGCACGATGTCCGCCTGCCGTTTCAAATCGTCGATGAATGTCTGTGGAAACCGCATGGTGTTTACGTGTTCATTGTTTCAACTCGACAAGGGTTGCGCCCGCGCCGCCTTGATCGGGCGGGGCGGCCGAGAAACTTTCGACGTGCGCGTGCGAACGTAGGAAGTCGGCGATGGCGCGGCGCAGCGCGCCCGTGCCGTGCCCGTGGATGATGCGGACGCGCGCGAAGCCGTTCAGGAAAGCCTCGTCGAGAAACTTGTCGGCGGCATCGACGGCCTCATCCGTAGTGCGCCCGATGAGGTTGATTTCGACCGCCGGTTCATCCTTCGAGCGGCTGAGGCGCACATCGGCGGTGCGCGCCGAGGCGGCGGCCATGCGTTCGAGTTGCGAGCCGCCGCCTGCGCCGCGACGCGCCCCTTCCGATTTGCCCTGCGGCGCGCGTTCCATCAATTCGAGGTTCGATAGTTTCTCGCGCAGCCTGACGTGGCCGATGCGGATTTCGGCGTCCGCGCCCGCGATTCTTTCGACCACGCCCGTCTTGCCCAGAGTGCGCAGGCGCACCGTGTCGCCCCGGACGATCTCGCGCTCGACGCTCGACGGTTGAAATGCTTCGCCGCCCGACTTCGCGCGCGCCGCACCCGTCTCTCCGCCGTTCGCCTGACGAACGACGCGCACGCCTCCCGCAGTCGTCCCTTCCGCGTTCGCAGCCTGTGTCGCCGTCGGGCGCGCGCCGGTCTTCTTCGCCGTCGTCGCCGCCGTAGCAGCGGCGGCGGCGCGTTGCGCTTCGCGGCGCAGTTCGGCGGCGCGGCTTGCGGCCTCGCGTTCGACGCGGGCGCGCTCGGCGCGATCCTCGATCTTTGAGACGAGTTCCTTCGAGCGTTGTTCAAATTCTGCGAGCCGCTCTTGCAGTTCGCGCTCGAAAGTTGTTTGCCGTTCGCGCTCGCGGCGTTCGGCGTCGCGGTCGAGCGTGGAATATTTTTCCGCGACCGCCGCGCGTTCCTCTTCGAGCGCGCGGCGCAAAGCTTCGGCCTCTTCCGACTCGCGCTTGATGCGACGCAGGTATGCGGTCGCCTCGCGCGAAGACTCGTTGACGCGTGCGGACGCCGCTTCGATGATGCCGCGCGGGAAACCGAACCGCCCCGCGATCTCGATGCCGGAAGATGAACCGGCGAGGCCGACGAGCAGGCGATAGGTCGGCTGCAAAGTCCGCTCGTCAAATTCGACGCTCGCATTGATCACGCCCGACTCGTTCGCCGCATACTGCTTCAAGCCGCTGTAATGCGTCGTGGCGACGACGTGCGCGCCGCACGCGCGACGGAAATGATCCACGACGGCGACGCCGAGCGCAGAGCCTTCTTCGGGGTCTGTACCCGTGCCCACTTCGTCGAGCAGGACGAGCGCGGGCGCGGCGCAGAGTTCGAGCATGCGGCTGATGTTGGCGACGTGCGCCGTGAAGGTCGAGAGGTTGGCGGCGAGCGATTGGCTGTCGCCGATGTCTGCGAGCACGGAGCGGTAGAAAGGAAAACTCGCCGCGCGCGCCGGGACGTGCAAACCGGAGAGAGCCATCAGCGCAAGCAAGCCCGCCGTTTTGAGGACGACGGTTTTGCCTCCGGCATTCGCGCCGGAGATGACCATGACGGGGCGTTCCGCGTCGAGCCGGAACGTGACGGGCACGACCTCGCCGCCCGCGGCGCGCAGATTCTCTTCGAGCAAGGGGTGGCGCGCGGCGTCGAGTTCGAGCGCGGCGTCCGCGCCGACGAAAGGCTGCACGCAGTTGAAGCGCAGGCCAAGCGTGGTCTTCGCCGTGATGAAATCGAGTTCGCCGACCGCTTCGGCCGCGCGTTCGATGGCGGGCAGTTCGCGGCGCAAGTCGTCCGTCAGCGTCGAGAGGATGCGCGTGATCTCGCGCTCCTCGGTCTCGCGCAGATTTTGTAGTTCGTTATTGCTGTCAATCGTCTCCAAGGGTTCGATGAAGACGGTTGCGCCCGAAGACGAGAAGCCGTGCGCGACGCCGCCGACGCGCCCGCGATGATCCGCGCGCACGGGGATGACGAAACGGTCGTTACGCACCGTCACGAGTTGGTCTTGAATCGCCTCGTCCGCGCGGCGCATCAGGTTTTCCAACGAGCGCGTGATGGACGAGCGGAGGCGATTGATGTCGTGACGAATGCGCGCGAGTTCGGGGCTGGCGCGGTCGTCGAGTTCGCCGCTCGGCAGGATTTTCGCCGTCACGCGCGCGGCAAGGCTATACAACTCGCGCGGGAGGTCTGCGACGAGTTCCCACAACACGGGTAGGGCGTCGCGCTCGGCCTGAATCGAAGCGCGCGCCGCGCCGACCTGATCGCAGAGGCGCGCGAGTTCGAGCAGCGGCAACGGTTCGAGGATCGCCCCTTCGATGCGCAGGCGCGCGATTGACTCGGACGGGTCGGCCAACTCCGAGAACGACCACGCCCCGCCGCGTCGGCGCAGTTCGACGCACTCGGCCACGGCGTCGAGCGCGCGACGCACCTCTTCCACCCCGGCGAGCGGCGCGAGCCTGTCAACCCGCGCACGCCCCATCGGCGTCTGCGCCCCGCGCCTCACCAGCGCGCGTAATCCGTCGTATTCGAGCACCCCGAAAGCTTGTTCGTTCATAACTGATACCAGTGACAAGTGACGAGTGACAGGTGACAAGATTAAAGCAGGTTTTCTTGTCACTTCTCACTCGTCACTTGTCTCTATCTTATCACGTTCTCTGTCGTCGCCGCTCGACGCCCTGCATGGCGGCATCGAAGAGACGCGCCGGGTTGAGCAGGGCGACGGCATGCGCGTCGTGTTGAATGGTGCGGCGCAGGAGGGAACTGCCGGGCGCGTCCGCCGCGTCGCTCGCTTCCGTATCGTATAACTCGATTTCGTGCTCTATGCTCTCGACCGAAAGCGCAAGTTGTTCGTCGCCTTTGAGCGCGACGACGACGGCGGCGGCGGCAAGGGGCGCGGGCGTTTGCGTCCGGGGTGAGGCGAAAGTCTGCGCGCCCGTCGTCGGCGGCGCGTCGTTCAAAGTTGCATTCAAAGTTACGGGCAAAGTAGCGGGGGGCAATAACGGAAGCGGATCGATGAGGGTGAAAATCCGGCCGCGTTGGCTGACGACGCCGCGCACGGGCGCGGGCGCGAAGGGCAGCGGCGTCGGCTTGAGATTCTCGCTCGTCGCTTCTACCTCGTCCGCGTAGACGGCGAAGCGGCGCGCGCCGGAGCGCATCACGAACAGCCTCCGGCGCGGCGCGTCTCCTGATCGCTCCGCGTGGTGCAAACTTGTCGCCGTCTCTTTCATCCCGCCCGACATGGTAAACTGAACCGCAAAACTTTGCGATTCTTCAGTTCATCATTTCGCCTACATCCTGTCGCTCTCGTCGTTTCCCGTCTCGCGTTCTTCCGGTGTAAACTTTCGTGCGAATGAATAATTTGTGAGAGGCCGGGTGGTTCGCGTGCGACTCGCGCGTGTGTGGCGGGGCGCGCGCCGGGCGTGGGGGCTTGCGGCGTTTGAGACGGGCGGGGCGCATGAGTTTGAATTGCGCTCCCTCCTGCGGGGGATGAAGTTTTGTCCGGGGCAGAGCCGACGAGAGATATGTACGCGGGACGTCCGAGCGTGTGCCAGAACTGCGGCGCGCTCGTCGGCGCGGGCGAAAGCGCGTGCGCCGTGTGCGGCTTTGCCGTGAGCGGCGCGCAGGCGCGGCAGCAGCAAGAGCAAGAGCCGCAGGCCGCGCGAGCACAAGCCGACCCGGAGACGATGCGCTTCGCACGCGCGGTGCTGACGCGCCCTTCAACCTTCACTTTCGTCTTTCTCGCCATCAACGTCTTCATTTTCCTGTTGATGAATTCGGCCGCGCCGGGCGGCTCGGAGAACCACGAGGTGCTGCGCGCTTACGGGGCGAAGTACAACTCGTTGATCAACGACAAGCACGAGTGGTGGCGATTCGTCACGCCGGTCTTTCTGCACATCGGCTGGATTCACCTGCTCGTGAACATGTACAGCCTGTTCATCCTCGGCCCTTACGTGGAGAAGTTGTACGGCTCGGCGCGGTTCGTCTTCTTCTGGATCGCGACGGGTGTGGCCGGAGTCGTCGCCAGCTACCTCGCATCGGGAGCGCAGATGCACAACGTCCCGGTCGTCGGCCGTTTCCTGTTTCGCGGCGGCGACGGCCCTTCGGCGGGCGCGTCGGGCGCGCTCTTCGGACTGATCGGCGTGCTCTTCGTCTTTGGCATCAAGTTTCGCCACGAACTGCCCGAAGGCTTCAAGCGCGCGTTCGGCACGGGCATGATCCCGACGATCTTGATCAATCTCTTTATCGGCTACACGATCCCTTTCATCGACAACGCGGCGCACCTCGGCGGCTTCGTCGCGGGTGCGCTCTGCGCTCTCTTCGTCGGCTACAAAAGGCCGGGGCAGCGCGCGAGCGTGGCCGTTCTGTGGCACGTCGTGCAAGTGGCCGCGCTCGCGCTCGTCGTCGTCAGCTTCGGGCAGGTGGCGCGTCACATGGGCGAGGCGCGCCTTGATCAAGCGCAGCAGATTTCGCCGGACGGCGAGGCTCTGTCACCCGCCGCCAACTATATCAACGCGCTCAACGGCGGGCAGCAGGCTTTCGCCGCAGCCATCAACAAAGGCGACGTGGAAGGCGTGGAACGCGCGCTCGCCTCGCTCGACGCCGCGCCGCACCTGACGGAAGCATCGGACAAACTGCGCGACGACCTGAAACAGATACTCACGCGCGCGCGCGACTACGCACCCGTCAATCAGAAGAAGCAGCAGACGCAGAAAGAAGCGGCGCAGGGCAAGCAACTGATCACGGACATCGGCGCGTGGAATGATCGTTACGTGGAGTGGGTTAAGACGGAAGGCCGGAACTATGACCTCAGGATACGAGAACTCCCCGCGCCGACAGGGACGCAGGAGGAAGAGGGAGAACGGCGCGACGACCAGCAGCAGCCGAAAGACAGCAAATAACCGGCGCGTGGTGAGTGAGTCGGCGCGTTCCACATAAAAGTTTTTCGACGGGCAGGACGAGAAGTTTTATCGCCCGACGGGGCAAGCAAAAATCAGATACAGGAGAATCGTAAAATGGAGATTAAGAAAGTAGGCGTGCTCGGCTGCGGCCTGATGGGTTCGGGCATCGCGCAGACGGCCGCCACCGCCGGTTTCGACGTAGTGGTGCGCGAAGTCACGAACGACCTCTGCGAACGCGGCTTCGCCGGGATCGAAAAGTCGCTCGCGAAGTTTGCCGAGAAGGGCACGATCAGCCAAGACCAGCAGCGCGAGATTCGCGGCCGCCTGACGGGCACGACCGAGTTTGCCCCCCTCGCCGACTGCGACATCATCATCGAAGCCATCATCGAAAACCTCGACATCAAGCGCGACACCTATCGCCAACTCGACGAACTCTGCAAACCCGAAACGATCTTCGCCTCCAACACCTCTTCGCTCTCGATCACGGAGATGATGACGGCCACATCCCACGAACGCCAACGGCGTTTCATCGGCCTACACTTCTTCAACCCCGTGCCGATCATGAAACTCGTCGAAGTGGTCAAAACGATCTTGACGGACGAAGCGGTCTACGAAACGGCGGTTGATTTCGGCCGTCGGCTCGGCAAAGTCCCCGTGCGCGCGTCCGACAAGACGGGCTTCATCGTCAACCGCCTGCTCGTGCCCTACATGCTCGATTCGATCCGCGCGCTCGAAGAGGGCGTCGGCTCGATTGTGGACATCGACAACGCGATGAAACTCGGTTGCGGCTACCCGATGGGGCCGCTCACGCTCGGCGATTTCGTCGGCCTCGACACCACCTACTACATCGCCGAGATCATGTTCAACGAATTTCGTGAAAAGCGTTTCGCGCCGCCGCCACTCCTCAAACGCATGGTGCTGGCCGGACTCTACGGGCGCAAATCCGGGCGCGGCTTCTACGACTATACCGTCGATCCGAAGAATCCCGTGCCGATGAACTTAGTCTAAAGGCAGGGATGAGGGCGCGAGGGTGAGGGATGAAAGGGAACAATTCAAGGTCAATAAACCTGAATGCTTTTCTGATTCATCCCTCATCGCTTTAGCCCTCATCCCTTTTTCATAAGGGGGAACTGATGAGCAAAGAAGAGACGAAAGAGACAAGGTTAACGCTGGCTTCTTCCACGAGCGCGGAAGGTGAGGCGGGCGGCGCGAGTCCCGATTTCGGGGGCGGGTCGATCTTCTTCGTCGGGACGGCGACCGTGATTCTGCGTTATGCGGGTTTCACGATCCTGACCGACCCGAACTTCCTGCATGCGGGCGACCACGTGCATCTCGGCTACGGTCTGACATCGGAGCGTCTGACCAATCCGGCCATCGAACTCGAAGAGTTGCCGCCGATAGATTTCTGCGTGCTCTCGCACTACCACGGCGACCACTTCGACCGCATCGTCGAAGAACGCCTGCAAAAAGATTTGCCCATCATCACCACCGAGCACGCGGCGGGCAATCTCAAAGAGAAAGGCTTCACCGCGCCGATTGCGCTCGACACTTGGGACTCGGTCGTAGTGGAGCGCGGCGCGGCCACCGTGCGCGTCACTTCGATGCCGGGCAAGCATGGCCCTACGGCCGTCGACTTCTTCCTCCCGCCCGTCATGGGCAGCATGCTCGAATTCCAGAACGCGGCGGGGCAGCGCACGACCCTGCGCCTCTACACCACCGGCGACACGCTCGTCCACGACGACCTCCACGAAATACCGAAGCGTTACCCGAACATCGACCTCGCGCTCTTTCACCTCGGCGGCACGCGCATCATGGGCATCCTTTTGACGATGGACGCCGAGCAGGGCGTCGAGGCGATTCGCATCATCAACCCGCGCGAAGTGATCCCGATCCACTACAACGATTACGGAGTTTTCCAGTCGCCGCTCGAAGACTTCAAGCGAGCCGTCGAGGCCGCCGGGTTCTCCGAGCGCGTGAAATATCTGAGCCACGGCGAGACTTACGACTTTGAAGTGCCCGCGAGTCGCCTCGCGTAGCAAAAGCGAGTTGCAGTTGAGGGCTATAGACCCTCACCGGCGCAGGCACGGAGAACGGCGCGGGGAGCACGAAAACAGAGAGAAGACAATTTCAAATTTGTAATCTCAACAATTACAAACTTGTAATTCCAACAATTTCAAGTTTGAATCTCAACAATTTCAAACTTGTAATTCCAGCAATTTCAAGTTTGTAATCTCAACAATTTCAAATTTGTAATCCCGGCAAATTCGAATTTGTAATCTCAACGATTTCAAATTTGTAATCTCAAATGGTTTTGTCTTTCCCTGTGCCCGTTGCGTGCTCTCCGTGTCTGCGTCGGCCAGTGATTTTATTCTCGCCTGTAAGGGCAAAGCAGCCGTATGAAATCAAACTCCGTGGAGCAAAGCATGTCGCTCGCGTTACGCCTGTTACTGATCGCGGCCTGCTTCGGCCTGACTTACAGCAGCACTATCGTCACGACGCGGGCGCAACGAGCGACGACGGCGGCGGCGACGATTTACGCGTGCCCGATGCACGCCGAGGTTAAATCGACGAAGCCCGGCCGTAGTTGCCCCAAGTGCAACATGAAGTTGATCGCCCGCAAGCCTGATCGGGAGATGCCGGTCAACTCTGCCGCCAAGTCGAAGCCGGACGATCAAACGGCGGCGGCAACCGCGACGCGCGTGCGCGCATTGGAAGGCTTAGCTCCGACTTATGAGTTCGCCTGCGTGATGCACCCCGAAGTCCGGCAGGCGCAGGAGGGCGTGTGCCCGAAGTGCGGGATGCCGCTCTCGACCGTGCGCCCTTCGGTGCGCGGCGCGTATCGGCTCGCCGTCACACAGACGCCGCCCGCGCCGAAGCCGGGCGAGCGCGTCAGGTTGAACTTCGTCGTCACGCACCCGGAGACGGGCGCGCGCGTCCGCGACTTCGTGTTGAACCACGAGCGGCTGTTTCATCTCTTCATCGTCAGCGCGGACATGAACGAGTATCAACACATCCATCCCGAACCGGACGCGGACGGCAGTTTCAAAGTGGAGACAATCTTGCCGCGCGCGGGAGTCTACCGGCTTCACTCCGATTTCTTTCCCGCCGGGGGCACGTTGCAGGTGTTGCACCGCGACCTTGCCACGGCCGGTTATCGCACGCCGCGCAGCGCGCACACCGCCGCCGCGCTTGTGCCGGATGCGTCGCTTACGAAGACGATTGACGGCATGAAGATTAATCTCGATTGGGGCAGCGCGGAACTCGTCGCGGGCGCGTTCGTGCGGCTCAAGTACGACATCGCGGACGCGTTGACGAACGAACCCGTACGCGACCTTGAGCCGTACCTCGGCGCGTGGGGGCACACGCTCATCCTCGACGCGGATCAATCTGATTATCTCCACTCGCACCCGACCGAGACGCTGCCCGAAGGCAGGGAGCGCGCGAGTTTACGCGGCGGCCCTACGGTCGAGTTCGGCGCGATGTTTCCCGAAGCCGGTCTCTATCGCATCTGGACGCAATTCCAACGCGGCAGGCGCGTCTCAACCGTTTCCTTCACCGTTAAAGTGAAACCCGCCGCATCGTGATGCCAGAAGACACAACAGACATCGTAGTTGAGGAACGCGGAGACGCCGCCGCCGCCGTAGGGTTGGTCTACGTGCGTCTGAACCGCCCCGCCAAGCGGAACGCCCTCACGCGCGCCATGCTCGAACGCCTCACGGAAATTTTTCGCGCCTTCTCCGAGCGCACGAATTTGCGCGCCGTCGTTCTCACCGGTACGGGGCATGCGGCCTTCAGCGCGGGCACGGACATTGCGGAACTCGACGGGCTGACGCGCGCGGGCGCGCTTGAGACGGCGCGGCGCGGGCAGGAAACTTGCGAGGCGATTGAGTTGTGCCCCGTGCCCGTTATCGCGGCGGTCAACGGCATCGCGGCGGGCGGCGGCTGCGAACTCGCGCTCGCCTGTCATCTCAGGCTCGCGGCGACGCACGCGACCTTTTCGCTGCCCGAACTAAAACTCGGCATGATTCCCGCCTACGGCGGAACGCAACGCCTCGCACGCGCCGTCGGCCACGGCCGCGCGCTCGCCGCCATGCTGGCGGGCGAAAGCCTCCCGGCTGAGGAAGCCTTGCGCTTCGGTCTCGTCAACCGCGTCGTCGCCGCCGAACAACTCTCAAACGAAGCGGAGACGCTTGCCGCGAGCCTCTCGCAGTTTGCGCCTCTCGCCGTCCGCGCCTGCCTCGCCGCCGTCACGCGCGGCGCGCGTCTCCCGCTCACCGACGGTCTCGCCCTCGAAGCCGAACTCTTCGCCAACCTCTTCTCCACCGAAGACGTGCGCGAAGGCACGCGCGCCTTCCTCGAAAAACGCGCGCCCATCTTTAAGGGAAAGTGAGCAGTAAGCGGTGAGCAGTAAGCAGTAAAAACAAATACCGGTATTTTCTGTCTTTCACTGCTCACCGCTTACTGCTTACTGCTCACTGCTTACCGCTTACTGCTCACTTTCTTCCGGTCGTCGCTTGTCACCCGCCACACGTTTACCTATACTGCCTGTGAATCAATTTTCCAAAAAACTCGGAGTCGCCGGAAACACTTGCAACCCGTCACACATCAAGGTCAGTTGAACGCCAAGGGCTTTCGCTTTGCGCTGGTGTCGAGTCGCTGGAACGACTTCCTCACGTCGCGTCTGGTCGAAGGCGCGCTCGACGCGTTGGAGCGTCTCGGCGCGGCGGAGAAGTCTGTGGAGCATTATCGCGTGCCGGGGTCGTTCGAGATTCCGCTGCTGGCGAGCAAGTTGGCGGAGTCGGAAAAGTATGATGCGGTGATCTGCCTCGGCACGATCATTCGCGGGCAGACGCCGCACTTCGACTACATCGCGGGCGAGGTGACAAAGGGCATCGCGCAGGCCGGAATGGAAGCGGGCATCCCGGTCGTCTACGGCGTCGTCACGGCCGACACGCTGGAGCAGGCGATTGATCGCGCGGGCGTGAAAGCCGGTAACAAGGGTTTTGAGGCCGCCATGGCGGCCGTCGAGTTGGTCAATCTTTACAAGGAAGCGTTCAAATAAGGAATGAGGGATGAGGGATGAAGGATGAATTAAGAGTTATTCTTATTCATCCCTCATCCCTCATCCCTCGTCCTTTGAATCTGGGGTGTTAATTCATGGGTTCGAGACGTAAGGCGCGCGAATGCGCCTTGCAAATGCTCTTTGCGGCTGATGTGATGAGTGCGGCGCGGAAGGACGAGGTGCGCGCCGACCAACTCGTGCGTCACTACTGGGCGGAACTGGGCGAGACGGAGATGGATGAACCGGCGCGCGAGTTTGCGACGCGGCTCGCGCTCGGCGCGCTCTCTCGCATCCCCGAACTCGACGAGCGGATCCGCTCGCGCGCCGAACACTGGCGCATCGAACGCATGGCCGTCGTCGACCGCAACGTGCTCCGGCTCGCCGTCTACGAGTTTCTGCACGAACCGACGCCGCGCACCGTCGCCATCAACGAGGCTCTGGAGATCGCCCGCCGCTTCTCCACCTACGAGGCGACGCAGTTCATCAACGGCATCCTCGACGCCATCAAACGCGATCTCGATCAGGAGCACCCGCAAACTGATGTCGTCGATGAAGACGAGGCGACCGCCGAAGACGACCCGCCCGAAGAGGACGAGGACGGCGACGACGAGGAGCGCAGCGCCTCCGCCTCTTAGCCGCCCGGCGCACGGTCAATAACGCGCCAGCCATACGCCAGTCCAGTCACACGCTAGTCAATTTGCCTAGTCACTTTGCCTAGCCATACGCTAAGTCACTCGCGCGGCGTCGGTCGGGCGTTTGCCACCTCGCCGCGCTTCGCCCTCTATCCCTCGCTACTCTCTCCCGGCCGCCGGGGCTTGTCGTTACGTCATCGGCCTTTGCCTTCTCATGTCTCGTCGCAAGTCCACGAAAAACAACGCGGCGCATCGCCGTCGTAGCATCGCCGAATCTTTTCAGGAGTACGGGCGCGGCGTGGCGGGCGGGTTGATGTTCAGCCTGCCGCTGCTCTACACGATGGAGGTTTGGTGGGCGGGCTTCAACGCGCACCCGTGGCGATTGGCGGTCTACGTCTCCGCAACGTTCGTTTTGTTGCTCGGCTACAACCGCTTTGCGGGCTTGCGCCACGACGCGGGGATGCTGGAAGTGGCGATTGATTCCGTCGAAGAGATGGGGATCGGCTTCATCATCTCGGCCGTGGCGTTGTATCTGCTCGGGCGCATCACGTTCGAGATGCCCTTGAACGAGGTCGCCGGGCAGATCGTAATCGAGGCGATGACGGTCGCCGTCGGCGTCTCGGTCGGCACGGCGCAACTGGGGAGCGGCGAAGACTCAAACGAGGGCGGCGTCGTCGAACACGGCAAGGCGGGGCGCGCGAAGCGCGGCGGCAAGGCGGGCAGGATGGGCGGCGCGCAGCACGGAGAGCCGGAGTTGCACTTCGGCGGCCAGATGTTGCTCGCCTTCTGCGGCGCGACGCTGTTCGCCGCCAACGTCGCGCCGACCGAAGAGATCGTCGTGATCGCCGTCGAGATTTCGTGGGCGCATCTCTTGGGGCTGGCGTTGATCTCGCTCCTGCTCGGCGCGCTCATCCTCAACTACAGCGGATTCACGGGCGCGCGCGAGTTCGTGCGCAACGAAGGTCTCGGCGCGGTCGTCGCGGGCAGCGTCGCCACCTACGCCGTCGCGCTCGTCACGTCGGGGTTGATCCTCTGGTTCTTCGGTCGCTTCGACGGCGTTACGCTCTACACCTCGCTCGCGCAAGTGATCGTGCTCGGCGTGGCCTCGACGCTCGGCGCGTCCGCCGGGAGACTGTTATTGCAGAGATGAGCAAACCACAAAAAAATTGGGTCGAGTGGGTCGTCTTCGTCGTCGGTCTCGCACTCGTCCTGTCCGCGCTCGCCTATCTCGTCTACGACGGGGCGACGATGGGCAGCGACCCGCCGAGCATCGAAGTGCGTCTCGGTTCGCCGGAGGCGCGCGCGCACAACTTCATCGTGCCCGTCACGGTCACGAACCACGGCGACGAAACCGCCGAGGGCGTCGCCATCGAAGTGTTGCTGGAGGGCGGCGGGGGCGGGGAGCGGACGCGCGGCGAACTTACCATCGCCTTCCTCCCGCGCCGCGCCACGCGCGAAGGCTTCGTCACGTTCCAGCAAGACCCGCGCGCCGCGCGTCTGACGGCGCGCGTCCTCGGTTACGAGAAACCTTGACGGCCGGCGTCTCAGTCCCGCGATGAAAAGGCCGCCGTGCTTTGTTCACGGCGGCCTTCATTACTCGATTTTGAAAGGCGTCACTCAGACTCGCTTTCGGTTTGCTTGCATTGGGCGGGGGCTTCAGCTTTGCTGTAGCAGGTGAAAGACCACTCACCCGATGTCGGGTTGCAACTGTAGCTCTTGACTCCGCACGAACACGATTTCTCGGCCACCGCCAACCTATCGAGGCAATATTCCCCCGCCGCCAGTGCGACTTTAACCAAACGACCGGTCGCGAATTGCTCTCCCCTCGCGGCGCGTGGGCGGAGAATGTTATTTAACTCAGCCTCGTTAGCTTCAAACCCGCCAGCACGCCACACCGTCAACGTCAGGCGATCTACGTCTTCCGGCTTGGTCTTCAGGATGCGTAGGAAGTTCTCCGGGTGGCTCTCCGTCGTATCATTGGCGACCGTCCAACCTTCGCCTCCTTTCACTCTACCGCCTTCATCGAGGGTGAAGGCGAGCAGTTCGACGGACACCGATTGCCTGCCAGTCCGGTTATCGAGCGCGTACTGCAAGACGGCCTGATTATCGGTTATCGTGGCGGTCGCGTTGTCGATGCCCACCGGCGCACGCGGTGAAACTATAGCCCTGACACTGACGCGACGCTGTGACTGAGAACCGGCGGCTCCGGTTTGCGAATTTCCGATGATGGAATTGACGGGAATCAAAGCCATCGTGAGAATGAGAAACAGAGTCAAGGTGAGAATTCGTTTCATCAGTCTACTCCTTCTGTTTTGTCACGTGTCGTTCTGAGGAGCCGGTAAGAGGAATGACTTTTACCGGCGGAATTGAGACGCTGGAAGATTATAGCGATTGAGCGGGGGGGCAATAAAATCATCGGGATGAGTGGGGGGAATAATGCACGGCGAGTTGGGATACGGTTCCGAGGCCAGTCGCCGCGTGCGTCGTTGGGTCGTTTTGTTTCCCGTGATGGGCACGTCGCCGGAAAAATTTGCGTCCGTCGCGTTCGTGTTGTAGCTTTTTAAGCGCACGACGATTTCACGCCTTCGGATCAAGTTGATTATGAAAAATCGAGAGCAGGACGCGGCGGTCGTTCGAGCGCGAACGTCGCGCCGCCAGTTTGCGAAGACCATCACCGGGGCGGTTGCCGCTGCGCCGCTCGTCGCCGCCGCCGTGGTCACGCTCAACGCGCAGACGCCGCCCGCGACGAAGCAAGCGCCCGCGCCGCCGAACCCGCAGCCCACGCCCGCGCCGCCTTCGCCCGTCACGGAAGCTTACGCGGAAGTCGCGCGCCTGCGCTTCGGCGACAAACTCACGCCCGAAGAACTCGCGCGCATGAAGCGCGACATAGAGGGCAACGTCCGCACGGCGGAACGCCTGCGCGCCTTCAAACTCAAGAACGCCGACGAACCGGATTTCATCTTTATAGCTTAGAGACGCGAGGGAAACGTGAACGGGTAGAGGGAAAGGGAAAAAGCTCACGCACGGCGGTCAAGACCGCAGGCACGCGCATTCTGATCTCTTTCCGATCTCTCTCTTTTGACCCTGACCCTTCGACCTTGACCCTTTTCCGTTCCGAAGATTCTTATGCTCACCGAAGACACTTTCTACTCTTCCGTCGTCGAACTCGCCGCGCAGATACGCGCGCGCAAACTCTCGCCCGTCGAGTTGACGGAAGGCTATCTGGCGCGGCTCGAACGCTTCGGCGCGCGGCTCGGCGCGGTCGTCACGGTCATGCGCGCCGGCGCGCTCAAAGAAGCGCAACAGGCGGAGCGGGAAATTCGCGCGGGGCGTTACAAGGGCATGCTGCACGGCATCCCCTACGGCGCGAAAGACCTGCTCGCCACGCGCGAAGCCCCGACCACTTGGGGCGCAACGCCCTACAAAGATCAACGCTTCGACTACGACGCTACGGTCGTGCGCAAACTCCGCGACGCGGGCGCAATCCTCGTCGCCAAACTCGCGATGGTCGAACTGGCGGGCGGCATGGGCTACAACCAAGCGGACGCGAGTTTGACGGGCGCGTGCCGCACGCCTTGGAACACGGATTATTGGAGCGGCGGTTCGTCTTCGGGGCCGGGCGCGGCGGTCGCCGCCGGTCTCGTCGCGTTCGCCATCGGCTCGGAAACTTCCGGGTCGATCATCACGCCCGCCGCCTTCTGCGGCGTCACCGGACTCAGGCCGACCTACGGCATGGTCTCGCGCCACGGCGCGATGGCTCTCTGCTGGACGCTCGACAAACTCGGCCCTATGTGTCGCACCGCCGCCGACGCCGGGCATGTGCTTGCGGCCATCGCCGGGCACGACCCGCTCGACGCGTCTTCGTTTGAACACGACAACTTTCGTTACCCTCCCGCCGCGCGCACGCAGAAGAAACCGCTTCGCCTCGCCGTGATGAAGGACTCGTATGAGAAGGCGCAAAAAGAGGTGCGCGAAAACTTCCTCGCCTCGCTCGAAGCGTTGAAGCGCACGGACGCCCGGCGCGTGAGCATAGAGATGGACGTGAAGCTGCCGGATTACCCTTACGGCGCGGCGGTCGGCACGATTGTGGATGCTGAGGGCGCGGCCGCGTTTCGCGACCTGATCGAATCGGGGCGCGTGAGCGAATTGGCGTCGCCCGAAGGGCGCATCGGCGGTTATTCCGCATCGCTCGTCACGGCCGTCGATTACCTGCACGCGATGCGTCTGCGCGTCCCCATGCGCCGCGCTTGGGGCGAGTTTTTCCGCAAGTACGACGTGCTCGTCGCGCCCTCGCGCGCGACCGTCGCATACCCCGTCAACAAGACTTTCGACCAAGCCTATCCGGGCATCGGCGCGTCCTCGCCCATCGGCGCGAGCAACCTCGTCGGCGTGCCCGCCATCTCCGTGCCGAACGGCTTCGGGCAGGAAGGTTTGCCGACCGGCATTCAATTCGTCGGCGCGGCGTGGAGCGAACTCGCGCTCGTCGAACTGGCCGACAAGTACCAGCAGGCGACCGACTGGCACAGGCGACGACCGACTTTGAAAGATTGATCCGTTGATCCGTCTGTTCGTTGATTCGTTGATTCGTTGAGCCAATGGACAGATGGATCGATGAACAAATGGATCAATCTCCTGCTCATGCTGAAAACGATCCACATCGTCTGCACCTGCCTCATCATCGCGCTCGGCGTCCTGCATCTGCTGTTCACCTTTCACGACTACGACGAGTTCACGCTCGGCGCGCTCTGGTTTGCGAGCGCAGGCGTCGCGATCATCTTCGCGGGTTTTTTAAACTTGATCTCGATCAGGCTGGCGGGACGAGACGCGCTGGCGCGCACGCTCTGCTTCGTCTCGAATTTGGTCTTGACCGCTCTCTTCGTCGCGGCTTTGTGGTTGATGCGGCAGCCGCAGGTCTTCGCGGGTGCGCTGCTCTTTGCCGTCGCCTCGGTCGCCTCCGTCGCCTCGCGCGGCCTGCGCGCTTCCGGCGATTAAATTGTCCGGCGGATAGTTTGCGGGTAAGCGGACGGGGCGCGAGAGATGTTGAGACATTGATTTAGCCGCGCGCCCCGACTTCTCTCTACAACAGCCTCGGCAGATCGAGCAGCAGCGCGACCGTGCCGTCGCGTTGCTCGAACGCGCCGCTGACGCCGCGCCAGCGTGTCGCGTGGCGTCCGAGACTACGCACCAACGCCTCGCGCTCGCCTTCGATTTTATCAACCACGATGACGAAACGCTCAGGCACGCCGCCGCTGCGCCACGCGTCCGTATCGTCTCGCTCGCGCCGCACGACGCAGGCGGGCAGCAGCGGTTCGCCCGCGCCCCATGCCTCCTTCTCCCGTGTCGCCGCGCCTTCGACGAGCGATTGCAACGAGACGAGCGGCAGTTGCTCGCCTTGCCAGAACGCGCGGCGACGCCGCCCCGCATCGTCGCACGCGATGTCCGCCGGTGCGAGATCGGCTGTGGCGATGACGTGGCTCGCGTCAAACGCGTAAGCATGCCCGTTCGCGCGCACCATAAAGACGTTGACGAGCGCGAGCACGAGCGGCACGCGCACCTCGAAAGTCGTCCCCTCGCCGCTCTTGGTACGCACGCGCAACTCGCCACCCGCGCGTTCCAGCGCGTGCTCGACCACGTCGAGTCCGACGCCGCGACCCGACACGTCCGAGACGCGCACGGCGGTGGAAAAGCCGGGACGAAAGATCAAGCGCAACGCCTGTTCCTCCGTGATGGTCGTGGCGGGCGCGAGCAGTCCTTGTGCGACGGCCGCGCGCGCCACGCGCTCCGCGTCCACGCCGCGCCCGTCGTCGGCCACGCGCACGCGCACGCGGCTGCCCTCCGCTCCCACTTCCAGACGCACGCGCCCGCGCAGGGGCTTGCCCGCCGCGCGCCGTTCCTCCGTCGTCTCGATGCCGTGGTCGATGGCGTTGCGTAAGAGGTGCAGGAGCGGCTCGCCGATCTGTTCCGCAAGCGACCTATCGACGCGCACTTCGCCGCCCGCGACTTCCAGATCGATCTCTTTTCCGGCGGTGCGCGCCGCGATGCGCGCCGCGCGCGCCGCGCGTTCGAGCACGGGCATCAGCGGTTGCATGCGTAAGGCCATCACGCGCTCTTCCAGCGCGCCGAAATCTTCACGCAGACGCCGCGCGCGTTCCGCCTCCGGCGTCGCAGACGGTGAAGCGTCCGCTGCGGCGTCTCTTCTCTGTTCGAGCATCGCCAGCGTATCGGTAAATAGTTCGTGCGTCGCCGTCACCAATTCGTCGAGTTCGTGCAAAGGCACGCGCACGAAAACGGGAGCGCGCGCCTCGCCCGCGCCCTGCGGCACATTAGCGGCGGCGACGACGTTGGACTCCTGATTGATGCCCGGCGCACCGGCGATGCCTTGTTCAGCGGCGACAACGGACTCGCCTGATTCGCCGCCGTGTGTTTTACCAACGCCCGCGTCGAACGCGCCTGTGTCATAGGCTTCCGTTGCGTCGCTTGTCTCGGAGTCGTCGCGCGGCCACGCGATGTTTGCGTCGAACGGCGCGAGGCGCGCTTCGAGTTCCGCGCGCGGGCAGGTGGTGGCGTAGAGAAAGCGGAAGCTGATCTCGTCGGGTGCGGCCGGGTCGCCGGGAAACGTCGAGATGATTTCGCCGCACTCGCCGAGCGCGCCCGTGAAGCGAGCGAAATGCTCGTCCAGCGTAGCGAGGCCGAACGCCGCCGCGAGCACCATCACGCCCGCGCCTTCGCGCACCGACTCGCTCAGGTTGCGTCGCTCGACGGCCGACAAGTCGCGCGCTATCTCTTCGGGCAAGTCGTCGGCGTCCGGGTGCGCGGCCGTTTGCAAAACTTCCGCGACGGCGTTTGCCTTGGGCGCGACCAACGCCGCGTGATGCCGCAACTGTTCGATGACGGCCGACGGCGGCTCGACCGCCACGTCGCCCCGCGCGGCGCGTCCGAGGATGAGCGAGAGCGCGTTCGTCGCGTCTTCGCAGGCATCGACCGTCGCATCCACGAGCGGCGCGCGACCGCCGCGCACGGCGTCGAGAAGGTTTTCAAATTCGTGCGCGAGACGGTTGAGCGCGGCGAGTTCGGGAAGGGTGGCGGCAGAGCCTTTGAGCGTGTGGACGTGACGAAAGATACGCGCGACAAGCTCGCGCCGCGCGCGCCCGTCGGCGACAGGCGTGCGGCGCAGTCGTTCGACATCCGTGAACAACGCTTCGATCCGCTCGTCGGCCTCGGCCAGAAATTCGCGCAGGAGTTGATCGTCCATCGCGCGCGATTATAACTGCAAGAGGGTAAAGGTGAAGGGTGGAAGGGTAAAGGAGAAAGGGAAGGGAGAAGGTGAAAGGCGCAAACAAAAACCCTTTCTCCCTCTCCCTTCCCCCGTTCGGATTAGTTGCGCGCGCTCTGTTGCGCGAGCATCTGCGCGCGTTCGACGAGTTGGATAAATTCGGCGCGGTAGCCCTGCGCGTCTGCGGCCGCAGCGGCGCGTGCGAGCCGGGCCACGTCCGTGTAGCGCGCGTCGCCTTTGTATTTCGAGTCGCGCAGAAGCATGCCGAAGCCCGCCACCGCCGAAGAGAATTTGAAGTTGTTCGACGCGCTCTCAATCGTCGCGCCCCCATCGGCCACCCACACGCTCAGGAGTTTGCTGTCGCTCGCGTCCGGGTCTTTGTAGCGAACTTTGATCGTCAACAACTCTTTGCTGTTCGAGTTTGACGAGACCTGTGCGGGCTGCTGGTACTTCAACGCATCGACGCCGGGGTTCTCGAACGTTTGCCCGTAGGGGACGACTTCGTAGAGCGCGGTGACGGTGTGGCCTGCGCCGATTTCGCCCGCGTCCTTGGTGTCGTCGTTGAAATCCTGATCGCGCAACAGGCGATTTTCGTAGCCGATGAGGCGATAGGCGGCGGCCTGTCGCGGGTTGAACTCGACCTGAATCTTCACGTCCTTGGCGATGGTGGCGATGGTTGCGCCGAGTTGTTCGCCGAGCACTTTGCGCGCCTCCTGCAACTCGTCGATGTAGGCATAGTTGCCGTTGCCTTTGTCGGCGAGCGTTTCCATCGTCGCGTCTTTGACGTTGCCCGTGCCGAAGCCGAGCACCGAGAGAAAGACGCCGCTCTTGCGTTTCTCTTCGATGAGACGCGTGAGTTCGCCCTCGCTCGTCGTGCCGACGTTGAAGTCGCCGTCGGTGGCGAGGATGACGCGGTTAATGCCGCCGCGTATGAAATTCTCGGTCGCCACGCGATAGGCGAGGTGGATGCCTTCGCCGCCGTTGGTCGAGCCTCCGGCTTCGAGCGCGTCGAGCGCGGCGAGGATTTCGCCGCGCCGGTCTCCTGCCGTCGAGGGCAACACCAGCCCGCTCGAACCTGCGTAGACGACGATGCTGATGCGGTCGCGCGCCGAGAGTTGTTCGGCGAGCATGCGGAGCGACGACTTGACGAGCGGGAGCTTGTCGGGCGAGTTCATCGAGCCTGACACGTCCAAGAGGAAGACGAGATTGGCGGGCGGCAAATCTTCCTTGTGCACGCGCTTGCCCTGCAAGCCGATGTGGACGAGGCGGTGCTTCGCGTTCCACGGGCAGGCCGCGACTTCGGACGTGATGGAGAACGGCGCGTCGCCCGCCGGCTGCGGGTAATCGTAGGAGAAATAGTTGATCAACTCTTCGATGCGGACGGCGTCCTTCGGCGGCAGTTGGCCGCTGCGTATGAAGCGGCGCGTGTTGCTGTAAGAAGCCGTGTCCACGTCAATCGAGAAAGTGGAGAGCGACGCACGCGCGACCTCGAAGAAGGGATTCTCGTCGATGTGCTTGTAGGCTTCGGTGTTGAACTCGCGCTCGCCGGAAGCGGCCTCGCCCCGGCGGGCGGCTCCATCGACGCGTTCCCTTTTCAACATCTCGTACGTCTTTGTCCCGGCGCTTTGCTCCTCGTTCGCCATCACGGGCGCGGGGGCGTTTTTCGGCATCTGCGCCGCATCGGTCGCTTCCGTGTTTTGAGCAACTTGGCGCGGCGCGGTCGCCCGCTCGCACGAAGACAAAAGCATCGCGGCGACGATGCACAGGGCGATCCAGTGAAGGCGTGTGTGGCGAAGCGGCGAGTTGAAAAGAAAGCTACAGCGGGTGAAAGTCTGCGAGGCGCGTGTGCTCCGGTGTGCGTGGCTCATGTGTCCTCCTGCGTGTGTCGTCAAATTTCGCAACCTTGTCACCCACTTGAATGCGGGCGCAGGACGAAACTTGCAGGAGGGCGAAAAATTTTCCGTCGCTTACTTGGATGACCCCGGACGAAACTTTCTAACGCGCCGCCCGGCGAGAAGAGGTGCGAGCCGGAACGGTTGCAGGCGTCGTGGGTTTGGGCGCGGGCGGCGGCGTCGTGCCGGTGTAGCGGTAGTGGCCTGTGATCTTCCAAGCGAAGAGAACGTCTTCGATCTTCGGCCCCTGCCCGATGTTATGCATGATCATGTAGCGGCCGGGCGTGGCCGAGAGCACGTCAACGACGATGCCGATGTGCGTCTGCGATGCGTTCAAGTCCCAAGTCACGATGTCGCCGGGTCGGTAGTCCGTCGCCTCGCCGGTAACGGGCAGCGACTTGCCCTTGCGCTCGAAGAAGACGCGCAGGTTCGGCACGCGTCGGTGATCGATGTTCGTATCGGTCGTGGTCAGGCCGAACTTGGTCGGGTAGCGCGAGAAGTTGGCGGCCATGTCTTCGTGCACTTCCTTCTGCAAGTCTATGCCGAGCGCGCGGTAAGAGCGTATGACCTCGTCCGTGCAGACGCCTTTCCCCTCCGGCACGTCGCCGTTCGGATAGTCCAACTTGAAATAACTCGCGTCGTACTCGACCTCGTGCGAAGTCCGCTCGACGGCCGCCGCGACGAGACGTTCGAGCACGGGCGACTCGTAGACGAATTTCAAAGTGGGCTGCTGCTGTGGCGTTGCCGCCCCCGCAGGCGACGCACGGCGCGCGGTGGTTTGCCCGCCGCCCGTCGTGCCGCCGCGCGGCGCAACGCCGCACGCTCCCGACATGAAAGAGGCAAAGAGGGCGCAGCAGCAGAGGTTGGCGTAGAAGTAATGTTTCAGCGACGACATAAGTTGCTCCGGCACGGGTCGGCTTCTTCTGGCGAGGGCGGTCGTGTGATGTGGAATTAGACGCGGGGGTTGCGCGCTGGCAGTGGGCGGCGGGTGCGGTGCGAAGCGGAAAGTGATAGGCTATTATTCGAGCACCAACGGACAATTAAACGGGCGTCGAGCCGCCGCGCAGAAGCCGTGCCCGCGGCTTCTCTCCAAAGAGGTGACAAGACTTTGAGCGCACAACAAAACCAGACTGATTACTCGCAATTCATCGCCGAAAACTTTGGCGCGAACGCCAACTACGTCGAAACGCTCTTAGATCGTTTCCGCAGCGACCCGTCGCTGGTTGACGAATCTTGGCGCGCCTATTTCGCGGAGATGCTCGGCCAGCAGTCGCCCGCGCAAGAAGAATCCCCGACAGGCGCAAGCGCGACATCCGGCAACGGCGCGACGACTGCGACCGCGCCGCGCGCCGACGGCAACAACAACAACAGCGCGACGGCCACAGCCTCAACGGCGACGGCGACCGCCGCCACCAACGCCGCTTCATCAACCCCCGACAGCGCGCCGCAGAGCGCGCCCGCTGCCACTGCTGCTCAGGCCGCCGTCGCCGCGACGCCGCAACCCGCCGCGCCAACTGCGGCCGCGCCGACTGCGACCGCCGCCACGGCGACGGCCGCGCCGGAAGCCGCGCCGATTCGCGGAGCGGCCTTGAAGATCGTCGAGAACATGGAGACGAGTCTCTCCGTCCCGACCGCGACCTCGAACCGGCAAGTGCCCGTCAAACTTCTCGAAGAGAATCGCGTCATCATCAACAAGCATTTGAAGGAGCACGGCGGCGGCAAAACTTCCTACACGCACCTGATCGCCTACGCGCTCTTGCGCGCGCTCGGCAAGTATCCGCAACTCAACGACGGCTTCGCGCTCGCCGACGGCAAGCCCGCGCGCCTGCGTCGCACGGCGGTCAATCTCGGCGTCGCCATCGACATTCAGAAGAAGGACGGCACGCGCTCGCTCCTCGTCCCGAACGTCAAGAACGCGGGCGCGCTCTCTTTCTCGCAGTTCATCACGGCTTACGACGACGTGGTGCGGCGCGCGCGCGACGGAAAACTCGGCCTGCCCGATTTTCAGGACACGACCATCTCGCTCACGAACCCCGGCACAATCGGCACGGTCGCTTCGACGCCGCGCCTGATGGCCGGGCAGTCCGTGATCATCGCCACGGGCGCAATCGAGTACCCGGCCGAGTATCACGCGATGACGCCGGAAGCCCTCTCGCAACTCGGCATCAGCAAGACGCTCACCATCTCTTCCACCTACGACCATCGCATCATTCAGGGCGCGGAGTCGGGCGCGTTCCTCGCGCACGTCCACGAACTCTTGATCGGCAAACACGATTTTTACGAGAGCATCTTTCTCGATCTCGGCATCGCCTACCGGCCGATGCGTTGGTCTGTGGATCGCAACCCCGCGCTCCTCGGCGGCGACCGCACGCAGGAGCAGATCGTCAAACAGGCGCGCGTGCTCGAACTGATCAACGCCTATCGCGTGCGCGGTCATCTCATCGCAGACATCGACCCGCTCAACGCGATGCCCGTCAACTATCATCCCGAACTCGACCTCGAAACCTACGGCCTGTCCATCTGGGACTTGGATCGCACGTTCATCACGGGGGGCTTGAGCGGGCGCGAGAGTGCGACGCTGCGCGAAATTCTGGACATCCTGCGCCGCGCCTATTGCGGCAAGGTCGGCACGGAGTATCGCCACATTCAGAGCAAGGAGCAGAAGCTCTGGATACGCGAGCGCATCCGTGAAGAGTTGGTTGACCCCGAACCGCTCCCGCCGGAGACGAAGAAACAACTGCTCGACCGCCTGATCGCCGCCGAACAGTTCGAGCGTTTCCTGCACACGAAGTACTTAGGCGCGAAACGCTTCTCGCTCGAAGGCTGCGAGACGATCATCCCGCTCCTGCACCAGTTGATCGAGAAAGCGGGCGAGCGCGGCGTCGAAGACATCACGCTCGGCATGGCGCATCGCGGTCGTCTGAACGTGCTGGCAAACGTCGTCGGCAATTTCTCGGAACGCATCTTCACGGCCTTCGAGGGCGCGGTGCATCCGAACTTTCCGGCCGACGAAGGCGACGTGAAATACCATCAGGGGGCGGTGGGCGAGCGCGAGACGACGAGCGGGCGCACCGTCAAGATCACGGTCTCGCCCAATCCGAGCCATCTCGAATTCGTCGATGCCGTGGTCGAGGGCATGGTGCGCGCCAAGCAGGACTCGATGAACGCCGAGCGCGAAGAAGTGATTGACCGCGCGCTGCCGGTTCTTCTGCACGGCGACGCGGCGTTCGCCGGGCAGGGCATCGTGATGGAGACTTTGAATCTCGCCGAACTGCGCGGCTATCGCACGGGCGGCACGATTCACATCATCATCAACAACCAGATCGGCTTCACCACCTCGCCCGAAAAGGGTCGCTCCACCATCTACTCGACCGACGTGGCGCGCATGACGCAACTCCCGATCTTTCACATCAACGGCGACGACCCGGAAGCGGCCTTCCGCGTGCTGCGCATCGCGCTCGACTACCGGCAAGAGTTCAACAAGGACGTGGTGCTCGACGTGATCGGCTTCCGCCGCCTCGGCCACAACGAGGGCGACGAGCCGAGTTACACGCAACCACTGATGTACGCGCGCGTCAAAGCGCATCCGGGTGTGCGCACCATCTACGCCGCGCAACTCGTCCGCGAGGGCGTCGTCTCGGAGGCGGACGTGGAGGCGATGATCAAGGAGCGCGTCGCGCGTTACGAGCAGGCGCAGGCGCGCGCCAAAGAGATTGTGGCCGCGAAGCCGAAGATGTCCGAGTTGCCGCCCGCCATCGTCGAAGAGGACGGGTCGGAAATCGTGGAGACGGGCGTTGCGGCCGAGACGATACGTGAACTCGGCCACAAGATTGCGGTCGTGCCCGAAGGCTTCAACATCAACCCGAAGATGGTCAGCCAACTGGCGCGGCGCGAGAAGATGGGCGCGGGGGCTGTGCCTCTGGATTGGGCGTTCGGCGAGGCGATGGCCTTCGGCACGCTCGCGCTCGAAGGCACGAACGTGCGCCTGAGCGGGCAGGATTCGGGGCGCGGCACTTTTTCACAACGCCACGCGATTCTCTACGACACGCAGACCGGCGCGGCTTGGACGCCGCTCTCCGAACTCGCCCTGCGCGAGAACGGGCGGCCGCGCTTCGAGGTCTTCGACAGTTCTCTGTCCGAGCAGGGCGTGATGGGTTTCGAGTACGGCTATTCGGTCGTGGAGCAGCGCGCGCTCGTGATGTGGGAGGCGCAGTTCGGCGATTTCTCGAACGGCGCGCAGGTGATCATCGACCAGTTCATCGCGCCCGGCGTGGACAAGTGGCAGCAGCCCTCACGCCTCGCGCTTCTCCTGCCGCACGGTTACGAAGGGCAGGGGCCGGAGCACTCCAACGCGCGCCTCGAACGCTATCTCCAACTCTGCGCCGAGAACAACATGCAGGTCTGTTACCCGACCACGCCCGCGCAGTATTTTCACCTGCTGCGCCGGCAGGTGCGACAGGAGATCGCGCGCCCGCTCGTCGTGATGACGCCGAAGAGTTTGCTGCGCTTGCCCGCCGCCACTTCCGCCGTCGCGGAGTTGACCGAGGGCGGCTTCCTCCCCGTCATAGACGACGCGGAGATCGCGAACGCGGCCGAGGTGCGCCGCATCGTCCTGTGCAGCGGCAAGGTCTATTACGACCTGCACGCGGCGCGTTTGAAATCCGACGACCGCCGCGTCGCCATCGTCCGGCTCGAACAGTTCTACCCGTTCCCCGAACGGCGTTTGCGCGAAATCTTCGCGCGCTACACGAAGGCGGAGCAACTCGTCTGGGCGCAGGAAGAACCGAAGAATTACGGCGGCTGGCACTTCGTCGAGCCGCGCCTGACGGGGATGCTGCGCGCCTGCGAGCGTCCCTATTATGTCGGGCGCGCGGCCTCGGCCAGCCCCGCGACCGGTTCTTACACGATCCACGAACTTGAGCAGCGCGAACTCGTCAATCAAGCCCTCACCACCGACGCGCCCATCATCTCCAACGCCAGCACTGACAAGTACGCGGGCGAGGCCGATTCATAGACAATTCTGACGGCGTGCTATGCAGTTCACGCCGTCAGAGTTTGACACTCCCATATCGAGAGCGCACGCGCGGAGGCGTGAATGACGGGCGTAGCGGATAGAAGAAGTTGGCGGCGTGTGGCCGCGTCGTGGTCGTTAATCCTGCTGCTCGCCTGTCTGTTCGCGGGCGCGAAGGTGGCGGCGGGCGCGCAAGACGGGCAGGCGTTGACGCCGGAACAGACGAAAACACTCGGCGCGATGTTGGAACTGATGCAGCAGTCCGACAAGTCGAACGCCGAAGGGAAAATTGACGCCGCCATCGAATTGATGACGCGCGCGCTCGCCGCGGGCGAGAAGGCTTTCGGGGAAACTCATTTCAGCGTTGCGCTCTCGCTCGACAAACTGGGGATGCTCCACATGTCGAAGGGCGACCTCGACGCGGCGGAAAAATTCTACCTGCGAGCACTCTCCATCCACGAGAAGTTAGACGGGGCGGGAGGCGAGAACGCCGCCTCCACTCTCACCGCGCTCGGAACCACTTATCTCAAGAGAGAGAATTTCCCGCAGGCGGAGGCCGCCTACCGTCGCGTGCTCGCCATCCGTGAAAAGTTGCTCGGCGCGGAGCACCCGGATGTCGCGTCCGCGCTCTACAGCCTCTCATCGGTCTATTCGCGGAAAGGCGATTACGCGCGCGCCGAGCCGTTGCTCCGGCGCGCGCTCGCCATTCAGGAGAAGACGCTCGGCGCGGACAGCTTCTACGTCGCGCTCACCTTGAACAACCTCGCTTACCTTTATTCGGAGACAGGTGATTACGAGCAGGCGGAGTCGCTTTTCAAACGCAGCCTTGCCCTTCACGAAAAGTTGTTCGGCCCCGAACACGCCTACGTAGGCACGCCGCTCAACAGTCTGGCGATCCTCTACCGGGAGAAAGGCGATTACCTGCGCGCCGAACCGATGCTCAAACGCGCGCTCGCCATACAGGAGAAGGCCGTGGGGCCGGAGCACCCCGACACGGCCATCGCGCTCACGAGCCTCGCGCTGCTCTACAGCGAGCGCGGCGACAACGAGCGCGCTCTTCCGCTCTTGCAGCGCGCGCTCTCGATTCGGGAGAAGGCCGAAGGGGGCGAGAGTTCGAGCGTCGCCGCCACGCTCAGCAGCATCGGCCAGATCTATAACCAGCGAGGCGAACACACGCGCGCCATCGAACTTTACCGGCGCGCGCTATCAATAGTGGAAAAGACGGTCGGCGCGGAGTCGCCGCTCTATGCCGCCGTGCTCAGCAATCTGGGCGTCGCCTACTCGGACATCCCCGACTTCGCACAGGCCGAAGCGTTATTCAAAAAGTCTCTCGCCATCAGGGAGAAGACGCTCGGCGCGGAGCATCCAGACCTCGCCATCTCGCTCAGCAATCTCGCCTACGTCTATTTCGCGCAAAACGAGTTTACGCGTGAAGAACCTCTGTACCGGCGCGCGCTGGCGATCACGGAAAAGGCGTACGGCGCGAACCACCCGAACGTGGGCACTTACCTCGCCAACCTCTCGACCATTTACTGGGGACGCGGCGACAACGCCGAGACGCTTCGCCTCCTCGCGCGCAACGCCGATTTACGCGAGCGCAATCTCGCGCTCATTCTCAACGCCGGTTCGGAAGAACAGAAACGCCGCTACATGGCGACGCTCGCCAACGAAACCGATGCCACCGTCTCGTTCCACGTCCGCACCGCGCCCAATGAACGCGGCGCGGCCGAACTCGCCTTGACGACCGTACTCAGGCGCAAGGGTCGTGTGCTCGACGCGATGACCGACCAGATCGGCGCGCTGCGTCGTCGTCTCAACGCGCAGGATCGCGCGTTGCTCGATCAGTTGTCGCGGGCACGCTCGGAACTGGCGCGTCTCCAACTCAAAGAGTCTGCCGGGGAAGCGGCGGCGGCCGAGCACAAGACTGAGAAGGCACGTCTGGAGACGGACATCGAACGGCTGGAAGGCGAAGTCGGCGCGCGCAGCGCGGAGTTTCGCACGGAGGCGCGTCCCGTCACGCTCGATGCCGTGCGGGCGGCGATCCCGGCGGGCGCGGCTCTCGTCGAGTTGGTGTTGTATCGTCCGTTCGACCCGAAGGCGTTGGGCAAGTCGAAATTCGCCGCGCCGCGCTACGTGGCCTACGTCTTGACGAAGGACGCGGCCGCGCCGCTCTGGGTCGAACTCGGAGAGACGGAAGCCATCGACCGCGACATCGCGGCGTGGCGTCGCGCGCTGACGAACCCTGCCAGCCCGGACGTGCGAGAGCGCGGGCGCGCCCTCGACGAGCGGCTGATGCGCCCCGTGCGAAAGCTCTGCGGCGCGGCGCGTCATCTTCTGCTTTCGCCCGACGGCGCGCTCAACCTGATCCCCTTCGGCGCGCTCGTAGATGAACAGAACAAGTACCTGCTGGAAAGCTACACGATCACTTACCTGACGAGCGGGCGCGACCTGTTGCGTCTGGGGCTTGGCGCGAGAAGCAGGCAACCGCCCGTCGTCGTCGCCAACCCCAGATTCGGCGACGCGACGATGGCGGGCGCAGCCGCAGCAGCAGTAGCGGCGGCGCAGTCTCGCGCAGAGGAACAACAGTCTGTTCCCACTGCTACTGCCGCCACCGCGCCGCCGCGCCGTTCGGTCGAAATGTCGAATATCAATTTCCTGCCCCTGCCGGGCACGAAGGGAGAGGCGGCCGCGCTCAACACCATCCTGCCCGGCGTGATCGTGTTGACGGAGGCGCGCGCGAGCGAGGCGGCCGTCAAGGTGTTGAGCGCGCCGAGCATCCTGCACATCGCGACGCACGGTTTTTTCCTGCCCGACCAGAAACGCGTCGAGGCGTCGGACGCGAACGCGCGCGGGCTTGCGTTGGGCGACGCCGCAGCGGCGGCGCGCGGCGAGAACCCTCTGCTGCGTTCGGGGCTGGCGTTGGCCGGAGCAAACGAGCGCGGCCATGCTACGGGTGAAGACGGCGTGCTCACCGCCTACGAGGCCGCCGGTCTCGACCTCTGGGGCACACGTCTCGTCGTGTTGTCGGCGTGCGAGACGGGCGTGGGCGAGGTGCAGAACGGCGACGGCGTCTACGGGTTGAGACGCGCCCTCGTGCTCGCGGGCAGCGAGACGCAGGTGATGAGTCTGTGGCAGGTTTCCGATGATGCGACGCGCGATCTGATGATCGCCTATTACCGCCTGCTGCAAGACGGCGCGGGACGCGGCGACGCGCTCAGACAAGTGCAACTGGCGATGCTCGCGGGCGGGCAGCGCGCGGCCGAAGGGCAGAACAGACGCGGCCTCGACGTGCGACCCGGCGGCAATCGCCCCGGCGGGAATTGGAGTCACCCGTTCTACTGGGCTGCCTTTATCGGGTCGGGCGCGTGGCAGAGCATGAGCGAGAATCGAGCGGGCGCGAAGTAGCCGACCGGTTGTGCGTTCACGCGCTCCGATGCTTTCAAGCGAAGACTCACAGGCCGCAAAGGGGCACTCGAACGTTCGAGTGCCCCTTTGCGGCCTGTCTCTTTAGCCGAAAGCCCTTTCGATTGTCGGCGTTGATTTAGGGCTTCTTGGCGGGCGGTTCTTCCTCGTCGGTGAAGTCGCCGTCTTCGATGATCTTCACTTCGCTGCCGAAGCGTTGATAGTTGCGGAAGCGTATCTCGTTGCGCGTCTGGTATGTCCGCATCTCTGTCACCTTTCTTTCGACGCGCGGGTCGTAGTAGGTGAACGGTTCGACGGTGGTGAGCACCACTTCGGCCGCGACGGGCAACAGATATTTCTTTTCGTTAATCGTCACCCAATCAAAGTCGATCTCGTTGACGACGCGGCGAATGGGGAAGTCGGATGCAATCTCGGTGGTCGTGTACTCGGCGCGCAGCACGCGAAACAGTTCGCGGTCGATCCAAATTCGGCCGCTCAATCCCGCCCCGGTGAAGCGCGCCCCTTCGCCCCGCCCGTAAGCCACCGTGTACTGAAACTTTTCGCTCTTCTTGATGGTGAAGTCGTAGATCAAGGTGCGACGGCCGCGCAGCGTGTCGGTGTCTGCGGCCTGAAAAACGGTCTCGTGCTCCGGCTTGAAAAGTTTGATGAGCAACGAAGCGAACTCGCCGGTCGAGGTTGAGCCTCCGGCTTGCTCGTAGCCGCCGCGCTCGCGCGTCGCCTCGGCCGTCGGCAGGCCGTTGACGGCGAGCAGCTTGTACTGTTCGCCGCCCGCGCTCTCGCGGTAACTGGTGGCGACCACGAGTTGATCCTGTTGCCTCCAATTGCGCGTCTCGCCCTGCGCGGCCGAACGCCGCACAAGTTGGCGCACGACGAAATCCGGCATCCCGCCCGCCGCCGCGAGCGTCGCCTTGCGGGCGTTCTCCAACACGTCGCGCGCCTCCGCTTCCGACGCGCGCGGCGCTGCGCCCGCCGGATCGGCACGCCGCCGCGCGGCCTCTTCGAGCGTGCGCCGCAGGAGCGCGTCGTTGCCGCTCTTGGTGGCGACGATGCCGCGCAAGCCCGTCGTCAACTCGAAGTCGATGCCGCGTCGTCGTATCTCTTCGATGATCTCGTCGCGCTTCTGCGGCTGCGTCGGGAGTTGATAGACGAGGCGCACGAGTTCCTGACTCGTGAGAGGTTTCTGCTGCTGCTGCGGCGTCTGCGCTGCGGCGTGGTTCGTAAAGAGAGCGACGGCGCAGAAGAGCAACGCGCCGGACAGCATTTGAAAAATTGCGGATTTGAAAATTTGTCGGAGCATAAAAGAGACTGTTGTTTGCCGGTCGCCAGTTGTTTGTCGGTCGCCAGTTGTCGGTTGTCGGTTGTTATCTGTTCGTCATCGCACAGTTTGATCTTTAGCGACACAGTTGACGCGGCACAAGCGACGGCCAACGGACACTCAGCTACTGACAAAACTTTTCTATCGCGCGCGCGAGAATTTCCACGCAGGCTTCGAGTTCGTCGGCGGGCACAAACTCGCCGGTGCGGTGCGCGGTGCGGATACTGCCGGGGCCGAAGACGACCGCCTGCGCGCCCATCTCCGTGAGTTGCGGGGCTTCCGTGCCGAAGGCGACCGTGCCCGCCGTCTGCCCGCTTAAAGTCGTCAACTCACGAACGAGCGGCGAATCCGCGCTCGTCTCCATGCCCTCGTCAAGCCGCAAAATCTCGATGTGGCAATCAAAGTCCGGTTCGGCGGCGCGCAAACTTTCAACCTCGGCTTGGATGAGTTCGATGGTGTGGATGGCTGCCTGACCGGGAACGGGTCGCCATTCGAGCGTGAAGCGACATTCGCCCGCAATGATGTTTTTGGCCGTGCCGCCCCGGATCAGTCCGACGTTGAGCGTCGTGTAAGGCGGGTCGAACGCGTCGTGTTGTCGCGCCTGTACGGTCTCGGCCACGCGCTCGATGCGCGCGATGAGCCGCGCCGCGCGAAGGATGGCCGACGCGCCGAGCGCGGGATACGCGCTGTGTCCCTCGCGCCCGCCAACGCGCACTTCCGCCAGACAATAACCTTTCCCCGCGCGCACCGGTTGCAGCGAAGTCGGTTCGCCGACGATGGCATAGCGCGCCGCGAGCGCGCCCGATTCCGCGAGACGTTTTGCGCCGAGGCAGCCGACCTCCTCGTCGGCCGTAAAGACGAGCGCGAGCGGTCTGCGTAGATTGGCGACATCGACTTGCCCGGCCGCCGTGAGCGCGGCGGCAATAAATCCTTTCGTGTCGCACGCGCCGCGCCCGTAGAGTTTGCCCTCGCGCGCCGTAAGGGTCAGCGCGTCCGCCCACTCCGGGTCAAAGGGCACGGTGTCCGTGTGCCCGACGAGCGCGAGTTCGACTTCCATCCGGTCGGCATCCGACGCGGGCGGGACGCAGACGAGATTGAACTTCTTGACGCCCGCCTCATCCGTATAAGGAAACATGCGCGCGCATAGCCCCAAGTTCTCTGCGCGCCCGGCGAGGTAAGAGATGATCTCCACGTTGGAGCGTGACGAAACCGAGTCGAGGCGGACGAGTTCGGCGAGTGTCTGTTCAACCTTCATGTCGAGTTAATTCCGGCTGTCGCCGTTCCGATCCCGCGTCACGATCTCGACAAGGCCGGTGACGATTTTGGTCAGGTGGGAAAGATCGTTCTGCGTTTGCGCCATTGCCCGTTGGGTTTGGAATTGCGCATCGCCAATCTCCCTGACCGTATCGGCTAGTTTAATCACTTGGCCTTGAAGTTTTTCGTGATTCACGTCTACCCGTTCAAGATCAATCTGGAAGCGTTCCTGACGGTCTCGAAGTTGTTCCTGTTGTACTTGAAATTTTTCATTCCACTCGCGAAACTTCTCGTGCTGCTCCGTGAAAGCCTCTTGCCGCTGCATCATGTATTCCAGAATCTTTTGCATCTCTTCGTTCGTCATGACGTTACTCCCGACTTTGTGAGGTCGTTGCCTTGAGCAGGCGTTTATCGCCAGAGCCTGCGCTGTAAATCCGTGAAGCGTTCGATGATCTCACCTTGCGTCCGGTGCTGTCCATCTTCGACGATGCGGCGACCGCCGACGACCACATCGCGCACGGCCGTGCGCGCGAGCGAGAAGACGACGGCGGGCAGCAGATCGTCCGTTCCCGCTCCGGCGATGGAAGGATCGTCGAGGGCGACGGTGAAGAAATCGGCGGGGCTTCCGAGTTCGAGCGCGCCGCCGCCGCTTGCGCCGATGCTGGTCGCGCCGCTGCGTGTGGCGCAGTCGAAAAGGCGCGCGGCGAGCGCGGCGAGGCTGTCGGTCTCTTCGTTTGCTTCGCGGGAAGTTCGGGCTGATGTCGCCGTTGCCTGCGCGTCTGTTTCGGGCGCGAGCACGGCGCGTTGGAGTTTTTGCAGGCGCAGGTGATATTCGAGTTCGCGTGCGTCTTCGAGGAGATCGATCTGCGTGTGGCTGTCCGTGCCGAGCGAGACGCGGACGCCTGCGCCCAGCAACAGGTCGGCGGGGACGATGCCGTCGCCGAGGTTGCGTTCGGTCGTCGGGCAGGCGCAGACGTGCGCGCGCGCCGAGGCGAGCGAGCGCGCTTCTTGCGCCGTGATGTGGACGGCGTGCACGGCGGTGAAGCGTTCGTCGAGCAGACCTTCAGCATCCAGCAACGCGACGGGCGTGCGCCCGTGTTCCTGCATGCAGGCGTCGATCTCTGCGGGTTGCTCTGCGACGTGCATGTGGACGGGCATCCGGTGCGTCGCGGCGAAGGCGCAGACCTCGCGCAAATAATCGAGCGGCACGGCGCGGACGCTATGAGGCGCGACGCCGACCCATGCGGCGCGCGCGTCTTTCGCGTCTAGGGCTGCAACGCCATTGTGCGCGTCGGCGTTTAAGGGCGCGACGCGGTCGAGGTCGTTTTTGAGAGTTTCGGTCTGCTTGAGAAATGCTGCGGGGTTGCGTTCGATGAAGCGCGCCTGTCGCTCGTCGGGCGACGCGTTCCAGCCTGCGCGCGCGTAGGCGACGCGCAAAAGCGCGATGCGGATTCCCACATCGGCGGCAGCGCGGACGACTTGCTTCGCCAACTCGTTTTCGTCCGCGTAGCGCGCGCCGCCCGGAGCGTGGTGCAGGTAGTGAAATTCGCCGACGGCCGTGATGCCGCTCGCAGCCATTTCGAGGAAGGCCATGCGTGAGGCGTCGTAAATGTCTTCGGGGCTGAGGCGCGTGGCGGCCGCATACATCATCTCGCGCCACGTCCAGAAGGAATCATGCGCGGCCGAGCGGCGTTCGGTGCGCCCGCGAATAACGCGTTGGAAGGCGTGCGAGTGAGCGTTGACGAGGCCGGGCAGCAGGGCGCGACCCTTGAGGCGCACCACGCGTGCCGCCTGTGCGTCTTGGGCGCGCGTGAGTTGCGCGATGCGACCCGCGCGGTCTGAGACGAGAGCGAAGTCGCTCTCGAATCGCCCGCCCGTGTAAAGGAAATCGGGCAGCCACGCCGTCAATGTCGAATGATCGTCTGGCAAGAATGTTCTTATCGACGCCCCGGCGGCGGGTGCGTATCGTCATTAAAAAGCAGGCCGCCGTCAACAAAAACGTGAACAAGCTCACGTACGCGGCGCGCATCAAAACCCCCGACAACAGGGAGAAACTTCGCGTCGTGAGCATACAACACGACGGCGAATGGTAAGAAATAGCCGTTGGTCGGTTGTCCGTCGCCAGTTGTCAGTTACCAAATTGTTTGCGGTTTACGGGGCGGCGGGCGGGTGTTGAAATTTCTCAATTTAAGCAAGAGGTGAAACAACTGACGGCGGACGACTGACGGCGGGTAACCGAAGGGCTAGACGATTGGCCGGTCAAACGCATCTAATTATTTATGAATCTGACCGTAAGCAATTTAAGAACATACGCGGGATTTGCGAGGCGATTCGGGCGGCGTTTCGTGGAGGAGCGTTTGCAGGAGAGGCGCATTGAGATCGCGCCCGCGCCGCACCGCCCGCGCCCCGAACAGTGGCGCGACGACCGCTTGACCGTGGCATGGCTCGGCCACGCGACGGTGCTCATCAATTTTTACGGGACGTGGCTGCTGACCGATCCGGCTCTCAGGGAGCGCGTCGGCGTGCGCGTTCCCGGCATCTTGACCGTCGGGCCGCGCCGTCTCGTGCAACCCGCGCTCGCGGCGCACGAGTTGCCCGCGCTCGACGCGGTGCTCGTCTCGCACGCGCACATGGATCATTGCGATACGGGCACGCTCGCGCGCCTGCCGCGCAAGGCGCGCGCCGTCGTGCAGCGCGGCAACGGCGATCTCGTGCGTCGCTTCCGGCGCGTTGACGAATTGGCGTGGGGGCAGTCGGTCGAAGTGGACGACATGCGCGTCGAGTCGATTGAGGTGAGCCACTGGGGCGCGCGCAAACTGACGGACAGCCATCGCGGTTACGGCGGTTTTCTGATCGAGAAGAACGGGCGCGCGATAGTTTTCGGAGGCGACACGGCGGACACGCGCGCGTTCGGCCGTCTCAGGGAGCGCGCCAATATCGTGCTGGCGATGATGCCGGTCGGCGCATACGACCCCTACATCTACGCGCACGCCAACCCGGAACAGTCGTGGCGCATGGCGCGCGAGATGGGCGCGACCTACTTCCTGCCGATGCATCATTCGACTTTCCGTTTGAGCCGCGAGCCGGTTGGCGAACCCGTCGAACGTCTGCTCGCCGTCGCCGGGCGCGAACGCTGGCGCGTGGCATTGACCGAGATCGGGCAGACGTGGAGTTTGCCGGAAGACTAACGCGCCGGATGAAGCGCGCGAACCCGCAAAGCCGGACTTTTTGCGGCGCGCGCCAGCGTTCGCCTTAACGCTCAGGGGCGTTGACACCGTGGCCGACGCGCGCACGGGCGAAAGTGCGGCGCGCGCTTATCAGCGTTCGCTGTGCCTGAAAGTTTTGGACGGCGTGGGAGCGGAGCGTTGATAATGATCGCTCAACATACGCGCGTAACATCTGAGGCACATGCCGCGAGAGTTTTTGGTATCGAGCCTGCGGACGACCACGCCGCACCACGTACAGACTTCCTGATAAATCGTCCCCGTCAGTCCTTCTTCCTTGTTCATCACACACCTATCCTGCTTGAACTTAATTTTAAACGTCGCTCACGGGGGATGTTGAAACTTTAGACGGCGCGCGTGGCCTACGTCTGTACGAGTTCGTACCACTTCGCGGCCGAGTTCGCGTGCGCTCTCTGTGCGACAACGGACAGACCCAGACCCTTGCGCTCCGCTAGACTTATCGGCTTTCGCCTCAAAGAAATTCGAGATCGTCTGCGTGGGTTCGGGAGCGCGGGGTTGGATACTAGCCTGCCCGCGCTCGCGGCCAACCCACGCGCGAGCGTCATTGTCTTTACACGTGGATTGATTCGCGGGGGCGGAAGGGTATCAAACGTAGAGCGCAAAAAGGGAGAGGATAGCAATGGCAGAAGAAGAGCAAGAGGGCGGTCAACAGACCATGCCGTCGCAACAGCAAGACCAACGGCCGGGCATCGAAGCGGAGATGACGCCGCGCCCCGTCGCAGACGACGCGACGCATCTCGGCAGTCGCAAACTGGAAGGCAAAGTCGCCATCATCACGGGCGGCGACAGCGGCATCGGCCGCGCCGTCGCCATCGCCTACGCGCGCGAGGGCGCGGACGTGTGCGTCATGTATCTGAACGAACACGAAGATGCGCGCGAGACGGCGCGGCTCGTCGAAGCGGAAGGGCGACGCTGCCTGTTGATCGACGGCGACGTGGGCGACGAGAATTTTTGTCGCGCGGCCGTGGAACGCGCCGCCGGCGAGTTGGGGCGTCTGGACGTGCTCGTCAACAACGCGGCCGAACAGCACCCGCAGGACAGCATCGAAAAGATCAGCGCGGAGCAGTTGGAGCGCACCTTCCGCACGAACATCTACGCGATGTTCTATCTCGTCAAGGCCGCGCTCAAGCACCTCAAGGCGGGCGGCGTGATCATCAACACCACCTCGGTGACGGCCTACAAAGGCAGCCCCGAACTGCTCGACTACTCGGCAACCAAAGGCGCAATCGTCGCCTTCACGCGCTCGCTCTCGCAGTCGCTCGTGGAGCGCGGCATCCGTGTCAACGGCGTCGCGCCGGGGCCGATCTGGACGCCGCTGATCCCTTCGACTTTCCCGCCGGAGAAAGTTGAGAGCTTCGGCGCGGACGTGCCGATGAAGCGGCCGGGGCAGCCCGAAGAAGTTGCGCCCGCTTACGTCTTCCTCGCCTCCGACGACGCCTCATACATGGCAGGACAGATTCTGCACCCGAACGGCGGCGAAGTTGTAAACGGGTAGAAGGACGGGCTGAGAGCGCAAGAAGGGTGAGGGATGAAGTAAGAGAAGCATTCAATCTTGAATGGCTTCCTTTCATCGCTCACCTTTTTTGCGCCCTCGGCAATTCATGTAAGCGTGCGGCGGAAAAGTTGGATCATGTCGGCGAAGGCCGCGTCGGTCGCCTCCGGGTCGTAGCGTGCGCCCTCGTCGCGCATGAAGGCGTGCTCTGCGGGGTAGAGTTTGAAAGAGTAGTTCACCTGCGCTTCGCGGAGCGCGCGCTCGATACGGGCGCGGCCGTCTTCGGGTACGTGCGGGTCGAGCGTGCCGAAGACCAACAGCAACTCGCCGCGAATTTCCGCAGCGCGTTCGAGCGAGCGTGCGTCCGGTTCGCGGCCTAACTTGCCGTTGTGGATGCCCGTCCCGTAGAAACAGGCGGCGGCGCGCACGTCCGCGTGCAGGGCAGCGCGGAAGGCGAGATGGCCGCCGAGACAGAAACCGGCCGCGCCGAGTTTGCCTTGCGCGACGCGCGGGTGCGCGGCGAGGTAATCGAGCGCGGCGCGGCAGTCGGCGTCGAAGTCTGCGACGGGAGTGTTGGCTGCGCCTTCGAGTCCGCGTGTGCGCCCGGCGTCGTCGAAGGGAATGACCGTGCCGTTGGGTTCGTGACGGTGATAAATTTCGGGTGCGACGACGACGAAGCCGTAACCGGCGAGTCGCGCCGTGGCGCGCAACATCGGCCCCGTCAGTTGGAAGATGTCGGAGTAGAAAAGCACGCCCGGATAAGTTCCTTCCGGCTTCGGCGCGGCCACGCACATACGCATCGGGCTGCCGTCAACTTCCACCTCGACATATTCCGTGGTGATGATCATAAACTCTCCACAAACTCTCTGTGAGTTTCAAACTCCGCTTTGCGCCTTTGCGCCTTTGCGTGAGATATGTTTTTGAGAAAGAAAATAACTCATGCAAAGGCGCAAAGGCGCAAAGGGAAGATGGGTTGCAGTCTTCCGGCGCGCTGCTCAATCGCGCAACTCGGCGGTGTCTCTAAACTGCGGGGGGCGGCGATGCCGTGTGGCCTGCTCGAAGGCATAGGCCAGCCGGATGAGCACGGGTTCGCTGTAGGCGCGGCCGAAGAAGGAGATGCCGACCGGGAGACCGTAGACGTAACCGGCCGGGACATTGATGTTCGGATATCCGGCAACGGCGGCGGGCGTGGAACTGCCGCCGGAGAAGTGGTCGCCGTTGACGAGGTCGGTCGTCCAAGGCGGCCCGCCGGTGGGCGCGATGATGGCGTCGAGGCGATGTTTGGTCATCACTGCGTCGATGCCTTCGGCGCGCGAGAGGCGATGATTTTTGGCGAGCGCGGCCAAGTAGGCTTTATCCGTCAGCGCACCCTTGGCCTGCGCCTTGATGAAAATCTCCTGCCCGAAATACGGCATCTCGCGCTCGCGGTTGCGCTCGTTGAAATCGATCAGTTCCTTGAGCGAGCGCGGCACGCCCGCGCCGCGCTCGGCCAGATACTTGTTGAGGTCGGCCTTGAACTCGTAGAGCAAGACTTCAAACTCCGAGTCGTCGTACTTGCCGTGTGACGGCAGATCGGCCGGGTCGACGATGATCGCGCCCGCGCTCTTCAACGCGTCAATGGCATCGCTCATCAACTTGTCCACGCGGTCGCTGAAGCCGAAGAACTTGCGCGCCACTCCGATGCGCGCGCCGCGCAAGCCCGCCGGGTCGAGGAAGCGCGTGTAGTCGGCGTGCGACTTGCCGCCGGAGCTTTGCGTCGCGCGGTCGCGCGGGTCGATGCCCGTGAGCGCATTGAGCAGGATGCAGGCGTCCGCGACGGTGCGCGCCATCGGCCCGGCCGTGTCCTGACTGTGCGCGATGGGGATGATGCCGGAGCGGCTGACGAGGCCGAGCGTGGGCTTGATGCCGACGATGCCGCTCGCCGACGACGGGCAGACGATTGAGCCGTCCGTCTCCGTGCCGACGGCCGCGGCCGCAAAGTTGGCGGCGACGGCGACGCCCGAACCGGAACTCGAACCGCACGGGTTGCGGTCGACGGCGTAGGGGTTGCGCGTCTGCCCGCCGCGCCCGCTCCAACCGCTCGACGAATGGGTCGAACGAAAGTTCGCCCACTCGCTCAGGTTCGTCTTGCCTAGAATCAGTGCGCCCGCATCGCGCAGGCGCGCGGCGATGAAGGCGTCGCGCGGCGCGGGACTGCCGACGAGGGCGAGCGAACCGGCCGTGGTTTGCATGCGGTCGGCCGTGTCGATGTTGTCTTTGAGGAGAATGGGAACGCCGTGCAGGGGCGAACGCACGCGCCCGTCTTTGCGCTCGCGGTCGAGCGCGGCGGCGAGAGAGCGCGCGTCGGGGTTGAGTTCGATGACGGAGTTGAGCGCAGGGCCTTTGCGGTCGTACCGCTCGATCCGCTCGATGTACTTCTCCGCGAGTTCGCGCGCCGACCACTTACCGCCGCGCATCCCTTCCTGCAACCCTGCGATGGTCGCCTCTTCGAGTTCGTCCGCGCTCGACGCGGGCGCGGCAGATGCAGAGAACACCGGGAAACCTTCAGTCGCCCCCGACAACGCGGCGGCGACGCCGAGCGTCAGACCCGCGCCGATAAACTTTCTCCGGTTGATGGTCAACAAGTCGCGATCTTCTTCTTTGCGATGACTCAAGGCTCTCTCCTCCCGGCCGTGGCCGGATGCGTGTCTCTGTAAAAATGAGTTGGCCGATGCAGCTTGAAGGCGGCTGTCTGCCGAAGACGATGGCGGTACGAACGAGAATATATCCGCAGACCCCGACGCACCGCAACCGCGTCCGCTCGCCCGCGCCCCGGCGACCTCGACGCGCGGCAACTCGAACTGCCGCGCACGGCAACTAAGGAGCGGCGTAGGCGATGCGGTTGGCGTCGGCGCGACCGACGAGCGCGTATGCGCCAGCCCGCTTCAAACGCCGGACGGACTCCAAGACCCTCGCGCACGTAGAATCTTGACAACCGGCGAGTCGTACCATACTTTGTGCGCGGCCACGGACACGCCTTGCGCGAATCGTTTTCGCCCAAGGCATCAACGCCGTCCGAATTTATCTTCTGCGGGTGCGCCGCTCTTCAACACGATGCACGATTCCTCGCCGGTTTGATAGAGACCGAACGGTCACGCATGAAAATCGTGAATCGTGAATCGTAAATCGTGAATAGAAAGAACAGGTTTTATCTATTCACGATTTACGATTCACGATTCACGATTCACGGCTCTTGAACGATTCACGATACAAAGGATCATCAAACATGAAACTGAGACTCTGCTGCCTATCTCTCGCGCTGTTTGCGTTCGCCCCGGCGGCCTTCGCCGACATAGCCGCGCCCGAACCCGCGCCCACGCGAACGCCGCAAAAAGTTCGTCGCACGGCGTCGCTGCCCGCCGCGCGCATGTCCATCGAGTCGCGCAGCGACGCGACGGAAGCGCGCCTGCAAATTCCGCAGAACGTGTTGCGCCAACTGCGCGCGGAGATGGAACGCGATTCGGTCTCCGGCGACGAGGCGGCCGCGACCTTGACCAATTCGCTCCGCCCGACACAGACGATCTTGGCGGGCATCTTCCTCTCGCTGTCGCTGGCCTTCGCAGGCGTCCTCGTCGCCCGCACGCGTGCGCGCGCAGCTAAGCAGACGGCGGCCGTCGCCCTCTGCGTCTTCGCCGCGACCGGCGCGCTCGCCATCAAAACGCTCGCCAACGCGCGGCCGCCCGAACCGCGCATGCTCGACGCCGGTTCTCTCAAGCGCGCCACGACGCCTGAGGCGGAACTGAGCGGCCAGATCAGGGTGGAGGTCGTGCCCGACAACGGCGCGTTCAAGTTGATCGTCCCGGCCTCTACAGCGGCGACGACAACGGGGAGCAAGTAAGCGAAGTGGAACGCGCGGCGGACATCGGGAAATTCGAGTTACGCACTACTACCGTTGCGGCGGGCGCGGAGGGCGGTGCGCGTGCGTCCACGTTCGCGCTCGTCGCGCTTGCGCTCGTCGCGGCGTCGGCTTTGCTCGCGGGATGGATGCCGCTGCGCTTCTCAATCGTGACGGTCTTTCTCTTCGCCGGGCCGCACAACTGGTTCGAGTTGCGTTATTTTCTCGCGCGCCTGCCCGCGCGTCTGGGGCGTTCGCGCAACTTCTTCTTCGTCGGCTTCGGGGGCGTCGCTTTTCTGCTCACGGCTTACGCCGCGTTGCCTTCGCTCGCGCAGGCGTTCGTGTGGGGCGGCGACGAGTGGACGGTTGTCGTAGGCGTCTGGAACAGCCTGTTGATCTTGTGGCTCGCCGCGCTCGTGTGGATGCGCGGGCGACAGTCTGCGCGCCGCGATTGGTCTTGGAGTTTCGTCTTGGCCTTCGCGCTCGCAGGGGCAAACTGGCTCGCGCCGCAAATGTTCAGCCTCGGCCTCGTCTATCTGCACCCGCTCGTCGCGCTCTGGTTTCTCGACCGTCACCTGCGGCGCACACGCCCCGACTGGCGACGCGCTTATCATAGCTGCCTCGCTGCGCTGCCCCTCTTCGTCGGCCTGCTCTGGTGGCAACTCGGCGACGCTCCCGCGCTTGCCGCCGACGGCGACGCGCTTGCGCTTCGCATCACGCGTCACGCGGGATCGGAAATTTTGCAGGGCGTCTCAAGCCACCTGCTCGTCGCCACGCACGTCTTTCTCGAAACGATTCATTACAGCGTGTGGCTGCTGGCCTTGCCGCTCGCGCGCAAGAGGCGTCGCGGCGCGGGTGATGAGGCCGCGCTGTGGCGCGTCGAGTCTCTGCCGCTCGCGCGTCGCGCGCAAGGCGGCTGGCCGCGTGTCATACGCTTGACGCTCCTTGTGTCCACCGCCTGCGTCGTGCTGCTCTGGCTCGCCTTTCTCGCAGACTATCCCGCGACGCGCGATCTCTACTTCACGCTCGCCATGGCGCACGTCCTTGCCGAAGCGCCGTTCCTGCTACGGATGTTGTAACAGGTGGAATCGCGCGCCCTCGAACTCTGGTGGTTTCTCCCCGTCGGCTATCTCTTCACCGTCGCGTTGGAGACGCCCGTGCTGCTCCTCGGCCTCTCGCCGCGCCATTCCCTGCGCCGCAAACTTCTCTCCGGCCTGTGGCTCACCGCCTGCACCTACCCGGTAGTCGTGCTGGTGCTGCCGCTCCTTTTCGGCAGTTCGGCGCGGCTCGCTTATCTCGTCGCGGCCGAGACGTTCGCGCCCGTCGCGGAATGCGCGCTCTTTTGGACGGCGTTCGGCGAGCGAGTCGAAACGGGGCGCGCTCTCATGTGGCGCGACTTCGCGGCGATCACGGCGGCAAACCTCGCTTCGTTCGCGCTCGGCGAGGTGTTGAATGCTTACAGGTGGTTTGGTGTGCTAGGCTAAGATTCACAGTGAGAACGAGCCACGGCGCATTAGCCGCGCGGGGCGAAAATCTATCGAGGAGTTGTGATGATGAAAACAGCGCAGGCGATCTTCCTGTTATTAATGTCCGCCGTGTTGGTTCAGACGACGACGGCGCAGACGACGGCGAACGCGAAGCAGTCGGCCGACACCGTCTCGACGCGCGAGATGGATCGCATCAACTGGATGGAGTTTCGCGAGATTGTTCCCGCGCGCGTCCAGACCGTGCTTTTGCCGACTGGGACGCTCGAACCGCACGGCGTCGTCAACAACGGCGCGGACAACACCGCGCCGCTCGCCATCGCGCGCCGCATCGCGCAACGCACGAACGCCATGATCGCGCCCGTCCTGCCCTACGGGATGACGGGCAGCATGGAAGCCTACCCCGGCGCGTTCCAGATCACGGAAGCGGCTTATCGCCCGTTCGTCAAACAAATTCTGGAAGGCTTGGCGAAAAACGGCTTCCGCAACATCGTCATCGTCAACGGCCACGGCGGCGGGCAGACGGCCGTGCTCACTTCGGTCGCGGCGGAAGTTGCGGCCGAACGCAAAGTGCGCACGCTCGTCGTCAACTGGTGGTCTTACGCGTCGGACGTGACGAAGCAGGTCTTCGGCGAAGACGGCGGCCACGCCGGTTTGAACGAGACGGCATTCGTGCAGGCCATTGACCCGACCCTCGTTCACGCAGACCGCTACAAGGACGACCTCGCCACCGCATACCCGGCGGCAGGCACTTGGACGGCCACGCCGTTCCCGTCCTCCATCGGACTCTATCAACCGGGGCAGGGCTACCCGAAATTCGACCAGAAGAAGGCCGACGAGTATTTCGTGAAAGTGACCGACAAGATCGCCGCCCTCGTCAACGACGTGGTGCGGAAGTGGGACATGGCGGGGCTATGAATCAAGGGATGAGGGCGAAGGGATGAAAGCTGACGTTAAGCGTTCTCCGTCTGCCGCACGCGCCCGGCGAGAGGACTGCTAAAGTTTGAAGCTAGTTGTCCGGCGACTTACTGCTCGGCGACTGACTGCTCGACGAATTACTGCTCACTGCTCACTGCTTACTGCTCACTGTTTTTCTATGAGACTCATCATCACCGAGAAACCTTCGATGGGGCGCGACGTGGCGGCCGCGCTCGGCGCGACGCGTCGCGGCGAAGGCTACCTCGAAGGCAAGAACGACATCATCACTTGGTGCATCGGCCACCTCGTCGAACTCGACGACCCCGAAGAGTATGATCCGAAGTTCAAGTCGTGGCGCATGGAGACGCTGCCGATCATCCCCGAAGAATTCAAGTATCACGCCTCGGAGCGCACGCTCGATCAATTCAAAGTCATCAAGACTTTGCTCGGCCGCGACGACGTAACGAGCGTCGTCAACGCGGCCGACGCGGGGCGCGAGGGCGAGTTGATCTTCGATCTCGTCTACACGCTCGCGCGCTCGCAGAAGCCCGTCGAACGCCTCTGGATTTCTTCGCTGACGCGCGACGAGATCATCGCCGGTTTCAACCGCCTCAAGCCCGCTGCGGAATACAGTGGGCTTCGCGATTCGGCGCGCTCGCGGCAACAGGCCGACTGGCTCGTCGGTCTGAACGCCACGCGCGCGCAGACCATCAAGGCGCGCGGCGCGGGACACGACGGCGTCTATTCGCTGGGGCGCGTGCAGACGCCGACGCTTGCGCTCATCGTCGGCCGCGACGAGGAGATCGCAAATTTCGTCCCGACGAATTACTACGAAGTGGTCGCAGATTTCGAGTCGGCGGCGGGCGCGTATCGCGGCACTTGGTTCGGCAAGGCGGGCAGTCGTTTCGATCACAAAGACGCCGCCGAGGCCGTCGTCTTCAAAGTCAAAGGCAAGCCGGGCGCGGTCGAAAAAGTTGAAAAGAAGGCGACGAAGGAACGCGCGCCGCTTCTCTACGATCTCACGGCCTTGCAACGCGCCGCCAACGCGCGCTACGCCTTCTCCGCCGCGCGCACGCTCGAACTCGCGCAGACGCTCTACGAGAAAAAGTTCATCACCTACCCGCGCACCTCTTCGCGCCACCTCTCCACGAGCGTCAATCAGGAATTGAAAGGCCACGTCGAGGCGGCGGGCGTCGGCCCTTACGTGAAGTTCATCGAGACGATTCTCGCGAAGGGGACGCCGAAACTCACGAGCCGCCACGTTGACGACAAGAAGGTGACGGATCACCACGCCGTCATCCCGACGAAGCAACGCGTCGAACCGAACGCGCTCGCGCCCGACGAGAAGCGCATCTACGACCTCGTCGCGCGCCGCTTCCTCGCCGCCTTCTACCCGGACGCCGAGCTTGAGCGCACGACGATCACCACGGCGGTCGAGGGCGAGCGGTTCATCACGCGCGGGACGGTGGTGCTCAAAGCGGGCTGGCGTGAAGTTGACCCGCCCGGAAAAGAAGACCGGAAGAAGGCGGAGGGCGACGACGATGCGGAAGACGCGGAGTTGCCGCCCGTGCGTGCGAAGGAGGCGGTGGAGACGAAGCACGTCGAAGCCGTGGCGAAGCAGACGAAAGCCCCGCCGCGTTATTCGGAGTCGAGCCTGCTCGGCGCGATGGAGACGGCGGGGAAGAAGGTGGAAGACGAGGAGTTGCGCCTCGCGATGAAGGATTCGGGACTCGGCACGCCCGCCACGCGCGCCGCCGTCATCGAGACGCTCTTAAAACGCGAGTACATCGTGCGCGACAAGAAATCCCTGACGGCCACGCCGAAGGGCATCGCGTTGATCAAACTGCTGCCCTCGCAACTTCTCAAGTCGGCCGAACTGACGGGCAGTTGGGAACAGAAGTTGGCGCGTATGGCGCGCGGCGAGTATGCGCGCGACGCCTTTATGGGCGAAGTGAAAGTGATGGTAACGGAACTCGTCGGGCAGATCGCGGCGGCCGAGATGGAACGCGCCGTGGCGGGCGAGGGTGGCGCGAAGCATCCAGCCCCGCCGCGCCCGGAAGATGCCGTCGATTGCCCGAAGTGTAAGTTGGAAGAGCGCGCGGGCTTTCTCGTCGAACGCGTGAGCGCATCGGGGAAGTTTCTCGTCTGCTCGGAGGGGCGCGAGGCGTGCGGCTTCATCAGCGACGCGCCGAAGAACGCGAAGCAGCGCAAGTTGATGTTGACGACGAAGTGCGACGCGTGCGGCGCGGCGATGCGCCTGCGCGCGCCGCGCGAGAAGGGCAAGCGCGCGTCTCTGTCTTGCGTGCGTTACCCGGAATGTCGCGGCGTGCGCTGGTTCGACGAAAAGGGAACGCTCGAAGAGGCGAAGGCCGCGCCGGAGACGGGCGAGCCGTGCAAGGAGTGCGGCGCGCCGACCGTGAAGCGCGGCCCGTTTAAAAACGAGAGCTACTTCTGGGGCTGCACGCGTTGGAAGAGCGACAAGAGCGGCTGCAACGCCGCGCCCGTGTGGATCAACGAGACGCGCGCCGGGGCAGCGGGCGACGGCGCAAAGGCAGCGGCAGCGGCATCGCCCGTCAAGGCCGAGATCGGCCCGCCGTGCCCGGAGTGCGAGACGCCGACCGTCAAGCGAGGGCCGTCGAGCGCGGGCAGTTATTTCTGGTCGTGCCCGAAGTGGCGCAGCAACGGCACGGGCTGTAACTCGAAACCGATCTGGATCAACGAAGCGCGGGCTTGAGGGAATATGACCGACGCGTTGAAATTTCTGAAACTGCACCCGGCGGCGAAGTTGCCGTCGAGAGGCAGCGCGGAGGCGGCGGGACTCGATCTCGTCTCCATCGAAGAGGTAACGCTTGCGGCGGGCGAGCGTGCCGGGGTGCGGACGGGCTTGTCGGTCGCCATCCCGCGCGGCTTTTACGGTCGCATCGCGCCGCGCTCGGGTCTCGCCGTGCGGCATGGGCTGGACGTTCTGGCCGGTGTGATAGACAGCGACTACCGGGGCGAGATCATCTGCGCGCTCGTCAACCACGGGCGTGAGACGTTGACGCTCGAAGCGGGGCAGCGCATCGCGCAGCTGATCGTCGAAGCGATCATCACGCCCGAACCCGCGTGGGCGGACGCGCTCGACGAGACCGCGCGCGGCGCGGGCGGCTTCGGCAGCACGGGCATCGGCTAGGTTGAAATGACGACCGTATTACGTCTTTAGAAAACAATGAACAAGCGGAAGGACGAAGGGCGTGAGATGACACAAGGGCTGCGGCGAGTTGAGCGGATTTCCTCCGGCGCGCCCCTCTAGCCTTCATCCTTCACCCCTCGATTGATTATGCCCCCACAGTTGAATGAAAACATGAAAGCCCTCGTCATAGACGACGAAGACGTGATTCGCGCCAACGTGGCCGATGTGTTGCGCGAGGACGGTTGGACGGTGAGCGAAGCCGAATCGGCGGAGCACGCCTTCGAGTTGCTCGGCCGCGAGACGTGGGCGCTCGTCTTCTGCGACGTGAAACTCGGCGGCGACGGCGGCCAAGACGGCTTCGCAGTGCTCCGCCGCTTTACGGAGGAACAACCGCAGGCGCAGATCGTGTTGATGACCGGGCACGGCTCGGCCGTCGGCGCGCTCGACGCCGTCGCCTCCGGCGCATACGACTACCTAATGAAGCCGTTCGACAACGACGAGGTGCTCGCCATCTCGCACGCGGTCAGAAACGGCATCGAGAAGCGCGCGCGCCAGCAGACGACCGGCGATCTCGTGCCGCCCGTCTACACGTCGGACATCGATCTGGTCGGGCAGAGCGCGGCCTTCGTGGAGATGATGAAACTCGTGGGGCGCGTGGCGGGGACGAACCTGCCGGTGCTCGTGACGGGCGAATCGGGGACGGGCAAAGAGGTGGTGGCGCGCGCGATTCACCGTCGCAGCCAACGCGCGGGGAACGCTTTCGTCGCCGTCAACTGCGGCGCGATCCCGGCCGAGTTGATCGAGTCGGAATTGTTCGGCCACGTGCGCGGCAGTTTCACGGGCGCGACGATGGACAGGCGCGGGCTGTGGCAGGAAGCGCACCTCGGCACGATCTTCTTAGACGAGATCACGGAGACGACGCCCGCCTTTCAGGTGAAACTGCTGCGCGCCTTGCAAGAGGGCGAGATTCGCCGCGTCGGCTCGAACCACACGCTGCAAGTTGACGTGCGCGTTATCGCCGCCACCAACCGCGACGTGGAAGGCGAAATGCGCGACGGCCGTTTCCGCCAAGACCTGCTCTATCGCCTGAACGCCGTGACGCTGCACCTGCCCCCCTTGCGCGCGCGCAGCGAAGACATCATGCCGCTCGCACGTCGCTTCGCCGAGCGTTCGAAGCGCGCGGGCGAGCGTTCCCTCAGTTTTTCGCGCGAGGCCATAGCGATTCTGGAAAGCTACCACTGGCCGGGCAACATACGCGAATTGGAGAACGCCATCGTGCGCGCGACCGCGCTCTGCGATGGCATCGTGCGCCCCGAAGACTTGCCCGAACGCATCAGCCGTTCGGTCAACGAACCGCCGCCGCAAACTCAGCCGGTAGCCGCCTCCGCCTCCGCGTCCACGTCGCCGCAGGATGCGGGCGAAACCGACGAACAGTTGTTCTCACTCTCGGAACTCGAATGCCGTCACATCCGTCGCGTGCTCGAAAGCACGCACGGCAACAAGCAGGCCGCCGCGCGCGTCCTCGGCATAGACCGCAGCACCCTCCAACGCATGATCAAGCGACACAATCTGGAAGAAACCAAGACGGACGCCGACTGCGCCTAAGTCAACGCAGCGTGCGGACGTATTCGACCATCCGTACCCATTCGTTGTCGTTCATCTCGGTGATGCGCACGCCGATGAGGTAACCGCGTTCGGAAGGCGACGGCGAGATTTGTTCGTAGCGGACGGGTGTGGCGTGTATCTCGACATGGCCTGAGGGCAGGTAGAGCCTGATCAGCAAACGGCTACCGATGACGTGTGCGAACTCGTCGCCGATACGCAGGGTGGGGACGATGAAGGCGATACCGGTTTCGCTGATGTTGCGCGTGCGGCCGACGAGTCTGAGCGTGCGGGGCGTGCGGATCGCGCTGTCGTTCGGAGTGACGGGTTCGCCTGTGGAGAGTTGGAAGAATAGACGCGCATCGAGTTGCGCGGCGTGGCGGGTGGCGCGTCGCGAGTCGCTGTTGCTGCCGGTGGGACTATGCCGCCACGGTGGTTGCGTCGCGCCCAATGCCCGTCTCCTGCTGACGGCGGGAAACTTCCCGCGCGATTGCCGTGATCTGCTCGATGGTGAAAGGCTTCGCCACCACCCAATCGACCCCCGCCGCCTTCTGCGCGTTCGAGCCGACGGCCTCGCCCCAGCCCGTGATGATGGCGAGCGGGATGCGCTCGTCGCGCTCGCGGATGGCGCGCGCCAGTTCCCAACCGCTCATGCCCGGCAATCCTACGTCCATCAGGACGGCGGCGAACCCGCCCCCGGCAAACAGTTCGAGCGCATCGCGCCCGCTTCCGGCCATGACCACTTCGTGGCCTTCCGCTTCCAGAATGTCGCACAGCAGTTCGCGCACGGATTCCTCGTCGTCAACCACGAGAAACTTCGTGCGGAAAGATTCGGGGATCGTCTCGGGCGCGGGTTGACCGGCGTTCGCCTGCGGCTTCGCGGCGTTCTTCGCAGACGGCAGCGTGATGCGGAAACACGTGCCGCGCCCCGGCTCTGATTCGGCTTCAACCGTTCCCTCGTGGCGGCGGATGATGCCGTAAGAGACGGCCAGCCCCAATCCCATACCGGCCTTGCCCTTCGTCGTAAAGAACGGGTCGAAGATGCGCGAGCGCACTTCGTCGCTCATTCCCGTGCCGGTGTCGGTGACGGAAATTTCCACCGCTCCGCCCGCTTCGCGCGTGGCGAGCGTGAGCGTGCCGCCCGCGGGCATCGCGTCCACGGCATTGAAGACCATGTTGACCAGCACTTCGCGCAATTCCGACTCGTCGCCCAAGACCAGAGCCTTCGAACTGATCTTGAGTTCGAGATTGATCTGGACGCTTGCGGCCTCGGCGTGATCCTTCCAACGCGGGCGCGTGATCTCGCTCACGTCCAAGAGCAGTTGATCCACTGCGACGGGCGAAAAGGCGTGATCGCGTCGCTGGCGCGCAAAGTCCTGTATGCGCTTGATGGTCTTCGCGCCGTCCTTCGCCGTCTTGATGATGATCTGGAGACCGCTCTCGACCTTGGCCGGGTCGCTGGTGTTTAAAAGTAGCTGCGCGCGGCCGAGGATGCCTGCCAGCGTGTTGTTGAAGTCGTGCGCGACGCCGGAAGCGAGTTCGCCGAGCGCGGAGAGTTTTTCGATCTGTGAATATTGCTCGCGGATGCGCTCCTGTTCCGCGATGTAGTGCGAAAGTTCTTCGACGTGGCGTTCGGCCTGCTCGGCCTGCGCTTTCGCCGCCTCGGCGCGCGCCGCCGCTTCCGCTTCGGCCTTGGCCGACGCCGCCGACACTTCGAGGTTCTTGAGATAGGTGCGGTAGGTGAGATAGATGCTGGCGACGATGGGCGTCGTGGCGATGATGGCATAGGGGCCGAACATGCCGACGAGTTTCGCCGTGATGACCGCCATGCTCGCCCCCGCGAAATAGGTGATCGAAGGCCACAGGCAGTCTCTGCTCCAGACCTGCCAGATCGATTGCTCGTGTTTGAGAGCCTGCGCCGCCGAAGCGAGCAGGGAATTGCCGATGTGCTGGACGAAGCCCATGATGCAGACGGCGATGATGAAGTTGGCCGAAAAGTCGCCGTGCGCAAGGTTGCTCACGTCACCGAAGAAGAGGCGCAGCACGCGGAAGGTGATGAAGGTCGAGACGGCGAGTTGCGCGGCGTTGTAGGCGAGCGTGATCGGCTTGCGGCTGATCAGGCGCGACGAGCAGAAGCCGTCGATGGCGGCGAGCAGGATCGCGCTCTCGCCGCCGTAGAGAAGCATCGACAGGAAGATGAACGTTTCGGAGACCGTGATGCGGCCGTTGACGCCCGGCAACGGCACGGCGATGTTCGACGTGATGATGGTGGCGACGGTGAGCAGCAGGAACAGCAGATCGAGTTGCCCGAGCGGCAGGCGATAGGCCGAGTGGGCGCACGCCACCGCCCCGCAGATAATGACCGACCACATGAAGGGTTTAGCGAACCGCTGTCTGTTCATCAAGCCGCCTCTGGGGTTGTTACTAGTTGGTCTCGTCTGCTTTGGGTTGTAAGAAGATGGTGTCGTAGCAGCAGCGCAGTTTGTAGCCCGACTTGAAGAAGAAAGCCTGCGCGTCCTTGTTCTGTTCGTTGACGAGCAGGCACACCGTCTCGGTCTGCGCGAGCAGCAGCCTGCCGAGTTGCGACATGGCGCGACGGCCGTAGCCCTTGCGGCGCGCGCCGGGGCTGACATAGACGCCTTCGAGATAGACGTAGCCCGGAGCTTCCGACATGATGTCGGCCTTGAAGATCAGTTGCCCGTCTTCAACCCACACCCAGATGCGCCCCGCTTCGATGCGGCGCACGAGTCGGGAGCGGAATCCTTCCGGGTCAACTTGCAGCGGGTCGATGCCGCTCTCTTCGCAGGCCATCGCCGCGTTAATTGCGCCCACAGCTTCGAGATCGTCCACGGTCGCAAGACGCAGATCCGCCGCTTCCGTCAACGTCTCGATAGGCCAACGCTGCTCCAACAGGAGTTCGCGGCAGATGCGGCGCGGCCGTTGCCCGTCCTGCTCGTAATGCGACCAGAAGGTTTCGATCTTCTCCGGCACGCCGAGGATGAGGTGGGCGCGAGCGTCGCGGGCGAGCCGCGCGAAAGCCGCGCATGCCCGGTCGGTGCGCGCCTCGATGACCATCGCGTGGCCGATGAGGGCGATGCCTTCGAGTTGTCCCTCGTCGTCACGGCAGCCGTAGAGCGTGCCGCGATTCAAGGGGCTTTCGATACCGTTGTCGCGAATCAGCCCGTACAGGAAAATAGTATCGACCGCATGCGGCGACAGGAAAGCGAGGACTTCCTGCGTGTGCGCTTCACGGAGAGGCTGAACGCTGGGAGCGGGCGCATAGTCCGTGGAGATGGGGGTCTCGACGGTGGCGGCCTTTTCTAATGTGGCTGAGTGGGGCATAACGATCTCCTTATAGAGTCTGTAACTTTTTTACGGCTGGGACGCGAGGCGAGGCGTCCGGTATAAATCGCTTCAGTAGTCTGTGAAGTCAGTACCCGTGTCCGACTCCGGGGGCATCGCAGGCGTTAAATCACCGTTGACCATCGCTGACTGCGATTGCACGACGGCCTCGTCGCGCAACGTGCTATCACCGTAGAGAATGCCGTCTCCATAGAGAATGCCGTCTCCGTAGAGAATTCCGTCTCCTAATCTGAACCCGTCGCTATGGATGATACCGTCGCTGAACAATGCGTTGACGCCGAGGAACGCGGCGCCGCTGCCGAGGACGCCGCCGTCGCTCGTCAAGACGTTGTCGCCATAAAGAATCCCGTCACCATAAAGAATGCCATCTCCGTAGAGAATGCCGTCCCCATAAAGAATGCCGTCTCCGTAGAGAATGCCGTCTCCATAGAGGATGCCGATGCCGTATATCTTCTGATACTTGCGCAGGAGATTGAGGCCGGTGACATAGGTGCGACCCGCGATCAGACCTTGCGACCAGTCGAAGGTGTGACCGGCGATGGTCGTCTGCGGCGTGGGCAGTATGCCGGAAGTGAGCAGGGGTGCACCCGTCGGCGTCGCCGCAGACAAGTCGGAACGCACCAGCCGCGCCAGCCTGACCGCACCCTCGATGTTGAGTTGACCCGCACCCTGCTCGAACATGTTGAAGCCGTTCAAGGGCTGCGCCGTGTACATCAAGATCATCTTGACGAGATTGGGCGTGAGTTTGGGGTTGGCCTGCAACAAGAGGGCGGCTGCTCCGGCGGCGACGGGCGTTGCCATCGAACTCCCGCTCATGTACATCATCCGGCGGTTATCAACCGCGCTGACGCTCGCGTCCAACTCAGGATTCTGCTGCACCAGATGGTTGCGGTCTGACTCTGCGAAGATCAATTTGTTGCCGGGCGCAACCATGTCGGGCTTGATCAAACTATCGTAGCGTTTCGTCCCAAGCGCGTCCGTCCAAGAACTGCGCGTCGGGCCGCGCGAACTGTAGGTTGCCACTCCGTCGTCGTCGCGCGTGTCCGTGCCGAACGTGTTGGTTGCGCCGACCGTGAGCGCGGACGGTTCGTTGCCGGGCGAGTGTATCTGGCCGTAAATTTTTTGACCCGAAGCGTTCCGCCCGTTGTTGCCCGCCGCCGCGACGACCACGATGCCCGCATCGACCAGCCGACGCACGGCGCGGCACACCGGGTCGTTGCGATAGGATTCGATGGCCGGCGCGCCGAGGCTCAGATTGACGACGCGGATATTGTGAAGCGCGCGATTGGCGAGAACCCAGTCGAGCGCGGCGAGCAGGCCGGAAGTCCTGCCTTGCCCGCGCGAATTGAGCACGCGCAAGTTGATGATCTGTGAGTTCGGCGCAATGCCGATGAACTTTGTCTGTGAGATGCGGCCGTTACCGGCGGCGGCGGAAGCGACATGCGTGCCGTGGCCGTAGGGGTCGTCGGTGCGCCCCTCGCCCGTGAAGTCGCGGCTCAGGACGATGCGCGATTTGTTCTTTCTGTCCAGAAACGAGCGATGGTCGAGGTCGAGGCCGGAGTCAAGGACGGCGATGCCGATGCCCGTGCCGTCCAGCCCGGAAGCGTTCGTGCCCTGCACGACGCGCACCGCGTCCGTGCCGGTCGTCGCCGAGACGTGTCCGGCCGGAATGGTTTCCAGATCGGGCGAGACATAACGCAGTTCGCCGCGAGCGGCCAACGCCTCGATAGCGCGCGCGGGCAGTTCGACGGCGCGCGCATTGAGTTTGGAAAACTTGCGCGTCGTGCGCGCGCCCGACGCTTGCAGGAACAGGTCGAAGACCGTGCCCGCGTTAGCGTCCAACTGGACGATCACTTTCACGCGCTCGTTTTGCCTGCCCTTATTGCGCGCCACGTCGAGCAACTCCGACGAAACCTTATCGCTGCCGCGCTCAATGCCCCGTGCTTCGCGCATGCTCGCGCGCGTGGTCGCGGCGATTGGTGCGGCGGGCAGTTGATTAATCAGCAATGCGATTAGCAGCAAGGGGGAAGCAAGCCGCTTAATGGCATGGGATAGTTGCGAGTAATTCACCGGACTCCTCCTTATGAGGCAAACCACGGGCGGTGGGGCAGAACTACTTTGGGAGTTGCCGCTCCGTGTGTCGGACTCAACTTGGATCGTTCTCGAAACCCTTCGAGGATGGAAAGAGAAAGCACTGCACGAACTCCTTGGGGGAGTTGGTCAGAACATATCGCGAGGTAAATTGGCAAAGGTTGAGTAAGCGATGTGGCTGACAGCGCGGCAGTATTTCAGTTTATTAGGCCGCCGTCAACTGCAAAAGCGACTTTTATCTCATCGCCGATGTTTCATCGCCGTTAATTCTTACCGACTGCGCCCGCAAACGCGCGTCGCCCACGATGATCCCGTCGCCGACGACGATGCCGTCGCCGACGATGATTCCGTCACCGACGATGATCCCGTCGCCGATGACGATGCCGTTTCCGAGCAGCAACCCCGTGCTCAGAAAGATATTTCCTTCGGCCAGCGACGCGTCGCCCCTGCTCGTCAGGATGTTCTCCCCGAGCACGACCGTGCCGGACACCTTCGACGCGTCAACAAACTGCTCGCTCGCCGTCTCGATAACCGAATCCCCAAGCAGCGCGCGCGTGCCATAAACTTTCTGATACCTCTCGATGAGGCCGAGACCCGTCGCATAAGTGTGATTGAGAATAATCCCCTGCGACCAGTTGACGCGCCCACCCGCGATCTCGTCATAAGGCGCGGGCAGTGTGCCGGAAGTAAGCAGGGGCGCACCCGTCGGCGTCGCCGCAGACAGGTCGGAACGCACCAGTCGAGCCAGCCTGACCGCACCCTCGATGTTGAGTTGACCCGCACCCTGCTCGAACATGTTGAAGCCGTTCAAGGGCTGCGCCGTGTACATCAAGATCATCTTGACGAGATTAGGCGTGAGTTTGGGGTTGGCCTGCAACAAGAGGGCGGCTGCTCCGGCAGCAACGGGCGTTGCCATCGAACTCCCGCTCATGTACATCATTCGGAGCGAGGCGTAAGTGCTCACCGCTGCGTCGAGTTCGGGATGAGCCGTCACGATGCGGTTGTTCAGGGCTTCCGCCCAGACGACGCGGTTGCCGGGCGCAACGATGTCCGGCTTGACGAGGTTGTCGTAGTGGCGCGTCCCGCCCGCGTCCGTCCAGTAGCTGCGTGTCGGGCCGCGCGAACTGAAGGTTGTGACCGTATCGTCGGCGCGCGCGTCCGTGCCGAAAGTGTTCGACGCGCCGACCGTGATCGCCGAAGGCTCGTTGCCGGGCGAGTGAATGCGGCCATAAATTTTCGTGCCGTCGTCGGCCTTCCCGTCGTTGCCCGCCGCGGCGGCGACCACCACGCCCGCGTCAACCAGACGCCTGACGGCCTGACAGACCGGGTCGTTCGCGTAAGAATCGACGGCCACGCCGCCGAGACTGAGATTGACGACGCGGATGTTGTAAAGCGTGCGGTAGTTCAAGACCCATTCGAGCGCATCGAGCAGGCCGGAAGTCGTACCCGCGCCATCCGCGCCGAGCACGCGCAGGTTGATGAGGTTGGCGTTCGGGGCGATTCCACGATACGCGCCCTCCGCGAACTGGCCGTTCCCGGCGGCGGCGGAAGCGACGTGCGTGCCGTGGCCGTAAGGGTCGTCGGTGCGCCCCTCGCCCGTGAAGTCGCGGCTGGCCGTGATGCGTGAGAGGCCGAGCGCGTTTTTGAACGAGGCGTGGTTCGCATCGAGGCCGGAATCGAGGATGGCGATGCCGATGTTCGAGCCGTCGAGGTTGGTGGTCGTCGTCAAGAGGCCAAAGAGAGCGTCCGAAGTTTGCACGCGCACGTCTTCCGCGCCGGTCGTCTCTGTGATGTGGCCGTAGGGAGCGATGCGACGGTCGAGCGAAACGTAGCGCACCTCTTTGCGGGCGGCCAAAATTTCCGCGGCGCGCGCGGGCAGACTGAGCAGGCGCGTGTTCAATTTCAAAAACTGTTTGAGCGCGACGCCGCCCAAGCTCGGTAAGAGCGAGGCGTGCGGGCGCGGTTCGTCGTCGTCGAACTGGACGATGACGCGCAGGCGCGCGCCATCTTGCGCCGTGCGAAGCGCCTCGCGCAGATCGGGCGACATTTTCTCTGCGAGCGGAGACGAAAAAGAGCGTGCGTCGGCCGTCGCCCCGGCGGGCGACAAGCCGACGCACGACGCAAGCAGGAGCGCGAAGATGATGAGCCACGCGGAAACCGTGCGGTGGTGCTTAACGATTGTCAACTAGCTCCTCCTCTGTCGCGTGCGTCCTGTTCAATTCTCGGGTATGGCTCTCCGCATTGGAGTTGATGCAGGTAGCCTGTGGCAATAAGCGTACCTCGCGGCGCGCGATTTTTCGGCGTCGGAAAAAGCGCGCACGCCTGAAGGACGACGACTTAAAGCAATTTCTGAAGCGGCGGGCGACGTGCCGAAATCGCTTCCGGCGTATGTTGCTGAGGGGGAAGAGGAAAAGCGTCGAGAGGTTTGAATCGGCAGGTTGAAGCAAGCCGTCTCGAACGTCGCCCGGCGAGCAAAAAGGCTTGAATGAATTCACTACAGCCTTGTCGAAGTGAGTGTTGAAAGTTAGACGCAAAATGCCCCGTCGGCTCGGATCGTGCCGCAGTGATTTGCGGCGTGACATCAGACGCTATCCGGCCGACGTCGATGTGCTTCCGGGCGTGTGCGTGCGCGCGTGCGCGCTCGGCGTGCGACCGCGTGGAATCAATAAAGAAGTTTGCGTTCAATGCTTGCGACCTCCGAGTTGCGTCATAGCATTAACTCCACCGGCCGGGGCGGCCAGAGCGCAGCCGACTGTAAACGGAAGCACGCACCCGTTTTGCCTCCGCGCAAACACTTGGCACGACTCTTGCGAACGATAGTTTGCGACCCTCCCCGCTTGGATAGATTTAGTTCAACCCGATAACTCTTTGCCAGCCGAATGTTTTTGATCGGAAGCGAGTCGCCGTTCGCATGCGACGCGACTTCCGAAGGCGGTAGTTTCTCTCGAAGGGCGGCCGACATGTCCAAACAATCAAACACCAAAGGGCGTCTTCTTATCGCCGACGACGAACTGGAGATCAGGAACATCTTGCAGGAGTTTTTGTGTGGGGACTACGAATGCAGTGCGGTCGGTTCGGCCGAGGACGCGCTCGCGTTGCTCGGCACGTCGAAGTACGACCTCGTGATCAGCGACATCAACATGGAGGGGATGAGCGGCCTTGAGATGATCCCGCATGTGCGCGAGATTTCGCCGCAGACCGTCATCATCATGATCAGCGGCGCGCAGACCATCGAGCATGCCATCGAAGCCCTGCGCGCCGGGGCGTTCGACTATGTGACGAAGCCCTTCGATCTGCGCCACGTGGAAATGGCCGTCGAACGCGCACGCCAGCACCACGAACTGCTGTGCAGCAAACGCCGTTACGAAACCTTTCTCGAAGAGTCGATCAAACTGCGGACGAAGGAATTGGGTCAAGCCCTCGCCTCGCTCGAAGACGCATATCGGACGACGCTCAAAGCCCTCGCCGCCGCTTTGGAGACGCGCGACACGGACACGCACGGCCATTCGGAACGCGTCGTCAGTTTCAGCCTGCGGCTCGGGCGCGAATTGAATCTGGACGAAGAGGGGTTGCGCTCGCTGGAATTCGGTGCGCTCCTGCACGACATCGGCAAGATCGGCATCCCCGACATGATCCTGCGTAAGCCCGCCGCGCTCACCGACGAAGAGTGGTTGACGATGCGGAGGCATCCGGTGCTCGGCCAGCAGATTTTGCGTGGCATCGAATTTTTGGAAGGGGCGGCGCGCGTCGTCGGGCAGCATCACGAGAAGTGGGACGGGACGGGCTACCCACTGGGCTTGCGCGGCGAGGAGATCGATCTCAACGCGCGCATCTTCGCCGTCGCAGACGCCTTCGACGCGATGGTCAGCAACCGCGTCTATCGCGCCGGGAAACCTTACACGGCCGCGGCGGCCGAGTTGGAGCTACACGCGGGGCGGCAGTTTGACCCGGCGGTCGTCACGGCCTTCAAGCGCATCCCGCCGTCGGAGTGGGAGGAACTGCGCGCGCGTTCGCTTCAGCGGCAGAGGCCGGAGCGCGTTCCCGTTCTCTCCCCGATGGAGACATTCGCGCCCGTCGCAACTTCTTCGTCTGCCGTAAAACTTACGCCGCAGCCTTCCGCTCCGAGCCGCATCACACGCCGCCGCAACGACGCGCGGGCTTTGCGACGCAGCCACAGACACGCGTAGGCACGAACTCTCTCTGCGCGCTCGACAAGTTGAAAGCCGCGAAGCGGCGACGGTTAGTAGCTCCGACATCGGAACGGGGCTATTGAGTGTCGCCGCTTCGCGGCTTTTGTCCATTGCGCGGCTTTTGTTCGTGCGCTTTGCGGCTCTCTAGAACGAAGCGGAATCCGCTCTAAAACTCACCCGGCGGCGTGGCTCTCGGTGCGCCCCGCGGCGGCGAAGCGCGTGAGCAGGCGGCGCAGTTCGTGTGAATTGGAGAGACAGTATTTGGCGCGCGTGTGGCGGTCGCCGATGTGGATCGTCCAAGCGTCTTCGTGGAGGCGCGCGAAGAGGTCTTCGTCCGTGCGGTCGTCGCCCGCGGCGAGACAAAATTCAGCGCGCGGGGCTGACTGCGAAAGACGCGCCAGCACTTCGCCCTTGTTCGCCCAACCCGGTTTCACCTCCACCGTCTTCTGTCCACGATAAGCGCGCAGTTCGGTGTCGGCGAGCATCTGTTCGAGGTTCGAGACGAGTTCGTTGGCGAGCCATTCGCCGAATTCGGGGTCGGCCATGCGGTAGTGCCAGACGAGGGAAAACTCTTTCTCCTCGATGAGACTGCCGGGCGTGCGATCCATGAAATGTTCGAGGACGGGAAAGACCTGTTCCTTCCAGTCGCTCGTGTAGTCGGGGCGATAAAGCTCCCAGCGCATCGTCTCCGGCGAGCGCATGATCGCGCCGTGCTCGGCCGCGAGCCACAAGCCTTTGACTTCGCCAAACCAACTTTCCAGATCATGGCGCGAGCGGCCGGAGACGACCGCGATGGCCGTGGCCGGGTCGGCGGCGAGCGTGGCGAGCAACTCGGCCAATTCGGGCGGCGGCACGGCGTCTTGCGGCCGGTTGGCATAAGGCACGAGCGTCCCGTCGTAATCGAGCAGGAGGCGTCTCTCCGTGGCCTGCTGAAACGCCGCGACCGCCGCTTCGACGGGCAACGCTTGCGGCTTCTCCGAGAAATTACCCGTGCGCTCGTTCGCCGCTTCGCGCAGGTTGGCGATGAAGCGGTCGCCCCACGCGAAGACGTTGTTGCGCAGCACGCGTTTGTGGAGCGCGGTCATGCGCTCGCGCCGTATGTCTGCGGGAAGCTGTAGCGCGCGTTCGATGGTCTCGGCCGTGCGCTCCTCGTCGTAAGGGTTGACGAGAAACGCCTCGCCCATCTCGGAGGCCGCGCCCGCAAACTCGCTCAGGACGAGCACGCCCGCGCCGTCCTGCTGGCAGGCGACGTACTCTTTGGCGACGAGGTTCAACCCGTCGCGCAGAGGCGTGACCCACGCGAGGTCTGCGAGGGCGTAGAGGGCTGCGAGTTCGGTCGGCGGGATGCCGCGCCGGATGTAGGTGATGGGCGTCCAGTCGGGCGTCGAAAACTCTCCGTTGATCTTGCCGACGAGTTCGTCCACCTCCTGCCGCAGTTCCTTGTACATCGGGATCACTTCGCGCGAAGGGACGGCCACTTGAATGAGTACGACTTGGCCGCGCAAGTCCGGCGTCTGTTTGAGCAGGCGACGGAAGGTGCGCAGACGTTCGGGGATGCCCTTCGTATAGTCGAGGCGGTCGACGCCGAGCAGGACGCGCCGCCCGTCGAAGCGCGCGCGCAGTTCGTCGCGGCGTTTGATGGTCTCGGCGTCTTCTGCGAGCAGTTCGGTAAACTCGCGCGGCGCGATGCCGATGGGCAGCGCGTCGAGCCGCACGGAGCGGCCGCCGACTTCGAGCCTGTCCATGCGGCTGTCGAGGCCGAGGATGCGCAGGACGGAAGCGCGGAAGTGTTGCAGGTAACTATAGGTGTGGAAGGCGAGATAGTCTGCGCCGAGCAAGCCCTGCAAGAGTTCCTCGCGGCGCGGGAGCAGGCGAAAGATCGGCGAAGAGGGAAAAGGGATGTGGAGGAAGAAGCCGATGCGCGCGTCGGGCACGGCCTCGCGCAAGAGTTGCGGCAGCAGCATCAACTGGTAGTCGTGCACCCAGACGATGTCGTTGGGGCGCAGGTGTTCGAGCACCACGTCGCGGAAGCGCACGTTGGCTTCGCGGTAAGCCTGCCAGTGTTCGGGCTTGAAGTTCAGGAGCGAAGGAAACTGGTGAAAGAGCGGCCAGAGCGTCTGGTTGGAATAACCTTCGTAGAACCCTTCTGCCGTCTCGGCGGGGATGTCCACGGCGAAGTAACGCTCGCGTTCAGCCCAACGCTTGAGGGTCTTTTGCCGCCGCTCGTCCTGAGGGTCGGACGAATCGCCCGGCCACCCGATCCAGATGCCGCCCGTGCGTTTGAGTATCGGCCCCATCGCCGTCGCCAGCCCGCCCGTGCTCCTGTCCGTGCGCCACGTCGAGTCGCCCGCGCGCTTCAAGGTGAACGGCAGACGGTTGGAGACGACGACGAGACGACTATCCGTGTTTTCGTTTGCAGACATATTGCCCCCTTGTTTGTATGCGGCTAACTCAATAATGTTCTCATCTTCTTTGTCTTCTTCGCGCCTTTGCGCCTTTGCGTAAGGTTATTCTTTGGCGAGCATTAATCTCACGCAAAGGCGCAAAGGCGCAAAGAGATCAGGTTGACTGTCGCGCCTCCTGCGGCGCGGTTTCTTCGAGCATGAACCAGTAGAAACCGAAGGGCGCGAGCGCGAGTTGGTACGTGCGCTCGGTGATCTGCGGGAACGGCGTGCGTCCTAACATTTCGACGGGCGTGCGTCCCGCGTAAGCGGCGAGGTCGAGTTCCGCTGGCTGCGCCACCTGCGAGAGATTGAAGACGCACAACGCGGTCTCGCCTTCGTACTCGCGCGTGAAGGCGAAGATCGTCCGGTTCTCCGGCTTGACGAACTCCATCCGACCGCGCCCGAACAGCCTATGCTCCTTGCGCAGCCTGATCATCGAGCGCATCCAGTTCAACAACGACGTATCGTAACGCTGCTGCGCTTCGACGTTCACCGATTGATAACCGTAGACCGGATTACTGATGACGGGGAAGTAAAGCCGCTCGAAATCGGCGCGCGAGAAACCGCCGTTGCGATCCGCAGACCACTGCATCGGCGTGCGCACGCCGTCGCGGTCGCCGAGGTAGATGTTGTCGCCCATGCCGATCTCGTCGCCGTAGTAGAGGAAGGGCGAGCCGGGCAAACTCAGGAGCATCGCGTTCAATAACTCGATCCGGCGGCGACTGTTATCCAAGAGCGGCGCGAGGCGACGACGGATGCCGACGTTCAAACGCATTCGCCTGTCCTTCGCGTATTCGTTGTAGAGATAATCGCGCTCCTCGTCCGTCACCATCTCCAGCGTGAGTTCGTCGTGATTGCGCAGGAACATCCCCCACTGGCAATTCGCAGGGATGTCGGGCGTGCGCTCCAGAATCTCCACGATGGGGCGGCGGTCTTCCTGTCGGAGCGCCATGAAGAGGCGCGGCATGATCGGGAAGTGATAGTTCATGTGAAACTCGTCGCCGTCGCCGAAATACTCCACCACGTCCTCCGGCCACTGGTTCGCCTCGCCGAGCAACAACACGTTCGGGTAGTTCGCCTCGACATGCGCACGCAACTGTTTCAACACCTCGTGCGTCTCCGGCAAGTTCTCGCAGTTCGTCCCCTCGCGCTCGATGAGATAAGGCACGGCGTCCACGCGAAAGCCGTCGATGCCGAGGTCGAGCCAGAAGGAGACCACTTCGAGCAACGCCCGGCGCACTTCCGGGTTGTCGTAATTGAGATCGGGTTGATGGCTGAAAAAGCGATGCCAGTAGAAGGCTTGCGCCTCCTCGTCCCAAGTCCAGTTCGAGTGCTCCGTGTCCGTGAAGATGATGCGCGCTTCACGGTACTTGTGCGGGTCGTCGCTCCACACGTACCAATCGCGCTTGGGCGAAGTGGGCGACCGCCGCGCCTCTTGAAACCACGCGTGGCTGTCGGAAGTGTGATTGACGACGAGGTCTGTGATGACGCGCAAGCCCCGCGCGTGCGACTCTCGGAGGAACGTTTTGAAGTCTTCGAGCGTGCCGTATTCGGGCAGCATCGCGTAGAAGTCCGCGATGTCGTAGCCGCCGTCGCGCAGAGGCGAAGCGTACATCGGGAGCAGCCAGATGCAATCGACGCCGAGCCATTGCAGGTAGTCGAGTTTCTCGGTCAGGCCGCGAAAGTCGCCGATGCCGTCGCCGTTCGAGTCGTAGAAGCCGCGCACGTAAACTTCGTAAAAGACAGCGTCCTTGAACCAGAGCGGATCATTGCGGAGTTTCGCTTCGCCCGACATCACTTCGCCTGCCTTCCTCTGCACACCGGATTTTTAATAACTTGATTGATGCTGTGACGGGAAAGATAGCCGCTCTCCCGCACCCAATGCAAGAGACGCCAAACGGCCGCGCCCTCTCTCCACACGCGCAAGAGCAATTCGCAACCCGCGCCACTTTCAAATTCTGGCAGCCCACACGGAAGGGACGGCAAAGAAAACGGGCGGCCACTTCAGACCGCCCGCCACTGCTTCATGCACTGGAAATGTCGATGCCGGAGGTCGGACTCGAACCGACATGAGGTTGCCCTCGCTAGATTTTGAGTCTAGTGCGTATACCGATTTCGCCACTCCGGCGTGGGAAAGAGTTTGCATGATAGAGGTTGGCGCGCGGCGGCGTCAACTGTGGTTCGGCGGGGCGTGTTTGGATTTATGCGGCGGGGTGTTTGAGTGGGGCGGGGAAATATTAGTTGTGCGGCCGGACGCGAATCTGTAAGATAGTTGTGCCCAAGAGGGAGATGCGCGTGCCGAAGGGAATCAGCGCGCGTGTTACCCGAATCCCAACCTCAACCTTTAAGAATCTTTCGGACGAAGGCGGAAGTGTCTCTATGTTTCCAGCGAGCGACGAGCGTGCCTGCATTTTGATCGCGGATGACGAGCAGGAGATTCGCAACGTCCTCTATGAACTGTTGAGCGGTGAATACGATTGCCAGTTGGTCAGTTCGGCGGAGGCCGCGCTGGCGCGTTTGCGCGCGATGCGCTTCGACGTGATCGTCAGCGACATCAACATGGAGGGGATGAGCGGCCTTGAGATGATCCCGCATGTGGCCGAGATCGCGCCGGACGCCGTCGTCGTCATGGTGAGCGGCGCGCAGACGGTCGAGAGCGCGATTGAGGCTCTGCGCGCCGGGGCGTTCGACTACGTGACGAAGCCTTTTGATCTGCGCCACGTCGAAGCGGCCGTCAGGCGCGCGCTCGAACACAAGCGGCTGCGCGAGGCGAAGCGTCGTTACGAAAATTATCTGGAAGAGTTGGTGGCCGAGCGCACGGCCGAACTCGACCGCACGCTGGCGACGCTCGAAGATTCGTACCGCATGACTTTGAAGGCTCTCGCCGCCGCGTTGGAGACGCGCGACCGCGAGACGCACGGCCATTCGGAACGCGTCGTCAGTTTCAGCCTGCGGCTCGGGCGCGAGTTGAAACTGACGGGCGAGGAATTGCGCTCGCTGGAATTCGGCGCGCTCCTGCACGACATCGGCAAGATCGGCGTGCCCGACGCGATCCTGCACAAGCCCGCGCAACTCTGCGCGGAGGAATGGGTGAACATGCGCCGCCACCCCGTGCACGGCCAACAGATTTTGCGTGGGATCGAATTTTTGGAAGGGGCGGCGCGCGTCGTCGGGCAGCATCACGAGAAATGGGACGGGACGGGCTACCCTGCGGGCTTGCGCGGCGAGGAGATCGATCTCAACGCGCGCATCTTCGCCGTCGCAGACGCCTTCGACGCCATCACGAGCGACCGCGTCTATCGCGCGGGTCGTTCTTACGAAGTGGCGGTCGCCGAGTTGGAAGAGTTCGCGGGGCGGCAGTTCGACCCGGCGGTGGTCGCGGCGTTCCGGCGCATCCCGCGCGCGGAGTGGGACGAGTTGCGCGCCGAGTCGTTCCGGAAATGGCAGGAGCGACAGGACAGGGAAGCGGCGAAACTCCCTGCGGGCGCGGAGACACAGCAGCAGCCCTTGCTCGTCGCGCTCGCGCGCTGAGCGAACGGAAAAGTTCTAAAGCCTTTGCCGCAGAAGATGCGGCGCAAAGCGAAGCCGTAGAGAATCGCGCAAGGGTTGACGCTCAATCCTTGCGCGGTTCTCTCTGTGTGTTGCCTTCTTCTCCGCTTTCAGGCTGCGAGTCTTTATTTCTTACCCGCGCTCAACCTGCGTCTCTCACATACAACTAGCCGAAACTCCCGACGCCGCCCCGGCGTATTGCCTTTGAACGCTCGCTTGCCGGTCACTTGCCGGTCGTCGTCCGCAACATCAATTTTTTGAGGAGAACGAGAGATGAAGAGAGTCGCCGGAGTAGTGGTACGCCCGGAAGTCGTCCGGTTGTTTGTCGTGTTGGTCGCGCTGGCCTTGCAGCCCGCCGCGTTCGCGCAGGGCAGCGATAAGGCCGCACGCATTGACGAATACCTGACGCGCGCCAACAAGATCGGGCAGTTCAACGGCGCGGCTCTCGTCGCGGAGAACGGCAAGGTCATTTACAAAAAAGGGCTGGGGCTGGCGAACATGGAGTGGAACGTGCCGAACGAGGCCGACACCAAGTTTCGTCTCGCCTCGGTCACCAAGCAGTTTACCGCCGCGCTCATCCTCCAACTCGTCGATCAGGGGAAGCTCAAACTCGACGGCAAGCTCTCCGAATACCTGCCCGACTATCGCAAGGACGTGGGCGACAAAGTCACCATCCATCATCTCCTGACGCACACCTCCGGCATCCCCAGTTACACGTCGCTGCCGAAGTTCATGGAGGAGGCATCCCGCAACCCTTACACGGTTGCGGACTTCGTTAAAAGGTATGCGAGCGGCGATCTCGAATTCGAGCCGGGCGCGAAGTTTCGCTACAACAATTCCGGCTACTTCCTGCTCGGCGCGATCATCGAGAAAATCCACGGCAAGCCCTACGAGCAGGTCATCAAGGAGAACATCTTCGACCCGCTCGGCATGAAGAACAGCGGCTACGATCACCACGACACGATCCTGAGCAAGCGCGCCTCCGGCTACCAGAAGACCCCTGCGGGCTATCGGAACGCGCCCTATCTGGACATGTCTATCCCTTACGCCGCCGGTTCGCTCTATTCGACCGTGGAAGATTTATACCTCTGGGATCAGGCGCTCCACTCCGAGAAGATCGTCTCGGCCAAAAGCAAGGAACTCATGTTCAAGCCCTTCCTCGACAACTACGCCTACGGCTGGAACATCTCGAAAGTGAACCTCGCGCAGTCGAAGGAAGTCATCAACTCCGTCGCGCACAGCGGCGGCATCCACGGTTTCAGCACGCTCCTCACACGCTACCCCGACCAAAAGCATTTCATCGTCCTCTTGGACAACACCTCGCAGGGCGCGTACCTCGGCCGCATCAATCGCGACCTCACGAACATTCTCTACAATCAGCCCTTCGAGATGCCGAAGCAGTCGATTGCCGAAGCGTTGACGAAGACCATCTCGGAGCGCGGCGGCGACGTGGCGGCGGCCATCCGGCAGTATCGTGAACTCAAGGCGACGCAAGCTGCGGCTTATGATTTCGGCGAGGGCGAGTTGAACGCGGTCGGCTATCAACTGCTCGGCGAGAAGAAGTTGAAAGAGGCGATTGAGATTTTCAAACTCAACGTCGAAGCCTACCCGCAGGCGTCCAACCCTTACGACAGTCTCGGCGAAGCGTATCTCACGGCGGGCGAGCGCGAACTCGCGCTGGCAAACTACCGGAAGGCCGTGGAACTCAACCCGCAGAACTCGAACGCCGTGGCGATTATCAAGAACTTGGAGAACCCGACCACGAAAGTCGACTCGGCCGCTCTGGACGTTTACGTCGGGCAGTACGACGTGACGGGACTCGGCATGCTCGAAATATCGAAGGACGGCGATAAGCTCTACGGCGCACCGACCGGGCAGAGGAAGATCGAGTTGCTGTCGCAGGGCGACAACCGCTTCTTCGCCGCCGCCGTCAACTTTCACTTCACCTTCTTCAAAGACGACAAAGGGCAGGTCACGCACGCGCTCATACGCAGACCCGACGGTCAGGAGATAGAGGCGAAGAAAGTTAAGTAGGCTCGTCTCTTAAAGCGAGCGGCGGTTGAGTGTGAGTCGAAGCATTCAACACCGCAGACACGGAGAGCGCAGAGGGGACACAGAGAGTAGAAGCGCGGAAGCGGGAACGCGGAAGGATAAACTGAAAGCGAGTTGCTTTTACTTCATCCTTCCGCGTTCCCGCTTCGTCGTTTGCTTTCTCTGCGTCCGCTCTGTGTCTGCCGTGTCTGCTGTGTCTTTACGTGTGTGCGGTGTTGAATCTGATCCGGTTTATTTCGCTTCCTCTTTCGCTTCCGGCGACCGCTGCAAGGCCGCCGCGGCGACATAGACGCGGCGCGTGCGTACTTGCAAGCCGTTGCGGCGCGGGAGCACGACGACGCGGCGTATCTCCGTCTCGGAACTCAAGGCGAGCGGGCGCGTCGGCGTGTAGGTGACGACGTACTGCGTGCCGATCTCGCGCGCCACTTCGCTGCCTTGCAGCGCGAGGTCTTCCATCGAGAGCGGTATCCAGAGACGGCCGCCCGTGTCCGCCGCGAGGGTCTTCATGGTCTCCTCGCCGCGCTTCATGGCGCGTTCGTAAGCCTTGCGCATGCGGCGCATCGCCGGGTCGAAGCCGATGACCGCGCCGGTCGAAGGGCCGACCGCGCCGCCGCGATTCATCGTCGGCGGCATCGTCGGGTCGATGCCTGCGGTCTGGATGCCGGAGGCTTTGACGCTGCCGGGCGGCGCGCCGAGCGGGGCGTTCTTCTGCTTCTCTTTCGACTCCTTGAAGCCGAAGGTCGAATAGCTGATGACGTGGACGGAGACCTGCGCGGCCATCAGGCGTTTGACCGCTTCGGCGTAAGCCGCGCGGCCGCCGATGCCGACGTTGCCTTCCAACACCATCGTCACCTGCGCCGGACTCGCGCCCGCGCCCGGCGTCTCCACGCCGTCAGTGATCAGGACGAGGTGACGGTTGCCGACGGGTTGGTCGGCAAAGAGCATGGCCGCCTGCTGCAAGGCTTCGGCAGGACGCGCGCCGCTCCCGCCCCAGAGTTTCGTGCGCAGCGTGTGAGAGGCGGCGTCGCGGTCGGTCGTCCACGGCTGGATCAGTTGTATCCGGCGGTCGAACTGCATCACGGCGACCGAATCGCCCGCGCGCAATTGTGAGACGAGACTGAGCGCGGCCTCGCGCGTCGTGCGCGTGCGCTGCGCCGGGTTCAACTCGCCGCCCGTGCCGAGCACGAGCACGACGCTTGCGGGAATCCGGCGAATGCTGCGCACCTGCTGCTTCACGTTGTCTTCGAGCACCACGATGTCGTCCAACTCAAGCGCGGGGTCGAAACGCCCGAACTCGTCGCGCGCATAGACGGGCAAGCGCACTTCTTCCGTATAGACGCGGATTTGATCGTCGGCGGGCGTCGGTTTCGGGACGATGCGCCCCGACTGCGCTTCTGCGTTCGTCGTCAGGAAAAGAAAGAAAAGGACGGAGAGCGGCCAGAAATACCTGCGGCCTGTGTGCATAAGTTGAACTCCAATTGCCGGAATCGGGCGAGTGCCTTCATTCGATGCCTGTGGGCGGGGGCGCGCGTTGCCTGCCGACTCAGATCAGGCGCGAAAGCCAGTGCATGATGTTGAGCGCGAGTTGGCGATTATCAATGCCGGGGCGGTTCATGCCGAAGGGCTTTTTGTCCGCGCCCGCGAGTTGCGCCGAGAGCATCCCGGCCTCGCCCATCACGACGACGCGCCCGCGACCGTATGACAACGCCAGCCCTTGCGCACGCCCCGCCGCAGACACGCGCTCGTTGACGCCGGGCATCGCATCCTTCGCCGTGTCGGACAACTTCATAAACGCGACAGAGCCTTCCGCGCCCTTGAGCGACTGGCCGGTGAAGGCGATGACGCGGTTGACCTGCTCGCCCGCGCCGCGCCCGCGCGTGATCGGGTGATCGCCGAGCGAGTTGTTCTGGCGCGTGTAGACGATGAAGCCGGGGTTGTTATCTTCGGGCGGCGTGTTCGCTTCGTCGAGCGTGTAAGCCTTACTCATCCCGACGCCGAATTTTTGCGCGAGCCGTTCGGCCGCCGCACCCATCGGCGCGTGGTCAGCGATAAAGAGCAACGCGCCGCCCGCGCGCACCCAGTCGGCGACGGCGTCGCACTCGGCCTCGGTGAAGGCGGAGTTGGACGCTTCGGCCACGTTCATCTGCGGCGCGCCGAGCGCGTTCGAGATGATGAGTATGTCGAAAGGTTTCAGCGCGGCGGCCGTGAACGGCTGCCGGTTCGGCGTGACGGAGTAGCCGTCGCTCGTGATCAGATCGGCGAAAGGCTTGTAGCGTCCGCCGGCGGTGTGAAAGTTGTTGTGCGCCTCGTCAAAGAGCACTTTCGGATGTTTCTTCGACGCGTATGCGGGGCGCGCGACTTTCGTGTCGAAGTTCGGGTCGGCCACTTGCTGCGCCGGAGCAACGACGGCAAGCAGCGTTACCGACGTGAGCAACGCGCGCCCGACCAAGAAGACGTGGGGGAAGACATGGCGGGCGAAAAAGTTTTGCCGCAGTTTCATGCCTGTCCTTTCCGGCTCTGCGCCTGCACGGCCGTGATGGCGACGGCGTCTGCGATGTCTTCGGCCTTGCAGCCGCGCGAGAGATCGTTGCAGGGCTTATCGAGTCCTTGCAGAATAGGGCCGATGGCGGTCGCGCCTGCGAGCCGCTCGGTCAGTTTATAGGCGATGTTGCCCGCCTGTAGGTCTGGGAAGATGAGGACGTTGGCGCGCCCGGCGACCGCAGACCCCGGCGCTTTCGATTCTCCGACCGAAGGGACGAGCGCGGCGTCGGCCTGCAACTCGCCGTCCACGTCGAGTTCGGGCAGGCGCGCGCGCACCGTGCGCGTCGCCTCCACCACCTTGTCGATCAACTTGTGCTTCGCGCTGCCCTTCGTCGAGAACGAGAGCATCGCCACGCGCGGTTCGACTTCGAGCAGCGCGCGGCACGAGTCGGCGGAGGCGATGGCGATCTCGGCGAGTTCCGCCGCCGAAGGGTCGATGACGACGCCGCAGTCGGCGTAGATCATCGCGCCCTGCGCGCCGAACTGCGCGTCGGGGTGCGCCATCACGAAGAAACTTGAGACGAGTTTGAACCCGGCGCGCACGCCGACGCAGTGGAGCGCGGCGCGGACGGTGTGCGCCGTTGTGTTGGTCGCGCCCGCGACCGACCCGTCGGCCGCGCCCATTCTCACCATCAGATTGCCGTAGTAGAGCGGGTCTTGCACGCTGATGCGCGCCTCGTCGGGCATCATGCCTTTGGCCTTGCGCAGTTCGTGATAGAAGGCGGCCATCTTGTTGAAGTCGGCGGCGCGCGTGTGGTCGATCACCTGCACCATGCCGCCGAGGTCAACTCCGGCTTCGCGCTGCGCGGCGCGCACACGTTCCTCGTTGCCGAGCACGGTGACGTGCGCGAGGCGTTCGCGCGCGCAGATGGCTGCGGCGACGATGGTGCGCGGGTCTTCGCCCTCCGGCAAAACGATGCGCTGCGGGTCGGCGGAGGCGCGTTCCCGGATGCGTTGGAGAATGGACATAAGTAGTTAGCGGTCAGGCGTCAGCCGTCAGCAATCAGCAATCAGCTATCAGCGGTCAGCGGTCAGCAATCAGCTATCGGCCGTCAGTAATCAGCATTAGTTGAGCGTGCGCCAGTATAGTGCATCTTCGTGTTCGCGGATAACAACTGACGGCCGTTGACTGACCGCTGACGGCTGACCGCTGAAGGCTGATGGCTGACGGCTACTCTTTATTGACGACAATGTTACTTCTCGGAAACAACTCCCTCTTGTGATGAAGTTGCGGGTCGGCTAGACTCAGCACATCCCTCTTGGAAGTGTGCAAACGCTTGTCGCTCCCCCGCGATAAGTGAAGCAAACCTCGCTTCGTCTTTCGACCGTCAACCGCAAAGGGAGAATTCGATGGAAAGCAAGTTCAAAATTCTGGGGCACGGGGCGCACCCGATCCTCATCGTCTTCCCGCTCGGCCTCTTGGCGACCGCGGCCATCTTCGACATCATCTATCTCCTGACCAACAACCAGCAGATCGCCAACGCCGCCTACTGGATGATCGCGGCGGGCGTCGTCGGCGGCATCGTCGCGGCCGTTCCGGGGTTTGTCGATTGGTGGGCGATCCCGCAGGGCACGCGCGCCAAACGCGTGGGGCTGATTCACGGCCTCGGCAACGATGCGGTGCTCGTCATCTTCGGACTCAGTTGGTGGCTCAGGCGCGACACGACCAACCACGCGCCGGAGACCGTCGCCTTCATCCTCTCGATGCTCGGCGTGGGGCTGTCTCTGTTCACGGGCTGGCTCGGCGGCGAACTCGTCGAACGGCTCGGCATGGCCGTCCACGACGGCGCGCACCTCGATGCGCCCAACACGCTCTCAGGCAGACCGGCGCGCGACCGCGAATGATCGAATATCTCTTAGTCCGTTGTTCGTTGTCAGTCGCATGTGGCTGCCAAGTTCCATGACTAAAGATCGAGATGAGCAACCGGCCACGGATAAAAACAACTGACAACGAACAACGGGCAAGGGAGAACGTATGTTGAAACCACTTGGCGAGCAGGTCGTCGTCTTGACGGGAGCGTCGAGCGGCATCGGGCGGGCGACGGCGATTGAGTTCGGGCGGCGCGGCGCGTCGGTCGTGCTCGCCGCGCGAAACGAGGAGGCGTTACAAGGGACGGCGCGCGAAGTGGAAGCGGCGGGCGGCCGCGCCCACGTCGTCGTGACGGACGTGGCCGACGCGTCGCAGGTCTCCCGCCTCGCGGAAGAGGCCGCCCTCCGCTTCGGGCGCATCGACACGTGGGTCAACAACGCGGCGGTGAGCGAGTACGGCACAGTCGAAGAGATCAGCCTCGAAGAGATCGAGCGCATCGTGGCCGTGAATTTGCTGGGGACGATCTACGGCATCAAGGCCGCCCTGCCGCACTTGCGTCGCGCCGGGGGCGGCGCAATCGTCAACGTCGGCTCGGTGCTCTCGGATCGCGCAGTGCCTTTGCAGTCAACCTACTGTGCGACGAAACACGCCGTCAAAGGTTTCACCGAAGCCGTCAGGATGGAACTCGAACACGAGGGCGCGGGCGTCCATCTCACGCTCGTTAAGCCCGCCGTCATCAACACGCCCTACTACAACCACGCGCGCACGCGCATGCGTGTCGAACCGCGCGCGATGTTTCCCGTCTACGAACCCATCGTCGTGGCCGAGGCCATCCTCCACGCCGCCACGCATCCGGTGCGCGACATCGTGGCGGGCGACGGCGGGAAAGTCCTGTCCGTGTTGCAGCGCATCAGCCCGTCGCTCTTAGACCGTCTCATGCTGGCGAACGGCGCGGCCTTCAAACTTCAACAGAAGGACGAACCCCCGCGCCCCGGCGACAACCTGTTCACTCCGATGAACGAAGCGGGCGCGACGACGGGCGAGTACACACATCGTTCGACCAACTTCAGCCCCTTCACGCGCCATCTCGAACCCTACCCGAACCGCAAGCGTCTGCTCGTCGCGGCCGCCGCGCTCGGCGCGTTCGCGCTGCTACGGCGGCCGCGACGAAACACGCCGGATAATTCTAGGAGTGCGGCGGGCGGGGCGAGAGTTGAAAAAGAGTCGCTCGGCAGAGACGGCCGCAGCAGAGACGCTAGCCGTACGCGGCGGTCTCTGCCGCCGCGCCATTAACCGGCAGCGGCGGCCAAGTGATCGATTAAATCTTCGGCGGCCGAGGCGAGCCGTGCGACCACTGCGGGGTCGGTGGATTTGAATGAACGGAAGTTGCGCTCGTCGAGCACGGGTAAGTCGAAGCCGTCTTCGTCAACGGCGATGAGCGCGGCCGTGTACTTGTTGGAATGGGCGATGACGAACCACTCGCGCGCGAGTTTCGTGTCGGGCTTCAATTTAACCACGCCCATGTTCGGGTGGCGCGGCGGTTTCCAATCCGGCACGCCGAAGACGTAGACGCGCTCGCTCACGTCCGAGATACGCAGGAAGCGATCCGCCACGTAGTCCATCCGCGACAGCTTCTCAAAGCCGACATAGACGCGCCCTTCGCGGTGCGTGCGCAGCAAGAGCGCGTTCTCGATCATCAGGCTCACGTATTCGAGGCACGGAACTTTCGTGCGGAAGCGGAATGTCGGGCATTCGTCAAAAGTTTTTCGCGAGACGATTGAGATGTTGCCGAGGTCTTCTAGTTGTGAATCTCTCGCGGTCTGCAAGGCGAACTCAAACATCGAAAACTCTTTCAAATTGTAACCACCCCTCCCGGCACGTCCGCACAACGGCCAACCCTTCTTCTACTCCCGCCACACTTCAACGTCGTTACGAATGTTTATTGAAAGTGTGTAGGCAGCCATCAGCCGTCAGTCATCAGCTTTCAGCAAAAAGCAAGACACGTTAGAAAAATTTTCTTACTGCTAAAGCTGATAGCTGACGGCTGACGGCTGACGGCTAATCGCTTTTCAGCGCGTCGAGCAGTTTGTCGTGGATGCCGCCGAAGCCGCCGTTGGACATGATGGCGACGGTGTCGCCCGCGCGGAGTTCGGGCGCGAGGCGACGCACGATCTCGTCCGCGCCTTCGATTGATTCGGCGGGCGTCCCGGCGGCGGCGACTTCGGCCGCCAGTTCGTCCGTGTCGAGCAGCGCGCCGAACTGCGTCAGCGTGTCGGGGTTGAAGACCGAGGCGACGACGACGCGGTCGGCCTGCCGGAGCGCGGCGACGTAATCCTGCTGGAAGACGGCGAGACGCGAAGAAGTCGAACGCGGCTCGAAGACGGCGACGAGTCGCCCCGCACGATACTTCTGGCGCAAAGCCAGCAGGGTTTCGCGCACGGCCGTCGGGTGGTGCGCGAAGTCGTCGATGACCGTCACGCCGCCCACAGTGCCGCGCACCTGCATGCGCCGCCGCACGCTCTTGAACGTGGCGAGGGCTTCCGCTATGCCAGCGCGCTCGACGCCCCACGCGTCCGCCGCGATGACGACGGCGAGACAGTTGCGCACGTTGAAGTCGCCGATGAGCGTCGTCTGAAATTCGCCCCACTCGCGCCCCTCGCGGAAGACGCGAAAGCGCGTCAGTTCGCCCGAAGGGTCGATGTCGCGCGCCTGCCAGCGCGCGTCGTCGCAAGTGCCGAAAGTTTCGAGTTGCGTGTAAAGTTTCGCGCCGAACTCTGCGACCACTTCGCGCACGACGGGGCTGTCCCAACCGGCGATGAGTCGCCCCGTGGCGGGCACGAGATTCATCAGGCGACGAAAGGCGAGCTTAACGTGCGCGAGGTCTTGATAGATGTCCGCGTGGTCGAATTCGATGTTGCCGACGACGGCGAGTTCCGGCAGGTAGTGCATGAACTTCGGCCCTTTGTCGAAATAGGCCGTGTCGTACTCGTCGCCCTCGATGACGAAATAGTCGCTCTCCGGGGCGACGCGAAAACTCGCGCCGAAATTCTGCACCACGCCGCCGACCAGAAACGAAGGATTCAGCCCGCCCACTTCCAGCACCCACGTCGCAATGCTCGTCGTCGTCGTCTTGCCGTGCGTGCCCGCGACGACAAGGGAACGCCGCCCGCGAATAAACTCCTCTTTGACGACCTCGGCCTGCGAGCGATAGAGCAGACGGCGCGCGAGCGTCTCTTCCACCTCCGGGTTGCCGCGTGAGAGCGCGTTGCCGACGACGACGCAATCCGGCGCGGGTTCGAGATGCGCGGGCGCGTAGCCCTGCATCACCTCGATCCCTAGTTCCGCGAGCATCGTGGACATCGGCGGGTAGACGTTTTGATCCGAGCCGGTCACCTTGTGCCCGCGCGCCTGTAGCATCCCGGCGAGCGAGGCCATCGCCGTCCCGCAAATTCCGATCAAGTGATAGTGCATATCGAGTCTGTGACAGGTGACGCCCTGACGGGTTAAAGCAGGAAGTTACTCTGGTCGCGCGTCACGCATCGGCCTTCGGGTTGTTGCCCGCGACGGGCAGGGTGAAAAAGAAAGTCGAGCCTTTGCCCACTTCGGATTCGACGCCGATCTTGCCGCCGTGGAGTTCGACGAGTTGGCGCGTGATGTAGAGGCCGAGTCCCGTGCCTTTCTCGCCGCGCGTGGCGCGGTGGCGCGCCTGTTCGTACTTATCGAAGAGAAGCGGCACGTCTTCGGGCGTGATGCCGACGCCCGTGTCCGAGACCGCGATGCGCACCAGATCGTCGCTCGCCAATTCGACGCGCAAAGAGACGCGCCCGCCCTTGGGCGTGAACTTCAAAGCGTTCGAGAGCAGGTTGACGATGACGCGCCGCAGTTTGGCGCGGTCGGCGCGCACGAAGTCCGGCACATTCGGAGGCACGTCCTCAAGCAGAAGCGTCAGACCCTTTTCGCGCGCGAGTTGCCCGAAGGATTCGCAGATTTCACCGGCGAGAACGCGCAAATCCAGATCGACGAGTTCGAGTTGGAGCGTGCCGGATTCGAGTTTGGCGGCGTCGAGCAGATCGTTGACGAGTTCGATCAAGTTCTGCGTGTTGCGCTCCATCATCTGCACCATGTTCTTCTGTTCGGGCGAGAGTTCGCCGAGACGCCCGGAGGTGAAGAAACTGATGACGCCGCTGATCACCGTCAGGGGCGAGCGCAGGTCGTGCGTGGTCAGGGCGAGAAACTCCTCGCGCATCTCGGCCAGTTCGCGCAGGCGCGTGTTGGCCTCGTTGAGTTCGGCGTTCGAGGCGGTGAGTTGCCCGTTGAGGCGTTCGAGTTCCTCGCGCTTCTCTTCGAGTTCGCCGAGGATGCGGACGAAATCTCGGTTCTGCCGCGCCAGTTCCTCGACGGCGGATTCGCTGTCTTCCGCGTTGAAATCCTCGCGCAGCGCGGCCACGCGTTCCCTGATCCCGGCGGCCTCCGTGGGCGGCAGCCACTTGATGATCGTGACGCGCGTGCCCGCGCCCGCGTTCGACTCGATCTCGAATTCGTCCATCAGGCGGCGCGTGCCCGTCAGCCCGACGCCAAGCCCCGAAGGCGAACTGTACTGGCCGCGCATGATGGCGCGCAAACTCGCTTCGTCAATGCCGGGGCCGTCGTCGCGCGCCGTGATCTGCAATCCCGCCGCGTTGCTCACTCCCCGGCGGAAAGCGACGGCGAGCGTGATCGCGCCGCTTTGCGCGTACTCGTAGATGTTGCGCGTGAGTTCGGAGACGGCGGTGGTGATCTTGATCTGCGTGGTCGTGTCGAAACGCATCTGGCGCGCGAGACGACGCACGCGTTCGCGCACCTTCACGATGTCGGCCTCGCGCCGCACGTAGATGTCTCCGAGCCGGGTGGTATCGATGCCTTCCATAAAGGTTTCAGGTTTCAGGTTTCAAGTTTCAAGTCTGAGGTTACGCGTTCCTCAACTTGAAAGTTCGAGTCTAAGGTTAGAGGTTTTTGGTTCATAACTTGAAACCTGAAACCTGAAACTTGAAACCTATCGTGCGACGAGCACGGTCGCGTCGTCCGTGTCGCGGCCGTAATCGCGCATCAGAATGCCCGCGAGCAGTTGCGGGCTGTGCTGCAACAGGCCGGGGTAATCGCTCATGTCCCACGACGCGCTCACGCCGTCCGACGCCAGCACGACGCTCGCGCCTTCCGCCCACGCGTAAGACCAGACGCGCACCTTGTTCATCCGTGCGCCGAGCGTGCCGTTGTTGGAGATGGGGCGCACGGGTTCGGGCGCATTAAAGACGCGCACTTCGATGTTGCCCACGCCCGCATATTGAAACGAGCCGCGCGCCATGTCGAGGATGCACGCGCCCATCACCGCGCCGCGCGTCGGCCTGAGGGCGGCGTGCGCCGCGCCGAAGACCTCTTCCAGCCCTTCGCCCTGCCAGTCCGCGAGCACTGTGAGCGCGACCTGCGAAGCCTCGTGCGCTCCATCGCCGTGCCCCAACCCATCGACGACGGCGAGCAAGGTCTGCGCCGCGCGGCGTCGGATGAAGTAGGCGTCGCCGTTTCGATCCTCATGCGGATGCGGGCGCGTCCAGACGCCGATGCGCCGCGCGGTCGCCGCGTGCGTCCGGTCGGAGAGGCGCGCGGCGGCCACCCATTTACGTAAGAGAAGCGCAGTTCCGTGCGTCGTGCGGCGTGCGAGCGACGCCAGCCTGCCTGTGTTCTGCACGGTCGAGTAGACTTCAAACTCGTCCATCAGGCGACGCACCGCGCCGAGTCCCGCGCCGAGGCTGCCGCCGGTCGAAACGCCGTCGCGCACGACGCGGTCGAGATCGTAGATGCCGGGGCCGCGATCCGTGTAGAAAATTTCCAGCCCCGGCTCTGCGCCGAGCGTGTCGGTAAAATGAATCTGGCCGCCGCCCGTCGCGTAGCGCGCGGCGTTCGTGCCTACCTCCTGCACGACGATGTCAACCTCGGCCAACTCGCGCTCGGTGAAACCGATCTGGCCTGCGTACATGTGCACGGCGCGGCGCACCGCGCCCACCTGCGCCTCGTCTCTGACCTCCATTGATTGAATGACTCTCATAAACCTTAGAGGTCGGAGGTTAGAGGCTAGAGGTCGGAGAAGAGAGTTTCTACTAACCTCTGGCCTCTAACTTCTGACCTCTGCTTTCATATCCAGCGCACGACCGTGACGCGCGTGCCGCGTTCGGCGGAAGATTCGATCTCGAATTCGTGTGCGAGACGGCGCGAGCCGGGGAGTCCCTGACCGAGTCCGCGGCCGGTAGAGAAGCCGTCGCGCATGGCGGCCTCGATGTTGGGGATGCCTCCGCCGGAATCTTCGAAGATGAGCCGCAAGCCCGCGCGCCCGTCGGCGTGGCGCGCGGGCTGCGCGATCACTTGGCCGCGCCCGGCGTATTTGATGATGTTGCGCGCGAGTTCGGAAGCGACGGTGGCAAGGCGCGTCTGGTCGATCAAACGAAAGCCGAGCGCGACGGCCATCGCGCGCACTTCGCCGCGCGCGACGACGATGTCGTGTTCCGACTCAAGCGTGATGGCGCGGCTCTCCAAACGAATGCCATTCCCCCTGAACTTCGTCGTCTTCGTCGTCGCCCTCGTCGTCCACGCCAAACTCACCGCGCAGCAGTTTGATGCCTTCATCGACGTTTAAGACCGTGTCCACGCCGCGCAGTTCCAGCCCGAGTTCGACGAGCGTGATGGCGACCGCCGGTTGGATGCCGACGACTACCGTGCGCGCGTCCATGATGCGCGCCATCGCCGCGATGTCCGAGAGCATACGCCCGATGAAGGAGTCAACCATCTCAAGCAGCGAGATGTCTATGAGGACGCCGCGCGCGCCCGTGCGTTCGAGTTCCGACAGAATCCGTTCCTGCAAACTGATCACGGTCTGGTCGTCCATGTCCACCTGCACGGGCACGACGAGGACGCGGCCAACTTTCAGAATCGGGATGCGCTGCGAGCCATTCATTGGGCATTACTCCTGAAACAGTGACGAGTGATGTATGACAAACCGGAGAAGAAAGTTTCTGCGTTTAACTCGTCAGCCGTCACTTGTCACTCGTCGCTGTCGTTTCACTCTTTTGCGCCGGGGGCGTCGCGCCGTTACGCAGGTGCGAGAGCACGGCGGCGGAGACCACTTTGCGCCCGATCATTTCGAGCGCGAGCCGGATGCCGTCCGACATTTGCGCGCGGGTAGTGATCTCCGTGAGATCGATGCCGAGTTGCACCATCGTCTGTGCAATCGAGGGAGAGACGCCCGTGAGAATGCAGCGCGCGCCCATCAAGCGTGCCGCCGTGACGGTCTTGATCAAGTGATTGGCGACGAGCGTGTCCATCGTGCGCACGCCCGTGATGTCGAGGATGGCGACCGTCGAGCCGGTGTCAACGATGCGTTGCAAGAGGGCTTCGGTCATCATCTGTGCGCGGCGCGAGTCGAGCGTGCCGATAATGGGAAGCGTCAAGATTTTGTCCCACACTTTGATGACCGGCGTGGACAACTCCAACATGTCTGCGCGCTGCTGGCGGATAATCTCCTCGCGCGAGCGGATGAAGTTTTCCACCATCACCAGCCCCATCCGGTCTAGGAGACGCGTGAAATGATCCATCTCGCGCACGAGCATCACGGTCTCGCCCTCGAAGTCTTCGGCGAGGATGGGGAGCACGACGTTGCGCAGCGAGAGAATGTAGGTGGCGTTCTCCGAAGGCGTGTAGCCTTTGACGGCGCGCTGGCGCGAAATCTCGTTGAGAAAGGCGCGCAGTTCGTCGAACGAAGGGTGGTCGAAGTCCGCGCCGTCGGACTCCTGTAGCGCGCGCGCCAGCATTTCCACGATCTGTTGCGACTGCTGGCGTAGTTCGTGCTTGGAGATCAATTCGTCGCGGAAATCTTCGGATTCCAGACGCTCTTTGATCCAGATGTTGAGAATTTCGTCGCGCCGCGCGGAGAGCAATTCCACGACGCGGCCTGAGATTTGAGTCTTCGTTGAACTAGGCATCCGTATCCCTCTAAATGTGGCGCGCTCGGCAAAGATTAACGCGCGTTCGTCGCAAAAACTTCGCGTGAGAATAAACAAATTACCGCCGCGCAAAGGGAGAGAATGGCGTCGGGCGTTATTTGGGGGCTTGCCTGTTTATCTTAGCATCGCGGGGGCGGGTAAAAGCAAATGCGGGCGCGAACATAGAGGACGGCGGGCGAGAGAGCGAGGGCGCGGCGGGGGAGCGGGCGAGAGGACGAGTCGCCCGTGTTTCTCTCGGTTGAAAGAGACGGGCGACGCACTTCTTCCACACAAAAAACCCCGCCAATAATTCCGGCCTGCCTCGGGGAGGCTCTCAATTTATCTTCTGCATGGTCACGGAGACGATGGGCGAGGCTCCGGCGGTGCGGCTGTAGGAAACCCAGTAACCGGCCTTCGGGTAGCGCACCAACTTGTAGAGCGAGCCGTCGGGGCGGGCTTCGATCTCGCCGCCCGTCACGGCCTTCGGGGTCGGAGCTTTGTCGCCCGCGTTCATGTAGATGAGCGCGATGGCCGAGACCTTCTTCTCGCCGTCGTACATCACCTGCACGGTCTCTTTGTCCGAGACGAGGTAGAAATCCTGCGTGTCGCCTTTGTCCGTGGGCGAGCCGAGTTTCTTGCGCGCCTCGTCGGCGGTCATGCCGATGCGGACGCCTTTGTATTCCTGAAAGGGCGGTTGCTCGTCGGCCGCCTGCGCTTTCGCGGCGTGGGCGTCGGCGGTGTTATGCGTCGCGTTGCCCGTGCGCGCCGTCTGTGCCGGGGCGGCAAACGCCGTCAGGCACAGGAGACAGGCGGCAGAGAGCGACAGGCGAAACAGGTTGCGAGGGAGACGATACTTGGGATGGTGTGACATGGATGGACTCCTTCGTTAGACAACTGGCGACGGCCGGGCGACCGCGCTTTAAAATCTTGAAGAGGCCATGCTTGAGACAGGCGAGGCGGGCACGGGGGCGCGCGGGGTGTCACTTCACACGGCCGACTCCGTTCTAAACTTTAGCGGCGAGAAGATATTACTGCCGGGCGGGCAAGTCAATAGGGAATTTACGGCGGCCGGTTGGCGGCGCGCGCGCCGTCGAAGCTTGTCTAAATCTGAATCCCGCGAAACTTTTCAACCTTCTTCGTCGAAGCCGGTTTGACGACGACGGCTTCTTCCTCTTCGCGGTGTTGCTGTTCGCTCTCCGAGTGCCAGCGCGCCCATTCGCCGGGGGCATCGAAAGTTTCGCCGCCGTGTTTGGTGAGGCGTTCGCGCACGCGACACATGACCGGCGTGTTGACGCCCACGCCGCTTAAGATCGCCTGCCCCTTCGTCAGAGCCGGGAGTTCGTTCAACAACTGACGCCCCGCGCCTTCGACCGACTTCGCCACCGTGTCCTGATCAATCGGGTTGACGATCCGCATGATGACCTGCGTCATGCACTGCGAGAGCACGTCTTGATCGAGTTTGCCCGGACGCTGCGTGATGAGGCCAATGCCGACGCCGAACTTGCGCCCTTCGGAGAGTATCTGCTTGAGGATGTTGGTCGAGACGACCGGTTGCCCGGCGGGCGCAAAGCGGTGCGCTTCTTCGAGCAGCGTGAAGACCGGATAGGGCAGGAAACTCTCGCTCGCCGTGTCGGCCTCGCCGCGCACGGTTGCCATGCGCGCCTTGTTGACGCGGCGCAGAAGCGTCGCCACGACCACCTGCTGCTCGTGCTGTTCGATGTCCGAGAGTTGCAGCACGGTGCAGCGTCCCGGTCGAAAGAGTTCCTTGAGTTCGATATGCTCGTTGTCCGAAAAGATCGAATCGTGACGGTCGAAACGATTGTCCAGACGCCACAGGAGCGCGTCAATCGAACCGGCGTTGCCGCCCGACCCGCCGCCCCCGCGCGCGTCTTCGTCGCCGTACTTTTCCGCCGTCACCAGATCGCGCAGATCGTGATAGCCCCAAAGCCCGCGCGCGCCGCGCTCGCCCGCCGTCAGCTTCCGGTAAGCCTGCGAGAGATAATGCAGCATCTTGTCGCTTGCGCCTTCGGGCAGGAGATATTTGATGTCGGCCTCCGTGAGCGACGAGAAACGGACGCGCACGCGGTCGTGCGTGAAGATTTTGACTTCGGGTTGATAGCCGTCCGCAGCGCGGAAATGCGCGTCGCTTTCAATCGAACGCAGCGTGTCGTACTCGCCGTGCGGATCGACGATGAGCACGGCCGCGCGGTTGTGCGGCATCATCAACTCTTCGACGAGCACACCCGCCGTATAACTTTTCCCCGCGCCGGTCGAAGCGAGAATGGCGAGGTGCGTCGAGACGACATCTTTGACCGAGAGCACGACGGGCACTTCGCCCGCGTTGCGCGTCAGGAGACTGCCGAGATGCGCCGCGCCCGTCTCGTTCACGCGCCGCGAACTGAGCACGCCCGCAAGCGTCTCCGAAGAAGCGAGAAAGACCGCGTCGCCCGCGTTCGGCGGGATGCGCGGGTTGACGAAATCGCCCATGCGCGGATGAAAGTAACCGATGGTTTCGACCGTGATCTCATACAACTCGCAGCCTTCGCCGTCGAGTCCGATGAGCGCGGAGATAACGGCGGGCGGCGTCTCCGGGTCGGACAAAAACGCGTCGGGCAAATTACGCACGAGTTTGCGCGCGGTGATGTTCCCCAAAATCTGCCGCACGTCCGCGCCGTCGCGCGCCATGTAATAGACGAACTCGCCGATGCGCGCACGCCGGTTGTCCGCCGTGATGAAAAGAAATTCGTGCGGCCGCTCGCCCGGCCCTTTCACCGTGCCCGTGCGCGCGTCGGTTATGTGCTCTTGAGAACTCATCTGTGACTTCGACTATAACTTGCGATGCTGCGGCGACTCCAAACGGCGAAACCGTGTCTTAAAAGAAACCGGCGCGGGCGAGTATATCACGCGCCAAAGATGCGTTGACGCGGCGCGGGACGGTCGATATTTCTAACTCACTGCGGGCGTCACCCACGCCCGGCGGCGTCCGCAGTGCGGTTTTCTTTGGCGGCGGTGTGGAGGTCGGCTTCCACCATCTCCTTGATCATCTCCGCAAACGTGTACTCCGGCTCCCACCCTAGTTGCTCTCGCGCTTTCCCCGCGTCTCCCACCAGTAAATCTACTTCCGCCGGTCGCAGGTAGCGCTCGTCCACCCGCACGTATCGCTCCCAGTCTAATCCCACTTCCGCAAACGCCCGCTCGCAGAACTCTCTGACCGTGTGCGTCTCGCCCGTCGCCACCACGAAGTCGTCCGCCTCCTCCTGCTGCAACATCAGATACATCGCCCGCACGTAGTCCTTCGCATGTCCCCAGTCGCGCTGCGCT
>DASZEQ010000010.1:0-32592 GCA_035940695.1 Pyrinomonadaceae bacterium | reverse complement strand
GATGGAATACTTCGGGTATTTGCGCAGGGATGCGGAAGCGAGCGGGCTTGCAGCATGGCTGGCGTATCTGAACACGCATCCGGGAGATTACCGGACGATGGTGCGGGGGTTCATCAACTCGGTGGAATACCGGAAGCGGTTCGGTGACCCGGGCGCACCGCAACCCGGCCAGTTCTGAAGGCGCACAGGACAAGAGTAGAGAGTAAAAGGAAAGAGTAAAGCTACAAGTAAAGGTCAAGAATAAAGGTAGAAAACAGGAAGCGGGGCGCAGCCATTCAAGGTTGCGCCCCGCTTCCTGTTTTCTACCTCTACGCCTTTGTCCTTTTTCTCCCCTTAACCTTTTCGCCTTGTTCTTTAAGCTTCTTTCGCTTCCTCATGCGAACGCCCGGCCAGCAGCGTGACGGCGTGGCCGAGCACGGGGCGGATCACCGCGAAGCATTCGCGCACAGCCTGTGGCGCGCCCGGCAGGTTTATGATCAGCGTGCCCGCGCGGATGCCGCACACGCCGCGCGAGATCATCGCCGTCGGTGTCTGCCGCAAAGTCTCCGCGCGCATCGCCTCGGCAAGTCCGGGCGCGTCGCGTTCGATGACGGCGCGCGTCGCCTCCGGCGTGTTGTCGCGGGGGCTAAAGCCCGTCCCGCCCGTCGTCACGATCAAATTCACGTCCGGGCGTTCGGCGTAGACGCGCAGCTTATCTCTGAGCGGTTCGAGATCGTCCGCCAATACCTCCGCCGCCACGATCTCCGCGCCCAACTCGCCAAGCAACTCCACCAATGCCGCGCCCGACTCGTCCGCACGCTCGCCGCGCGCGCACGCATCGCTCGACGTGATCACCACCGCTCGCATTAGGATAGACATTTGGAATCAATCAACCTTTCATGCCATCTTTTCTCTGGCGCACACGCTTGATTACCGGCAATAAATCTTTTCGAACTTGATCCCAAGCGGTAGATTTCAGCTTGGCTTGGGCAATGCTTTGAAACTGTGAGGCAAGTCGCTGTAGCCCTCCTAGAAAAGGGTCATCATCACACGCGCAGGGTTCGAGTTTGACAGTCACAACCTCGACTTCATGCTTGGCGTGTCGTTCTCTGGCACGGCGCAACTCAGGGTCTCTAATGTACGGGCGCACCAGAGAGGTTTGACTAGCGATGAACAGGAAAATATCCATCTCCTCAAGCCGACGACGAATTTCCTCATCCCATTCCGAGCCAGCAATCAACCGCTTGTCGAGCCACGACGTAAGCCCATGTTGCTGCTCTAGCACATCAAGAATGGCATCGAGCCGTTTGAGTTGTCGCTCATCATCATGTGCATAACTGACAAACACTCTAACTGGCGTCGGCGCAGTTTCGGGCGCGCGATCTATTGCACGTGCAGAGGCCGGGAGTAGCTTGTTAAGTTCGCGCGCAACGTTCACCTCCGCCGTACCCTCAGGCTGAACCGGCAGCTTTTGCGTCGCGACGCCGGGTTTTTCAACCTCCCGTAACGATCTGACGCTGATCCATTGTTCACTTTCCCCTGTCAGTTCCAACTCTTCGACTGACTGTATCTTCAATTCATCGTGGAGTGATTCCAGCTCCCGGCGCACCATTGCCACCAGCACGCCGCGTCTCTCCTCGCTGCCGCCAAGGATGAACACATGTAGTTCCGGCCGATCCGTTTCGGCGCGGATCAATGCTGCTGCCGTCGCATGGCGCAACACCACGCCATGTCGCCAGTGCGGCGCATCCTCACTCAGCGCGTGAGTGCGCACAATGAAACGCGGCAGGAAACCCGGTGGCAGCACCTCGTAACGATAGCGCAGACGCACCGGTGCTCTCTCCCATCGCTCCTCCATTCTCGGTTCAAACTCCGAGAGTAGTTCTGGCACTAGATATCGTGTAGGCTTCCCTTCCTCCTCTTCGCTCGCGTAGCAGAGCTGAAAGGCACGCATCAAATCAAGAATGAAGCCGTGAGTTTTCGGCGGATAATCAGACACTTTGATGACATTTTTTTCTTCGGCTTCCCGTAAGACTTGCGGCATGTCAGCGACCGCAAGTTGACCGTCATTTTTCGCCACTGATTGAGACCGGATGACGGCATAAACGCCGCCCGTCACCCAACCGGGATTGAGCACCCTTGTATCGTGAAGACGCGGGTCGTTTCCGAAGTAGAGTGCCAATCCCAGCGCGTGTAGAATTCCCGCAAGGTCAGACTGCGCAGCCGGCCGCTTTTCTCCACTCCGCTTACAGAGATTTACGTATCGTCTGTAAGTGAGGAAATTGTCCCGCATCCCGCTCACTTCATCCTTGATCTTTCGCCAACGCTTCGGAAAAGGAAGCCACACATCGGGCATGCGCTTTTCGACCGTCTCATTAATCTTGCGACGCAACCTTTCAATTCCATCACCATATAACGCATCTGTCGGGATAAAGCCGACGATGAATGGAAACTTCCGGTGCAGCTTCACCTCATCCACTTTCCATGGTCGTCCGTGACTCCAATTCATCGCTACAATTACCGGCGACCCATTGCCCTGAGTCTCAATCAGCTTCAACCAGTATTCTGCATCGCGCTGCGCCAGCCCGGTGCGCGGCTCAAGCACCAGCAGGTACAGACTGCGCTCAGTGAGAAAGAACTGATGCGTGGCATGAAGTATCTCCTGCCCCCCAAAATCCCACGCCCTCGACCTCACCTGACGATTATTACAATAGAGCATCAATTCCCGAATCGAGATAGAATGGGTTTCAGACTCGTGTGCATCGGGATCCTCTCCCGCGAGTCGTTTTACCAACGTCGTCTTTCCTGCACGCCCACGTCCGACCAAAAGAAGCTTTAGCTCAAGCAAAGGCCCGCCTTTTTCTCCACGCGACTCGAAATAATAACGGAGGATCTCTTCAGCATTATGTATTCTGAGTAAGCTGTCAGGTAATCTCAGCTTAGGGTTTCCATCCAACACTAAGTAATCAAGGGGCGTCCGACGAAGTGCCTCCGGTAGCGTCTCAAGCCGATTCCTCTGCAAAAGCAAAAAGCGGAGATCCCTCAACAAACCAATCTCTATTGGCAACGTACGGAGTCGGTTACCACCAAGATTGATACCCTTGAGCGTTTTAAGTTCTCCTATCCACTTTGGTAACTCATGAATCTCGTTTTCAGCTAAGTCAAGAACTTCAATATCACTAACTCTACGCAAACTCTCCGGTACTCTCTTTAGCCCAAGAGCTTTCAGGTCAAGCGCGCTCCAAGTAACACGAACTCCCCAGCCCGCTTCATGTGTTTCCCATCTCTTGCCCTTTTTAGGCCTCCACTTTGCAATTCTCTCTTCTGCAATCTCCTCGGGTGTCTGCTGCTTCTTGCTGGCCTGTATTTTGATAGGTGATTTCTTAAGCATATCTCCTCCCACTCGATCTTCCCCTTAGGAAGAACAATAACGATGCTTCCAAGCCCAGCTGTGTAAGTTGAAAATTGCTACACCATACCACGTACTAGAGCCTCAGTTTTCGAACTATATGTTTAGCTTCGTGACCGCGCATAGGTCCTCCAGCGCACGCGCATCGTTTTGTCTTTACCATTGTGAGGGAATAAAGCTTCAAACTTACAGGCTTTTACACGTAATTGTCAGGATGTCTAAGTCACTTTCGGGTATCCGGGCAGGGTCTGAGTTGGGGAACATGATGACATCTAACCTACTAGCCAACACCACGCACGAGTCGTTAAGTGTGATCACACGGCTCGAATCTGTTCGGCCATAAATATTAAGGATGAACGCAGGGCGATGAACTAAAGCAATCGCTTTTAGCTTTCAGTCCGACGTTTCGCCTCCCCGCTTCGTCGTTAATCATCTGTCTCGACGTTCCGCAGCGCGCGTTGCATGCGTGCGTGCTCTTTGAGGATGCAGCGATCCATGACGACGAGCAGCCCGGCATCGAGCGCGCGTTTGGCGGCCGCCACATCGATGACGCCCTCTTGCAGCCAGACGGCTTTCGCGCCCGCGCGAATGGCTTCGTCCACCACCTCGCCCGCTTCCTCGGAACGGCGGAACACGTTGACGAGTTGGAACTGCTCGGGCACTTCCGCGAGCGACGCGTAAGCCTTCTCTTCGAGCACCTCCGTCTCGTTCGGATTGACGGGGATGATGCGATAGCCCTTGCTCTGCATGTATGCCGAGACGCTGTTTGAAGCACGCCAAGTGTTCGACGACAGCCCCACTACGGCAATCGTCTTGCACTCGTTGAGAATCTGCTTGATGCCCTTCGGTGAATTAATCTCCATGCTGCTCGCCTCCGGTTCGCTCTATTAGGTTTCAAGTTTCAGGTTTCAGGTTTCAAGTTAAAGACAAAGGGACATTCAGACTTGAAACCTGAAACCTGAAACTTGAAGCCTGTCCGTCCTGAAACTTGAAACCTGAAACTTGAAACTATTTGGCCGCGACGACGCCCGCGTGCAGTTCCTGCAATGAGACCGGCCTGATCGTGATGCCGCCGTCGCACGCGCCGATGGCCGCGACGAGAGCCTGCGCGCCGGTCATCGTCGTCACGCACGGCACGTTCTGTTGCAGCGCGGCGCGGCGAATGGCCTGTTCGTCGAAGTGCGAAGCGCGCCCCAAAGGCGTGTTGATGACCAGCACGATCTCGCCCTGCTTGATCATGTCCACGATGTTCGGCCGCCCCTCGTTGACCTTGAAGACCGTCTCCACGTCCAACCCCACTTCGGTGAGCCGCGCCGCCGTGCCTACGGTCGCCGTGAGGCGGAAGCCGAGCCGCGCGAGCTTGCGCGCGAGCACAACCGACTGCCCCTTGTCCGAGTCGCTGACGCTGATAAAAGCCGTTCCATGACACGACGGCAGCACCAGCCCCGCGCCCATCATCGCCTTGCCGTAAGCTTCGCCGAACGTATCACCGATGCCCATCACCTCGCCCGTCGAATGCATTTCCGGGCCGAGTATCGGGTCAACGCCCGCGAACTTGACGAACGGGAAGACCGGCGACTTGATGAAGAAACGGTCGACGCTCAAATCCGGCGGCAGGTTGAAGGACGCGAGCGGCCGCCCCGCCATCACGAGCGCGGCGATGCGCGCCAGCGGCACGCCCGTCGCCTTCGACACGAAAGGCACGGTGCGCGACGCGCGCGGGTTCACTTCCAACACGTACACGCGGTCGTCTTTAATCGCGAACTGGATGTTCAAAAGTCCGCGCACCTCCAGAGCCTTGGCGAGCATCCGGGTGTAGTGGCGCATCGTCTCGACGTGTTCGGGCGCGATGCGCACGGGCGGCAGCACGCACGACGAGTCGCCCGAATGAATGCCCGCTTCCTCGATGTGCTCTTGGATTCCGGCGACGACGCATGTGTCCACGTCTGCCAGCGCGTCCACGTCGAACTCCGCCGCGCGTTCGAGAAACTTGTCGATCAGGATCGGCTTTTGCGGCGACGCGTCCACGGCGGTACGCATGTATTCGTCCAGACTCTTCTCGTCGTAAACAATCGCCATCGCCCGCCCGCCGAGCACGTACGACGGGCGCACGAGCACTGGATAACCGATGCGCGTGGCCTCGACGATGGCCTCTGCCGGAGACGTGGCCGTGCCGTTCTCCGGCTGCGGGATGCCGAGTTTGGTCAGGAGCGTGCCGAAGCGTTTGCGGTCTTCGGCGAGGTCTATCGAATCCGGCGACGTGCCGATGATGGGCGCGCCCGCTTCTTCGAGCCTCACCGCGAGGTTCAGAGGCGTCTGCCCGCCAAACTGCACGATGACGCCTTCCGGCCGCTCCACGTCGATGATGTTCATCACGTCCTCGAACGTGAGCGGCTCGAAGTAGAGACGGTCGGAGGTGTCGTAATCGGTCGAGACGGTTTCGGGGTTGCAGTTGACCATGATGGTCTCGAAGCCCGCCTCCGAGAGCGCGAACGCGGCATGGCAGCAGCAATAATCGAACTCGATGCCCTGCCCGATGCGGTTGGGGCCTGAGCCGAGAATCATGATCTTGCGGCGGTCGGTCGGCGCGGATTCGTCCTCTTCCTCGTAGGTCGAATAGAGGTAGGGCGTGAAGGATTCAAACTCTGCGCCGCACGTGTCCACCCGCTTGTAGACGGGCACGATGCCCAGACCCTTGCGGTGGGCGCGCACCTCATCCTCCGTGCGCTTCGTCAGATATGCGATGCGGCGATCCGATAGCCCGACCTCCTTCGCCTCGCGCAGATCGTCGGCGGAAATCTCTTCGAGCGTGCGCCCCAAGATGCGATCTTGAATCAGGATCACGTCTTGCAGTTGTTCGAGAAACCACGGGTCGATACCTGACAGGCGATGCACCTCTTCGATGGTGACGCCGTGCTGCAAGGCGTAGGTGATGTAGGAGAAGCGTTGCGAGTTGGGGCGCGCGAGTTTGCGTTGCAACTCGTCGGCGGGCACGTCTGTGAGACGCAGCGGCTTCGTCGCTTCGAGCGAGCGCAAGCCCTTGAAGAGAGCTTCCTTGAACGTGCGCCCGATTGCCATCACTTCGCCGACCGACTTCATCTGCGTGCCGAGCACATCTTCGGCCTCGCGAAACTTCTCGAAGTTCCACTTCGGAATCTTCGCCACGACGTAGTCAATCGTCGGCTCGAACGAGGCGGGCGTCTTCTTCGTGATGTCGTTCGGAATCTCGTCGAGCGTGTAGCCGACGGCAAGTTTCGCCGCGATCTTGGCGATGGGAAAGCCGGTCGCCTTCGAGGCGAGCGCGCTCGAACGGGAGACGCGCGGGTTCATCTCGATGATCCGCACGTCGCCGTTTTCGGGACTGACGGCGAACTGGATGTTCGAGCCGCCCGTCTCGACGCCGACCTTGCGAATCACCTTGATCGCCATGTCGCGCAAGACCTGATATTCCACGTCCGTTAAAGTCTGCGCGGGCGCGACCGTGATCGAGTCGCCCGTGTGGACGCCCATCGGGTCGAAGTTTTCAATCGAGCAGATGATGACCACGTTGTCATGCAGGTCGCGCATGACTTCGAGTTCATACTCTTTCCAGCCGAGGATCGATTCCTCGATCAAGACTTCGCTGATCGGAGAGGCGGCCAGCCCGTGCCTGACGATCTCTTCATACTCTTCCGGGTTGAACGCGATGCCGCCGCCCCACCCGCCGAGCGTAAAACTGGGGCGAATGATGGCGGGATACCCGGTCGCCTCCACGAGTTGTTCGGCCTCGCTCCACGAACGCGCGAAGCCCCCGCGCGGCATCGGCAAGCCTTCCTCGTCCATCGCCTGTTTGAACAGTTGGCGATCCTCTGCGATCTTCACGGCCTCGCGCTTCGCCCCGATCATCTCCACCCCAAACTCTTCCAACACGCCCGCATCTGCGAGCGCGACGGCGAGATTGAGCGCGGTTTGCCCGCCGACGGTCGGCAGGAGCGCGTCGGGTCTCTCCTTGCGTATGATCTCGGTGATGCAGGCCACGGTGAGCGGTTCGATGTAAGTGTGGTCGGCCGTCTCCGGGTCGGTCATGATCGTCGCCGGGTTCGAGTTGACGAGCACCACCTTGTAGCCTTCCTGCTTGAGCACGCGGCAAGCCTGCGTGCCGGAATAATCGAACTCCGCAGCCTGCCCGATGACAATTGGCCCCGAGCCGATCACGAGAATCTTATGGAGGTCTGTGCGTTTGGGCATTTACGATTCCACCGCGGGTTAGCTTAAGATTGCCTTGTTTCCCTCGAACGAAGCGGGTCATTATACATAATGGCTCTTTGGAGCACGAACCTCATAACCCCTGAAACGGAGTTAGCACATGCGTCGTTTTTTGTGTCTCACGCTTTTTCTGCTCCTTGTCGCCGCTCACTCCTCCCCGGCGCAGACGCCGAAGACCCCCGAAGACTTTTACAATCGCGGCGTAGAGAGACAGGCGAAGCAAGACCTCGACGGCGCGCTCGCCGACTACGATCAGGCCATCGCCCTCAAGCCCGACGCCATCACGCTCGTCACCATCTATATCAACCGCGCCAACCTGCTTATGTCGAAGGGTGATCTGAACGCCGCGCTGCTCGATCTCGACAAGGCGGTGGCGGCCAACCCGCGCGACCTGAGAGCATTCTACAATCGCGGCATCGTCCGCGCGGAGTCGGGGAAACTGGACGAAGCCATCGCCGACTTCGACGCGACGCTCGCCATCCAGCCGGACTTCAGCATCGCCTACAACAATCGCGGCAACGCGCGGCAGGCCAAAGGCGACATCGAAGGCGCGATTGCCGACTACGACAACGCGATCAAACACAACCCGCAGGGCGCGCTCGGCTACTTCAATCGCGCCGCCGCGCGCCAGAGTAAAAATGAGTTGGAGAAAGCCCTCGCCGACTACACGCAGGCCATCTCGTTAGCCCCCAAGCTCGTCGAAGCCTATTTTAATCGCGGCATCGTTCGCCAGTTGATGCGCAACCTCGACGCGGCCATCGCAGACTTCAATCAGGCCATCGAACTCAAGGCCGACGATGCGGGTCTCTACGTCTCGCGCGGCAATGCCCTGCTGGCGCGCGGCGACGCCGAACGCGCCATCGCCGATTTCACCAAAGCTATCCAACTTGACCCACAGCAGGCCGACGCCTACACCAACCGCGGCATCGCCCGCAAAACGAAGAAAGACGCCGCAGGCGCGCTCGCCGACTTTGAACTGGCGATTGCGGCCAACCCGCGCGACGCCGTCGCCTATGTCAACCGCGGCACGCTGCTCGAAGAGCGGGGCGACACGAAGGGCGCGCTCGCCGATTTCAACATGGCTATCGCCATCAACCCCGCCCTCGCCCAAGCCTACGCCAATCGCGGCGTCATTCGTCTCCAACAAGGCAAAGTGGAACTGGCGGAACAGGACTTCACGCAGGCCATCGCGCTCGACGCCGCGCTCAAGCCCTCGCTCGAAAAGTATCTCGCCGAGATGAAACGCTACCGCGCCAAGAAACCCTGAGCTACCGCGAAACGCAATTGACTCTGACCGGCCGCGTTCGACACAGAGACACAGAGGCCACAGACGGGGCACGCAAGAGCCAAGCGAGAGACGATCACAAATTTGCGATCTCAACAAATTTGCGATCTCAAATTTGCGATCTCAAATCCGTTCTTCATCTTCCTCTGCTGTTCGCTGTGCCTGCGATGTTGCGCGCTTTGAAGGTGTCGCGCTCTTAACCGCGCCTTCTGCGCGCGAGCAGCAGCACGACGACGATCAAAAGTAGAATCCCCAATCCGCCCGGCCAGAAGAACCAGCCGCCCCGGCTTGAATAGCCGCCCACCATGATACAAGACGACTGCAAACACGCGACCATCAACGCAAGGATCACGATTCGTTTCATACTCAAAAACCCCCTCTGCACGCCGCGTGCGCCGCGGGCGCGCGTTCACACGCGCATGCGTGCGTGCCGCCTCTCGTGGCCTACGCCTGCTCCGCAGCCTCTTTGATCCGCCCCGCCATTTGCGACATGAATCTTTTGCGATAGCCGTCGAGCAGGTTTTGCACGTTGGTCTCCAGTTCGCTTTCGGGCGACCCCGAAGCGAACAAGACCGCCTTCTGTAAATCAATCAACGTCATCAGCATCGCCTTCACTTCAATCAACTCCGTGCCGATGATGGTGAAAGCCTCGGAGGTTGACTTGCTCGTATCGACGAGCGTGTTCATCCCCTGCCCGAGAGCGTCATCCGCGTCCGTGTCAGCCATACGTCCCCCTTGAAGATCAATTTGAATGTGATGTTTTTCCGTGTCGCCAAACTTACCAGAACCATTCTGATTTGGGTAGGACTTAACCCGTCGCGTGCGCGCAACCCGACAATCGAGGCTCGCGTCCGGCGAGGCCGCGTCGGGAGTATATGTCTATGTGCCGGGAGAAAACGCCGGGAGGGGGCGGACGGGCTAAGAAGTTTGTTGCGTGTCGAAGCGGCGGCGATAGTCTTCGCCTTCGATGTGGACGGTCTTGCACATCTCGAAGAGGCGCGAGCGCAGACGGACGCCGACGCGGTCTTCCAACGTCTCGTCGGTCGCGGCGCGGCGCGCGTCGAGATAGTTAGTGGTGAAGATGGTGAGCTTTTTGTCGTTGTAGCGCGTGCCGATGATCTGCATCATGGTGTCGCGCACCCAATCGGTCGGTTTCGACGCGCCGAGTTCGTCCAGCACGAGCACCTCCGCTTGGTAGACGGGGGCGAGCAGGCGCAGTTCGGACGTGTGCGAAATCTTGTTGTAAGAGTCTTGAATCTCTTTCAGGAGCGAGCCGAATTCGTAGAACAGGCAGGGCACGCCTTTCTCCATCAGGCCGCGCAGGATGGCGACCGAGAGGTGCGTCTTGCCGACGCCGACCGTGCCCATAAACAACAGCCCGCGATCCACGGCCGGGTATTCGCGCACGAGGCGAAAGGCGTAGTTGAAGGCCTTGAGTTGCGTGCCGTTGTTGGGAGCGGGGAAATAGTTGTGGAGCGAACACCCGTCGTAGCGGCGCGGGATGCGCGCGCCTTCGAGCATCTTCGTCCGCCCGCCCTGCTCGCGGCAGCGGCAGCGGCGCGCGCCCTTGCCCGCCACCACCTCCATGCCCGAACCGTAGCAGTAGACGCACGACGAGGGAGACTCGCCCGATTGCGCCGCCGCCTTGTCGCCGCCGGTTGGGGTCGCGCCGTCGAAGGGCAGCGCGGGCGTCCCCGTGTCCTTCTCAGGCACGGCGCGCAGAGGCGGTATCTTTTTGGCGTTGTCGGAAGACATCCTGCTCGGCGGTTAATGCTTGATTGAACTTTGGAACAAAGCCGCGCGGGGTATGACTTCGGGTGTGCGGCCTGATTTTTGAACTCCTCAAAAATGTTTATCCCTGAGGGAACGGGGCGGATTATAGCATCCGAAATTGATAATGCAAGACGATCTTACGGGCGGGGCAAAACACAACAATTTTGTCGGAACTTTATCATTCAACTTCACCGTTTACGCCCCGGCGCATCGACGCGGCTCGCGCCGTAGAGCGTGGCCTCCGAAGCGCGCTCAAAGCAGGCTGAGAACTAATTCGAGGATGACGGCGAGCGAGATGAGCACGAAGATAGAGAGCAGCAGGACGTGCGGCCAGCCGAGCACGTAGCGGCGGCAGGCGCGGCATTTGAGACCGAGACCGGGTAGTGGTCTTTTACAGTAAGGGCACTTCGCCATCGTCTATATTAAAGCGTGCTCGTCGTCCGAAGCGGCGCGGGGCGACCTCGGAAACGGCATCAATGAATTAAACGTATCGGGCGGCTGTGGGGGACTGGCTCTGTCGTCGTGGCTCAAGCGTCTATGCTATATTCCCTTTCGACATACTAATTTTATCACGGAGATAATGCAACACGCGCTCGCCGGGCGCGTGCAAATTTGCTCTTCGCATTTATGAGCATCTGGCAGGGACTACTCGGCAAACTCGGTTTGAGCGACGCCTCCGCGCGGGGGCGCGGCGCGATTCGCATCTTCCTCCTCGACGACGACGTATCGCGGCACGATTGGTTCGACGCCCGTTTCGCCGGAGACCACCTCGACATCGCCGTCGAACCGCGCCGCGCCATCGAACTGCTCTCGCAGAACTTCTACGACGCCATCTTCCTCGACCACGACCTGCTGCCCGAACACTATAAATCTTCCGCGCACGACGACGAGCGCACCGGCTACGCCGTCGCCGCGTGGCTGGCCGCCAACCCGCAGATGCAGGCCGCGGCCACGATCCTCGTCCACACGCGCAACGCCGACGGCGCGATGCGGATGGTCGAGGAGATGCGACGCGCCGGGCGACGCGCCGAGTATGTCCCCTTCCAACTGCTCCCGCAGAAGATCAAGCACTACTGGCAACGTTGATTAATTTCTCCCCGTTTGAGCACACTTGAAGGAGTGAGATTGATGACCCGCACGCCCCGCATCCTGTTGCGACTCGCCGCGCTTTTGCTCTGCCTCACCACCCTCCCCGCCGAAAGCGGCGCGCAGTTGACGGTGGAACAAACCAGAGCCTTGTTGAACCGCCCCGCCGTCCAGACGGCTTTTGCCTTCGTGGACACAGACCGCGCCGAGACGCTGCGCGAATGGGTGGCGATCACGGAGATCAACGCGCCGTCGGGCAAGGAGCGGCCGCGCGCCGAGTACATCGAAAAAATACTGCGCGGCTACAAGTTGTCGAACGTCCATTACGACGCGACGGGCAACTTGATCGCCGAGCGCAAGGGCACGGGCGGCGGCCCCCGCATCGTCTTCGACGCGCATCTCGACACGGTCTTTCAGGAAGGCTTGAAGATCAAGGCCACGATCCGCGACGGCCGCGTTTACGCCCCCGGCATCGGCGACGACACGCGCAACATCGAAGCCCTGCTCGCCATGATCCGCGCGCTCGACGCGGCGCGCATCAAGACGCGCGGCGACCTCGTCTTCGTCTTCACCGTGGAGGAAGAGACCGCCTTGCGCGGCGCGGAGGAGTACATCAAAGATAACAAGGGCAAGATCGATCACTACATCGCGCTCGACGGCGGCTACGAGGGCTTCACCTACGGCGGCATCGGCATCAACTGGTACAAGCACCACTTCATCGGCCCCGGCGGCCACACGCGCTCGCGCACGCCGCCCTATTCCGCGACCCTGCCCTTAGCCCGCGCCATCTCGCGTATCTATGAGTTGGAAGTGCCGACCACGCCTTCGTCGAACTTGAACATCGGGATGCTCGGCGGCTCGGAGGTCGTCAACGCGAAGGCGGCCGACGCGTGGTTTACCGTCGATCTGCGCTCGACCGACAACGAAGTGATCGCCGATCTGGAACGCAAGATCAACGCCATCATTCAGGAGGAGGCGAAGCGCGCGGGCATGACCGTCAAAACGGAAGTAATCTCGACTTCCCCGTCCGCGCAGATTCCCAATCACCGCAACTCGCTGCTCGTACGCACGGCCGAATCCGTCCACCTCGCGCTCGGCTTCGACAATCCGCCGATCACCATGACGGGGTCGAACAATTCGAGCGCGGCCTTGCTCGCGGGCATCTCATCCATCTCCACCGGCGCAGGCCCCTGCGCCGACTCTCACGCGCTCACCGAAAACTGCGAGATCGAACCGCTCTACAAAGGCATCAAAAAGATCATGCTGCTCGGCCTCGCGCTGGCAGGGATCAGCGAATGAAGGCAGTAAATCGTGAATCGTAAATCGTGAATAGAAAAAGCGAAGCAGGGTTTTATCTATTTACGATTTACGATTCACGATTTACTGCTTTTGACGGTTCACTTTCTACGCTCTCTTTCGCGGCGGCGTGCGGCGGCGGCCAGTTCGCCCGGAGTTTTCGCGCCCGCCGGTTGCGGCTTGGGAGCGGTCGGCGAAGAAGGTTTCGCCGCGCTCGGATCAATCTGCTTCTCGGCCTTTCCGGTCGTCGCCAGTTCGATCTCGGAGTTGACTTCGCCGCCGATCAGGATGGCCGCGCCGGTCAGGTAAAACCAGAGCATGAGAATGATGACCGCGCCGAGCGAGCCGTAGGTGGCGTTATACGAGTTGAAGTAGCTGAGGTAGGCGCGGAAGCCGAACGAGACGACGAGCCAGAGGACGACGGCGACGGCCGCGCCGGGGCTGACCCAGTGCCAACTGCGTTCCTTCACGTCGGGCGCGAGATAGTAGATGAGGCCGAAGGCCGCGAGCACGAAGATGAGCACCACCGGCCACTGCAAAATCTTCCAGCCCCAAACGAACACCTGCCCGAAGCTGAAACTCGCGGCGATATATTCGGCGATGTGGCCGCCGAAGAGCATCAGCGTCAGCGCGGAGAGGATCAGGACGGCGAGCGCGATTGTCAGGCCGAGCGAGATGAGACGCACCTTCCACCACGGCCGCCCTTCTTCCACCTCGTAGGCGATGTTCAGCGTCTGGCAGATGGCGGTCATGCCGTTTGAGGCCGCCCAGAGCGTGGCGAGGATGCCGAAGGAGATTTTGCCGCCGCCCGAACCTTCTTCCACTTTTTCGATGGTCTCGTGGATGAGGTCGCCCGCCTCCTGCGGCACGACCGAGCCGAGCAAACTCAAAAGATTCTCGCGCAGTTCGCTTCCGGCGTCGGCAAACTGGCCGAGCACCGCCGTGATGAACAGCAGGAGCGGAAAGAGCGCGAGCAGAAAGTAGTAAGAGAGTTGAGCGGAGCGTCCGAAGATGTCGTCTTCGTTAACCTCCGACCAGACGCGCTTCGCCAGTTCCTTCCAGCCTAATCCCCCAAGTTGCCACAAACGTCCAAACATCGATCTATCCCCTTCGCGCCGCACGCGGACGCGACCCTTGTTCGTATCCTGTTATTTGATCATCGCGCCGGTACGGCTCCAACGCGTGTTGCGGAAAAAGTCTTGAATGTAGGGGAAGCCGCCGGAGGGCGCGCTTTCGTCGTAAGACCAGTAGACGAACAACGCGCGGCCGATGATGAGATCGCGCGGAACGAATCCCCAGTAACGACTGTCGAGACTGTTATCGCGGTTGTCGCCCATCATGAAATACGAGTCGGGGGGAACAACGATGGTCTTCTGCCCGTTGAAGAGTTTGTAGATGGGCAGATTGTGATCGTCGTCGCCGAGGCGCGAGGAGGGACTGTAAGCGACGGTGTACGCTCCTTCGCCCTGCGGCGGCGGGTCGGCCTCCATCGTGAGCGGCGCGAGTTCCTCGTTGCCTTCGGTGGACGGATCGTTCGGGTGGTTGATGGCCGTGATGACGCGCTCGTTCAGCCGTTCGCCGTTGATGATGATGCTCGTGCCGCGCAGTTCGATGCGGTCGCCGGGCAAGCCGATGACGCGCTTGACGTAGTTGGTGACGTACTGTTTGTTGCCCGGATCGTTCGGCGTGTCGCGCCAAGGCTCGATGGGGTTGCCGGGATATTTGAAGACCACGATGTCGCCGCGCCTGATCTCGCGCTGCGGCAGGAACGGCAGAGACCCCGCGCCGGGCGCGAAGATGAACTTGTTGACGAGCAGGTGATCGCCGATGGTGATCGTGTTCTGCATCGACCCCGTCGGGACTTTCACCGCCTGCACAACGAACGTCATGCCGAACAGAGCCATGATCGCCGTCACCACGAGCGACTCGAAATACTCGCGCCACACGCTGCGCGGCGGCCCCGGGTACGGCGGTTTTATCTCCGCCTTCGCCGCGCCGACGCCTCGCGCCGCTTCTTCTTCTCCGGTCAAGCGCGCCGCGCTCTTTTGCGTCGCCCTGTCCGCAGGCGTCTCCGGCAACTTTTCAACAATCGTCGAACGGGAATCATTGCTCATAAAATTATCGTAGAGAATCGCGCGGGGCGACCGCAAGCCGCACTCCCCGTCGCTCTATTTTTTAAGCCTCACTTTACTTTTCAATCCGCCGCTTCGGCCTGTTGCGCTTCCGGCTGCGCCGCGAGGTTCGGTTGTTCGAGCGCGCGACGCGCGGCGTCCATTTCGGCCGCCTTGATCGTCGAACCCGCGCCCGGCACGGCGTTGTCCGCAAAGACCACTTCGACGTGGAACGTGCGCCGGTGCGGCGGCCCTTCCGTGTTCACCACGTTGTAGGTCGGCGTAACGTGGAAAGTCGCCTGCACGCGCTCCTGCAACATCGTCTTGTAATCGTCGGCGGCGGCCTGTTCCGGGTTCGCCTCCGTCAACTCGTCGCTGAGCAGCCGGTGGACGAACTCGCTCGCGCTCTTGTAACCGCCGTCCAGATAAACTGCGGCGATGATCGCCTCGACGACATCTGCCAGCAGCGCGCGCTTGCGCCGCCCGCCCGTCTTTTCTTCGCCGCGCCCGATACGCAGATATTCGCCAAGCCCGAGGCGGCGCGCGACGCGCGCGAGCATCACCGTGCTCACGAGGCGATGCTTCATGCGCGAGAGATCGCCTTCGGTCGCGTCGAGGGTGGACTGGTAGAGATAGTCTGCGACGGCGAGACCGAGCACCGAGTCGCCGACGAATTCGAGCGCCTCGTTGTGCAGGCGGCGCGCTTCGACTTCCTCGCCCGGCGCGACGTGCTCGTGCGCCCACGAGCGATGCGTCAGCGCGCGCTCCAACAGCGTGCGGTCGTTGAAAGTGTAACCGAGCTTCTCTTCCAACGCGCCGAGATCGGGTTCTGTCATTTCGGAATCTTCCACAGTGCGCGCGATTGTAGCAAACGGCATGCGGAAAGGAGAAAGGGGAAAGGCTAAAGCGTCAAGGGAAAGCGATGAGGGAAAGCGACTAGGGAAAGCGACAAGGGTACAGGCGAAAGGTGAAGAGGCGGGTCGCCTTTCTTCACCTTTCGTCCAGACCTCCGATGCTTTCCACATCTTTCAGGGCAGCGGCTTCGCGGTTACGCCCGCGATATAAACTTCGAGGCCGTCGGCGGAATCGTTGTTGCGGAATTTGTAGAAGCGTGTGAGTTCCTGCATCCAGCGTGCGCGCGCTTGCGCGTACTGCGGCTCCGTCCCGCTCAAGGCGACGGCGCGCGCGTAGGCGTCCGTGATGCGGTCGACCGTGGCGTTGATCTCTTCGAGCGCGGCCTTGCTTTCCGGCGTCGCTTCCTTGCCGCCGAAGCGCGTCTCGAAATCTTTCGACAGCGGCTCGTAACGGCTGGCGACGTAGGCGGCGGCAAGGCGCGAGTAGATGATCGGCGTATGTTTGATCGCGCCTTCGGACGCGATGGCCTTGCGAAAATAGTTGACCGACTCGGCAGGCGTCTCTTTCAGGATCAGTTCGCCGGTGATGAAATTGAGATACGCGAGCGCGTCGGGCTGGCCGGTGAAGGGCTTCCAGTCGGAAGGCTTCGCGCCCTGTTCGAGCAAGGCGGTCGCGCGCCGCGCGAATTCGAGCGTCTCAGCGTCGAACGAAACGTCGCCCGCGTTCGACGCGAGATAGCCCGCCGAGGCGAGGTTGATGATCGTCCGCAAGTTATCCGGCTCGTCCGCGAGCACTTGCTTGCCCACGTTAAAGGCCGCCGCGTACTTCTTCTCCTTGAACAGCAACCCCTCAAACTGCACTTTGCGCGCGCCGCGCTCGTAAGCCTCTACCCACGAGCGCACGCGCGCGCTGTACTCGTCGTTCGGATACTTCCCGATGTACTCGCGCCCGGCCTCGAAGGCCGCCAACTGGTTGAGATTGATGTTCGCGCGCCAGCGTTCGTAGAGTTCGGCCTGCGCTCCTGTGACCTGCGCCTGTCGTTGCCTGCGCGCCGCCGCGGAACGTCGCGCCGACGGTTGTTGCGCCACCGACGGCAAGGCGATGAGACCGAGCAAAGCAAGCGGGGCGAAGGCGAGCGCGCGCCGCGCCCGGTGAGATGCGCCGCCCAGTGTTTTTTGTTTTGACTTCATGCGGGTTGAATGCTTCCACTTCTCTGATGCAGGCGATTCCGAAATAGCTTGCCAAGGCTTTTCCGTTCTCGTCAAGTTTCGAGAACTTACGCGAGCCGCGCGCGTTGCGCGAAAAAAGCTCTCCGACAAACACGCCGGGCGCATCGTGCTCTACACGATGCGCCCGGCGTGTTGGTCAAAGACGATTACTGTCCGAAAGACGGGTTAGGGTTTTTTGGTCGCGGTTTTGGGCTTGGCCGCCGTCGTGCTCTGCGCGGGCGCGTTCGCCGTTGCGGGCGTCGTGGTCGCAGTCATCGCACCGTTGCCTGCTCCGGACGCCTCGCCGCTATCGGAAGCCGTGCCGCCGGTCGAAGGCGCGGGTGTGGCGGCGGGCACGTAGGGCTGCGGCGTGAAGGGCGCGGGTAGCGGCTTCGAAGTCGCGCTCGCGATGAAGGCGTCGAGGCCGGTGGTCGAATCGTTGTTGCGGAACTTGTAGAAACCGGTCAAGGTTTCCAACCACACTTTTTTGTCCGCGGCGACTTTCGGATCATTACCCGCCAGATTGACGGCGCGGGCGTAAGCGTCGATGACGCGATCCATAACCTGATTCAGATTGTTCAAAGCGAACTTGCTCTCGTCCGTCTCCGGCTTGCCGCCGTACTTGGCCGTGAACTCCTTCTGCAAGGGGTCGTACTGCCCGACCTGATAGGCCGCCGCCAGACGGGCATAAGCCGGCGCAGTGGTCTTCACGGGTGATTCGAGCGCGAACGACTTCAGGTAGTACGGAATCGCACCCGCCGGGTCGCTCTTAATCATGTATTCGCCGACGGCGAAGTTGAGATATGCGAGCGCCTCGTCTTTCGTCTTGAACAGCACCCACTCGGACGGAGTCTTCCCGGCTTCGAGCATTTCGATGGCTCTCTTCGCGTAACCGAGAGCGGTCGGGCTGAACGTGGTGACGGGCGGGTTCAAGCTCTGAGCGTTATAACCGGCGTAGCCGAGTTGGATCAACAGGCTCAGATTTTCCGGGTCGGCCGCGATCATCTGCTGGCCGACTTGGAAGGCTTTCGCGTAATCCTTGTTCTTATAAAGGGCGTCGTTAAGTTCCGTCACGTTGCCCACCTTGCGCACGGCCTCGCCGTACTGTGTGACGAACTTTTGCACCGCCTTCGAGTAGGTGTCGTTGCAACTGGCGTACTTCGTCAAATACTCTTGCCCGATACCGTAGGCTTCTTTCTGGGCGGCGGCGTCGGGCTGTCCCTTCGCGTCCTTCTTACCTTTCAACTCGTAATATCTGGTGTACATTTCACCGCGCGCGGCCTCTTCGCAAGGGTTGGCGGCGGGCGCGGCGGCCTCTTGCGCAAACGACGGCAGCGCGAAGAAGGTGGCGAGCGCGACTAGGGTCAACAGTCTGAACAGGTTTCTCATGATGTCGCATGTCCTCCAAACAAAAATCGTCTGTGTGATTCTGAGCCTTACTAATTGGGGGCCGCGAACGGCTTCAACCCTCGCGCGTCAATCAGATGCGCGGAGAGTGCGGCTAGTTGCCGTCACTAGCGCGGCGCGAGTCGGGTGTGCTGACCTTTGGGGAGGTGCGACACCGGGGTGCTTTCAATTTGTTGGGAGCGGGCGCAAACTTTAGCGCGTTGCGCGGTGATACTGCTATAACTGATGGAAACGTGTCAAGCGCATCGCGCCACTTCCGCCCGCAAAAAAATACGCCGCGTTTTGTGTCCTCGATTAGACACCAAAACGCGGCGCGTTGTTCCTTCTATTCCGGTTACAACTTTATTACGGCGTGTTCGTCAACACGCGGCGCGGGCGCACGTCCGTCTGCGGCCTTGGTGCGTCCTTCGACGGCGTGGCGGCGGGCGCATTTGAAGGCCTCGCGGACGGGAGCGTCGTCACGCCGGTCGGGCGCGTCTCGACGGGCATGAGCACGCGCCTGAGTCCGTCGGCCGTCGGGCGCGCAGTTCCGTTCGCGTCGCCCGTCGTCGTGGCGTTCGCGGCGTCGTCGCCATCGGAGTCTTCCTGAGCTTCCGTGTCGGCGAGAGTCGTCGGGTCAACCTTCGGGCGCGGCGCAAGCATCTCCGGCGTGAGCCGAACCGGCGGCTTGCCATTGGTCTTGCCGAAGCGATAGGCGAGCGCGCGATAGATTTGACCGGCGACCGACGCGGGGAAGCCTCTGCGCGCGTCCGGGCCGCGGCCGATCACGGCGATGGCAAGCTGCGGGTCTTCGACGGGGGCATAAGAGGTGAAAGAGCCATCCCAGATGCCGTGCGCGCCGATGCACGTGCCGGTCTTCCCGGCAATCGTCTGCTGCGGGTCTTGAGCCTTGCGCCCCGTGCCGTAGTTGACCGCGCCGATCATGCCCGGCAGCATCCGGCGCAGAGCTTCCTGCGGGATGTTGAGTTGGCGGCGCACGATGGTCTTGAATTTGACGTTCTCTTCCGGCGTGCGCGGCAGGTGCGGCGTAACGAGCGTGCCGCCGTTGCCGAAGACGGACGCGAGCGTGGCGAGTTGAAGCGGCGTAACCTCGAAGTCGTCGCCGTGCGAACTCATGCGCAGCATGCCGACATCGTTTTTGAAGAGCGGAACGCGCCCCGCGTACTCGTTGACGTGGTTGATGCCGGTGCGCTCGCCGTAACCCAACTGGCGCGCGTAACTGGAAAGGCGGTCGAAGCCGACGCGACGGCCGACCTGCTGGAAATAGCCGTTGTGCGAATAGGCGAGCGCGTCCGTCAAATTCATGCGGTTGCTGTTGAAGGCTGCATTCTCGATCATGGGGTCGATGACGCCTTCGACCACACCGGCCAGCCCGGAGATGAGCTTGATCGTCGAACATGGCTTGAAGCCCTTGCGCACGCCCCACTCCTGATTGACGATGGTATAAACCTGTCCGGTGCGCGGATTCATCACGACCACGGACGCGGCGTGGTAGCCGAGCGCCTGCACGGCCACGCGGCGCACTTCCGGGTCTTCGCCCGTCACGTCGTCGCGCTGGATGTTCGCCTGCACTTCGTCGCGGATCGCTTTATCGAAAGCGCGCTGGCGGGCAATCGCGGCCTGTCGCGCGATTTCCGCGCGCCGCGCCGCCTCTGCACGTCGCGCCGCCTCCGCGCGCCGCGCGGCCTCTTCCCTGCGCGCCTGCGCGAGACGTTCACGCTTCGAAAGTTTTCCGCCCCTGCCGCGTTCCTCTCTCTCGGCGGCGCGCTCCTTCTTGTTCGCGGCGGCGCGTTCGGCGCGCGTCTCTTTCGCGGAAGACTTCTTCGCGGCCGTCTTGCTGTCGCGGCCTCTGTCTGCTTTCGACTTTTTATCGGCCTTCGCGGACTTGGCCGGTGCGGCGGGCTTGGGCTTGGCTTTTTTGGCGGCGGCGAAGCCGGGGACGGCGAAGCAGAAAGTTAAGAGTAGGGAGACTAGAAGGGGGGACGGGGGATGTATACGCGTCATCAAAAAATCCTCTCCGGTTAAAGCTCTTTGAGAGTACACGGCTCTTCCGGGTTGGAAGTCCGTGCGGTTTGTCGGCACTTGGGTTGATGAACACGTCCGGCGATGTAACTCTGGCGCGAGGGTGTGCGCTTGAGCGGCGTGTCCTTAAACGGTCTTTGGACGAACAGTTCGTCGGGGTGAAAGTTAAGCTCTTTCGAGCCGTTCTTTCAAACAGTTCCTTCGGTTCAAATTTACGATCTTCGTAACTGGCGTGTCGGGGAGACAATACCCCTTAGAGTCTCCGGGGGGTTTGCGTTGGAGACGCCTGCGACTATAACATCACGAATTAGTGTCGGGCAACACCTTTAGTTAATTTTGTTTAGCGAAGGGCTGCTATCGTTCAACTTGAAGGAATGATGTATTAAAACGTCACGTCGCGAATGGGATTTTTCAGACTCTTAAACAGTTTTCGGGTGCGTCTGCTGCTTGTGCTGGCCGGGCTTCTCGTCGCCACGCTCGGCGTGCAGTTCTATTTGAATCGCCTCTCGGAGCAACAGGTTGCACGCACCATCGCCGAGCAGGAGCAGGCACTCACGGCCGGAATCTCGCTCGCCGCGCAGACCTTTCCCTCCACCAAACGCATCAACGAACTCGACCGGGAACTCGGCCTCCTCCTGCGCGAAAAACACGCCGGGCGCATCACCAACGTCCTCATCGTCAAAGACGAAGGGCTTATCCCGAATCGCCTCGACGACGAAGACATCATCGACGATAGCCTCGACCCCAAGTTCATCCCCGAACGACTCGAAGACGGCACGGACAAATACTTCACCGTCGCCACGGCGCAACTGCCGCGTCTCGTGAACGCGGATCAACCGGCGAGCGTGCAGCCCGTCGCGGGCGAACCGCGCGCTTTCACCATCTCGGCCGCCACCTCGCGCGGACTCAACTATATCATCGTCGTGCTCGGCTCGGCGCAGATGCACGAATCGCATTCGCTCTGGCAGGACGCACGCCCGCTGATCCCGACGCTCGCCGTCCTGCTCATCGCCACGCTCGCGGCGGCGATCCTCGTCTGGCGTTTCACCCGGCCGATTCAGGAATTGTCGGACGCGGCGCGGCGCGTCGCCGCCGGAGATTTCAACTTTCGCGTACCTTCGGCCACGCGCCGCGACGAGATGGGCGAACTGGCCGCCGTCTTCAACGAGATGATCGCGCGCCTCGGCGGCATGCGCGACCTCGAAACTCGTCTCAATCTCGCGGAACGCTCGGCGGTCGTCGGCCGCCTCGCCTCGGCCATCGCGCACGAGATACGCAACCCGCTCAACTACATCAACCTCACGCTTGATCACCTGCGCACCTCGCTCGCACCGAGCGACCCGCAGAAGCGCGCGACCGTGGAACGCCTCACGACGCAACTCAAAGTGGAAGTCGCGCGCATCAACACGCGCATCTCCGAGTTCCTCAAGTACACGCGCCCGGCGCAACTGGAAATGCGCCCCGTCAACCTGCGCGAGTTGATCGAAGACGCGCTACGCATCGTCGAAGGACAGGCCGCCGAGAGCAACATCGAGACGCGCATCGAGAGCGAAGAAGACATCCCGCCCGTGCGGGGCGACGCCGAATCTTTACGTTCCATCTTCACAAACCTTATTATCAACGCGGTGCAGGCAATGGAAGGCAACGGCGCGGGCGGGCGTCTGACGATCACGCTCTCGGCCACGGAGGCGAAACAACGCGCCTGCGTCCGGATCGCGGATACGGGGGGCGGCATCGAAGCCGAAAACGTCTCTCAGGTGTTCGAGCCATATTTCTCCACGAAGGAGACGGGCACAGGACTCGGCCTCGCCATCGTCAAGAAAGCCGTCGACGATCACGACGGCACGATCAGCGTCGCCAGCAAACACGGCGAAGGCACGACTTTTACAGTTACACTACCAACGGAAGAAAGTGATCAGAGGTCAGAGGTGAGAGGTCAGTAGAAAACAATTTGTCTTCACTGACCTTTCACCTCTGACCTCTAACCTCTGAGGATTGAATATGGCACGCAAAAGCATACTCGTGGTGGACGACGAGCGGGCGCAACGAGAGATTCTGGAAATGATCTTGTCGGGCGAGGGCTACGACTTGATGACCGCCTCATCGGGCGAAGCGGCGTTGAAGATCGCGCGCGACAGGCGTTTCGACCTTGTGCTCACCGATCTCAAGATGACCGGCATGGACGGCATCGAACTGCTCCAACGCCTGCTCGCCTACGATTCGTCCATCATCGTTATTTTGCTCACGGCGCACGGCTCGATTGATTCGGCCAAAGACGCGCTCAGGCGCGGCGCGTTCGACTATCTGGAAAAGCCCTACGACCGCGAGACGCTGCTCGACACCATTCGCCGCGCGCTCACCAAACTCGAATCGCTCGACAACGAAATCATCTCCGACTCGCCTGAGATGGAGTCTGTCAAGAAGATGGTTTTGAAGGTCGCGCGCTCGGCCTCGACCGTGTTGATTCGCGGCGAGTCGGGCACGGGCAAAGAGTTGATCGCGCGCGCGATTCACAACCAGAGCCAGCGTGCGACCGAAATGTTTCAGGCCGTCAACTGCGCCGCCATCAACGAGAACTTGTTGGAGTCGGAACTGTTCGGCCACGAGAAAGGCAGTTTCACGGGCGCGCACGCCGAGAAGAAAGGTCTCTTTGAAGTGGCCGACCGCGGCACGCTCTTTCTCGACGAGATCGGCGAACTCGACATCTCGATGCAGGCGAAGCTCCTGCGCGCCTTGCAGGAACGCGAGATCAGGCGAGTGGGCGGCACGCGCCCGATCAAAATAGACGTGCGCGTCGTCGCGGCGACCAACCGCGACCTGCTCGCGATGGTCAAGGACGGCCGCTTCCGCGACGACCTCTACTACCGCATCAACGTCCTCTCAATCGACATCCCGCCCTTGCGCGAACGACGCGAAGACATCCCCGTGCTCATCAACTTCTTTTTGAAGAAGCACACGCGCAACACCTCGCGGCTCATACGGGGCTTGACGCCGGAGGCGCGCGTCGTGATGCTCGAATACGCGTGGCCGGGCAACGTCCGCCAACTCGAATCGGCCATCGAGCGCGCCATCCTGCTGGCCGAGGCCGACCTGATCACGGTCGAGGACTTGCCGCTCGAAGTGCGTCAGGAGGTGCGCCCGCAAACCGAGGGCGCGTTCAAGTTGCCGCACGAAGGCATCTCGTTCGAGGAGTTCGAGCGCAACTTGATCCTGCAAGCGATGGAACGCACCGACTACAACATCACCAAGGCGGCGAAACTGCTCGGCCTCACCTTCCGCACGTTGCAATACCGTCTCGAAAAGTTCGGCATCAAGCGCGCCGACAAGAAGCACGGGGGCGAAGAGGAAGAGGAAGAGGAAGGTTGAAGCGCGTTCGGCCGCGTGGGCGGCCGAACGTCTCGCGCGCTCCGACCCGTCCGACGAATCCGCGCCGACGCTTCCGTTAAGTCTTGTCTCTAAATCTTCTCGCCCCGCCTCCGGCGCGACGGCGTTTCGCTGCAAGACCGGGCAGCCCTGACGTTCTACACACAGGACTTCAATAGACCAACGGAGGCACATCCATGAAACTCTCCATCGCCGTCACCTGCCTGACTTTTCTGCTCGCCCTTTCCGCTTGCAGCAGGAGCGGAAACAGAATGGAATACGACGCGCGCAGCAACGCGACCACGACGCCCGCGGAGGGCGCGGGAGGCGTCGCGCGACAAGAAGAAATCAACGGGTACGGGAAAACGGCATCCGCAACCGCGAACTCGGCGGAAGCGGCGCACAGCGGCGACTCCGACCTCATGGAAACGAAGCCGGCAGTCCTGTCCGCCTCGCTCGCGCAAACCGGCGAGTCGCAGGCTTCACAGCAGGCCGCCGTCGAGCGCAAGATCATACGCGACGCGGAGATCAACATCGAAGTCGCCTCGCCCGCCGAAGGACAACACAAACTCGGAGCAATCGCCGAAGCGCACGGCGGTTTCGTCGTCACGTCCGAGTCGCGCCTGCAAGGCGAGGGCGGCGGGCAGGCGGCGGAGATCGTCACCGTCCAGATGCGCGTCCCGTCGTCGCGCTTCGACGCGGCCGTCGCTGAGATTCGCGCCGTCGGCAGCCGCGTCCGCGCACAGAAGATCACGGGCAAAGACGTGACGGAGGAATTTATTGATCTCGATGCGCGCCTGCGCACGCAACGCGCGCTCGAAGCGCAGTTTCTCGAAATCATGAAACGCGCGGACAAAGTTTCGGACGCGCTCGAAGTTCATCGTCAACTGGCCGAAGTCCGCACGGAGATCGAGCGGGTCGAAGGCCGCCGTAGATTTCTGGAGAATCAGGCCGCGCTCTCAACCATCAACGTCACGATCCAGCCGCCCGCCCCGCTCGTCGGCGCGAACACCAGCGGCTTTCTCCACGGCGTCCGGGGCGCTTTCGGCGACGGCGTAGACATCGCGGCCGAGATCATCCTCGGCATCATCAGCATCAGCATCGCGTTGCTCCCCGTGCTGCTTTTCATCGTCCTGCCGCTCGCGCTCGTCTGGCGTTATCTCTTGCGCCCGCGCTTGCGCCGCCGGAAGCCGCCCGCGCCGCCCGCCTCCGCCATGCCCTAAATGTTTCCGCCGGGTGAAACTCTCCGCCCGCCGACTTGAGACTTCCCGGCTGCCACTTTAGACTCTGCTCGATGGAAAATTTAACTCCTTATTACCTGCGTCTCGGCGGTCTTGTTCTGGTCGCCTTCGCGGCCGCGCTCTCAGCCTCCTGCGCGGGCAACTCTTCCACGACGAACGCGCCCGTCAATTCTGCGAACGCGTCCGTCCCCGCAAACGCGAACGCCGCGACGAACGCGCCGAAGTCGCCGCTTGAAGGGATCGTGCGTGCGAGCGCGGAGAACGTCGAGGTGCGCGCGGGCGAGACGGCGGAGGCGTCCGTGCGACTCGCCATCACGAGCGGCTATCACGTGAACGCCAACCCGGCGACGGAGCGATTTCTGATTCCCACGTCGCTTGAGGTCAAGCCGGAAGCGGGCATCATGGTTGACAAGATCGTCTACCCGCAACCGCTCAAGAAAAAGTTCGCTTTCGCCGAAGTGCCGCTCGCCGTCTACGAAGGCGACGCGCGCATCACGATGACGGTTCGCGTGCCGCGCGACGCCGCGCCCGGCCAACGCACGCTCGGCGCGCGTCTGCGTGTGCAGCCGTGCGACGACGAAAAGTGTTATCCGCCGACGACGGTTGAGACATCGCTTCCCGTCACCGTCCGCTAAAAGTTTTGCCGATCAAAGAAGACAGAGAGGATGCGAGCGAGACGCGCGCGGGCGAGCGGCCAGCCGAGGACGAGCGCACCGGCGGTTTTTCGACGCGCCTGTTCGCCGCGCGTTGGAGCATCGCCGCCGGGCTGTGCCTGCTCGTCGCGGCCGTGCTCTTGCTGCTGTGGCGAATAGACGCGGCTTTCGTGGTGGCGACCATCGGCGCGGTCGCGTGGTTCTGGAACGAGCGCAACCGCCTGCGCCCGGCGGGCATCGAAGCGGACGAGAAATTTCGGGACGAAGAGGAAGAGTTTGAGGATCGAGATGAAGAATAAAAGTTTCGCTTTCGCCGCCGGGTTGCTGGCCGCGATCTTTCTGTTGGCTCCGGCCGAGAGTTCGTTCGTGAAGGCCGCCCCGGCGCGCATCGCTTCGAGCGAGGCCGAGGCGCGCGGCACGGTCGAGCGCGCGTTCCAACAATTGAAGGGCGGCGATTACAACTCGCTCTACGACGTGTTGCCCTCTGCGTCGCAGCGACGCGTGACGCGCGAACGCTTCGTCGGCGCGCTCGAACGCACGCGCGGGATGTACGAGTTGGATCGTCTGGAGATCGGGACGGTGCGCGTCGCGGGCGATCTGGGCATGGTGGATTCGGTGGTGTATGGCCGCGTCCGCGCGCCGTTCGCGGGCGAGGCCAAGATCGTGGCGCGGCAATATCTCGTGCGCGAGGGCGGCCGCTGGCGCGTGACGACGGGCGACGCCGCTACCGTCCGGCCGCTGCTCGCCACCAACCCGGCCTTCGCCAAAAAGTATCCGTTCACAGAGCCGCGCATCTATCTCAAGCGCGACAATCGCTGGGTGGACGTCACTAGGGAACTGAGCGGCCTGCGCCGCCGCGCCACCAGATAACGCCGAGTTCAACTCAAGAGTAACGAAACAACCCGCGCGTTCAAACGAACGCGCGGGTTGTTTTCACGTCGAATCTTCGCTCTCACATTAAGTCTTCAAACGAGAGTTGCGTGTCGTCGGTCGCCGCCTGCTGGGGCGTCGTGCGGCGCGTGCGAGTTTTGGTCTGCGTGCCGTCGAGCGCGCCGAGCACGGATGAGAGGTGGAAGCGCATGAGTCGCGGCGTGAGACGGATGGAGGGGATGCGGCCTTCGCGTGCGAGGCGGCGCACGGTGGATTCGCTCACCTGTAAAAGTCCGGCGAGTTGGCGCGCGGTCAGAAATTCTTCGCGCTTCTCCGTGTGCGATGCTGTAGCCTCTTCCATCGAAGCCTGCTGGATCAACTTATCGGGGCGTCGGTTTGAGCGAAAGCGCGACGCGATAGACGGCCGCGCCATCCACTTCGACATCTTTCGAGACCGCCGCCATGCCGTCCATTTTAGCGGTGACGCGGTAGCGCGCCGTCTGCGCCGGGAGACGAAAAGCGAAGTCGCCCGATCTGGTCGTAATGCGCCCGTCGATTTTTTTGGTCGCGCCGTCTGGGTCAACGCGCGCCAGTTCTATTTGCGCCCCGCGCAGGCTGAACCCTTCCTCGTTGAAGACGCTCCCCTTGATGAAGACCAGAGAGCCTTCGTCAACCGGCAACACGAGGTCGCCGCCGAGCGCACGCGTTTTACCGGCGATGACCTCGAAGTCTTTGATTTCCGCCAAGCTCAAGCCCGCCTTGCGGAACGTGATGCTGTAACGCCCCGGCGCGAGTCCGGCGATCTCAAACTGGCCTTTGCGGTCGGTCGCGGCGGCGGCCACTTCGCGCTCGCCCTGTCTGGCCGTCACGCGGACGCCTTCGGCCGAGCCGCTTTCGGCCTTCACCTTCCCCTTGATGCTCCCCGTCGTCTTATTCTTCTGCGCCGCGACGCCGAGAGCGAGGAACAACATTAAAAAGAGTGTGCCGGTAGTTCTGAGTTTACTCATAGCTGTGAAAGCGAATCCGTGTTGCGAACTTTCTTAATTTTTGCGCGGCCGACCCCATCCGTGAGGCGTTTATTATACATCCAACAGAATGCCCTTTGTTATCTGCGCCGCCCGCGCGTCTCTAGTTGATGCGGCTGATGCCGCCGCCTGTTGCTTGCGGCGCGGGCGCGGAGGGTGACACGGGCGCGAGTGAGTCCGTATAATGCGTCCACACTCCCTCGCGCGGTTCACGAATCGATCCGTGCCTGACCGACGTTGAAGTTGTCCGAACAAGTTCGCTTTCGAGTTTTATGCTTTGCCCCCGCAAAATTTCGCCGCCCGACGCGGTGCGCCGCGCCGCCCGCACACTGCTCGTCGCGTGCGTCTTCGCCCTCGCGGCGTTCTTCAATTCCCTGCCCGTCGCGCACGGCCAGCAGACGCCGACCGACGACACTCAGACGCCGCGAGAGCGCCCGCGACGTGTCACGCCGCAGACCTCGCCTGATGACGACGATGAAGTCTTGCGCGTTGACACAGACCTCGTGCTCGTTGACGTGACGGTGACGGACGCTGCGGGGCGACCCGTGCGGAATTTGTCGGAGGAAGATTTCAAAATCTACGACGAGGGCGTCGAACGCCCGGTCGCCTTCTTCAACGTCGAGCGACGGCGCGGCCAACCGCGTCCCGTGGCCGTCGTGTTCGCGGTGGACGTGTCGGGCAGCATGTCGCCGCCGGAGATGGAGCGTCTGGGGAGCGCGATGCAGTTGTTTTCGCGCCGCCTGTCGGATCGCACGTCGCTGTTCGCCGTGATGAGTTTCGGGATGAGCGCGCGCGTGCTGCAACCTTTCACGAACGACGAACAGAAACTCGAACGCGCCTTCACGCGTCTCGCGCGCGAAGCGAACGGCCTCTCGACCCACACTTACGACGCCGTGGACGACGCCATCCGTCTGCTCGCACGCCACGCGCCGCGCACGCGCGATAAACGTCTGATGAAGCGCGCCGTGGTGGTCGTGACGGACGGTTTCCCTGTGGGCGACACGGTCGCGCCGAAGACCGTCATCGAGCGCGCCAACGCGGCGGAGGTCAGCGTCTACACGGTGACGTTGCCTTCTTTCTCGCGCCTCTTCGCTTCGCGCGGCGTCACCGCGAAGGGAGCGAACGCCCACGCGCCGCTGCCGACCCCGCTCGACGTGAGCGAGTTGGCCGAAAAGACCGGCGGCTCGAATGTCTATGCGACCGACCGGAATTTCGACTCTCTCTTCCAGACGCTCGCCGAAGAAGTCACTTCTTCCTACATCTTGGCCTTTTATCCGCCCGAAGAGAAACGGCGCGACGGGCGTTTTCACCCGTTGCGGATCACAGGCCCGCCCGGCCTCAACATCCGCCAGAGCCGCCCCGGGTACTAAAAAAGCCGAATCGTTCAAAAGCCGTCAATCGTGAAGAGAAAGAGCGGGTCTTCTCTCTTCACGATTGAGGATTCACGTTTGACGGCCTTTTAAAAGTCCTCTTCTTCGTCGTCGTCATCCAACTCGTCGTCTTCGACAATGTCTAGTTCGACGGGGTCGAGTCCGACGATTTCGAGTTCTGTTCCGCACTCCTCGCACGCGACAGAGTCGCCCTTATCGGCGTCTGTATCGACATGCACATCGGCGTCGCATTCGGGGCACGTTCCGGTTGGCACTTCGTCTACCTCCAACGCATTCAGGAGGAGCGCCCAGATGTTTCGGGGAGACCTCCACCTTGAAGTTTATTTGGTTGAGCAAGCCACAATCTAACCGCGCCCGCCTTTTTTTGCAACACTCATTTTCACTCCTGACAAGTAATTAACCCGCCCGTGATTTTGCCGCGCGGAAGCGGCGCGCACCCGCCGCCCTCAGGGCAAAACGACTGCCCCGCCCGTCGCGGCCGGACTTTGCGCCCGCAAGCGGACGATTGCCGAAACCGCGACGCGTAAAAAAAGTTTCCGCCGGGCGTCCTTTTTCGACGGCCGTTTGCGCCTTATATGGTTGACAGGAATTTTTGCGCGCCCCGTTCACGCCCCCGCCGCACTCCGAAGTTGCGGGCGACGAACCAGACGGGGCGACTATTGCCATCTCAAAACGTCGCCGCCACGCGCCCCATTCGGAAGTCGCAGCCCGCGCCACGGCGCGACCTGCTAAAGCCTTTTTCAAGAAAGCCGAGGATGCCATGAAATCTCGCCGCACAATTGTCCAACTCTGCCTGAGCCTTGCATTCGTCTTGTCTCTTTCGCTCTACCTGCTGCTGCCGATGGCGACGCCTAACGGTGAAAATGCCGCGCCGCCTTCATTCGCCGCCAACCGCCAACCGCACGCGGGTTCGCACGCGACAAACGCGCCCACGCAAAATCCGCTGACAGAGGCCGAAGCGCGTGAGGCATACGGAAAATTGGAGTTGCAGTTTGAGGCCAATCAGGGACAGACCGACCCGTCGGTCAACTTCCTCTCGCGCGGCGCGGGCTACACGCTGTTTTTGAAACCGGCGGAAGCCGTCTTCCTCCTGACTCGTCAGGGGAGCAAAGATTCGACGCCGCGCCGCACACAGAAACAAATTGGCGATGATGCGCGGCAGACGGCGAGCGCAGGCAACACGCCCGCGCCACATCCCACGACGGCAGTGTTGCGGATGAAACTCGTCGGGGCAGACGCGTCCGCCGCCGCCATAGGCGCGGACGAATTGGCGGGCAAGGTCAATTACTTCAAAGGCAACAACCCGAAGCACTGGCGCACGGATGTGCCGACATACGGCCGCGTCCGCTACAGCGAAGTTTATCCGGGCATCGATCTCGTGTATTACGGCAACCAGAAACAACTGGAATACGACTTCGTGGTCGCGCCGGGGCGCAACCCGCAAGCCGTGAGCCTGCAATTTGAAGGCGCGGACAAAGTTGACGTGGACGCGAGCGGCGACTTGTTGCTGACGTTGGGAGACGATGTTATTCGTCAACCGAAGCCCGTCGTGTATCAAGAGGTGGCGGGCGCACGACACGCAATCGAGGGCGGCTACGTCGCCGGAGCAGACGGGCGCGTCGGCTTCTCGGTCGGCGCGTACGACGCCGCGCTCCCGCTCGTCATCGATCCCGTCATCGTCTATTCCACCTACGTCGGCGGCAGCAACACCGATCTCGCCAGAGCCATCGCTGTTGACCCGTCCGGCAACGCCGTCATCACGGGCTATACCCAGTCGTTGAATTTTCCGACGGCCAATGCCTTTCAGGCGTCGTTCAACGGCACGGAAGGGTTTTTCGGCAACAGGGATGTCTTCGTCACCAAGATCAACGCGGCGGGCAACGCTTTCGTTTATTCGACTTACCTCGGCGGAACGGGCAGCGAGGAGGCCAGAGGCATCGCCGTCGATTCGTCGGGCAACGCTTACGTAGCGGGCTTCACCGACTCAACCAACTTTCCCATCGCCAACGCCGTGCAAGCGACAATGGGCGGCACTCAGGACGCTTTCGTGACGAAGCTCAACGCCGCCGGCTCCGCGCTCGTTTACTCGACTTTTCTTGGTGGCGCAGGCTTCAGTGACGGCGCTAATAGCGCAGAGTTTGGCGAAGCTATCGCGGTTGATCCGGCGGGCAACGCCTACGTCACCGGCAGCACCTTCTCAAACAACTTCCCCTTGGTCAACGCCATTCAAGACACGTTCAAGGGCGGCTCCACCGACGCCTTCGTGACGAAGATCAACGCGGCGGGCGACGCGTTCGTTTACTCGACTTATCTCGGCGGTAATGGCGATGCTGCCATCTCCGGCATCGGCGGGGAGAGTGGCAGGGGCATCACGGCGGATTCTGCGGGAAACACTTACGTCACCGGAGAAACCAACTCCTCGACTGACTTCCCGCTAGCCAACGCCGTGCGAGGCACGTATGGCGGCGGCGGCAGCGACGCTTTCGTCGCCAAGATCGATGCGGCGGGCGACGCGCTCGTCTATTCGACTTATCTCGGCGGCAACGCTCAGGATTCTGGCGAAGGCATCAAGGCCGACGCGTCCGGCAACGCATACGTCGCCGGGTTCACCGTGTCAGACAACTTCCCCGTGGCTAACGCCTTCCAAGGCACGTTCGGCGGCGTTCAGGACGCTTTCGTCACCAAGCTCAACCCCACCGGTTCCGCGTTCGTCTATTCAACTTACCTCGGCGGCACGGGCGGCGAGATAGCCTTCGGCATCGCGCTTGATGCGTCCAACAGCGTGTATCTCGCCGGAACCACCGGCACGTTCAACACCTTCCCCGTGCGCAACGCCAATCAATGCACGCGCAACGGCGGCCAAGACCTCTTCATCACGAAATTCAACCCGGCGGCTACCGAGCTTATCTATTCCACGTATCTCGGCGGCAACGGAGACGACCGCGGCGAAGGCATCGCGCTCGACCCATCCAACAACGCTTACATGACCGGCGCAACTACTTCGACCGACCTCCCCACGGTCAATCCCATCCAAGCTACGAACAACGGCGGCAGTCCGTTCGGCGACGCCTTCGTCATCAAATTCAACGACGCACTCCCGCCAAACGCTTGCGCCACGCCGACACCCACAGCGACACCGACACCCACAGCGACACCGACACCCACACCCACGGCTACGCCGACGCCAACGCCCACTCCCAGAGTGGTGCAGTTCACACAGAGCACCCTCACCGTCAGCGAAGGCGCAACCACCCTCGCCGTCAACGTCACCCGCTCCGGCGATACTTCCGCTCCCTCCAACGTCGATTACGCCACCGCTCCCGACGCCGCTTTCACCGGCTGCAACGTCGTCAACGGCACCGCCTCCGAACGC
>DASZEQ010000009.1:0-106667 GCA_035940695.1 Pyrinomonadaceae bacterium | reverse complement strand
AGCGGGTCGCAAGCCTTCAAAGGTTGCGACCCGCTTCTCTCTTGTTTGTTTAACCTTTACCTTTACTTAATCCTTTGCGCCTTCACCCTTGTCCTGTTTCCGCCGCCTACTCTCCCAGTTGCACCGTGAACACGTTCTTGTCTATGCGCGCGGGGTCGCCGAGGACGACGAAGCGTAGGTTGTGCATGTACTTTTGCGCGACGCGTTGCACGTCCTTCGGGGTGACGGCGCGGAGGCGTTCAAGGAACGTCAGCGAGTTGCGCCAGCCGCCGCCGATAAGTTCGTACATGGCGAGGTCGCCGGCCTGCGCGGCGTTCGTCTCCTGTCCCATGTAGTGGCGCGTGAGGAAGCCGGAGATGACGCCGCCGATCTCGGAGTCGGGCGCGGCTTCGCGTTGCATCTTCGAGATTTCAAAGAGCATCACGCTGACCGCCTGATTGGCGTCAACGGCCGAGACGGAGATGCCGCCGAGGTTCGCGCCCTGCGTGCGCAGGAACGCCTCCGGCGCGTAAGAGAGGTTGCGCTTGTAACGCACCTCGACCATCACGCGGTCTTGCAGCAGCGACGAGGCGACGCGCATCGCATAGTAGTCTTCCGAAGAAAGCGGCGGCGCGGCGAAGACGCCTTGTATGTAGTTGGTCGGGATGGCGCGCTGCGTCACGTCCACGGTCGCCGCCTTGAAGGCCAGCGGCGGCAGCGGCGACGGGCGATAATCGCCGCGCGGCAGTTTGCCGAGCGAGGCCGCGATGTCGGCGCGCACCTTCGCGGCGTCCAAGTCGCCGACGAGGACGAGCAAGAGCCGCGAGGTCTGCATCATCTGCGCGTGATAGCGGCGCAGGTCTTCGACCGTGAGACGGCTTAAGGTTTGCTCCGTGCCGTCCGGGTCGTTCATGTACGGGTGTCCGGCGTAGGCGACGCGCGATTGCAGCACTTCGATAAAGGAGTCGGGCGTGTCCGTGTCGTCGCGCCGCGAGATGACGAGACGGTTCTGGACGCGCCGCACGTCTTCGGGCGCGAACTGCGGCCGGAGCACGACATCATTGAAAATTTCCCAAGAGCGGTCGAAGTTGGCGCGCGTCGAAGCGAAGGAGAGCACAGAGTAGTCGTAGCTCAGGCCGTAGCTGATGGCCGACCCCATCCGCGCGAGTTCCTTACGCAGACGCTCGCGCGGGAAGTTCGCGCTGCCTTCCGACATGGCATCCAGCATCAAGGCTTCGATCCCTGCGTTCTCCGCCGTCACGTTGCGCGCGCCGCCACGCAGGAACAGCCCGCCCGATACGGACAAACTGCCCGCGCGCCGCTTGACGAGCACCTTCAACCCGTTGACTTCAAACTCGGTGACGAGCGACTCGGCGGTCGCCGCCACTTCCTTTACTTTCTCTTTGTCCGGCGTCGGCGCGGGCGTCGCGCGTGCCTGCGGCGGCGTTGCTGCTGCTGCCGCGCCGCCCTGCTGCTGCTGCCGCGCCCACGCATCGCCCGCGGAGAAGAACATCAGGAAGGCGCACGCAACCGAGAGCGCAAATGCGCGCCGCGCCCGTTTAAGATTTTGAGTTTCCATCTTTATTTAAGACCTGCCAAAAATAGCCGTCAGTAGTCCGTCGTCCGTCGTCAGTTGTTCAAACACGTCACACGCGAGTTGCTAAAGACGGCTTGAACAACTGACGACTGGCGACCGACATTTTTACTGTCCGATCAAATCCTGCGGCGTCAATTGCGCCTGTTGTTGTGATTCTTCCGAGAGCAGGGCGAGGCCGACGTGCGGCTTGCCTTGAATGTACGTCGTGATATAGCGGTTGATGTCGGCGCGCGAGGTGCGGCGCAGGTTGCCGAGGTAGCCGCGGAAATATTCGAGTCCGGTTGAAGCCCACCAGAAGCCGATGGTGTGCGTGTAGTCGCTCAGCTTCTCGCGCGAATAGAGGTCGTCGGCTTCGAGCAGACCTTTGGCGGCTTCGAGTTGTTCGTCGGTGAAGTAGGCCGGGTCGTTGAAACTGGCGATCTCTTTATAGATGGCGCGCGCGGCGGCGCGAGCCTTGTCGGGCGTCGTCTGCGCGAGCACCTGAATGGGGCCGACGTTGCGCTGCGTGTAATAGTTGAAATCGACGGCGGTGACGAGTCCGGTATCGACGAGCGCACGCTGGAACCGCGAATCGGGCTGCCGGAGGATGAAGGAGAACACGTCGGCCGCGTAGGTGGCCGGGTTGTCCTTGCCGATTGACGGGCCGTGCCACCCGAAGTTGAGGATGACGTTGTTGACGGGCTGCTTGATCACCACGCCCTCACTCTTCGGGAGCGGCGGGTGCTCGACCATCGGGTACTTGACGAACGGGTCTTCGCCCTTCTTCCATTCGCCGAAAAGCTCCTGCGCGAACTTGAAAACCTCTTCGGCCTTCGCGTCGCCCGTCACGATGAGGGCGGCGTTGTTCGGGATGTAGTAGCGCGACTGGATGAGGCGCATCGTGTCGGTGGTGGCCGCCGTGACGGTTTCGCGGTTGCCGCCCGGATTCTTGCGACTCGGATACTTGTAGAAAAGCCGGTTGTTGAGTTCCAGACTCAGGAAGCCGTAAGGGTTCGACTCGTGGCGGTCGAGTTCGCCGAGCACGGCCTGTCGCTCCTGCTCGAACTGCCGCTCGTGAAAGAGCGGGTAGAGCGCGGAGTCGCGCATCGCCACCATCGCCACGCGCAAATTCGGGCTGGTCGTGTGCGAGTAGTAGTTGACGATCTCCTCGCGCGTCGAAGCGTTCGACAGCACGCCGAGTTGATCCAGCGTTTGCAGGTACTCAGCCCCTTCGATCACGGCCTTGTTGGCTTTGAAGAACATGTGCTCGTAGAGGTGCGAGAGGCCGTTGAGTTCCGGCGGCTCGGTGTAAGAACCGTTCTTGACGGCGAGTTCGAGCGAGACGAGCGGGATCGAGTGGTCTTCGAGGACGATCACTTCGAGACCGTTCGCCAGCACGCGGCTGACAAGCTGCGACTGCGCCCCCGCGGATGCGGCCGTCGCAACCTGCGGCGCAGGAGGAGCGGCGGCTGGGGTTGCCGTGCTACCACTGCGCCGCGCGGTTTGCGGCGCGCGCGCGTAGGCGGTCGTCGCGGGCTGTAGTGGTTGCGGCAGAACGGTGGCGACCGCCAGAAGCAGCATCGCCAGAGTTGAGAGATAACGCGTCAGGAAAGTTCGCTTCATAAATTATTCGTTTAAGTGTTCGGAGAATCCACGCGCGCTCGCGTGACGACAAACAGCGCGAGCGGCCGAGAGACATCAACTGGCAGGCGTTTACAGATTCGCTCAACTTTAGAGGCGGATCATAACACGCCGCGTTGCTTGGCTGATAAGCGGGAGAAAAAAGGTCGTGCGCGGGAATGGATCGGGAGGACGCGAAAATGGATTCCGCCGCGCGCTGGCACGGCTTACGCGTCAACTATCTCTCGCCAAGGTCGGTTCGCCCGCTCGTAAGCGCGCGCCGGACGCTCCGGCGAAGTCGGCACGAAGACAGCAGGAGTTTTACTTTCCTTTTTAACGTCGAACTCAAACTCGGTGGGCGGCTTGACGAGCAGCGCGCACGCGCGAGGGCGGCATTGAACTATCGCCGCCACGCGTACAATTACAATTTAGCCTGCGGCATGTCTGCGAGCGCGCGGGCGCGCAGGGCGGCGCGGTAGGGCTTCGCCGTGTCGCCCCCGGCGTTCGATGACCAACGGACGCGAATCGCCTTTCGTTCACGGCTGTCGAGGCCGACGCGCATGCTGTAGGACTGGCGCGTGCGCGGCACGTAGAGCACGAGGCGACGGCTAAAGGGATCGTCGCGCGAGTCCGTGCCGGTGCAGACGATCTCGTCGTAGCCGTCGCCGTCGGCGTCCGTGATCGCGGTCGCCCACTTTGCGCCGCGAAATCCTTCTTTATCGAGTGTGGCGCGCCCGGCCACGCGGAAGCCTCCCGTTGCGCCGCGCGACTCCATCAGGAAGAGGTGCGACGTGCCCGCGCCGCGTTCGTCGCGCACGGCCGCGATGCTCGCGCCGCGCACGGTACGCAGCACGCGCGCTTCGCTCACCGCGCCGCTGGTCGAAACAGTCGCGGCGATCTGTCGCGCGGCGTCGTTGGAGATCGAAGCGGGAACAACCGTGAGCGGTTCGCTCTCCTCGTTGACTTCGTTCGCGAAAGCGGTTTGGATGACGGCGGGCGAGACGGCAGTCGCACCCGCGCGCGGCGGCGCGCTCGCTTTGACGCGCGCGCTCGTCGTGCTGCTGCCGGATCGCGCAAAGAACAACCCGCCGAGCAACGCGAGCAACGCCACGGCGGCGACGGCGCGCGAGGCGTTGGACGCGCGCGTGTCGAGCGTGGCGATGGTGGAAGCAAACGGCGCGGCGGCTTCCGGCATAACGAGTTGCGCCGTGTTCTGAATGCTGCGTTCGAGCATGGCGCGGGTTTCGCGCGCCGACTTCGGCCGGTCGCTCGGATTTTTGGCGAGCAGCGTGTGCGTGGCGAGCGCGAGGCGGCGCGGAACTTCCGGGCAGCGCGCCATGAGCGGCGGCGGCGCGGAGGTCGCCTGCCGCACAAGCACGGCCGATTGCAGCCCGTCCGTGAAAGGCGGTTGCCCCGCGAGCATTTCGTAGACGAGCACGCCGACGCTGTAGAGGTCGCTCGCCGTGCCGACAGGCTTGCCCATACATTGCTCGGGCGACATGTAACGCGGCGTGCCGATGATCAAACCCGACTCGGTGGTCGCGTGCGTCTTGGTCACGTCGGCCGAAGCCGTGAGCACTTTGGCGATGCCGAAATCGAGCACCGAGACGCCGCGCTCGTTGAGCATGATGTTTGAAGGCTTGAGGTCGCGGTGGACGATGCCGAGCGCGTGCGCTTCGGCCAGCACGTCGCAGATTTCGCAGGCGATCCGCACGGCGCGTTCGGGCGAGAAACGCCCCTCGCGCGCGAGCACGTCGGCCAGCGTCGAGCCTTCGACGTGTTCCATGACGATGAACGGACGACCATCGGGCAAACTGCCCGCGTCGAAGATCATCGCGGCGCGTGTGTGGCGCAGTCGCGCCATCGTGCGCGCCTCGCGCATGAAGCGGTCTGCGACTTCGGGGTCGGCGGCAAACTCGGCTTTGAGAACTTTGATGGCGACGGGGCGTTCCAGTCCGAGATGTGTGGCGAGATAGACAGTGCCCATCCCGCCCCTGCCGATCTCACATTCGATACGGAAGCGGTTAGCGATGACACGGGGGATGTCCATGATAAAACCCTCTTTTTGGGGACAAAGGGTCGCTGTCTTGGCCGTTTACTTCTGAACGAGACGAGGGGGAAGTAGCGCGGTCGAGCGGCGAGAGGAGACTAAATTGTTAATCCTTCGATACGGTCAACGGGGAAAGTTGTCATTTGCTGAAACGGCGGACTGCCGATAGCCACGGAGTTTAGCACTAAGAAAGGCGAAAGGTAAAAGTAAATTCCGCAAGCCGCACCGATTTTTTCGCGCGCCGCGCCCGGTCGCTTTCAGGAGTCGTTCCTTGCGGCCAATCGCAACTAGCGCACGGCGATCTCGGTTATCCAGTGTGCGAACAACACTGCGACGAGCAAATGCGCGTAGGCTTTCGTGTAGATGCGGATGCGGCGATGAACCGCTCCGCTGGCGGCGGGCGTGTGGCGTCGGCGGTGGAACGACAGAAAGATGAGCGCGAGGCCGAGCAGGACGAGACCGCAGACCAGAAACAGTCCCGCCGGATTCAGTTGCCACGCCGCGCCGAATTCGCCGTGCAAAGTGTGTAGGACGCTGCGCGTCAGGCCGCAGGTCGGGCACGGGAAATCGAATGTCCGCGCGAACCAACACCCCCAGTGCAACTCTCGACCGGCGACGAACACACGCCCGTCTCTGACCGAAGCGAGCGCGCGGACGATGACGAGTTGCAGCAGGACGAGCGCGCCGACGAGGCCGTGTGCGTGCGGCGTCGTCGCGCTCATTAAATCTCGCGGCAGTTTCATCCTGCCGATCAAACTACGGGTCAACATGTCGGCCGTGTCTCTCGACAGTCTTCACTCCGCGTCGATGTTCAAACTAAAGTCGTGGTCTTTGCGTCCGCGCGCGGCGCGCCTGCCGGTGACAAACAGGCGGCGGCGCGTTTGACGAAACGCAGGAACAGGGACGTGCCGAAAATTCCCCACAGCACGCCCGTCAGCAGACGCCGCGCGTTGTCGCCCTGCCCGCCGGTAACGACGGCGTGTAAAACGTCGAGCGGCAAGAGCAGCGCGAGGGCGAGGCTCGGTCGAAACGGCGGCACGCGCCTCTGCCACAGCAGCCAGCCGAGCAGCGCGCACGTGCCGATCAAGATTCCCGTGCAACGCCAGCACAGAGGCATTTGCGCGCCCCACAGGTGAGGCGAACGGGCGGGCAGTTGATGACACCACCAACTGCCCGCCCACATCAAGGCGCGATAAAAACTTTGTGCCGCCCCGTCGAAGATGATCACGCGGTTTGTTATTTGAAGTAGATCGGCTGGAACTGCCCGTTCGAGTTTTTCGCCGCTTCGTCCCAACTGTGGATCGCCGCCGCGATGTTGATGAGCGGCATCGCGATGAACAGGCAGATGCCGACGACGACGAACGTTAGGATCGTGGCGACGATGGCATACGCTATCGTGCCGGCGAAGATGCCGATGCCGAGACCGGCTTTGTTAGGCACGAACAGCAGGCCGAGGCCGGGGAAGAAAAAACTGACGAGCGCGGGCACGATGGGATGCATCGGCTGATTCCCTGCGGGCGTCTGCTGGTAGGAGGGCGTCATGTTCTGCCCGGCGTTGTAGGAGGGATAATTGGGCGGAGGCGTCTGCGGCGTGTAGCCGCCCGCCGGGCTGTAGGGGTCGGCCGCCGGGGGCGGCTGGTTGTTCAAGTCGCCGCTCACGCGCCACGATTCGGGGGCGGGTGCGGCCGCGAGCGTCGCGCCGCAACTGACGCAAAATTTTGTTCCTTCGACATTGTTCGTACCGCAAGAGGCGCAAGTTGCCATTATCTTCTCCTTAAGGGGTGTTGAATTGTTCGGGTCTTCGAGAGTGCGCGTTAAATATCCGGTATCCAGAAATCCTGCCCGCGTTCGACGACGCGCTTGAGTCCGAGGGCGCGCAACTCTTTCTCACGAACGCCGAGAAAAGTAAAGTGCGGCAGATCGTGGAGCACGGTCTGAAACCAACCGTGGCGCGCGAGAATCTCGCGCACGCGGTCGTCGCGAAACTCCGTCGCGTCGAACGCCAGCATCGAGAGGTGTTGCGACGCGCCGGGCGCGGCCACCGAAGACAGGATCGTCCGCGAGAAATCTTTGCTGAAAAAATTGCCGCGCTCTTCCTCTTTCAGCACCGCCGCGATCTGCTCGGCGCAACAGAGCGCGTCGAGACGCTCGGCCTCGTCCGGCGCAAGCGCGTTGGACGAAACCCAGTGTGCGAGCGCGGGCTTGACGCGCGACTCCCACAGGCGCAGCGTGTCGGCGTAACTGCGCCGCGCCGCCTCCGCGCCCCCGCGCGGCGTGATCTCCAACCCGTTTGCGTGCGCCTCTGCCCGCGCCGCGAGCAGCGCGTCGAGCGCGGCCGGTTGCAACTCGATGCGCGCGTCGCCCATGTGCGCCGCGCGCGGCTCGACCTCCGCCTGAAACCGCGCGCACTCTTCCTCGCTCCGAAACACGCAGCGCGTCGGCACGCGCACGCTTGCGTCTGCGACGAACATCGCGCCGTATTCGGCCAGCAGGCGACGCTCCACCGCGTCATCCGTGTCGCACAACTCTTCCGGCCTCACGCCGCGACGGGCGAGCGCACGCCTGAGCGCGGCGTAAAAGGGCGACGCGGTAAAGTCGTCCGCTTGCGCTTTCGTCTCGGTGCGGTCAGGCGGTGCTGCTGCTGCTGCTCCTGCGGGGTGCTCGCTTTTTTTGCGCATGCGCGGTCGTGATTCGTCGGGTGTGCCTTTATAGTTTAAATGGTCTCGCTTTTCGCGGCGGGCGCGGGACTGAGGTATGCTACCAAGAGTCGGGGCTGAACGAAAGAAACGACGAAAGAATTTGCACGCGCGGCAGGGGAAACTCGATGGGGCAACTCGATCAATTTCAGGAAACGCTGGCGACCTACCGTAAATACGGCTGGCAACTCGCACGCGTCCTGATGCGCCCCGGCGCGCTCGCGGAACTACGCGCGGCGACGGGCGGCGAAGATTTCGAGACCGTCGCGGCGCGCGAATTTCCGGTTGACGCGATGTGGTTCGTGCGCCCGGCGGGGAGCGGGCGCGAGGCTTGGGAACTGCGCCTCGTCAGCGAATCCCCTTACGCCCTCTTTGAACTGTTCGAGCCGGACGAGGCCGAAGAAGACCGCGAAGACGTGCGCCGCGAAATGGAAGCGAAGATGAAGGAAAGGGTGAACGGCGAAGGAGCGGATTGAGTCAAGAAGAATTGAGTCGAGAAAATTTGAGTCGAGAAAAATTGATTCATTGATCCATTTCTTCAATGGATCAATGAATCAATTTTTCGTTTCTACGTTCGTCGTCCCATCTTGACCGGGATCGTGATGCGCTGCCCCTCACGATAGACGACCACATCGACGGTGCTGGCGGGCTTGGCGCGATTGATGTAACCGAAGAGACCTTCGCCGGTGCGGACGGGCTTACCGTCAAACTCGACGACGATATCGCCCTCTTTGATACCGGCCAGATCGGCGGGGCGATTGGGATAGACCTCGCCGATGCGTACGCCGTAAATCTTCGTGCCTTCGATGGCTACGCGCTCCGTCTCCTCGATGCCGAGCATGCCTCTCTCTTTCGGCATGAAGGCGTCGGAGTCGTACTCTTCGCTTGAGACGGTGGTCAACTGCGCGGTCTTCGTCTCGCCGTCGCGGAGGAAAACGACTTCGACCGTTTTGCCGATGGGAGTCTCGCTCAGCGCGTCTCTCATGGCGTCTTCGCCGTTGATCAACTTCCCGTCAAATTTCGTGATGATGTCGCCGTCGATGAGTCCGGCGCGTTCGGCAGGGCTGCCGGGCATCGCCTGTTCGACAATCGCGCCCGCCCCGTCCGTGTCGCCGAACTCCGACGCGCCGAAGAAGGAACGCGGCTCGTCGTTATGTTGATCTTGAAACCCGACGCTTCGTTGCGCCGCGTCTCTGATGGCTCGGAACAGAAACCCGCCGCCGACCGCCACGAGCGGCACGAACAACACGAATATGAGCAGGAACACCAGCCACTTCTTGCCCTTACGACGACGGCCGCCGCCGGAACTTAAACTTTGCGGCGACACGGGAGCGACCGGCGACATCACCGTCGTCTGCGCGCCCATGGGTGACTGATTGCCCTCGCCCATGCCCGGCGCATTCGTCATGCGGTCGAAGCGAACCGTCTCCACGTATTCGGCCATGCCCTCGCCGAGCCGATACCCGCACGAACGGCAAAAGCGCATTCCCTCGACGAGCGCGACGCCGCAACTCGGACACATCTGCGGGTTCGCGCCCGCCGAGGCGGTCGTCTCTTTTCCGGTGCGTTGAGTTTCGGTTTCCATAAAGTTTTCCCCGTCCGGTGCTGGAATGGCGGACGCTAAGAGCGTGCGTCCAATCGCGTTTTGGTGTCACGAATTATACGCCAACTCGCGCACCCCGGTTGCACATTCGTACGCCCACGGCATAAACTTTTGCGTGTTGAGACAACAGCACAGACCGCGGCGCGGCAAGCGACCGGAAACTGTCAGACGAAAGAATGAGGCCCGACTTGGAAGTAGTTAAAGCCCTCGCTGCCTTGCAGCCGCTCTACAATAAAGACAACATCGAGATCGTGACGGAGGACGGCACACGCGTGCGCGGCCTCGTCAAGAGCATGAAGACGACGCAGGCTCTGACCAAGCCGAGCGTCAAAATTCAACGCGCCGACGGCGAGATCGTCAAGATCACTTTCGACATCATCACGGAGATCGTGGATCACAACTCGTCGGAAAGCGCGCCATGAGCGGCCGACAGTATTTTGCGGTGCGCGCGCGCGTCGTGCGCCGCCCGGTATTTTGTTTTTCCCCGTAACAGTTTCTTCGTCGCGGGTGGTTTTTAAGGTATGATATTTCGCGCGCGGGTGGTTTGACAGGAAGCGTCCCGCGCTTGTACTTATGCAAAAAACTTCGGACATCACGATCAGGGAATTCGGCGGGCGCGTGGCGAGCGTGTGGCAGGGCTTGCGTCCTTCGACGCGCAGCCTCGTCGAGCGTGCGCTCACGTCGTCGGCCGCCGCTCCCGTCCTCGCCGCCGTGACGCCGCGCGTGAGCGCGCCCTACGACGCGCGCTCCGAATGGGAATTGAGCCGTCTGCTCGCCGCGCTCGACGGGCGCGCCAAGGAGACGGGCGTGCGCGTCCTGAGCACGGAGGAGGTGAGCGAACTGGCGCGCATGGCCGAAACTTGCGCTCACGTCCTGCACGTCGAGGCGCGTTCGGCCGAAGTCTTCGCGCAACTTTTGGAGCGCGCCCTCGTCGTCCGCGACTACGCGCGCGTTGACGTGCTCGCCAACACCTTCACCGCGCGGCTTCCGGCCGCAGAGATGTGCGAACTGGCACGCCACCCTAACCCGAGCGTGCGCGCCCTCGCTCACGAAGCCCTCGCGCAATCGCCCACGGGCGTGCTCGTCGAACTGCTCGGCGACCCGGTGGACGCAGACGTGGCGCGCGACGCGCTCGTCTTACAGGCCGACGATTACGGCTCGGAAGAAGCCCGTTGGGTCGTCAGCGCACTGGAACGCGCCGACGCCAACGGAGATGAACTATAAAAAAAGCCGCTCGCAGTCGAGCGGCTTTTAACTTTAAGTCCGGCCTTTTTATTTCAACCCTTAACAACTCAAACGACGTGCGCGTCCGCCGTCTCCTGTTTCTGCGCCTCGCCGATCTCGCGCAGGCGTGCCACGACCTGTTCGATCAGCCAGTTGGGCGTCGAAGCCCCGGCGGTGACGCCCACGCGCTCCAGCCCGCGCAAATCTTCCGCGTTGATCTCCTGCGGCGTCTCGATCAGAAAACTGCGCTCGCACCCTTCCTTGCAGACCGAGAGCAGCTTCAGGCTGTTTGAAGAATGCTTGCCGCCGATGACGTAGAAGGCTTCGACTTGTCCGGCGAGGGCGCGCGCGGCGTCCTGACGGTCGCGCGTGGCCGAACAGATGGTGTTGACGATCTGCGGCTCGCGGTCGGCCTTGGCGCGGACGGCTTCGGCGGCTTCGAGAAAGGTGCTGAGTTTGATCGTGGTCTGCGAGACGACGAGCGGCGCGCGCAGTAGCGCGGGCAGTTTCGCCACCTCGCCCGCGTCGCGCACGACGTACGAATTGTTCGGCGCATACCCGACGACACCGATCATCTCCGGGTGATCCGGGTTACCGACGACAACTACGTCGCGCCCCTCTGCGGCGGCGCGCTCCGCGAGCTTCTGCACTTTGGTCACGAACGGGCACGTCGCGTCAACCACGTGCGCGGCGCGCGCTTCGAGTTCGCGCTGCACCTGCGGCGTCACGCCGTGGGCGCGAATCACGGCCGTCACTTCGCCTTCCACGTCGGCGGGCGCGTCAATCGTCGCCACGCCGTGCGCTTCGAGGCGTTGAATCTCCTGCGTGTTGTGAATGAGCGGCCCTAGAGTGCGGACGCGCGCGCCCTGCGAGAGCGCGTCCTCCACCAACTCGACGGCGCGCTCCACGCCGAAACAGAACCCGTACTCCTCGGCCAACAAAACCTGCATTCGCATTCCCTTCCCAAAAATTCGCCTGAGACGAACGTTCTTTAACCCATGCCTTCCGGCGGCGGCGTCTGCGTCTGCGCCTGTGGCTCGCGTGCGCCGCGCTGCTGCCATTCTTCGCGCAGGCGGTCGCCGCCGCGCAGGGCTTCGTCAATCCAGTTGATCTTCTTATCGGCCAACCAACTGATGCCGCCCCAGAAATTCTTCTCGAACTCGCCGAACTTGTAAGCCACATCGCGCGGCAGGATGGCGTAAGACGCGTCGCACAGGAAACGCAAAGCGTCCGAGAGCGTGTCGCCCGTGTGATAGCGTGATTCGTTTGTTTCAGGCATAAATAAAATTCACTCCTTCACCGTCCTCATACGCCCGCGACGCCGCCTTCGTTCCACTTCAAATACTAGCACAATGAACCCGCATTCTCAGGACTTCGCGGGGGTCGGCGGCCTGATGCCCGTGTAATGCGCAGACGCGATGCGCCACTTGCCGCGCGTCTTGCGGCAGACGAAAGTGCAGCGCAGGGCGCGGCTCATGCTTTGCCCGTCGGGAGTTTTCATCGTGAACGGCAGGCGCGCGACGACTATCGCCGTGTCGCCGTAAATCCGGCTCGTGATCTCGTCAAACTCGTAGGAGATTAGTTCGCCCTGCCGCGCGCTCTTGCGTTCGGGCGCGTAGAAGCCGAGCACTTTCGCGCGCGGGTCAACCTCGCCCGCAGGCGAAATCTCCACGTAATCGGGCGCGAGTATCTCGTCCAACTTGGCCGCGTCGTAATTCTTCTGCGCCTCGGCCAGTTGCCGGACGAGACCGAGAATCTCATCTTCGACTTTGAACTTGAAGTTTGCGGGCGGCGTGGCCTGTGTCGGCACGAACAACAGGAGCAGCAAGGGCAGGCACGACATTAATCGTCTCATCGGTTTTCTCTCCGGTTCAAGAAGTGTTGCGGACGGGGGTGACAACGGCTCTGCCTTGTTTACGTTCGAGGCGCGCGGCAAGTTTCCGCGCGGCGACGAATGCGTGCACGTCGCGGATTAAAAGTTGTTCGGGACAAAAAAGTCGCTTTGCCGGAGAGTTACTTTTACGGCCGCGAATTACTTTTCCGCGTGCCTTCGGGTTTTCCCGCCCTCACGCTCTACTCCCCTTCGCCGATGGCTTTTTTCACGGCCGGCCACATCATCTTCGCCCAGTATTCGTAGCCCTCGTCGGAAGGGTGAAAGCCGTCGGGCGAGAAAAATTCAGGGTGATTGGGGATCACTTCGCGGCTCATGTCGTAGGCATCGACGAGCAGCAAGTCGTGACGGCGTGCGATCTCGCCGATGTGCGTGTTGAAGAGTTGGATGCGCTGGCGCACCTGTTCGTGGAGGAAGGCGGGGACGCGCGGCGCGTGCGAGATGTCCGGAATGTTGGTGGCGACGATGGGCGCGTCCGTCTTACTTTTCAGACGCGTGACGATCTCTTCGTAGTTGCGCGCAAACTGTTCCGGCGTGACTCCGTGGCTCACGTCGTTGATGCCGATGCCGAGCGTGACGAGCGTGGGGCGGGTCTGGTCGAGGCGCGTGAGTTGGCCGCGCAAAACGTCGGCCGTCTCCGCACCGCTGACGCAAAAGTTGCGCACGCTCGAACCCGCGCGCGCGCGCTCGATGCGTTCGAAGACGCGCGCCACGTAGCCGCCGCCGCGCCGCGCTCCGACGCCCACGCCCGTCGAATCACCAAAAGCGACATAGACGACAGGCGTTGCCGTTGTTGTTGTAGTAGTCGCCGCCGCAGACACTTTCTGTTCCGCCCTCATGCCCCCTCCCTCGTCTTTGCTCGCACGCGTTCGTCTCAACCCGCAGGCCGCGCTGACCAGCAACAGAGATGCCAGCGCGTAAACTACAACAGCGCGATAAAATCCATCGCTCATAAAACTCTCGACCCGTAAAACCTTTCTACCCTTGCACAATTCCTTGTTCACAACATCTCTTCGGAACGCACCGGCTCGCGCAGGATGCTCTCCGCCGCCTCATAGGCGACGCGCGCCGCCGCTTCGTGCGACTCGCGCAAGTTTCCGATCTGCATGAGCGACTCGCCCGTGCGCGAAAGCAGGCGAAACAAATCGCCCTCTTCGGCGCGCGTCTGGCGCACGAGTTCTTCCCACTTCATCCCCTTCGCCCAACGCATCACGGCCGCAGCCGCCGAAAAATTCATCTCCGGCGCGGGGTCTAAACCCTGTCTCCATTCCACGCTCGCCACCTCATAGGCAATGCGTTCAAACTCTGCGAGCGTCGAGACGAGCGCATCGTCGAGTTGCAACTCGCCGTAGTCGCGTTCGGCATCGGCCGCAAGCGCGGCCATCAGCCCGGCGGCGCGCGCCGCGTCGAGCGACGCGAACAGGTTGCGCTCAATCGCCTCGCCCACCAGCAGCGGGCGGTCGAGCCTTAAATCCGCGAGCCAACGCCCGCGCTCCGTGACGCGTTCCGCGTCGAAATCGAGATAGCCGAAATGTTCGAGCACGCGCGCGCGCCGCTCGAACGGTTGCCACACTTCCGCACGCAAAACTTCGATGCGCCGCTCGGCGCGCTCGGCTGCCTCCGCGTCCGCGAGCGCAGCCCACAAAGCCTCTTCACAACGCCGCCGCGCCTCTTCGTCAACCGCGCCGCCTTCCGCGCCGCCTTCTGTTTTGGCGAGCGACGCGGTCAGCCCCTCCATCAAATCGCTGATCACATCGACGGCCTCGTTTGCCCCGGCGCGCGCGTCGCGCAGGCGCGGCTCGTCCATGAGCGTTGCGCGCCCCGCGTGCACGTCGGCAAAGGCCGCGTCGCGCGCGTTCTCCGTCAGCGGGTAAACTTCCCTGTAGACGCGCCCGACGCGCCCCAGATCGAGCGACGCGCGCCGCCCGTCTTCGCGCACTCCGGCGAAACTGCCGTCGCGCCGCTCCGTGACGAACACCAGACGACGACTGCTGCGCCCGATGCCGACGACGCGACCGGGCACGACCGCCTCCAACAACCAGTTAAAAAAAACTTCCGTCCGCGTCTGCGGCGCGCTGCCCAACAACTTATCGCGCGCGCTCGCCAAGCGTTCCAGCCCGCGCGCCACGTCAATTGAAAAGTCGCAGCCCGCATCGCTCAACTTCCGTTCGATGCGTCGTTCGGCCGCGGCGCGTTCGCCCTCCATGCGCGCGACGCGTTCGACCGTCTCGCGGTGCGCGAAACTGCGCGCGGCGATCTCGCGCACCTGCGCGAAGTTGCCGTAGGCGTCGAGCAAATTGAGGAGCGTCGTGTAAGTCGCGCGAAACTGGCTCTCAAGAGGGTCGGGCGATGCGCCGAGCAGCGCGGCCATCTTTTGCGGGTCTTGGTGCGTGCCCGGCGCGGCGACGATGAAGCCGACGCGGTCGCGCCCACGCCTGCCCGCGCGCCCCGTCATCTGTTGAAACTCCGAGGCGGTCAAAGTGCGCCAACCCTGCCCGCGCCGCACGTCTATATTTGAGAGGACGACGGTGCGCGCCGGGAAGTCCACGCCCGCCGCTACGGTCGCCGTCGCAAAGATGGCGTCGAGCAGCCCCGCGCTCATCAGTTTTTCGATCAGGAGTTTCCAAGCCGGAAGATGCCCCGCGTGATGCGAGGCGACGCCGCCGCGCAGCACCGTGTCCCAGTGGCGATGCTTGCGAATCTCCGCGTGCTCGGCCAGAAAGTCGCGCATGAGCGTGCGACGCGCTTCGCGACGCGCCGCGTCTGTGTCGCGCCTGCCGAGTGCGGCTTCGGCGGCGGCCTCGTCGCAACGGCGACGCGTCGGCAGAAAGACGATTGACGGCAACAGATCGTAGGAGGCGAGCGCGGACAAAAGCGACGCGGGCGGCATCTCCGGCATGTGCATCCGCGCGCCGCGCGCCGGCATGCGACGCTCGCCCCCGCGATACGACGCATGGCGCGGCGCGCCGGAGCGTTCGAGAAAATTCGCGATCTCGTGGTTGAAATGGCCGGCCTCGTCAAAGAGCGGAGCGAGTTGCCCGTCCGGGTAGAGGAAGGCCGCGCGCAGCGGCACGGGGCGCGCGCCCGGACGCGTGACGACGCCGCAAACGACGCCGCGCACCTCGGCCACCCACGCCGCAAACTCCTCTGCGTTTCCCACCGTCGCCGAGAGCAGCAGCAGGCGCACGCGCGGCGGCGTCAGGATGATCGCTTCTTCCCAGACGTGCCCTCGATCCTCGTCGGCGAGGTAGTGCGCCTCGTCCATGATGACGAGGTCGGTGCGTAGTTCCTGTCCCTCGCGCAACGCGTCGAAGAGTTGGTTGCGGTAAACCTCCGTCGTGCCGACGATGAGCGGCGCGTCGGCGCGCTCCTTGCGGTCGCCGGTCAGGATGCCGACCTTGTCCGCGCCGAACGCTTCCGCAAACTCCTGATACTTTGAGTTGGTCAGAGCCTTCAGCGGGCTTGTGTACCACGCGCGTTTGCCCTCCGCGAGCAGACGCCTGATCTCTTCGCGCGCGATCCACGTCTTGCCGCTGCCCGTGGGCGCGGTGACGAGCACGTCTTCGTGTTCGAGCGCGGCGAAGGCTTCGAGTTGAAACGGGTCGGGTTTGAACTCACCGCGTGCGGGCGTGCCGATGCCTTCGAGCAGGCGACGCACCGGGCGCGAGCGCGCCGACTTCGCGGCGGCGCGCTCCGTCTCCTCGACGTGCGCCGCGCCGCCCGCCGCGCCCGACGAACGCCGCGCCGCAGCATCATCACGGCCGCGTGACCTGCCTGCGGCGGCGGCGTCGCCATCACGTGGCGGGCGTCGTGCCGCGCCGCCGCGTCTCCCGCCCGTCCCCCCGCCGCGCCGACGACCGCCGCCGCCGCCGCGCCCTCCTCCGTCTCTCGTCCGTGGCATGATCCGGGATTGTACCGCACGCCCTTTGTGAAATGCTTGCGGGTGATGTTAAGTTTTTATGCCCCCGAAATTGATGTTAAGTTTTTGCGCCCGAAAAGTTCGCAACGTTCGGGGCATTGCAGGCGTCTAATACATCGCAGGTTGTCCGTGCGCGTCGCCGGTAGATAACTTCGCGCCGCGTTCCTGTCCAAAAACTATGGCTGAGATTTTTCGCACCCACGAGAGACTGAATCAGGACACGCGCACGCCGTGGATGCTGCGCACGCTCGGCGCGTCGCTTGCCGCCCACGCGCTGTTTCTCGCCTCCGTCGTGTACGTCCCGGCCGTGCGCGACACGTTCAGTCTGGCGAGCACGCTCTCCGGCCTCCGTTTCGTCGAGGAAGACTACACGAAAACGGCCGTCGGCCAGCGCGCAGACGTGATGCTCAATTTCGCCGACAACAAACTTTATTACCCGCCGGACTACTTCTCGCAGACGGGGATGCCTTCGCCCGACACGCCGCAACTCATCGAAGAGGTCAGGCCGCAACCCGCGCCGTTGCCGAAGCCCATCCGGATAAAACCGACCCCGACACCCACGCCCGAAGCCTCGCCCACACCGGACGCTGCTGCTGCGGGCGACGAAACGACGGCCAAGAATGAAGGCGACCCGAACGCGTCGCCGACGCCCGCCGCGACGCCGCAGACGGCCGAAGAGGCCGAGCGCATCGCGAAGGAGGCCAACGTCGAGAAGTTTCCGCCGATCAACACGAAGCCGTTCACAGATTTGTTGAAGCAGGGCAAAGAGTTGAAGGATACGGGCGAGATCGACCTGAGCGGTACTTTGGAGATGGAGGTCGAGGCCGACCGGCAGGAGGATGGGCGTCTCTCGAACGTCGTCGTCACGGGCGCGGCGGCCAGCAACCCGAAACTCGTGCAGTTGTCGAAAGACTTCATCTCCGCCATCAGCGACAGCAAAGTGCTCGCCGCGCTGCGTGGCACGCGTCACCTCAAAATGAAGTTGAAACTCGACCCCACGGACATCTCCGTGCGCGTCTTAACCGAGATGGCGAGCGCGAGCGAAGCCTCGACCATGTCGAACGGCTACAACGGCCTGCTCTGGATCGGGGCGCAGACGAAGAAGGGCAAAGACGAGGAGGTCATCTTCAAGAGCGTCCAGATCGCTTCCGAGGCCAAGCAGATCGTGCTCACCTTCAACATGCCGCGCAAAGCGGCCAGCGAACTGCTCACGAAATTGATCAAGAAGAACGAAGCGGCCGCGCCGACCGCGACGCCCCCGCCGGGCTAGGGCTGGCGGAGAACGGGCAACTCGGCCGCTCCTTGTGTTAAAATTCCGAACGATGAAGGGTAAAGTTCAACGCCAGAAACATCAGCGACCCACGGCGGCCGTCAAACGACGGCAGGCGTTGCTGGTGCGCGCCGTCGTCGGCTCGCTCGTGCTCTGCGCCGCGCTCGCGCCGCACGCGCTCGCGCAAGGACAAAGCTCGCCCGCCTACCAACAACAGACGCCGGAGACGAAAGAGTTTCGTCCGATCAACGCGCGCCCGTTCCGCGACCTGTTGACGAAGACCCAAGGCTTGATCGCGGCCGGGGAACTCAACCCGCAAGACGTTTTCGATTTTACGCTCGAAGCCGAACGCAACCCCGACGGGACGCTGCGCGACATCAAATTCACCGAAGCCGCGGCCGCAAACGGGCGTTGGCGGCCTTTGGCGAGCGAGTTCGTCGCGGCTTTGAGCGACAGCGGCGCGCTCTCCGGCCTGACGGGCGCGGATCACCTGACGATCACGCTCAGGTTGGACGAGCGCGCGTCGGCGCGTCTGCACGCGGTCGTCAACTCGGCCGAGCAGGCCGCGCAGTTGGCGCGAAACTACAACGCGCTCATCGCCCTAGGGCGTCTCGACAGGCGCGGGCGCGAGGGCGTCGAAATCCTCAACAACATGGCCTTCAGCGCGAACGGCAAGCAACTCACCATGCAGCTTGTGATGACGCGCGAACAGGCCGGTAATCTGCTCCGCCAGCACACCTCCCTTCCCTGAAACACGCCGGACGCCGGACGCGCCGCCCCTAAGCCTTCGGAGGCAAAAGCGGCTCGCTTGCTCCATTCCACCCGCTCACTTACAATCGCATGTTGCGCCGTGTGCGCAATACGCGTCCTGTGCGGCCTCTCGAAAGCGTGCCGCGTGTTTCTCAAGAGAGCCGTCAGCGTTCAGCCATCAGCCGTCAGCTAAAACAAAAGCTGAATGCTGATAGCTGATAGCTGACAGCTAAGAAGGTTTTAAGACCATGATTGATAAATTCCTGACCAAAGTTTTCGGCAGCAGCAACCAGCGTTACATCAAGAGCCTGCAACCCACGGTCGCGCGCATCAACGAACTCGAAGCCCAGATGAAGAAACTCTCGGACGAGGAGATGCGCCGCCGCACGGAAGAACTCAAGGCATTCGTCGCAAAAGCCGTGGCCGACGCGAAGAACCCGGAGACGCGCAAGCAGCACGAGCAGGACGCCCTGAACGAGATTTTGCCCGAAGCCTTCGCGCTCGTGCGCGAGGCGAGCGTGCGCGCCACCGGCATGCGCCACTTTGACGTGCAACTCATCGGCGGCATCGTTCTGCATCAAGGCAAGATCGCGGAGATGCGTACCGGCGAAGGCAAGACGCTCGTCGCCACGCTCCCCGCTTATCTCAATGCGCTAACGGGTCGCGGCGTCCACGTCGTCACCGTCAACGACTATCTCGCCACGCGCGACTCCGACTGGATGGGGCGCATCTACAAATTCTTGGGCCTCACCGTCGGCGCGATCACGAACGACCTCGACGACTGGGAGCGCAAGGACGCTTACGGCTCGGACATCACCTACGGCACGAACAACGAGTTCGGCTTCGATTACCTGCGCGACAACATGAAGTTCGACCTCGCCACCTGCGTCCAGCGCGGCCACTACTACGGCATCGTGGACGAAGTTGACTCGATCCTCATCGACGAGGCGCGCACGCCGCTCATCATCTCCGGCGCGTCGGACGAAGCGACCGACAAGTATTACAAGGCCGATGCGATCATCCCGCACCTGAAAAAAGGCGCGGAGATAGAAGACGGTTCGGGCAAGAAGAAGATCACGGGCGATTACCTCGTCGATGAGAAACAGCACTCGGCCGTCCTGACCGAAGAGGGCGTGGACAAGGCCGAACGCCTGCTCGGTGTCGGCAACCTCTACGACCCGTCGAACATGGAGATGCTCCACTGCGTCGAACAGGCTTTGAAGGCGCACACGCTCTATCGTCTCGATCATCACTACCTCGTCAAAGACGGCGAAGTGATCATCGTGGACGAGTTCACGGGGCGCACGATGCCCGGCCGCCGCTGGTCTGACGGACTGCATCAGGCGGTCGAGGCGAAAGAGGGCGTCAAGATCGAGCGCGAGAACCAGACGCTCGCCACCATCACCTTGCAGAACTATTTCCGCCTCTACGAAAAACTGTCCGGCATGACCGGCACGGCCGAAACGGAGGCCGCCGAGTTCGACGGCACTTATAAACTCGAAGTGGCCGTCGTGCCGACGCACCGCCCGATGGTGCGCAAAGATTATTCCGACTTGATCTATCGCACGCTTCCCGAAAAGTGGGACGCCGTGGCCGAGGAGATCAAAGAAAATTACGAGAAGGGACAACCCACGCTCGTCGGCACGGTCTCGGTCGAAAACTCCGAGGTGCTGTCGCGCAAGCTCCAAAAGATCGACGTGCCGCACAACGTTCTGAACGCGAAGTATCACGAGCGCGAGGCCGAGATCGTCGCGCAGGCGGGGCGCAAGGGCATGGTCACGATTGCGACGAACATGGCCGGGCGCGGCACGGACATCCTGCTCGGCGGCAACCCCGAATTCATGGCGCGCGAGTTTCTCAAGCGCGAGGAGATCGACCCGGACGAGGCGACCGAGGAACAGTTTGAGCACGCGCTTGCGCAGGCCAAGCCCATCGTCGAGGCCGAGCACAAAGAAGTTGTCGCCCTTGGCGGCCTCCACATCATCGGCACGGAGCGGCACGAGGCGCGACGCATCGACAACCAGTTGCGCGGTCGCGCCGGTCGTCAGGGCGACCCCGGCTCGTCGCGTTTCTTCCTCTCGCTCGAAGACGATCTGATGCGCATCTTCGCGGGCGACAAAGTTAAGGCTCTGATGCAGCGTCTGGGGATGGAGAAGGGCGTCGCGATTGAATCGGGGATGGTGTCGAAGCGGATCGAGGCGGCGCAGAAGTCGGTCGAGGCGCGCAACTTCGAGTCGCGCAAACACCTGCTGCAATACGACGACGTGATGAACAAGCAGCGCGAGACCATCTACGGCCTGCGCCGCCAGTTGATGGAAGAACCCGACCAGCGCGAGTACCTGCTCGGCGAGCGGGGCGTGGCGCACGATCTGCTCGTGGATATGTCGAAGCAGTACATCGATTCGTCGGTCGCGCCCGAAGATTGGGACGTGGAGAACTACCGCATCCAACTGCTCACCGTCTTCGACTTCGACGCCGAAGCGGAAGGCATAGACTTCCAACAGGCCACGTCCGAAGAGATTCAGGCGAACATCTGGGAGAAACTGAAAGCCCACTACGCCGCCAAAGAAGAACAGATCGGCAGCGAGGCGATGCGCACCTACGAGCGCATCATCATGCTCAACATCATCGACGCGCAGTGGAAAGATCACCTGCTCTCGCTCGACCATTTGAAGCAGGGCATCGGTCTCGTCGGCTACGGCCAGAAAGACCCGCTCGTCGAATACAAGAAACAGAGCTTCGATCTCTTTCAGGCGATGCTCGACCGCATCGACACGAACACGATCCGCTCGCTCTTCAACTTGCAGGTCGTCGCCGAGCAAGCGCCCGAACAGTTGCAACAGCGACGCCGCCGCACGCCGACCTCAATGACCTTCACGGGGCCAAACCAGACGGCGGCCGCAGCCGGGACGGACGAGGGCAAGATCAGAACCGTCACGCGCGACCAGCCCAAAGTGGGCAGGAACGACCCCTGCCCCTGTGGTTCGGGTAAGAAGTCCAAGAAGTGCTGCGCCGCGTAAGAACCGGGGCGCGTGCTCGCCAGAGGTGGTTTAAGTGATGTCGCTTCCTCGCCAGTGGCCTGCGTCAACTCTGCTGAAAATCCTGTTCGTTTGCGCGTGCCTGTTCGGTGCAGGCACGCGCAAACCTTTTCCTGTGGCGCGCGCGCAAGAGGAGCAGGAGCGGACAGCGCAACCGACAGCCGCCACGACCACCAACGTCCTCACGCCTCCCGACACGGCGCGCGCCATCAAGCTCTACAACGAGAACGACTACAACGCGGCGATTGATATTTTGCGCGGGGCGGTCAAACGGCGCAAAGACGACGCGCAGGCGTGGCTGCATCTCGGCATCGCATTTTCCCGCGCGGGCAAGTCGAAAGACGCGCGCAAGGCGTTCGAGCGCGCAACGAAGCTCAGCCCGAACACCCCGCAAGCGTACATCGGCATGGCCTACATCTTCCTAGACGAAGACGCGTTGCCCGAAGCCGAACGCCACGCGCTTCGCGCCGTCGCAGTTGATGCGAGCAACGCCGAAGCTCATTACGTGCTCGGGTTGATCGCGCTGCGGCAAAACTCCGCCGCCAAAGCGTTGGCCGAAGCCGAGACGGCCTTGAGACTCAATCCGAAGTTTGCGGGCGCGTTGATTTTGAAATCGGAAGCGGCGATGGAAGTTTATACCGCCACCTACGTCGAGCAGGTTGAAAAGTATCGCGCGCTGAATCAACCCGTGCCCGCGCTGTCGCCGGAGGAGCGAAGCCGGATGAGCAAGATGCTGACGGAGGCGGCTGAGAGTTTGGAGAACTATATCAAGCTGTCTCCCTCTTCGCCGGGCGCGGCGCGTCTGCGTGAACAGGCGGAGACGTTGCGCTGGCACGCCGAGACGGCGAACCAGCGCGACACGATCACCATCTACACCGCCACTGAGGTCACGACCAGAGCAAACATCTTGTCGAAGCCCGAACCGCTCTACACTGAGCGTGCGCGCAGCAACGGCATCAGCGGCACGGTGCGTTTAAGGATGCTGCTCTCTTTCGACGGGCGCGTCAGGCAGATTCGCGTCTTAAAGGGTTTGGGCGGCGGGTTGACGGAAATGGCGATCAACGCCGCGCGCGCGATAAAGTTCACCCCGGCCACGAAAGACGGCCGCCCCGTCTCGCAGTTCGTCACCATCGAGTATAATTTCAACGTCTTCTGACGACGCGACGCGCGTTCGGATTCGCTTTGACTTCGACGCCGCGCCGCACGTCCTTTCGCTTAACTTATGAGCGCAAACACAACTTCCACCAACCCGGTCGTGCGCGCCATCGCGGCGGGCACGGCTCCGCAGACGGCGCGTCTGATGGCGGCGCGCGGGCTGTTGCCGCTGGCGGCGGACGAACTGCTGGAAGTGCTGGTGACGCTGCGCGGCGACGAGAACCCGGAGATCATTCAAGCCGCCGACGAGACCCTCGCCGTGCAGCCCGAAGAGACGCTCATCGCCGTTGCTTCCGCGCATGAGACTTCGCCCGCCGTGCTCTCTTATCTGGCGAGTCGCACCGGCGCGCAGAAGGAACTGCACGAGGCCGTCACGCTCAATGCCGCCACGCCCGACGAGGCCATCGCACAGTTGGCCTCCGCCACCTCCGACGGCTCGCTTCTCGAACTCATCTCCGTCAACCAGCAGCGTCTCATCCGCGCCCCGCAAATCATCGAGGCATTGCTCTCCAACCCCGCACGCACGAACGAGGCCGAGCGGCGCGCGCAGGAAACGAGGCGTGAGTTTTTCGAAAAGGAACGCGGCGCGCAGCAGATCGCCGACGAGATGCGCGCCCGGGGAATGACCGCCGCCGCCGAGTTCGTCGAGGCGGCCGAATCTATCGGCACGACTTCGGGCTTGACCTTCGACGACGCGTGGCTGCTCGCCCAGCACATCGAAGTCTCCGACGCCGACATAGACGACTCGTGGTTGCCGCTCGAAAGGATGGAGGAATTTTTCACGGAGAGCGAGGAACAGCGCGCCGCTAACCTCGAACGCGTCATCGCCGAGACGCACGCCGAGGGCGGCGAAATCGCGCCCGAGCGCATCTCGCTCATTCGTCGCGTGATGCTGATGAACGTCAAGGATCGCGTCAAGCTCGCCATGAAAGGCGACCGCGAGGCGCGCGCCATCCTCATCCGCGACTCCAACAAGGTGGTCGCCACGGCCGTTATCCACAACCCGCGCATGACCGACAAGGAAGTGGAAAGCATCTCGGCCATGCGCACCGTCTCCGACGAAGTGCTGCGCCTCATCGCGATGAATCGCGCGTGGGCGCGCAATTATCCGGTCATCCACAACCTCGCGCGCAACCCGCGCACGCCCATCGCCACCGCCATCAACGTCCTGATGCGACTTCAAACCAAAGACCTGCAAAACATCTCCCAGAATCGCAACGTCTCCGAGGCCGTCCGCCGCCAAGCCCAACGCCTCGCCCAGACGCGCAGCGGGCATTAAGAAAGTAAGCAGTAAGCAGTGAGCAGTAAGCAGTCAGACACAATCCAAAGTCTTGACTGCTTACTGCTCACCGCTTACTGCTTACTAAAAAATCTCCGAGCCTTTGCGTAGGACAGACCACGCAACGTCTGTGAGTGTGTGACTGGCCGCTCCCCACCAGAGACCTGCGAGCGTGGCGAGCGCGGCGGCGCGCCCCGTGCCTTCCAACCTCATGCCCGCCTCTACCGCGCGCCACGCGCCGACGAGTTCGCCGAAATCGGGCGGCTCATGCGCGACGAGCAGCGCGCGCAGGTAGACGGCCGCAACCGCGATCAGCGAAAGCATGAAGGCGAAATAGACGACGCGGATGAGCGTGCCGAAAATGATGCCGTGCGACCAGCGCGAGCGGTGTCGGAACATCACCTTGTACGGCCACCAGATGAACCGAAACACCCCCCAACGCGTGTACTGCCGCGATTGTATGTCGAGGTCGGGGCCGAACATCAACCCACCGAACAGCATCGCGCCCGTCGTCACGGACGCCAGCAGCAAACTACCCGTCATGCCCCACGCGGCCACGAAAGTGGGCACGGTGAGCAACAGTGTGATCGCATCATGTGTTTTTCCAGAAGGCATAACAGCAGAGGTCAGAGGTCAGAGGTTAGAGGTCAGTTAAAGACAGAAGCTGATTTAACTGACCTCTGATCTCTGACCTCTGACCTGTTACGTATAGCATGCGGGCGAGCGGCGACGCAAAAATCGGCCGTTTGCCAGTCGCGTCGAGGGCGCGCTACACTGTCGCGCCTCTGTCGAGAGTTGGTCAATGAGTAAGCACGGAAAATTCCAGACGACTTTAGAATACGCCGTCACGCGCGCCCTGCTCGGCGGGCTTGGACTGTTGCCACGCCCGGCGGCGGTCGCCACGGGTCGCGCGGCGGGCAGGCTCGCGCACAAGTTCGCGGGCGGCCTGCGACGCACCGGCGCGATCAACCTCAAACTCGCCTTCCCCGAAATGAGCGAGCGCGAGCGCGCAAAGATGCTGCGCGCGTCGTTCGACAATCTGGGTCGCTTGCTCGGCGAGTTCAGCCAGTTTCCGCGCGCGACCCCTGAGAGTTTGCGTAAGTTGGTCGAGTACGATCAAGTCGGCTTGAGACACTTGCGTGAGGCCGAAGGACAGGGGCGCGGCGTCATCTTTCTGACGGCTCATCTGGGCGCGTGGGAGTTTCTGAGTTTCGCGTGGTCTGCGCTGGAATACCCGATCAGTTTTCTCGTGCGCCCGATAGACAATCCGCGCGTCGAGGAGTTGATCGAAAGCATCCGCACGCGCTACGGCAACACGGCCATCAATAAGAAGATGGCCGCACGCCAAGCCCTGCGCGTCCTGCGCGACGGCGGCACGCTCGGCATTCTGGCCGACCTCAACACGCACCCGAACGAAGGCGTCTTCGTCCCCTTCTTCGGCCACCTCGCCTGCACCACTTCCGGCGTCGCCACGCTCGCCCTGCGTACAGACGCGCTCGTCATCCCGACCTGCGCCGTCTGGGACGACGAGCGCAAACGTTTCTTCTTTCACGGCGACCCGCCCGTCAAACTCGTCCGCACCGGCGACGACAAACGCGACGTCGAGACGAACACGGCAAACTTCGCCGCCGCCATCGAACGCATGATCCGCGCCTACCCGGAGCAGTGGCTCTGGATTCACAAACGCTGGCGCACGCGCCCCGCCGGAGAGATTGATTTCTACAGCCGGGACGCACACTTCGACACAAAAGAATCACAATTGACCGCTCCTACCAGCCGCAATAGCTTCTCTTGAGCATAGTTTCGAAAACTTTTTTACTTCATATCGCGACAGTTTATTCTTTATTGTCAATATTTAGCTTGCAAAGCCCAACTCCTGTCACAAAATTGTCACTTTTTATTGCATTTTATGCTTGACATCTAACAAACGTTTAGTGTAATTTTACACACGTCGAAGGGCAGTGAGTTTTATAACAAAGTTCTTAAAGAGATTGTCCTTCACGATTTTTGAAAGCACACGACTTTCGGCTAAACGCTACGGAGCGGAAGAGGTCAGTTTTACGAAACGTTCTTTTTTCCGAGCCTTGCAATTTTAACTCGCCCGTCCCAACGCAGCCGACCAACATGCCGGATCGCCCGTAAGTGACGATCTCCAGCGCCCAAGTCAACGCCACCCTGAATCTCCGAGCCTGCCCAAAAATTTCAGCCTCGTTAGTTCCCCAAGCTAACGAGGCTGCTTCTCTTTGTAGTCGTTAATTTCGGCAAACGGCGATTCGCCGCCATGCTTTCCGCCTCTACTCTCCGCTTCCCCTTCGGGTCAACGACCGTTTCACATCGCCAACCCGCCGTCCACCTGAATCACCTGCCCGGTGATGTAACGAGCCGACGGCGAGACCAGAAAGCACGCGATCTCTGCGACTTCGGACGGTTCGGCGAAGCGTCCGAGCGGAATCTGTTCGAGCAGCTTCGTCTTGTAAGCGTCGTCGAGCGCGCCCGTCATATCGGTTGCGACGAGTCCGAGCGCGAGCGCGTTGACCGTCACCTTGCGGCTTGCCACCTCTTTCGCCAGAGCCTTCGTCAAACCGACAAGCCCGGCCTTCGACGCAGAGTAGTTCGATTGTCCGGCCATCCCGACCACCCCGCTGATCGAGGAGATGTTCAAGACCGACCCGCCCTCTTCCTGCCTGAGCATCACGCGCAACGCCGCGCGGGCGAAGTTCCAAGGCCCTTTCAGGTTCGTGTCAATCACCGCGTCCCAATCGTCTTCCTTCATCCGCAGGATCAGGTTATCGCGCGTGACTCCGGCGTTGTTGACGAGAAAATCTATGCGCCCAAAGGCCTCTCTGGTCTGCTTGACCATTTCGGCCACCGCTTCCGTCTGCGCCACGTCGCACTGCGTCGCGAAAGCCTTCACGCCGAGCGATTCGATCTCGGCGCGCAACTCTTCGGCGGCCTCCGCGCTCTTCGCGTAGTTGAAGGCGACGTTTGCGCCGCGCCGCGCCAACTCAAGCGTGATGGCGCGACCGATGCCGCGCGTCGCCCCGGTGACAATCGCCGCCCGCCCCGCGAAAGGTTTCGTCTCGTCGCTCAAAATTTTCCTCCCCTAATGACAAAGGTGACAGGGCAGACGCCGCCGCCGTGCGTCGCGCGCCCTTATTTGTTCAAATCCAGCGAACGCAGGTACTCCTTGAACTCGGGCGCGAGGTCTGGACGCTTCAAGGCAAACTCCACGGTGGCGATGAGGAAGCCGAGTTTGTCGCCCGCGTCGTGACGCGCGCCCTCGAAGCGCACAGCGTAAAAGGGTCGCCGCTTGAGCAGCGAACGCATCGCGTCCGTGATCTGTATCTCGCCGCCCGTACCGCGTTCGGTGCGCTCGATCTCGTCGAAGATGTCGGGCGTCAGGATGTAACGCCCGATGATCGCGAGGTCTGAGGGCGCTTCGGCGAAGGGCGGTTTCTCCACCATGTCTCTGATCTTGTAGACGCCTTCGGCGACCTCTTCCGCGTCAATCGCGCCGAAACGCGAGATGGCTTCGCCCGCGACCTGCATCGTGCCGACGACGGGCGCGTCATACTCCTCGTAAACCCGGAGCATCTGTTTGAGTGCGGGAGTTTCGCAGTCCATGATGTCGTCGGGGAGCATGACGGCGAAAGGCTCTCCGGCGACGAAGTCGCGCGCCTGTAGGATCGCGTGGCCGAGTCCGAGAGCTTCCTTTTGGCGGACGTAACTGATGCGCGCGAGTTCCGAGACGGAGCGTGCAGCGGCGAGCAACTTGTCCTTGCCGCGTTCGCGCAAGAGGCTTTCGAGTTCGAAAGAGATGTCGAAGTGATCCTCGATGGCGTTCTTGCCGCGCCCCGTGATAATGAGAATCGACTCGACGCCCGACGCGACCGCCTCTTCCACACCATACTGGATAAGCGGCTTATCGACGAGCGGCAACATCTCCTTCGGCGACGCCTTCGTCGCGGGCAGAAAGCGCGTGCCTAAGCCCGCCGCCGGAAACACCGCCTTACGAATCTTCTGTGCCATATCAGCCCGACCCCCTTGCCGGAAATTTCATCAAATTCGCCAATCGTCTTCGTCGCTGCGCGCGGCGACGGCGCGGGCGGGGCGGCCGCTTGACACGCTCGCGCGCGGTCGGCTAGCGTGACCCCTCTCCATCAACTCGCACTGGCGTTGAAGAGACAACTTCATACCACACGTTTAAAGGACAGCACAAATGCTCGATCTCAACTTTGTCCGCGACAACTTGGAGCGCGTCCGCGCCGCGCTCGAAGCACGCAACGCGCCCACAGTCGCGCTTGACGACTTCGCGCGAATGGACGCGGAGCGACGACGCGTGATCGCCGAGTCCGACGAACTCAACGCCGGGCGCAACGCGGCGAGCCGCCGGATCGGCGCGTTGATGAAGGAAGGACGGCGCGACGAGGCCGAGGCGCAGCGTCAGGAAGTCGGGCAACTCAAGGAGCGCATCGCGGAACTCGACCGCCGGCGCGACGAAGCGGAAGCAAGCATGCGGACGCTTCTCTCGACGCTGCCCAATCTGCCGCACGAATCAGTTCCCGTCGGCGCGGACGAATCGGCCAACACGGAAGCGCGTCGCTGGGGCGCGCCGCCCGCGTTCGACTTCGACGTGAAGGATCACGTTGACCTCGGCACATCGCTCGGCATTCTCGACCTCGAACGCGCGACCAAGATCGCGGGCGCGCGCTTCTCGATCCTGCGCGGCGCGGGCGCGCAACTGGAGCGCGCCATCATCAACTTCATGCTCGACCTGCACACGCGCGAGCACGGATACGAAGAGACGCTCCCGCCCTTCATCGTCAACCGCGACGCGCTCTTCGGCACGGGTCAACTGCCGAAATTCGAGCAGGACTTGTTCAAGCTGGAAGACGAGCGCGAACTGTACCTCAGCCCCACGGCCGAAGTGCCCGTCACGAACATCTACCGCGAGGAGACGCTCGACGCGGCCGAATTGCCTCTGAAGATGGTGGCCTACACGCCCTGTTTTCGTTCCGAAGCGGGCAGCTATGGGCGCGACACGCGCGGCCTGATTCGACAGCACCAATTCGAGAAAGTCGAACTCGTCAAACTCGCGTTGCCGGAAAACTCCTACGACGAGTTGGAATCGCTCACGCGCGACGCCGAGCGCGTCTTGCAGAAGTTGAACCTGCACTACCGCGTCGTCACGCTCTCGACCGGAGACACGGGTTTCTCCGCCGCGAAGACCTACGACATAGAGGTCTGGCTGCCCTCGCAAAACACCTTCCGCGAAATCTCCTCCTGCTCCAACTGCGAGGCGTTTCAAGCGCGGCGCGCGCAGATACGTTTCAAACGTGCGGGCGGCGGCAAGCCCGAATACGTCCACACGCTGAACGGCTCCGGCCTCGCCGTCGGGCGCACGTGGCTCGCCGTTCTGGAGAACTATCAACAGGCGGACGGCTCAATCGTCATCCCCGAAGCATTGCGGCCGTACATGAACGGGATGGAGAAGATTGTGAGCAGTAAGGAGTGAGCAGTAAGGAGTAAGCAGTAAGGAGTAAGCAGTAAGCAGTAAGCGGTGAGCAGTAAGCGGTGAGCAGTGAGCAGTTCAAACAAAGAAGCTGTGTGAAGTTATAACTTGAGCCAAGTATGCTCGGTCAACTTCACACAGCTTCTTTTACTGCTTACTGCTTACTGCTTACTGCTCACTTGATCCGTAGATCGAAGGGCAGCATCGCCATCGTCTCACCGCGTTTCATGTTTTCGAGGATGGAGAGATAGCGCAGGGCGCGGCGCATATCTTCCGGCAGGGCTGATTCAAACGCGGCGCGCTGCTCTCTGGCTTTGACGCTTGCGGCCTCTTCTTCGCCGCCACCGCCGCCGAGCCACTGTTGCAGGAACGTGCGCGGCGCGGGAAACACGACGCGGCGCACTCCCTTGTCGGCCGGGATATTCGCCAGCCCTTTGGCGACCTCGACGGCCTTGTCCAACCCGCCGAACTCGTCAACCAGCCCACGCTCTTTGGCCTGCGCACCCGTCCAGACGCGCCCCTGCGCGATGGAGTCGATGTACTCCACGTCGCGCCCGCGCCCGCGCGCCACCTTCGGCAAAAAGTCGTCGTAGTAAAAACTCTTCATCATCCCTTCAAACTTGGCGCGCTCGTCCGCGTTGAACGGTTCGGTCTCGCGGAACATCCCGGCCTGCTTGCCGCGCAGCACGTACTCGTTGTTGACGCCGATCCAATCGTAGAAACCTTTGATGACGGGCTTGCCCGCGTAGACGCCGATAGAGCCGGTGATGGTCGAAGGCCCGGCGATGATCTTGCTCGCCGTGGCGGAGATGTAGTAGCCGCCCGATGCCGCCACGTCGCCCATCGAGACGACGACGGGCTTCTGCGCTTTCGCTCGTTCGACGGCGTGCCAGATCACGTCGGACGCGTAAGAAGTCCCGCCCGGGCTGTCCACGCGCAGCACGATGGCCTTGATGTTTTTGTCGTCGCGCGCATCGCTCAACGCTTTGACCACCGTGTCCGAACCTGTCGATTGACTGCTGAACGCGCCGCCGTCGTTGGACGAACCGCCGCCGATGGGGCCGGAGGCGAAGATGAGCGCGATGCGTTCGCCTTCGCCGAGACCCACGGATTCGGGACGCACGCGGGCGTAGTCCGATTCTTTCACTTTGCGTAGTTTGTCGGTGTCTTTGTAGCCGAGCCGTTTCTTGAGTTCGTCTTCCACCTCGTCGCGATACTTCGCATCGTCGATCAGCCCCGCCGCTTTCGCCTCCCACGCGCCGAGCGGCGCGTTGTCGATGAGCGCGCGCACGTCCTCCACAGACTTCTTGCGCGTCGCGGCAATCGCGTTCACATAGCGCGCGAAAAATTCGTCGAGGATCGAGTTGATCACTTCGCGGCTCGCCTCGGACATCTCCTTGCGCGTGTATTGTTCGGGCGCGGTCTTGTACTTCCCGATCTGGTAGAAGTCGGCCTTGACGCCGAGTTTGTCGAGCGAGCCGCCTAAGGACATCACATCTGCGGCGAGGCCGACGATAAAGAGATCGCCGATGGGCGCGACGTAGATGCGGTCGCAGGCGGTGGCGAGGTAATACTCCTTGTTCGTGCCATACTCCATGTAGGCGTAAGCGGGCTTGCCAATCGAGCGGAAGTCGGCGATGGCGTCGCGTATCTCGTCGGCCTTGCCCCAGCCGATCATCGTCATGTCGATCTCGAGCAGGATCGCGCCGATGCGTTTGTCGGCCTTCGCCTTCCTGATCTCCGAGAGCAGGCGCGCAAGCGATTGATCATCGCGGCCGAGGAAACGGCTCGCGAACGGGTCTTCCGGCACGTAATCGGGGAACGACCCTGCGACCTTCAACACGAGCACGCTGTTGTCGCGGATGTCCGGCTCGCGGTCGCCGAAGGACGCGAACATCAACGCGACGCCGACCACGACGACCAACCCCAGCACGACGAGCAGACCCGCTATCCACAAAAAGATTTTCCCACCGCGTGACATAGCCATAAGATTGCTTCAAACGCTCCTGAAAATTAGTCCTCCCGTTGCAGCATTGAGCCACACCGGGAGGTCAATGTAAATACGCGACACGAGCGGAAAAGTTTAGACGCGAGGACTCGTCGCCGGGGGCTTGCGAGATCGCGTTCGGGCGTTTGCGCCGCGCACGCTCACGCGCGCCTTCGTCATGCCTCGTCGCACGACATCAAACACCTTGACAGTATCAACCGCCGGTTATAGAGTCTTGCCCGCTTCCCCCAAGGCCGCTTGAGAGCATTATCGCCCGGTCGAAACCTAACGACGCTCCGGGCATTGTTTCAAATTGCATTTCTGAAACGACCGTCGTGCCGCGCACTTTTACTCAAACCTCGCGCCGCTGTCTGTTATTTCCGCCGTCGAACTTCCCTGTCCGGCGGCCACACTGCCCGCAGAGTGTCATTAACTAACCTTGTCAATTACGGAGAAACAATATGCTTCAACTGCGCTTCACCGTTCGCCGTAAGCAAACGTGGCTCTACCTGTTGGTGGCCGGTGCGCTCTTTAGCGCGCTCACCCTGACGATCACACCGAAAGTTTCCAGCGCATCAGCCGCGCGGCAACTCGAACACGGGCAGGACGCAACGCCCGCCATCGTCACGCCCGCGCCCGGCTCGGCCTACCGGCAGACAAACCTCGTCTCCGACCTACCGGGTCTCGCCTTAATCGAAGACCCGTTGCTCGTCAACCCGTGGGGCATCTCCATGACGGCGACCAGCCCCTTCTGGACTGCCAACGCCGGCACGTCCACCTCGTCGCTCTACCGGGGCGACGTGGGCAGCACCGTCTTCTTCAAGCAACCCGGCATGCCGTCCGTTGTCATCCCCGGCGACCTCCCGACCGGCACTGTCGCTAACCCGACGGCGGCCGACTTCGTTCTCCCCGGCGCATGCGCCGCCGCGCCGTGCGGGGCGAATTTCATCTTTGCCTCGATTACGGGCAACATCGTCGGTTGGGATCCGAACGCCCCGGCCGCCGCTTCGACCACGGGCGTTATCGCCGCGCACCCGCCCAACGTGCCGCCGGGCATCCCCAACGTCTATACCGGCCTCGCCATCGGCAACAACGGTTCGGGCAACTTCCTCTATGCCGCCAACTTTTCCGTCGGCCGGATCGACGTTTTCAACAGTTCTTACCAACTCCAACCGACCGCCAGTTTCCCGTTCGCCGACCCGACCATCCCGTCCACGCCGGGGAACACCTATCATCCTTTCAACATTCAGGCCATCGGCAACTCGCTCTACGTCACCTACGCCAAGGTCGGCCCGAACGGGATGGACGAAGAAGGCGTCGGCAACGGTTTCGTCCGCCGCTTCAACATGAACGGCGTGCGCGACCTGACGTTCGGCATCAATAACGGCCAACTCAACGCGCCGTGGGGCGTGACGCTTGCGCCTGCCAGTTTCGGCATCTTCGGCGGCGCGCTCCTCGTCGGCAACTTCGGCCGGGGCAACGCGAGCATCCACGCTTTCAACCCGACGACCGGCGCGTTCCTCGGCACGCTTCAGGACGAGGGCGGCCACGGCATCGTGATCGACGAACTGTGGGCGCTCACCTTCGGCAACGGCGGCAACGGCGGCAGCCCGGACACGCTCTACTTCACGGCGGGCATCGCCCATGAGGAACACGGACTGTTCGGCTCGCTCAAACCCACTACGGCCTCCGCCACGTCGCTCGTCGAGTTCGGTTCGGCCGACTACACCATCGGCGAAGGCAACAACAGCATCCAGATCACCGTCACGCGCTCCGGCAACGTCTCCGGCGCGGCCAGCGTCAACTATGCCACCTTCGACGAGAGCCAGTCGGGACAGGCGAATCAAAAGAACGACTACGAGATCGCCGTCGGCACGCTCACGTTCGCTCCCGGCGAAACGAGCAAGAGCTTCCGTGTGTTGCTCGTGGACGACAAATTCGACGAAAACGACGAGACGATCAATCTCGCCCTGAGCAATCCGAGCGGCGTCGGCCTCGGCAGCATCAACACGTCGGTCTTGACCATCACGGACAACGACACGGGCGCACCGGCCACCAATCCGATTGACGACCCGCAGTTCTTCGTCCGCCAGCACTATCTGGATTTCCTCGGGCGCGAACCGGACACGGGCGGCTTCAACGCTTGGGTGAACGTGCTGACGGGCTGCGCCGTGGGCAACACGACTTGCGACCGCGTCACGGTCTCGCGTTCCTTCTTCGAGTCGGCCGAGTATCAGAGCCGCGGCTACTTCATCATTCGCACCTACATTGCGGCCTACGGGCGCAACCCGCTCTACGGCGAATTCGTGGGCGACCTGAGCCGCTTGAACGGCGCGACGGCGGAAGAGTCGAACGCCCTGCGCGCGGGCTTCGCCGGCAACTTCGCCACGCGCAACGAATTCATCGCCACGCTCGGCGCGCTCACCAACGCGCAATTTGTTGACCGCCTGATCGCCAACACCGGCGTGGCCTTCCCGAACCGCGACGCGCTCGTCGCCTCTCTCAACTCGGCGCAGAAGACGCGCGCGCAGGTCTTGCAGGAGATCGTGGACAGTCCGCAGTTCGTCTCCAATGCTCCCACGTTCAACCGCGCCTACGTGCTCTCGCAGTACTTCGGCTACCTGCGTCGCAATCCCGACACCACCGGCTTCAACGCTTGGATCAACTACCTGACGACGCACCCCGGCGACTTCCGCACGATGGTCAACGGCTTCGTCAACTCGGTTGAATATCGCCAACGCTTCGGCCCTGCGACTTAAACGCACACACAATCTCTGCTCCGAGACAAAAAGGAAGAGGACAGCCCGCGCGGGCTGTCCTCTTCCTTTTTGCACGCGAGCACAAAGAATGCCGTCGCCGCGCGCATCACACCAGCAACCGACAAGCGCACGCGCGGGCGTGCGTGCGACCTTGCCCGTTACCGTTTCACGATCCAGCCGCCGCCCAACACTTCGTCGCCGCGATAGAAGACGGTCGCCTGACCGGGCGCGATGGCGCGTTGCGGTTCGTCAAAGGTGATGCGCGCGCGCTTGCCTTCAAGCGGTTCGATACTGGCGGGCGCGGGCGCGTGGCGATAACGCACGCGCACTTCGGCGCGCACTTGCGTCTCCGGCTCGTCGAAACTGATCCAGTTGACGCCTGCGGCAGTAAACTCTGAGGTGAGCAACTCGTCGCTCTCGCCGACGACGACGCGGTTGCGCCCCGCGTCAACTTCGACGACGTAGAGCGGAAGCGGGCGCGAGATGCCCAAACCGCGACGCTGGCCGACGGTGTAATGATGCACGCCCTGATGTTCTCCCAGAACGCGCCCGCCCGTATTGACGATCTCGCCCGCCCCCGGCAGACGCCGCGTTTCGCCCTCGGCTTCCAGATAACGATCTATGAAGCCCGCGTAATCGCCGTCCGGTACGAAACAGATCTCCTGCGACTCGGCCTTTTCCGAGACCGCGAGGTTGAAACGCCGCGCCGCCGCGCGCGCCTCTTCCTTCCGCATCTCGCCGAGCGGAAACATCGCGTGCTCCAGTTGCGCCTGCGTCAACTCCCACAGAAAATAGGATTGATCCTTGTTCGCATCACGCCCGCGCAAGAGCCTGTGTCGCGCCTTCGTCTCGTCAAACTCGACGCGCGCGTAGTGGCCTGTCGCCACGCGCTCACAGCCGAGACTTTGCGCCAGCCGGTCGAGCGAAGCGAACTTCAGGCGACTGTTGCACGCCACGCACGGAATCGGCGTCTCGCCTTCCAAGTAACTCGTGACGAACGGCTGCACCACGTCGCGCTCGAAATCCTGTTCGAGATTCAGCACGTAGAAGGGAAAACCGAGTTCTCCGGCCACGCGCCGCGCGTCGTACACGTCGTCGAGCGAGCAGCAGCGCGAGGGCAGCGGGTCGCCGTTTTCGTCCACGTTGATGTTGCGGTTTTGATTCCACAACTGCATCGTAAAGCCGACGAGTTCGTGCCCCGCCGCCTGTAAAATCGCCGCCGCCGCCGAAGAATCGACGCCGCCGCTCATCGCCACCGCAATCTTCATAAAGCAAAAGTTTCGAGTTTCAAGTTGCAGGTTTCAAGTCTGAAATTTCCGAGTTCAACTTGCCTTTAACTTGCAACTTGAAACTCGAAACTTGAAACCGGCTAGTTTGCCGCCCCTCTGAGGCGGGTGTTAAGATGCCCCGCATCGGACAATAAATCTGCCTGACAAATAACAGTTAAGGATAACCGAAACGGGGCGAAACTTCAGCCGCCGGGAGAGTTTTAGGTTTCAGGTTTCAGGTTTCAAGTTAAAGAACTTCAAACCTCTGTCCTGAAACTTGAAACTTGAAACCTGAAACCTGAAACTTATGACCGAAAGAGCTATCGCAGAATACACCGTCGCCGAAGAGCCTTATTACCTGCCCGTGGCGGGTGAGGTGGAGATGTTCGAAGCGGCGAACGCGGCGCGCCTGCCCGTGATGTTGAAAGGGCCGACGGGCTGCGGCAAGACGCGCTTCGTCGAGCACATGGCGTGGCGCTTGCGACGCCCGCTGATCACGGTGGCCTGTCACGAAGACCTCTCCGCGACCGACTTGGTCGGCCGCTTCCTGCTCGAAGGCGAAGAGACCGTGTGGCACGACGGGCCGCTCACGTCGGCGGTTAAGAGCGGCGCGATCTGTTATCTGGACGAAGTGGTCGAAGCGCGCAAGGACACGGTCGTCATCATTCACCCGCTCACGGATCACCGACGCCGCCTGCCCATTGAGAAGCGCGGCACGATCCTCGACGCGCCCGACGACTTCATGCTCGTCGTCTCCTACAACCCCGGCTACCAGTCGGTCTTGAAAGACCTCAAGCAGTCCACGCGCCAACGCTTCGTCTCGCTCGAATTCGACTACCCGCCCGCCGAACTCGAAGCCGAGATCGTCGCACGCGAAGGCGGCATCGAAGAGGCCACGGCGCGCGACCTCGTGCAGATCGGTCACAAGGTCAGAAACCTGCGCGGCCACGGTCTCGAAGAAGGCGTCTCGACGCGTCTCCTGATCTACGCCGCCCAACTCATCGCGCGCGGCATCCCCTCCGTCACCGCCGCCGAAGTCGCCCTCGCCTCGCCCATCACCGACGACCGCGAACTCCAGCGCAGCATCCGCGAGATCATCACCACCGTCATCTGAAACTAACGGGCGCACATGATTTATAATGGCAAGGAAGTTTGATCGGAGGTAAGTCATGGACACGCATCGAGTGGAGGCGACCCTTAACGAAGATGGAATTCTGACGCTCAGCGATCTGCCGTTTCATGCGGGCGACGAAGTTGAAGTGCTTATCGTGGCGCGTCAATCGAAGTCGAACGGACAAAAGCGGTATCCCTTGCGTGGTCAGGCTGTGCGCTATGACGACCCGGCCGCCCCAGTGGCGCAAGAAGATTGGGATGCTCTTCAATGATCATCCTCGATACACACATCCGGGTCTGGTGGGTTCATGGCGATGCGCGCCTGAGCGAGAAGCAGGTCAAGTGGCTTGAGGAGAACGAAACGAGTGGACTCGGAATAAACACTAAAATAACAAGATGAGCGAAGCCTTAGCCGAATACTTTTTGGAGGACGCGCTGGCGGTCTTTCGCAAGTATAAGAAACTCGCGGAGGACGCGCTGGCGCAACTCGACGACGAGGAATTCTTCGCGCTGGTCGATGCAGAGGCCAACAGCGTCGCCGTCATCGTGAAGCACATGGCGGGCAACATGCGCTCGCGTTGGACGGACTTTTTGACGGCCGACGGGGAGAAGCCGGACAGGGATCGAGACGCGGAGTTTCGCATCGAAGCGGGGACGACGCGCGGAGAGGTGCTGAGTTGGTGGGAGACGGGCTGGCGTTGCGTGTTCGCGGCGGTCGAACCGCTCACCCCGTCAGACCTCGTCCGCACGGTGACGATCAGGAGCGAGCCTCATACGGTCGTCAAGGCGATCAACCGGCAGTTGACTCATTACGCGTATCACGTCGGGCAGATCGTCCTGCTGGCGAAGCATTTCAAATCGGGGAAGTGGAAATCTCTGAGCATTGCGCCGGGGGCTTCGGAAGCGTTCAATGAGTCCATGCGCGGCGGGCGCGAAACGTCTTGAGGCAATTCGCCCGTTCAACCAGTGTGCGGTTAGTTTTATGAAGTCATGAGCGAGCAGGAAGACAGAGAGGCGCGCGGCGCGGAAGCGAGCGGGTTGGGAGCGGACGACGCGCAACCGCTGGCCGAAGCTCTGCGCCAACAACTCGGGGAGACGCGGAACGCGAGCGAGCGGCGGACAATAGCCGGACTCGTGCGCGAGATCGGCAAACTGCCCGCCGACCGCGCGCGCGCCGCGCTCGAAGTGAGCGCGCAACTGGCGGGTCTGAGCCTGCGCGTCGGGCTGGAGTTTTTGCGCGCGGCCGTCGGGGCGGCGCAGGTGTTGGAAGCGGCGGAGTTGCGCGAGTGGGGCGAGATGGGGCGGCGGCTCGCGATGGCCGACGTGGAGACGGGCGCGAACTTCTTCAAGGCGGGCGTGGCCGAATTGCTCGAAGTGCCCGCGAACGCGCGCCTTCTGCTGTTTCAAGTTTGCGCGCGCCAGTTGCCGCTCTCCACTTCCATCGCCATCGAAACTTTCAGACTTGCGCCGGAACTGGCGCGCGCCGCCAAAGACGCAGAGTTGCTGGCCGCGACCCTTGAGGTCGCGCTTGAGATCGCGCGCCGCTCCGCACGCCACAGCGCGGACTTTCTCGCGGCCTCGCCCGCCGCCTTCGCGCATCTCGAACAGTACGGCGCGGCGCAGGAGAACAGAGCGGAGGGCGCGGGGCAAAACGAGGTGGCGCGCGCCGCGCTCCGTCTCGCCGGGGCGTTCGCACAGCGCGCGGGCGGCGTCGCCGCAGACGTGTGGACGAACCTGCCCGCCGCCACCGCCGCTTTAAACGCCGAACAGTCGCGCCTGCTCTTTCGTCACACGGAGCAGTTTCTCGAACGCGGCGGCGTGGCCGCGCTGCACGTCCTCGTCGCGGGCGGCGAGGCGCTCAGGCTCGCGCCGCAAGTCTTCACGGATTGGACGGCGTTGCTGCATGCGGTCGCCGCGCAGGGCAACGCCCCGCTCGTCTCGCTCGCGCGCCACAGCCCGTCTTTCTTCCGCGCCCTCCACGCGCAGGGGGCGCGAGCCGACTACGAAGGCGAACTCGCGCGACGCGTCATCGTGGCGACGCGCGCCGTGGCCGGGATGGACGCGGAGGCGGCGATCTCTTGTTTTCGTTCCGCGCCCGCCGCGCTGCGCGCGACCTCAATCGAACAGTTCGAGTTGTGGGTGCAGGGCGGCCTCGCGCTCAAACGCAACGACGCGCGCGCGCGCCGCAGTTACTACGCGCTCGAAACCCGGCAGAGCAACGACGCGCTCGTCGCAGGCAGCGTGGGGCTGTCGCTCGATTCGGTCGCCCCGACGCTTCGCCTCTACGTCGAAGGTCTGACGGGTCGCGCCGTGGATGTCGCCTCGCTCGCCGCCATGCCCGAGGAGGCGCGCATCGGAGATGGCCGGACGATTCACCTGCCCGCGTCGGTTGCGGAGTTTGCCGACGACGAGAGCAACTTCCGTCTCTACAAAGTGCTCGCCGCACACGCCGCCGGGCAGATCGAATTCGGCACGCACGCGCGCGCCGGGAACGACCAAGAGACGGGCGCACCGTTCCTGCGCGCCGCCTACGCCTCAATCGCGGAACTCTACGCCGAAGAGAACGCCGACGCGCGCGACGCCTTCGCGCTCGACGGCTACATCAACGATCAGGCGCAGAGCGAACCGGCCATCGCGCCCGCAGAGGAAGCGCGACGCGCGCGCGCCAAACGTCGCCGGATGCCGAAAGATGCCGACTATCGCGCCGTGCTCCTTCTCTTCCCGCTCCCCGTGCTCGCCGCGCGCATCTTCAGCACGCTGGAGAACGGCCGCATTGATCGTCGCCTGCGTCAAGCCTATCGCGGTCTCGCACGCGACCTCGATCTCGTGCGTTCGCACCTGCGCGCGAGCCGTCCGCGCATCGCCGCCGTGCCCCTGACGCTCGTACCCTTCGAGTTGCTTTTCCAGATCACTCTGTGCGGCGGCGCGCTCGACGATGCGCGCGCCTTCTACGGCCAGATCGTCTCGGAACTGGAATCAATCGTCGCCGATTACCTGAGCGGCGCGGAAGCCTCGGTTGCGGATACGCTGATGGCGACGAGCCGCGTCTACACGCTCTTTCAATCCGTCACGCCGCAGGAGACCGAACAGCAGGAACAACTGTCAGAGGCCAACGACGACGGCGGCAGCGGCGCGGAATCGCAACTCGACAACTCGAACCGCCGCGAGCCGAACGACCCTGACTCGCGGCCTGCGGAAAACGGCGCGCCGCCAAACGACGCGCGCGAACTCTTCAACGCGTGGGCGAAGTCCAACGCTTCGGAGCAGGACGCGTCCGAGCAACAACTCTATGGCGCGGAGCGTTGGACGCAGACGCAGTCGCCGGAGCAGGAATTGGAAGCGGGCGAAGTGGCCTACAGTTACGACGAGTGGGATCGCGAACTCGCGGACACGCGCGTCAACTGGTGTCGCGTCGTCGAGAAGCGCGTGCGGAGCGGCGACCGCACGTTCGTCGAATTGACGCGCTCGCGTTATCGCGGCGTCATCTCTTCGATCAAGCATCAGTTCCAGTTGATGCGGCCGGAAAATTTGCTCCGCGTCCGCAACGAACTCGACGGCGACGACTACGATCTGGACGCCGTGATCAACTACGTCGCAGACCGCCGCGCCGACGGCCGCCAGTCCGAAAGGCTCTACACGAAACGCCTGCGCCGCGAGCGCGACGTGGCCGTGTCGTTTTTGCTCGACCAGTCTTCCTCGACGGCGCGCACCATCGGCCGCCACCCGTTGCAGCCTTACACGCACCCCGGCCGCCGCATCATCGAGATCGAAAAGGAAGGACTCGTCTTGATGAGCGAAGCCCTCGAAGCCGTGGGCGACGCCTACGCCATCTACGGCTTCACGTCCGAAGGGCGGCGCAACGTGAAGTTTTACGTCGTCAAAGATTTCGACGAACGCCAATCGGAAGAGATCGAGCGGCGCATCGGCGGCATCAACTACCAGCACAACACGCGGCTCGGCGCGGCCGTGCGCCACGCCGCCGCGCGCCTGCGCGCGCAGGAAGCGCGCACGCGCCTGCTCATTGTGCTCTCCGACGGGCGGCCTTACGATCACGACTACGGCGACGCTCGCTACGCGCGCGAAGACACGCGCGAGGCTCTACGTCAGGCGCGCGTCCAAGGGATCACGCCTTTCTGCATCACCATCGACCGCGACTCCGAAGCGGAACTGCGCGACCTCTACGGCGAAGTCGGCTACACGATCATCGACGACGTGTTGAATTTGCCGGAACGCATGCCCGCGATTTACCGTAGATTGACGACGTGAGCGGAGTTGGTGCGGGGCGGGAAAATTAAAAAGGGTGAGCCTCGGAAACTTGCGGGTAAACGAGACTCACCCTTCTGCCTCTAGCTCTTCATGCTTGGAGAACACGTCGGTCGCTGTGCCTCACAGGAAACTTCGACAAGATTCGGCTTCACGCCTCCGTGTTGGAGCGCATACTACGCCCGCCCCGCATGCCAGTCTGTTCGTTCTCGTACAGAAGAAAAACTTTCTCCCGTTATAATTTCGCCAAACAGAACGCGTAAAAGTTTAGTAAATCATGATGCAAGAATGTTGGTTGATCGTCATTCTTGTCATTGTAACTTGAAACCGCCCGCGCGAGTTCGGCCGGGAACGCCGGATGGGCGAAAGCGTGCGCGGTTAGATTAAACTTTTGCTTTCAACGAACACAGGAGGAACTGCAATGCGACGAACTTTAGCTCTCATGAGCCTACTCGCTCTGGCGACTTTCGGTGCGGCCTGCGCCGCCACCGATAACGCGAACACCGGCACGAACGCCAATAACGCCAACAACACGAACGCCATCGGCGGCACGACCGGCAACACCGGCACGACCGGTACGGGCGCGACCACCGGCTCAGGCGCGACCGGCACGACCGGCACGGCCGACAACGTGAACACCACGGGCGGCACAACCGGCACAGGCGGCACGACGGGCAACACCAACACGGGCGCGGGCAACGCCAACCGTGGCACGGGCGGCAACGGCAACATGAGCAACGGCAATATGAGCAACGGCAATATGAGCGGCGGCAACAGCAACATGCGCGGCGGCAACACGAACACGGGTGCGGGCGCAAACAGAAACACTCCTTAAGTGTTACAGCGAAACTCCGGGCGGCCGGATAAATTCAGAGGGGCGCGGGTCAAGTTTGACCGCGCCCCTCTGAATTTTTATGCGGCGGGCGATGACCTTATGAATAACGGGAGCGGCCTTGTCTGTTTTGGCAGCGGGCTGTTGTAAACTCAGGGCATGACGCACACGGGAGAGCAATTCACCATCGGGGTCGAGGAAGAGTATCAGATTGTTGATCGTGAGACGCGCGAGTTGCGCCCGCGCGCGCTGCGCATCCTGCCGGACGCGCGCGAGGCCGTCGGCGAAAGCGTCACGCCGGAACTCTACCTCTCGCAGATCGAGATCGGCACGAACGTCTGCGAGACGCTCGCCGAAGTCCGCGGAGAACTCACACACCTGCGGCGCGAGATCATCACGGCGGCCGAACGCGACGGCCACCTGATCGCCGCCGCGGGCACGCACCCCTTCTCGCACTGGGAAGACCAGACGCTCACGCCGAAACGTCGCTATCATGGCATCGCCGAAGAGTACGAACAACTGGCGCGTGAGCAGTTGATCTTCGGCTGTCACGTCCACGTCGGCATCAAAGACCGCGAGGCCGCCATCCACGTGATGAACCGCGCGCGCCTGTGTCTCGCGCCGCTGCTCGCGCTGGCCGCGAACTCGCCCTACTGGCTCGGCTGGGACACGGGCTATGCCAGTTTCCGCACCGAAATCTGGCGTCGCTGGCCGATGTCCGGCACTCCGCAGGTCTTCCACTCGCGCGCCGAATACGACCGGCTCGTCGAAACTCTCGTGGCGACCGGAAGCGTCTCCGACGGCACGAAAATCTACTGGGACGTGCGCCCCTCCGCGCGCTTCGAGACGCTCGAATACCGCGTCACGGACGTGTGCCTGACGATAGACGAAGCCGTCATGATCACCGGACTCGTGCGCGCTCTCACGCGCACCGCTTACGATCACTACCGGCGCGGCGAACCGCTCACGGAGGTGCGCCCCGAAGTGCTGCGCGCCGCCAAGTGGCGCGCAGCCCGCTACGGCCTCGACGCCGAACTGATAGACGTGACCGAGGGCTGCGCCCGCCCCGCCGCAGAGGTTGTCGAGAAACTGCTCGCGCACCTGCGCCCCGCGCTCGAAGCCGACGGCAACTGGGAAGAAGTGGCCGCCCTCACGCGTTACACGCTCGCGCGCGGCAACGGCGCGTCGCGCCAGCGTCAGGTCTACGCGCGCACGAACAATTTCGAGTCCGTCGTCGATCTCATCGTCAGCGAGACGGCCGAAGGCACGACGTGAAAATTACTCTTGAAAGTTGTTCCGGCGTCAGTTAATTTCAACCCGTGATCCCGCTGCCGGACACGCTCTCAAGTCCGCTTTGAAGCATGCTGAACTTGCGCCCCGTCCTGCGGTCATAAAACAGTAGAGAGGATTCTTTATGAAGCTGTTTAAAATCTGCGCGCGAACGTCGTTGCTGGTTTTCGCCGTCGCTTGCCTGCCGGGCGCGGTGTGGGCGCAAGCCGGAGGCGTCTTTATCAACCGCCCGGGAGACTTGGAGGCGATGCGGGCGGAGCGCGAGGGCGAGATCATGCGTCGGCAGATGGCGCGTGAGAACGAGCGATACAAACGCGAGAGCGAGCAGAGCAGAAATCGTCCGGTAACTTCGCCCACGCCCATTCCGCCCTCCAGAAAGATGACGGCCGAGCACAAGCTGCGTCTCTACCCGTCGGCCGCCGAGCGCGCGTCGTTCGCCGCGCTGCTGCGCGAAGACGGCACGGGACTGATGCGCCTGCTGCCCTTCACGGGCTGCGTCGTAGACCCGCGCATCGTCAACGTCAACGGCTCGTGTCTGGATCAAGTGCCGCCAATTTTGGGTGGCGGTTCGTTCTACTCGTTCAAAGCCAAGAAGCATCAACGCGCCTTCGCCTCGGACATCGCGCTGCGTGACGATTTGTTCAACGCCGGGTTCATGAAACACACGGTCGGCCTGCTCACGAGCTTGGGCGACGTGCCGCTCGATGCCGTCACGCTCCAAAGCAAGGCGGTGCGGCCGTTCCTCAAATTCGTCCCCGCGAAGACGCTGGCCGAGACGGAGCGAGAGTTCAAGCGCAGCCGCGCGTGGCTCGAAGTGCCGGATCATACTTACGGCGCGACCGCGCCCGCGCGCCTGAACACGACATACGTGCTCCGCTCCATCGCTTTCGAGCCGAACCGGAGCAAGCCCTCCGACGTGCTCGTCGCCCTGCGCATCACGCGCAAGGACGCGGACGGTGCGGTGACGGTCGTGTGGAAGCACCTCCAAAAGCCGAAGGGCTAAACTTCACACTAGCTGTGGCGCGCACTCGCGCCGCGCGCCTGCGATCTGTTCCGGCGCGTTCTTCGGTCGCCACGACCTGCGGGTTGAGACGACGTAGAACGGTGCGTTATAGTGTGTGAGAAATTTTGGAGGCTTAGGCTAATTGGTAAGTCAGCAGTCTTGAAAACTGCCGCGCGAAAGCGCTTGGGGGTTCGAGTCCCTCAGCCTCCGTTCCGAGTTTCGAGTTTCACGTTCGAGCCGCCCCCGCTTGCCACAGAGAGCTTGGGCGGCTTTTCGTTTGAAGGTTGGCGGGCGGCAGTAGCAGCAACGGCGGCGGGGCGCAAGAAGTCGGCCGCCGCGCGACAAGCGGGGAGGGTGAGATGATGTTCGCGTTAATGTACGAGACGTTGGCGGGGCGTGCCGCGCAAGCGGCGACGGCGGGGCAGACGCTTTTGTTCAATCTCTGGCTGTGGCAGGCGCAGGCCGCGCCGACGCCCGACCCGCAGGCCGTCGTGCAGACCACGACCACGACGACGACGGCCGCACCGCCGCCGCCGGAGGGCAGCGTCAACTGGCTGATCCGTTTCTGGAACAACTACCTGAACCAGAAACTTGAGATCGGCGACACGCTCAAAATCTCCGTCGCGTCGCTCATCATGGGCGTGTTCATCCTGCTCGCCTCGTGGGTCGTCTCGCGCATGCTCCGCAGGCTGTTTGAAAGTCGGCTGGCGGCGCGCACGCACCTCGATCCGGGCTTACAGTTCACGCTGCTCAGGCTCACGCACTACGTCATCATCACGGTGGGCATCATCCTCGCCGCGAGCGTCGGGCTGAACGCAAACTTCACTTCCGTGGCCGTCATCTTCACCGCGCTTTCGGTCGGTATCGGCTTCGGTTTGCAGTTCATCGCGGGCGACATCGCCTCCGGCTTCATCCTGCTCTTCGAGCGTCCGGCGCGCATCGGCGACTGGGTCACGATCACCGGGCCGGACAGCAAGATCACCGAAGGCCGCGTGCAGAGCATCAACCTGCGCACGACCTCCGTGCTGACGAACGACCGCATCACGGTCATCGTCCCGAACTCGAAACTCGTCAACGACAATCTCGTCAACTGGTCTTACGCCGACCGTCGCTCGCGCATCAGCGTGCCCGTCGGCGTCTCTTACGATTCTGACGTTGACGTCGTGACCAACACGCTCCTGCGCGCCGCCGAAGGCGTCACACACGTCTTGCCCGACCCCAAGCCGAGCGTGCAATTTTTGGGTTTCGGCGAATCGTCGCTCGACTTCCGCCTGCTCGTCTGGACGGACAGGCCGCGCCGCCACCCGCAGATCAAAAGCGACATCAACTATCGCATCTGGCGTCTCTTCAAAGAGGCCAACATCGAAATCCCCTTCCCGCAGCGCGACCTCAACCTGCGCGGCGCGGAGTTGCGCCTCGCCGCCCCCGGCGGCCAGCCTCTCACCATCACCGACGCGGGCGAAACGGACGACGAGCGCGAAGAGAATTTGACGCGTGGATAACGAACGCAGACGGGGAAAGGTGAAAGCGTAAAAGGTAGAAGCGAAGAATAAAGCCGGAGCAAACTCGCGCGACCAACACGGCCTTGCTCTCATGCCTTTTACCTTTTATCCCTTCGTCTTTCTTTCCGCCCTTCCCTTTTCCCTATTTTTTTAACTTCTGCTAGTCTGTAGCGGTTAGTCTGAATGAGCGGTCACTCATTAAGGCGTCCAATCCAAGCGAAACGGAGTTGAGTTCCCCCGAATGCGTTCCGCACGTTCCGTGAATTCGTCGTCGCCTTCGCGCCCGGCCGTCCCCGATAAGCGCGAGGCCATCCTGCGCGCCGCGACGAAAGTGTTTGCCGAAAGCGGCTACTTCAACTCGAAGGTGGCCGACGTGGCTCGCGTTGCGGGCGTCGCCGACGGCACGGTCTATCTCTACTTCAAAAGCAAAGAGGAAATTCTGCGTTGCATCTTCGAGCGCGGCGTGGGCGAGGCCATCGCGGCGGCGCGCGCCGAGACGGCCGCGCTCGACGACCCGCGCGAGAAGTTGCGGCGCATCGCGCGTCTACACTTGGAGCGGCTCGGCGCGGATCGCGATCTGGCCGTCGTCTTTCAAGTCGAACTGCGCGGCTCGACGAAGTTCATGGAAGAGTTTTCCGCCGCCGGTCTGGCCGCATACCTGCGCCTGATCCGCGAGACGCTCGAAGAGGGACAGCGCGCCGGTCTCTTCCGCGCGGAATTGAACGCCAAGGTCGTCGCCAAAATTCTCTTCGGCGCGCTCGACGAGATGGCGACCAACTGGATTCTCTCGCCCCGCTCCTACAAACTCGCGCCGCTGGCCGATCAGGTGCTCGACATTTTTCTCAACGGAGTAAGCAGCAGCAAATGACCCCCGATTTGACGATCCACAAAGAAGCGTCCCTCTCCTCGTCGGACAGCGAAGCAGAGTTCGTTCCCCTTCCGCCCCCGCCACGCGTGCCGCTCTCGCCGGATGAACCGACGACGCTCGCCGAAGTTTTCACGCACGCCGTCGCACGCCACCCGAAACCGGATGCGCTCAACTACAAGCGCGACGGCGCGTGGCGCGCGATCTCCTCCGCAGAGATGATCGAGCGCACGCATCACATCGCCTGCGGTCTCTACGCGCTCGGCCTCAGACACGGCGACCGCGTCGCGATCCTCTCGGAGAGTTCGCCCGAATGGACTTTGACCGATGCGGGCTGCCAGTTCGTAGGCGTGGTAGACGTGCCCATCTACCCGACGCAAGCCCCGCCGCAAGTGCGCTACATACTCGACAATTCGGGTGCGCGCGTTCTCTTCGTCCGCAACCGCGCCTCTTTCGAGCGCGTCTACGAGGCCGTCGACGGCTGCGCCACACTCGAACATCTCATCTTCTTCGAGCCGGAGGGCGCAAACGAAATCGGCGCGACGACGCTCGGAGACCTCTCGGAACGCGGGCGCGCGCTTGCCAGAGAGCAACCGCAGTTGATCGAAGAACTCGCGCAGGCCGTCTCCGCTTCAGACCTCGCGACGATCATCTACACCTCCGGCACGACGGGCGAACCGAAGGGCGTCATGCTCACGCACGCGAACCTCGTCACCAATCTGATCGACAGTTCCGGCCATCTCGCGTTCAACGAAACGGATGTCGCGCTCTCCGTGCTCCCGCTTTCGCACGTCTTCGAGCGGCTCGGCATGTACATGTACATTCATCACGGCATGAGCGTCTTCTACGCGGAGTCGATGGAGAAGATCGGCGACAACATGCGCGAGGTGCGCCCGACCATCATGCTCTGCGTGCCGCGCCTGTTTGAAAAAATTTACACGCGCATACAGGAGAAGGCCGCCGCCGGGGGGAAACTCAAAGCCGGAATGCTCGCGTGGGCGGTGGGCGTCGGGAAACTCTGGGCGCAACATAGGGTGGCGCGCGAAAAGCCGATGCCGCCGCTCCTACAGTTGAAGCACGAACTCGCCTCGCGCGTCGTCTTCTCGAAGTGGCGCGAAGGCGTGGGCGGTCGGATGCGCCTGTTCGTGTCGGGCGGCGCGGCGTTGCCGGACGAGATCGGCTACATCTTCCTCGGCGCGGGGCTGCCCATCGTGCAGGGCTACGGGCTGACGGAGACCTCGCCCGTCATCGCGGCCGGGACGCTGGAAGACAACCGCATCGGCACGGTGGGGCGTCCGATCAAAAACGTCGAGGTGCGGATCGCCCCGGACGGCGAGATCGAAACGCGCGGCCCGAACATCATGCGCGGCTACTACAAGAAGCCCGCCGAGACGCGCGCCGTCTTCACCGACGACGGCTGGTTCAAGACGGGCGACATCGGCCTCTTAGACAACGGCTTTCTGAAGATCACGGATCGCAAGAAGGAGTTGTTCAAAACTTCCGGCGGCAAGTACATCGCGCCGTCCGTCGTCGAAGCGCGCATCAAGGGGTCGCGTTTCGTCAATCAGGTCGTGCTCATCGGCAACGGGCGCAAGTATCCGGCCGCGCTCATCGTGCCCGACTGGGAACAACTGCGCGCCTACACGCAGCACAAAGGCATCCGTGACGCCGGGACTAGCCCCGCGGAACTGTGCCGCCACGAGCGCATACTTGATCTCATGCAGCGACAGGTGGACGCCGTCTGCGCCGACCTCTCCAAGTACGAACGCGTCAAACGCATCGCGCTCCTCGAACACGAACTCTCCATCGAGGGCGGCGAACTCACGCCCACGCTCAAGGTCAAACGCCGCGTCGTGGACGAAAAATACCGGGACGTGATCGACCGTCTCTACGCGGAAGATTAAAAATTGAAACCTACGCGCCGCTCGTCTCGTTAGACAACTTTCCGGCCGGGGCGGCGGCGGCAAACGTTCGCCGCAGAAATCGTCGAGCAGACGCCGAGAGCGGGCGCAGAAGAGGACAGAACCGATGAAGTACGCACGATGAAAAACGCATGACAGGGGCAACTCGCCAGAGTGCCTTGTGATTCGTCTTTCATCGTCCGGCGTTCATCCGTTTTCTTCTGCGCCCGCTCTCTCTTTTTGCGTCTTCCAATATCTTTCGCGGCGCGCGCTTTTTAGTGGCGGTTAATTTTCAGTGGACGGCAAACGGCAATGAGTCTCAAACAAATCGTGAATCTGTTGCGCGAGGCCGTGCTCGGCTCGCGGCAGGACTTCACCGAGGGCGGCATCGGGCGCGCCATCGCGCTGCTGTCCGTGCCGATGATCTTGGAGATGATGATGGAGTCGTTGTTCGGCATCGTCAACGTCTTCTACGTGGCGCGGCTCGGCGCGGACGCCATCGCGACCGTCGGCCTCACCGAGTCGATGCTCACCATCGTCTTCGGCATCGCCATCGGGTTGAGCATGGCGACGACGGCGACCGTGGCGCGGCGCACCGGCGAGCGCGACCCGGAGGGCGCGGCCGTGGCGGCCGTGCAGTCGATCATCATCGGCGTCATCACGTCGTTGCCGCTCGCCGTGGCCGGTCTGGCGTTCGCGCCCACGCTGCTCCGGCTCATGGGCGCGGAGGCGGGAGTCATCAGCACGGGCGCGAACTACGCCGCGGTCATCCTCGGCGGCAACGTCTGTATCCTGCTGCTGTTTCTCATCAACGCGATCTTTCGCGGCGCGGGCGACGCGGCGACGGCGATGCGCTCCCTCTGGCTCGCCAACATCGTCAACATCATTCTCGACCCGTGCTTCATCTTCGGCCTCGGCCCTTTCCCCGAACTCGGCGTGACCGGGTCGGCCATTGCGACGACCATCGGGCGCGGCGCGGGCGTCGCCTTCCAACTCTGGGTTTTACTCAGCGGGCGCAGCCGCATCAAGGTCAGGCGCGAGCACCTGCGGCTCGACCCGCCGGTGATGTTGAAACTGCTGCGTATCTCCGTGGGCGGGATGTTTCAGTTTCTGGTGGCGACGGCGAGTTGGCTGGGGCTGACGCGCATCATTGCTATGTTCGGCAGTGAAGCGTTGGCCGGTTACACCCTCTCGCTCAGAATTCTCATCTTCGCGATGCTTCCCTCTTGGGGCATGTCGAACGCGGCGGCCACGCTCGTCGGGCAAAATCTCGGCGCGGGGAAACCTGAGCGCGCCGAGCGTTCCGTGCTGTTGGCGGGTTTGAGCAACGTGATCTTTCTCGGCGTGGTCGCGCTCATCTTCGTGACCTTCACCGAGCGCATTATCGGCATCTTTACGACGGACGCAAACGTCGTCGCCTACGGCGTCTCGTCCCTGCGGGTCATCAGCTACGGCTTCATCCTCTACGGCTACGGGATGGTGATGGTGCAGGCGTTCAACGGCGCGGGCGACACGTTTACGCCGACCGTCATCAACCTTTTCTGCTACTGGCTCTTTCAAATTCCACTCGCCTACACGCTCGCCATCGTCTTCAAATTGGGCGCGAACGGGGTGTTCATGGCGATCCCCATTGCCGAGACGCTGCTGACCGTGCTCGCCATAATCTACTTCCGGCGCGGGCGTTGGAAAGCGATGAACGTGTGAATAGTCAGTAGCCCGTGGTCAGTATGTCAGTTGTTCAAGACCGGCTTTGGCAGCCTGTGTGAAAGCTACATGCAATTGACAACTGACCACGGGCTACTGACCACGGACTATCGCCCACGAACTACCGACTATTGACCACGAACTACTTTCACTGCATCGTTTCTTCCGCCCACTCCCGGATCACGCGGCTCAACTCGTCGAGTTGGTTATCGAAAAAGTGCCCGGCGTCGGGGATGATTTCGACGCGGGCGTGCGCCTCTGCGGGCAGTTCGGCGGCGAGGGAGCGAAGTGTGGCGACATCGCCGAACTCGTCGCGTTCGCCGTGGACGAAGAGGATGGGCTTGCGGCACTCGCGCAGGAACGAAAAATCGTACTCGCGCTCCGGTATGCTGACGGGCGTGCCGATGCCGATCAGGGCGCGGACGCGTTCGTCTCTGATGCCCGCTTCCAACCCGACGCGCGCCCCGAAGGAGAAGCCCGCGACGAGCAGCGGCGCGTCCGGGTAATGTGCGACCAAGTAGTCGAGCGCGACGCGGGCGTCGTCCGCTTCGCCGCGCCCGCGGTCGTGCGTGCCGGTCGTCTGGCCGACGCCGCGAAAGTTTTTGCGTAGCGTCAGGAATCCCGCGTCGTTTAAGGCGCGGGCGGCGCGAAAGACCACTTTGTTGTGCATCGTGCCGCCGTGCAGAGGGTGCGGGTGCAGGACGAGCGCGACGCCGCGACGCGCCACGCCCTCGCGCGGTTCTTTCAGGATCGCTTCGAGTTTGCCGTGCGGGGCGGGGATGAACAGATTACCGGCCGGGTACAAAGTTGATATCACCTCGACTATTTTTTTTGATAGGGAGAGACTAGCAGAGGCGACGCCGTAAGGAAAAAGCCGTGGCGACGCGGGCGTCGTCTGTCTTGACTTGATCTGCCGAAGAGTTTAGCTTTTGAAGCGCGCGGGGCGTCTGCCCGTCTATCCCGTTCTCGTGGCGTCTTACTTCAATTTCAACCTTGAAATAACCCTCGCGAAGTCTTTCGCGCGAAGCGCGCTGCCGTCAGAAACGTCCCAGAGGTGTAAAGTATGATCCGCGTCCTCCGCTACCTCGCCAAAGCGGCCAAACTATCCGGGGCGCGCCGCGAGGAATCCGGCAGCCGACAGCACGAACCCGCCAAACCGACGGGCAACGCCACTTCTTCTCGCCGCCGCCGAGACGTGCAGGCCACGCTCGCCGAACTGCGCGAGAACAACCAGACCCTCGAAGCCATCATTCACGCCTCGCCGCTCGGCATCGTCGCGCTCGACCCGGAAGGCATCGTCAGGATGTGGAATCAATCGGCCGAGCGCATTTACGGCTGGAGCGAGGCCGAGGTGCTGGGGCGCATGCTGCCCACCGTGCCGCCCGACAAACTCGAAGAGTTGCGGCGCAACCACCGGCAGGCCGTCGCGGGACTGGACTTCAAAGCCTTCGAGACCGTGCGCCTGAGGAAGGACGGCACGCAGATCAACGTGAGCATTTCGACCGCGCCCTTGCGCGATGCCGAAGGACGGATCGACGGCGTCGTCGCGCTCGTCGAAGACATCACGGAGCGCGTGCGTGCCGAAGGCGAGAAGGCGCGTCTCGCCGCCGAAGTCGAAGAGCAGCGACACCGGCTCGACTCGATCATCGCGAGCGTGCCGGGAGTGGTGTGGGAAGCGTGGGGCGTGCCCGACGAGTCGAGCCAGCGCATCAACTTCGTCAGCGATTACGTCGAGACGATGCTCGGCTACACGGTCGAGGAATGGCTCGCCACGCCCAACTTCTGGCTCTCTATCGTCCACCCCGAAGACCGCGAGCGCGCGGCGCGCACCGCCGCGGCCACGTTTGCGAGCGGCAAAGTCGGCACTAACCAATTTCGCTGGATGACGAAAGACGGCCGCGCCATCTGGGTGGAAGCGCACTCGATCTCCATCATGGACGAGGCTGGCCGCCCCGTCGGAATGCGCGGCGTGACGATGGACATCACCGAGCGCAAGGAGGCGAGCGAAGGGTTGCGCCGCTGGGAGCAGATTTTCCAGCACGCGGGTTGGGGCGTCGCGATGGCCGACCCGGCGAGCGTGCTGCGCGCCGTCAACCCGGCCTTCGCGCGCATGCACGGCTACGCAGTCGAAGAGTTGCTCGGCAAACCGCTCGCCGACACCTTCGCGCCCGAAGAACAGCCGGTGCTCGCCGAGCATATCCGCGCCGTCAACGAAAAAGGGCATCACGTTTACGAGTCAACCCACATTCGCAAAGACGGCACGCGCTTTCCCGTCCTCTCCGACGTGACGATCTTCAAAGACGAGCGCGGCGAAGTGCTCTATCGCGCGGCCAACGTTCAGGACATCACCGAGCGCAAGCGTGCGGCGGAGGTTGAACGCTTCCTCGGCGATGCGACGACGATGCTCGCCTCCTCGCTCGACTACGAGTTGACGCTGGAAAGTTTGGCGCGCCTCGCCGTGCCTTACGTGGCCGACTTCTGCCTCGTCCACATGCTCGAAGACGACGGCACGATCCGGCGCATGATCGTGGCGCATCAAGACCCTGAGCGCGAGGCCGCGTGGCGCGAGATGCAACGCCGCTTCCCGCTCGACCTGAATACGCCCCACACCATCGCGAAAGTTTTGCGGACGGGGCAGCCGGAACTTTTTTCCGACATCTCGGACGAAATGTGGCAGGCCGTCATCCGCGACCCGGCAGAGATCAGGATGCTTCGGGAGTTCGACATTCGTGCGGCGATGATCATGCCGCTCGTGGCGCGCGGCCGCACCATCGGCGCGCTCACCTTTATCAGTTCCGAGTCGGCTCGCCGCTACGGCGAAGACGATTTCGCGCTCGCCAAAGAACTCGCGCGCCGCGCTGCGCTCGCCATCGACAACGCGCGCCTCTATCGCCGCGCGCAGGAGGCCAACCGCGCCAAAGACGAATTCCTCGCCACGCTCTCGCACGAATTACGCACGCCGCTGACGCCGATCATCGGTTGGGTTCACATGATGTCGGGCGGCCAACTCGCCGCCGCCGACATCGCGCACGGCCTCGCCGTCATCTCCAACAACTCGCAATCGCTCGCGCACCTCATCAACGACCTGCTCGACATGTCGGCCATTCTCAGCGGCAAGATGCGTATCGACACGCTGCCCGTCTCGCTCAACTCGGTGGTCACGGAGGCCATCGAAACCGTGCGCCCGCGCGCCGCCAAGCAGAACATACGGATCGAACTTGCGCTCACGGACGGCGTGGACGACGCGCTCGTCTCCGGCGACCGCACGCGGCTCGTGCAGGTCTTCTGGAATCTCTTGACGAACGCGGTCAAGTTTTCGCCGGACGGAAGCCGCGTCCGTGTGGCCTGCGAGATCGCGGGCGACTCGGCGCGCATCCACGTCGAAGACGAGGGCGAAGGCATCTCGAAGGAGTTCCTGCCCTACGTCTTCGAGCGTTTCCGGCAGCAGGATATGTCCACGACGAAGATGCACGGCGGGTTGGGGATCGGGCTTGCGCTCGTCAAGAGTTTCGTCGAGGCGCACGGCGGGACGGTCGCCGCCGCCAGCCCCGGCGAAGGGCGCGGCAGCCGTTTCACGGTGAGCCTGCCGCTCGTGCCGCAAGCCCATCCAATCGCCGACCCGGACGCCGACGCGTCGGCCGAAGCGACCTGCGAGATCAAGAGCGCGTGCCACGTCCTGATCGTCGAGGACGCGCCCGACACGCTCGAAATGCTGCGCGTCGCTTTCGAGGTGCGCGGCTTCCGCACCAGCCCGTGCGCCACGCCCGAAGAGGCTCTCAGCATTGCAGCGGACGAGCACTTTGATATAATCGTCTCCGACATAGGTCTTCCTAACATTGACGGTTATGAGTTGTTGCAATTGCTGCGAAACCGGACGCCTCACCTGCGCGATATTCCCGCGCTCGCGCTGACCGGTTACGCCGCGCAGAAAGACGTTGACGCCGCCCTCTCCGCGGGATTCAGCGCACACCTCGCCAAGCCGTTCGATCCGGCCACACTGGCAGCCACGGTGGACGCGCTGCTCAACCGGCAGAAGTCCGAGCCGTCGGAACGGGACGCGTGAGTGGGAGGTTTCAGTGAGCGAATGCTTTAAATTTCGCCTCACGAATCACAACTTACTTTCCAGTTGACAAGGCCGCGCTAAGCGGCAAGGGAGAGAGAAGAGATGCTGGCCGCACCTGAATCTGTCGCACGCGCGTTCGCCGCGTCGTGCGCGGTAGTCGCCTTAGCGTCCGCCGCGAGTCCCCTCGCCTTCGGCGGCGACGTGGAATTATCGAACCGCCCATTGCCCCTCGACGATGTGCCGCAGGAGGAAAAGAACAAGCCGCGCGCCCTCGTCATCGACGACGCGCCGGACGTGACGGAGATGCTCGCGATTCTGCTCCAATACGCGGGCTACGAAGTAGTGATGGTTTACTCAGGCGCGCAGGCGCTCGACGCGGCGCGCGCCGAACAATTCGACGTGCTCGTCTCGGACATCGGCATGCCCGGCATGAACGGGTACGAACTTGCCGAAGCCGTGCGCGCGCTGCCCGGTTATCAGGCCACGCCGATGATCGCCGTCACCGGCTTCACCATGTACGAGGATCGAGACCGCGCACTCCAATCCGGCTTCAATGCTTTTGTGACGAAGCCCATCAACCCGCGCGACCTCATCAGTCTCGTCGAGCGTCTACGGAGCTGATGCCCGGCGAAAGCCGTCCTCGCGGCAGACAGGATCGCTCATGCCTATCGAAGAGTCGGAAACGGCCGTCCTCATCGTCAACGACTCGCCCGACGCGCTCGCGCTCACCAGCGTCGTCTTGCAACAGGCCGGTTATCGTGTGCTGACGGCCGACGACGGCCTCGAAGGTCTCGAACTCGCGCGCCGCGAACTCCCCGCCCTCATCATCAGCGACGTGATGATGCCGCATCTCGACGGCATCGAACTGTGCCGCCGCCTGCGCGAAGACTCGCGCCTGAGCCTGACGCCCATTCTCCTGATCAGCGCGCATCGCAAAGACACCGAGAGCGCGCTCGAAGGACTCAAGGCCGGGGCGGACGAATATCTCGAAGCTCCGTTCGACCCGCCCCGCCTCGTCGCGCAGGTCGCGCGCCTGTTAGAGCGCGCCCGCGTCGAAGCGCACTACCGCGACATCGTCGAGCAGGCCAACGACATCATCTACACACACGACCTCGACGGGCGGCTCACGAGTCTGAACGCCGCCGGTCTGCTCTTTAGCCGCCACGCTCAGTTGGAGGAATTGATCGGGCGGCATATCGCGTCGGTGTTCCAATTGAGCGTGGGCGAGTCAGGGGTGCGGGAGTCGATCAGGCAATTGCGTAGCGAGGGCGCGCGGCGCGAAGAGATGGAGGGACGCAGCGCGAACGGCGAGCGGCGTTGGCTGGAGTTCAGCATGTCGCTCATCTGCACGCGCGACGGCGTGCCCTTCGGCGTGCGTGGCGTGGCGCGCGACATCACGCGCCGCAAACAGGTCGAGGAGCAACTGCGGCGCAGCGAAGAACGCTATCGCGAGTTGGTGGATAACGCCAACGATATCATTTACACGATTGACATGGAGGGACGCTACACGTCGCTCAACCGCGCGGGCGAGCGCATCAGCGGCTACACGCGCGACGAGGTGCTCGGTAAGAGTTGGAAGGAGATGGTCGCGCCCGAACACATTGCGCTGGCGAGCGAGATGCTGTTGCGTAAGTTGGCCGGGCAGGAATCGGCCACCTTCTACGAATTGGAGATCGTTGCCAGAAACGGCCAGCGCATCCCGCTCGAAGTCAACAGCGAGATCATCTACGAAGACGGCCAGCCCGTCGGCGTGCAGGGCATCGCGCGCGACATCACCGAGCGCAAGCGCGCCGAGTCTTTGCTGCGCGCGCGCTTCGAGCGCGAGGCCGAGAGCGAGAAGATGCGTAGCCTCGGCCAACTCTCGGCGGGTGTCGCGCACAACTTCAACAACGCGCTCGCCGCCATCCTCGGCCGCACGCAACTGCTCCTGCGCTCCGTGACGGACGAGCGACACCGGCGCAGCCTCGAAGTGATCGAGACGGCCACGCAGGACGCCGCCGAGATCGTCCGACGCATTCAGACCTTCGCGCGTCGCGCGCCCTCGGCGCAGTTCAACAAGGTCTCGCTCGCCGCGCTCATCACCGACGCCGTGCAACTCACGCGCACGAGTTGGGAGGACGACGCCCACGTCCACAACCTTCGTTACGAGGTGGCCTTTACAAACGAGGTCGGGGTGGACGACCACCTCGAAGCCAACCCGACGGAGTTGCGCGAGGTCTTCGTCAACTTGATCTTCAACGCGCTCGACGCGATGCCCGCGGGCGGCCGCATCGAGGTGCGCGAGTCGAAGCGCGACGCGTGGCTCGTCGTCGAAGTGCGCGACACGGGCGAGGGCGTCCCGCCGGAGTTTCAAGACCGCATCTTCGAGCCGTTCTTCACCACCAAAGGCTCGCAAGGTTCGGGTCTCGGCCTCGCCGTCTCTTACGGCATCATCAAACGCCACGGCGGCACGATTGAAGTCGGCAGCGCGCCCGGCGGCGGCACGGTCTTCACCCTCAAGTTCCCGCACCGGCAGACGCTCCCCGAAACTTCGACGGGCTAGCGAATTTTTCGCCTCCAATCTGTTTCCGTCTCTCAATCCCGCGCCCGCGTCCCTGCTTTCCCCCCCGCCGCGCTTCCGTGTTATGTTGTCGTTTCAACGGACAATCCGCAGTTTTTCCACGCGCCCGGACGAAAGGAATATTTAGTTTCTTTATGGAGAACGCCGCGAGCCAGAAAACCGCCCCTGCCGTAGATGCCACAACAACAGCCGCCGCTGGCGACTACGCCGACGCCGCTGACAAGGGCGCGGAGGCGCGTTCGAAAGAGAAGGGGCGGCGAAACTTTCTCGCCTCGGCCGCCGTCGTCCGCGCCGCATATCTCGCGGCGGGCGCGCTCGCCGTCGGCTTCGTCTTCTGGTGGCTGCAATTCTCCACCGACGCTATCTGCTGCGGCGACCTCGACGGTTATTATCACATCGGTTGGAGTCAACAACTCCGGCAAAGTTTTCGCGCCGGGCACATCCTCCCGCAGTTCATCTGGCTGCCGCTGACAACCCTCAACGCGCGCGATTACGTTGACCATCACTTCCTCTTTCACGTCCTGCAAATTCCCTTCACCTTCTTTGCGGACGTGCGGACGGGCGCGAAGATTTCGGCATGGCTCTTCGCGAGTCTCGCCGTCTTCTCCTGCTACTGGCTGATCGTCCGTCACCGCATCAAGTACCCGCTCATGTGGCTCGTCGCGCTGCTCGGCTGCTCCGCGCCGTTCCTGTTTCGCATGAACATGACGAAGGCCATGAGCGTCTCGCTCGTGCTGCTCGTCTTGGGGATTCATCTCCTGTTCCAGAGAAAATACCTGTGGCTGTTGCCGCTCGCCTTTATCTTCACGCTGACTTACGACATGTTCGTGCTGCTCGGACTCGCCGCCGTCATCTGGACGGCCGTGGTCGCGTGGAGCGAGCGACGTTTCGAGTGGCGGCCGCTCGTGTGGGTGGCGGTCGGCGTCGCCGCGGGCACGGTCATCAACCCTTACTTCCCGCACAACGTCCGCCTGCTCTACGCGCACATCGCCATGAAGGTGACGGCCAGAGAGTTTTCAACCGCCGTCGGGCAAGAGTGGTATCCGTATGATAGTTGGGACTTCGCGCGCAACTGCGGCGTCGCCTTCGCCGCGATGTTCGCGGGCTACGTCGCTTTCAACTGGCAGGATCGCAAGCGCGCCGCCCGCGCGCTTTTCTTCCTCGTCTTCTCGACCATTCTGCTCGTCGTCAACGCGCGCTGGCGACGCTTCGCCGAATACTGGCCGCCCTTCGCCGTCCTCTTCGCGGCTTTCACTCTGCAACTCGTCTTCGAGCGCGCCCGCACCGCCTACGGCGCGTTGCCCGCCGACGTGCTCGACGAGTTAGAACCTTATCTCGACCGCCCCGCGACGAACGATGCGGCGCGCGGCGCAACCGAAGGCGGTTGGACAGAAGCGCAAAAGACATTCGCGGCTGCCATCGTCACGGTGCTGCTGACGATCCCGATGGTCTCCATGATCGTCTCCGAGACGCGCGAGATCAGCACGACCGCGCCGCACGAACAATACACGAAGGGCATCGACTGGATGCGGACGCACGTTCCCGCCGGGCAGGTCATCTTCAACACCGACTGGGACGATTTCCCCAAACTCTTTTACTACGACCCGACGCACGCCTACGTCTCCGGCCTCGACCCGACCTATCTCTACGACCGCGACAAGAGCCTGTCGCGTCTCTACGAAGACATCACGCTCGGTCGCCACAAAGACCCCGGCCCCGTTATCCGCGAACGCTTCGGCGCGCGCTACGTCTTCACGGACAACGAAGACGTGCATAACGATTTCTACGACGCCGCGATGGATAGCGGGTGGTTCGACGAAGTTTACGCGGACAAGGACTGCACCGTGCTCTACATCCGCGACCAAAAAGGCACGCCGCCGCCCGTCGAACCGGACGACGACACGGCCAACCCGGACGACGCGCCCGGCGAAGAAGAAGAAGAAGCGAGCGACGGCGCGAATGAGACTTGAGCAACCGGCCCGCAACCTCGTTTGACACTAAGAGGCCGGGCGACGACATATTGATTGAGTGGAAATGTTATGCGAGACGAGTTGAGAGTTAAGATGGCGAAAACCTTGGGCGGCTGGATTTCAAAATGCGTGGGCGCGGCCTTGCTCCTGTCGCTCGCCGTCACGTCCGGCGGGTGCAATCGTTCCGGCTCGCAACAGGGCGCGGCGCGCAACAAGCCCCCGGCCTTCGAGAGAGATTTGGCCTCGGTGCAGCGCAACAACTTCCAGAAAGTTTACGTCATCTCGCGCCCCGACGGCGGCACGCTCAACGCCGACGACAAAGCCTATCTCAAAACGAACATGCCCATTGAAACCACCATGCGCATCCTCACGGACGAAGACCGCCGCCTCATCGTCGGCACTAACTTCGACTTCAAACCCGAACACTTCGACGCGCTCAACAAACGCTTCCGCATCGAAGACTACACGGGGAGATAAGCGCATCGGCCGTCTCAACAACCGTCCCGATTCACGCGCGCGTCGAGCAGCATGAGAGACCGTGCAAACGTCTCCGGTGCGTGCGCCTCGTCTTTGGCGCGAAGTTATCTCTTTCTATTCAGGATGGCCGAGGCCGACACTTCCGAACTCCCACGTTGAGAGAAACGGTAAGCGACCTGCCTGCCGTTCAATCTCTCGATCACCACGCGCCCTTGATCCACACACTCGCCCCGCCCGACCGTGATGCGCTCTCTGAAAACGGCGATTCTTGAGTTGATGCTCAGACGCCTCCAACTCCCCGCGCAATTGAGCGACGGGTATTCGATCACATACTTTCCGCCACGCACGCTGAGCCGCATCGTCCAAGTCGTGTTGGTGTCGATCTGATAACCCGTGCCTTCCCACGTGCCGCTCAGCCACGCCCCGCGCCTGCCCTCCTGCGCGGACGCGGCCGGAGACATGCAGATAACCGCTAACAGAGTCGCCGCCGCCAACAGAGCGCGCACCCGTTTCCCCTTCCACAGAGAAGGCGAACGCTCGCCGGAGTTCTCAAACTTGGTCATTGAGTTTCCTCGCTTTCGCCGGACGCTGCACACGGATGCCTTAAGCCCCGCCGCGCAACGCCGCCCGCAGATACCAGCTAAAAAATATCAGCACGACGAACAGTACGACCATGATGATAAAGAGCCACTTGTTGCGCCGCCCGGTCTTGATCTGCCAGAGGCCGCTGACGATGCTGCCGAGACCGAACACGATCACCATCCCGAACAATCCGAGGATCATTTGCGCCTGCTGCGGCGTGCCCGTGAACCGCGCGCCGTCCGCAGGCGCAGCGGCGACGGTGAACGGCAGCAAGAGGGGCGCAACGTTGTAGGTGATCGTCCCCATCAGCCCGACGAGAAACATGCCGATTGCCAATTGCATCCAACCGAGGCGACGCACCTGTCTGGCCGTGCGGAGTCGCCGCCCGCACTTGGGGCATTGGGTAACGGCTTCGTTCGTCACGTGCCCGCAACTGTAACAACTGCTCGATTCTTCCACGACAAAATCCTCCACGGCGAGAGACGCGCGTTCTTTGGACGGCGTTCCGGTTGGCCGCTTCTGTTCGGAGTTGAGCCGCTGTAGTCCGTCAGGATTAAAGAAGGTGGACGTTCGTTGGCGCGGCCTACCACTGTGTCGGCCATGCATCCGGCGGCGGAAAAGCGCGGGGAAGATAAAGGGTCGCGCGGCGGTTGTCAAATGGTCTTAGAAAAGGCGAGGTCATGCCAGACCTTGTTCCTTTTCTTGCATGCGCTCTGCTTTTTGAAATCTTTTACTGTCGCTGTAGCGGTCGTAGTGCGTCGCGCACGGCCGCCAGCACGCGCTCGTCGGGCGGCAACTTGATCCAGCCCTTCCGTGCCACGAGTTCGCCGTTCACACGGACGCCAAACTCTCCCAAGCCCCCTTGGACGAGTCGCGGCTCGATCCCCGTCTCAAGTTTGATCAACGCCGCCACACGGGCGGCGTGCGCGCGATACGACTTTCAAAGTTTGCAATGGCGAATGACGATCTCGTTCATCCGAGTTACCTCGTCGGGCAAGTCCGTTTCGGCTTCAGGGGATAAGCACGAGTTTGCCGAACTGCGCGCGATCCTCCATCAACTCGTGCGCGCGGCGGGCTTCCGCGAGCGGGAGCGTGCGGTCGACGACGGGGCGAATCAGGCCGCGCTCGACGAACTTCATCGCGTCGAGCAATTCGGCCTTTGAACCCATGAACGAGCCGAGCAGGCTCAGGTGGCGATAGAAGACTTGCCGCAAATCGGTGCGCGCGTCGTAGCCGCTCGTCGCGCCGCAGGTGACGAGCCGCCCGTCGCGCGCGAGCGCGCTGATCGAACCCGGCCACGTCTCCGCGCCCGTGTGCTCGAAGACGACCTCGACGCCCTTCTTGTTTGTCAGTCGGCGCACCTCCTTCGGCCAATCGGCGCGCGTGTAGTTAATCACGTCGTCCGCGCCGAGCGTGCGCGCCTTCTCGAGTTTCTCGTCTGAGCCTGCGGTGGCGATCACGCGCGCGCCTCTCAGTTTCGCGATCTGGATGCCGATTGAGCCGACACCGCTTCCGGCCGCGTGAATCAACACGTCCTCGCCCGGTTGCACGGCGGCGCGCGTCACGAGCATGTGCCACGCCGTCACGGTCACAAGCGGCAAGGCGGCCGCCTCTTCCCAACTCAGATTTTGCGGCTTGGGGATCACGTTCACGGCAGGCACGGCGACCAACTGCGCGTAGCCTCCGTCGCGCCGGTAGCCGAGCATGTCGTAAGCGGGGCAGAGGTTGTCGCGCCCGCGCAGGCACTCCGCGCAATGCCCGCACGACACGCCCGGTTGCAACAACACCTCGTCGCCGGGGCGTACCCAATCGACCACTTCGCCCGCCTCGCGCACGACGCCCGCGATGTCGTTCCCCAAGATGTGTGGCAACGGAATCTCGATCCCCGGCAGCCCTTTGCGCGCCCACACGTCCAGATGATTCAACGCGCACGCGCGCACTTCCACGAGCACCTCGTTGGCACGGATGCGCGGTTCGTCCACGTCCGCATACTCCAACACTTCCGCGCCGCCTTGTTGCCTGAAGATCGTCGCTTTCATCTGTGTTGTCCTTTGCCGGTTGTCCGTTGTTGTTGGGGGTAAACACAAAAGCACGAAGCCTTAACGACTTCGTGCCTGCGTAAGTTTCGCGCCCGGTCTTTTTTTCTTTACCCCGCGACGGGCACGTCCACGTCGGGCGTCCCGGCCTGAGCCGTGCCTTCCACCTGCTGCCGCGCGTGATAGGACGAGCGCGTGAGCGGGCTGGATTCGACGTGATGGAATCCGAGCGTCATGCCGACTTCGCGCCAGCGTGCAAACTCTTCGGGCGTGACGTAGCGTTCCACGGGCAGACGCCGCGCGTGCGGTTGCAGGTACTGGCCGATGGTCAGGATGTCGCACGAGACGGCGCGCAGGTCGTGCATCAACTCGACCACTTCATCGAACGTTTCGCCGAGTCCGACCATGATGCCGCTCTTGGTGAGCATCCCGCGTCGCTCCGCATCGCGGCGGCGCGCGGCGCGCTCAAGCAGCGTCAGAGTCTGTTGGTATTTCGCGTCGGGGCGCACGCGGCGGTAGAGCCGCGCAATGGTTTCCGTGTTGTGGTTGAGCACGTCGGGGCGCGCGTCGAGCACGGTGTCGAGCGCGGCCTCGTCGCCGTTGAAGTCCGGGATGAGAACTTCGATTTTGCACTCCGGGTTGGCGGCGCGCACTTCGCGTATGGTCTGCGCCCAATGACCTGCGCCGCCGTCGGGCAGGTCGTCGCGGTTGACGGAGGTGATGACGGCGTAGGCGAGGTCTAAGTGGCGCACGGCCTCGGCCACGTGGCGCGGCTCGTCGGCGTCCAGTTCGCCGGGCTTTCCCTTGCCGACGGCGCAGAAGCCGCAATGGCGCGTGCAGATGTCGCCGCCGAGCATGAAGGTGGCCGTGCGGTCAGACCAGCACTCGAAGATGTTCGGGCAGCGCGCTTCCTGACAGACCGTGTGCAGGTTCAAGCCCTCGATCAAGCTGAAGACGTGGTTCTGATTCGTCGGGTCGCCGATGCGAATCTTCAACCAGTCGGGCTTACGACCCGTCGGGCGTCCCGCGGCTGGCGGCGGATTATTGCTGATGACTTTTAACTCGCGGCTCAATTAAATTAGCTCCACCAAGAATTTTGACTTGCGGCTATTTTAACATTTGCCGGAGTCGCCTGTCGCTTCCCGGGTCACCTCTGTATGCCGAGGCGGCCGAAGATCAAACCGATGACCAGCAAGCCCACGACCGTCAGCGTGAGCGCGATCAACCAGAAGCGGACGACGTTGCGCACCGGCGCATCTTTCTCCACCTTCAAAGGCTCTTTGAGCGGATTATTTTTGTCCAAGACCTCGACTCCCCCTCCTCTGGCTCGCACTTAAAACTTTTCGCCGTCTCGCCGCGCCATCGGGCACGCCGCCGTTGCTGCTATTGCACGAGTCGCGCCAACGCGTCGGCGTCCACGTTGCCGCCGGAGATTACAACCCCGATGCGTCGAATGTTTGCCGGAAGTTTATTGAAAAGCACGGCCGCGACGCCGAGCGCGCCCGTCGGCTCGATGAGTATCTTCAGACGGAACAACAGAAACTTTAGAGCTTCGACGAGTTCCGCGTCCGAGACCGTCAACACGTCCTCCGCGTTTCTCTGCACGTAGGGAAACGTGAACGCGCCCGGCGACTGCACGCGCGCGCCGTCGGCGATGGTGGGCGGCGGCGGGATGCTCACGCGCGCGCCCGTCAGAAAAGACTGCCGCGTGTCGTCGCCCGTTTCCGGTTCGACGCCGAAGCAGCGGATTCCGTCCCTGATGCCCTTCGCCGCCGTGCTCGCCCCGGCGAACAACCCGCCGCCGCCGCACGGCGTCACTATCGCGTCGAGGTCTCCGACTTCTTCGAGCAATTCCAGCGCGCACGTTCCCTGCCCGGCCATCACATGATAGTCGTCGTAGGGCGGGACGAGCACGAACCCCGTGCGCTCGGCCAGATCACGCGAGACCCGTTCGCGGTCGTCGCGCTGGCGGTCGTAGAAGACGACTTCCGCGCCGTACTCTCTGGTTGCCGCCACCTTCGAGCGCGGCGCGTCGTCCGGCATCACGATGATGGCGCGCGTCCCCGCATCGCGCGCCGCGAGCGCGACGGCCTGCGCGTGATTGCCCGACGAGAAAGCGGTGACGCCGCGCGCGCGCGTCGAAGCGTCGAGCGTGCGAATTTTGTTCGTCGCCCCGCGCATCTTGAACGACCCGGCGCGTTGAAAATTTTCGCACTTGAACCAGACCTCGCGCCCCGCCACACGGTTAAAGGCGCGCGAAGACATGACGGGCGTGCGATGCACATGCGGCGCGATGCGCGCGTGCGCCTCGCGTATTAATTCAAGCGTTAACATATTCATCTTCAAGCGTCATCTCGAAAACTTCCGCGAAGCGCGCGATGATGCGATCTTCCACTTCACCGAGGGGCAACTCGCGGCCGAGCAGTTCGTACATCGAGGTGACGGGTTCGCCTTCGCAGGCGATGATCAGGTCGAAAAAGCTGAGGTCGGTGTTGACGTTCAAGGCGAAGCCGTGCGTCGTCACCCAGCGCGAGATGTGGACGCCGATGGCCGCCACCTTGCCGCGCTCCGTGTGAACGCCCGTCAAGCCTTTAATCCTGAAACCCTCTATACGGAAATCCGCGAGCGTGCGAATCAAAGCCTCTTCGAGTTCGCGCACGTAGCGGTGTACGTCCTCGCGGTCGGGACTCAAGTTGATGATCGGGTAGCCAACCAACTGACCCAATCCGTGATAAGTCGCACGGCCGCCCCGGTTCGTCTCGAAGAGGGCGACGCCGCGCGCCGCCAGAGTTTCGGGCGAAGCGAGGACGGCCGCCTGCGTGGCGCGTCGGCCGAGCGTCAGGACGTGCGGGTGTTCGACGAGCAGGAGCGTGTCCGCGCCCGTGCCGCCCTTGCGCGCGGCCTCAATCTCCTGTTGGAGACCGTAGGCCGCGCCGTACTCCATCCGCCCGAGGCGGCGAACCTGTAGCGTTCTCTTCGGCATCGCAAAGAATCTGAGTCGTGGTATTTCGCGTTGTCGTCGCGGGCTTCATTGTAACAGCGCGACGGCGCGGACGCCGAACCACGCCACCGCGTGCGCGCGCCCTTAACTTGACGCCGCGACGTGCGCGGGCATAGTTTGTCGTCAACACACTTTCCGTAGGAGGAATGATTTTGAGACTTGCCCAAGCCCTGAGCCTTGCCTGCCTGTTGCTTTTGCTAACGGCCGCCGACTCTCCGGCGCAACGCCAGCGTCGAGCGACCCCGGCCAGACGCCCCGCCGCGAGAACGCCCGCGAGGCCGTCGGCGTCGACGGCCAGCACGAGCACGATCAACGAGGCGCGCATTCGCCTCGCCGACGAATTGAAGACCCTGACGCGCTTTCTCTATCTCTACGGGCGCACGTCGGTCGGCGTGGAATCGAACGAGAAGCAGGCGCGCGAGGGCGGCAACGTGTCGCCGGAAGCGCAGGCCATCCTCGACCGCAGCCGCACGACCGTGATCGGGAGTTTAAGAAATATCCGCGACCGTCTCGACAAACTCGAACTCTACTTCCGCAGCACGCCCGGCCTCGAACGACACTACACGCGCCTGAGCGGCGTCGCCGCCTCGGCCGCCTCGGCCGAACAGCGCGCCAACGCCGGTCAACTCGACGCCGCCGGTCGCTCCCTCATCGAAGTCGCCAACCAACTCGCAGACGTACTTTTGGAAATGTGAAATAAAAGCCGTGAATCGTGAATCGTAAATCGTGAATAGAAAGAAGCAGGCTTTTCTCTATTCACGATTTACGATTCACGATTCACGGCTTTTAACGATTTACTTCTTCACGTAGTAGCCGCTGCGCGCGCGGACGCGTGCGGCGGGACGTGTGGGCGTGCGGACGCGTATGTTGAGGAACTTGCCGTTCGGGGCGTCGCTGTTGGAATAGTATTGGAGCAGATACTGTGCGCGCAGTTCGGCGGCGATGCGGCGAAAGATGTCGTCGAGTTCTTCGAGCCGTTCGGGCGCAAAGGACGTGCCGCCGGTCGTCGCAGAGAGTTGCTGCATGCCTTCCTGCGCGCGCGTGCCGCGTGCGTTGAACTGTAGCCCGCCGCCGCTCGGGTTGATGGAATAAAAGACCGTGTCGGCGCGTTGCACTTCGCGCTGCACTTCGATGAGCGCCTTCCGGTGCGTCGCCTGCTGGCGCGCGTTTGCGCCCGCGGGCAACTTCTCGCCGCGATTCAGCGCGCGCGCGTCTTCGATTTCGCCCGCCTTCACGCGCTCGCTGAAATTGTCGTCGCCGTCCGAAATAACGACGATGACGCGCCGGTGTCTGCCGGGAGCATTTTGCGCGAGGTAGCGCGCGGCCGTGGTGATCGAATCGTAGAAGGCCGTCGGCGTGGATTTCGTCGGCGCGGGAATTTGGAGCAGCGTGGCTGCGGCGATCTCGGCCGACGCGAGTTGCTGCGCGAGCCGCGGCTTGCCTTCGATGGCGAAGACGGCGGCGCGGTCAACCGGCTTCAAGACCTGTTTGAGAAAACGCGCGGCGGCCTCCTGCTCGAAGGCGAAACGCTGGCCGATGCTGCTCGACACGTCGAAGAGAACGGCGATGTCGAGCGGCACTTGCTCGGCGTCGCTCGTGTGCGCGATCTCCTGCGCGCGTCCCTCTTCTTCGAGGGCGAAGTCGGTTGCCTTCAGACCGAGCATCGGCTCGCCGCGCTCGTCCGTCACGGACACGGGCACGACGACCAGATTCGACGTGACGCGCACGATCTCGTCGTCGTCCACAATGCTCTCGTCGCCCGCTTTATCGGTGCTGCTTTCGGCTGCGGGCGTGCGAGTGGGAGACGGCGTCTGCGCGGCGGTCGGCGTCGCTTGCGGCGTCGGCTGTTGCGGCGGCAGTTGTGGCACGCGGACGGGCTGCGGTTGTTGCTGCTGTTGCTGCGGCGACGATTCCGGCAAGGACGATGCGCCGCGACGCGCCGAGGCATGGCTCACAAAGGAAGGGACGGCCAGCGTCCATCCGAGAATGATCATTGGCAGGAGAGCGCGAAGTTTGTCGTAGGCTTTGCTCATCGAATCACCCTTCAATGGAAACAGGGAAGCGGTAAAGGGCAAAGGGTAAAGGAGAAAGAGGAAGCCTGCTTGCGGTCTTCCCTTACCCTTTACCCCTGCCCCCTTTCCCTCTTCCCTGAGTCGCGTTACTTCGGAACGCTTATTCCGGCGGCGTCGCCTGATCCGGCTTCGCCGTGCTCATGTTCGGCGCGGCCTGCATGAGACCGCGATTGACGAGCACGCTGACTTCGACGCGGCGGTTCTGCTGGCGACCTTCGCGCGTCGCGTTGTCGGCGACGGCCTGCTGCTCGCCGTAACCGAACGGCGTCACGATGCGGCGCAAAGGGATGTTATGCGTGTAAGCCAGATACTGCACGACCGCGTCGGCGCGACGCTGGCTGAGCATGCGGTTCTTCGACTCCGAGCCGTCGGCGCTGGCGAAGCCGCGCACTTCCAGCACGTAGCCGCGCGCCTTCAAAGCCTGTTGCGCGATCTGATCGAGCGTCGTCTTGGCTTCGGGCAGGAGCACTGCGCTGCCGACGCGGAAGTTGACGGCCACCGTCTGCTGCGCCACGTAGTCGTCGAGCGCGCTGATGCGTTCGTTGGTCATGTTGACGCCGGAGACGGCGGCATCGGCCGTTTCCTGCGCGGCCTTCGCGCCGCCGCCCGCCGCGTTTGCGACCGCGGCCAACTCATCCAACTGGCCGGAGAGGCGCGCCGAATTCTGTTCCACCTGCCCGACGCGGCTCTCGACCGGATCGACGCGTGCCTGAATCGACTGCGCCACCCTCAAGTCCGTGCTTCCGAAACGAACCTTCTCCGCGACGAGGTTGCCTGAGGCGTCGCCGCGTCCTTCGACTTCGAGGTTGAGGCCGCGCAGGATGTTCGACGCGCCGTAGGTCGAGCCGCCGCCGAAGAAGCCGCCCTTCGACTTGACGCTCGTGCGGTCGCTCAGGCGCACGGTGGTGTTGACGCCGTTGATGTCCTGCACGACGAAAGTGTTGGCGTCGATGTCGCGGCTGGTGACGACGCCTTTGACGGTCATCTTCTGGCCGCTGGCGACCGTGCGCGAGTTCGCGCCGCTCGTCGGCTGCGTGGTCTGCGCGAAGGCGGCGGAGGCCAACGCCAGCACGACCGTGAGGGCGACCGTAGACACCCGGAATCTGTTCGACTTGTTCACGCTCATTTTTTCTTTCTCCTGCTTATCTGGGTTATAAAATTTAAGCCCGCTCCGGCTGCTTTGCTTCTCATCAAGATAACGATTCGCGTGTCGTTAGGGACGCTTTGGTTAGAAGCCCGACAAAGAAAAGGCGTCGCAGACACCACATGCTGCGGCGCACCGGACGCTTGATGTCGGGCGCGCCCACGAACCGTTCTGACCAAACCCACGCGAGGTATTGTGTTGGTTTCCTGAATCGCCTGCGATTCTCGTCAAACGCGTATGGGGAGTCAAGCGCGTAGATGAGAAAAACGTGCGTTTCCGTTGCACCGGGATAATTTAGAATTTGATTGCCACGTGATCGCAACAATCTGCGGGAGAGGATGGGGAGAAAGGCCGAACTGCTTGACGTTAGATCGTCCGTCCGGCAAGCCCGGCGACCGTGTCGATCAACTCTCTTGCGCCGATGGGCTTTGCCACGTGCATCTGAAAACCTGCGGCCAAAGCCCGCTCGCGGTCTTCGTCTCTGGCGTAGGCTGTGAGCGCGGCGGCGGGAGTGAGTCCGCCGCTCTCGGCGGAAAGCGAGCGCACTTTCTGTATCAAAGAATAGCCGTCTTCATCGGGCATCCCGATGTCGCTCATCAGGATGTCCGGCTTCCACTGCTTCAACGTCTCCAAAGCCTCCGGGGCGGAAGCGCAGGTTTTCACTTCCGCGCCCGATTTTGTGATGACCGCGCTGATCACTTGGCGCGTGTCCGGCTCGTCATCTACAACCAGCACCCTTAAGCCTTCCAACTCGAAGCGACTGTTGACGGCTCTGCCGTCCATGCCCGTCGCCTCGGCGCTTTGGCTTTCCGTGCGGACGGCCAGCAGCGGGAAAGTAGCCGAGAAGGTCGCGCCCTGCCCCTCGCCGGGACTTTCCGCGTTGACCGTTCCCCCGTGCAGTTCGACGAGGTGGCGGACGATTGCCAGCCCTAAACCAAGCCCGCCGTAGTTTCTGGTCGTCGTGCTGTCGGCCTGTCGAAAACGGTCGAAGACGTGCGGGAGAAAGTCCGCGGCGATGCCCTTGCCCGTGTCGTCGATAGATAACTTGATGTGGCCGCCGATGCGCTCAAGGCGAATCCTGACCGAGCCGCCTTCGGGCGTGAACTTGACGGCGTTCGACAGCAAATTCCAAGCGATCTGCTGGAGGCGCGCGGCATCTCCGGTGATGAAATTTCTTCCCGGCTCTCTCTCGTAAGTGATGCGTATGGCTTTGGCGTCCGCCGCAGGCTGCACCACATTGATCGCGCTCGTGATGATCTTATCGAGTTCAACTTCTTCGACATCGAGCAGAAGTTTGCCCGAGACGATTCTTGAGACATCGAGGAGATCATCTATCAACTGGGCTTGCGTGCGCGCGTTGCGCTCCACGGTTTCCAACGCCTGCCCTCTGAGGTCTGCGGCGAAATCATTCGAGCGCAAGAGTCCGGCCCAACCGATGATGGCCGTGAGCGGCGTGCGTAGTTCGTGCGAGAGAGTCGCCAGAAACTGATCCTTGATGCCATTGGCCGCTTCGGCCTCGGAGCGCGCGGCCTGCTCGCGCAACAAAATCTTTTCGCGTTCCTCTTCGCTGCGCTTCAGTTCGTTAATGTAGAGCGAAAGCTCTCCGACGTGACGCTCGGCCTGTTCGGCGTGCGCCGCCGCAACTTCTATGTTTTTCAGGTAAGTCTGGTAAGTCAAATAAATGATGGCGATGATCGGAACGGTCGCGAGCACGGCGTAGAAGCCGAAGGCGTAAATCAGATGGGCGGTGATTCCGGCCAGCGACGCGCCCGCGAAGAAGGTGACGGAAGTCCAGAGGTAATAGGTGCTCCACGTCTGCCAGAAAGATTTATTCAGCTTGCACGACTTCTCGATGGCGATCAATCCGGTATTGCCGACGTATTGAACCAACGCCATGAGGCACAGCGCGACCAGAAAGTTGGCCGTGTAGCCGCCCTCGTTGATGCGCACGATCTCGCCGTAGCAAAGGCGCAACGCCCAGACGGTCACGAAAGTCGAGCAGGCCAGAACCGCAGAGTTGAAGATGATGGTGATCGTCTTTTTGCTGATCCACAGGCTGGAACAGACGCCCTCGATTGCGGCCAGCAAGATGGCCGTTTCCCCGTCATAGAGCAGCATCGACAGGAAGATGAGCGTGTCGGAGACTGTGATGCGCCCGCTGACGTGCGGGATCGGAACGGCGACGCGCGAGCACACCACCACCATCAGGGCGAGCAGCAGGAACTTCAAGTCGAGTTGCGCGAGCGGCAGGCGGTAAGCCGAAAACAGAATGGCCGCCGCGCCCGTCGCCACGATCAACCACATGAAGGGACGTGTGAACTGCTGCTTGTTCATAATCTCCAACCCGCCTGCGCCGGTTTGAGGTTGCGCCGCAGCAGCAGTCGCCGCCGCTGCGACAGGCCAAGGGGTCGTCAACTCGCCCCCGGAGATCGATGATTCCGCCATTGTGAGTTTGCCTGCTTGCGTAACCATAGTGCTAATACTCCAGACAGTCTACCCCGTCATCAACCGCGACCGGCATCGCGGAACTTTGATCGCCGCTCACCGTCGCCGATTGCGCCTGTAGATACAGGTCGCCCGTAATCACCCCGTCGCCCGTAATCACGCCGTCGCCCGTAATCACCCCGTCGCTCAGAAGATAGCCGTCGTTGAGTTGCGTGCCGCCGAGCAGCAGATTGAGCGCCAGAAACGGACTTCCATCGCCCGTAATCACGCCGTCGCTGACCAAGATGTTGTCGCCCGTAATCACGCCGCTCGTCATCATGGTCGTATCGCCGGTAATCACCCCGTCGCCCGTAATCACGCCGTCGCCGAGCAACATCCCGATGCCATAAATCTTTTGATAAAGGGCGATCAGGTTAGAACCCGTCGCGTAGGTCTGATTCAGAATAATTCCCTGCGCCCACGGGAACGTGTGGCCGGCAATCGTCGTCCGGCTGGCGGGCAATGTGCCGGTCGTCAAAAAGGGGTCGCCGAGCGGAGTGCTCTGTGAGAGATTTGTGCGGACTAATTTACTGAGCCGCACTGCGCCTTCCACGTTAATCTCGCCCGTTCCCTGTTCCAACATGTTAAAGCCCGCGAGCGGCTGCGCCGTATACATCAACAGCGTCTTGACCATGTTGGGCGTCAATTGCGGATTGGCCTGAAGCATCAGGGCGGCCGTGCCTGCGGCAATCGGCGTCGCCATCGAACTGCCGTTCAGGTACATCTGTTTGCGGTTATCGACCGGGCTGACGCCCGCGTCCAGCGAAGGGTGCTGCTCGACCAACCTGTTATTTACGGCCTCGGCATTGACCAGTTTGTTGCCGGGCGCAATGATGTCCGGCTTGATCAAATTGTCGTAACGCCTGACGCCGTTTGAATCGGTCGAGTAGCTACGCGTCGGGCCGCGTGAACTGTAAGTCGCAACCGCGTCGTCGCCGCGGCCATCCGTGCCGAAGGTGTTCGACGCGCCGACCGTGATCGCCGAAGGCTCGTTGCCGGGCGAGTGGATGCGCCCGTAAATCTTATTCCCGTCGCCGTCCTTACCGTTGTTACCGGCGGCGGCCACCACCACCACGCCCGCATCTACCAACCCCCGCACGGCCTTACACACGGGATCATTTTTATATGAATCGATGGCGGGCATGCCGAGACTCAGGTTGACGACGCGGATGTTGTATCGCACGCGATTCGTCAACACCCAGTCAATCGCGCGCAACAACTGCGCGGCCGAGCCGACGCCATCCGAGTTCAAGACGCGCAGGTTGATCAAGTTGGCGTTCGGCGCAATGCCCGTGTAGGAGGCGTTCGAGATGCGGCCGTTTCCCGCGAGGATGGACGCGACGTGTGTGCCGTGACCGTAAGGGTCGTCCGTGCGCGTCTCGCCCGTGAAATCCTGACTGGCGACCACGCGCAGGTTATTACTCTTATCCAGAAACGCCTTGTGCGACATGTCGATCCCCGAATCGAAGACCGCGATGCCGATGCCCGTCCCGTCTAAACCGCTGGTGGTCGTGCCGCTGGTGGCGCGCACGCCATCTGCGCCCGTCGTCAGCGAGATGTGTCCGAGCGTCCGCACTTCATAATTGAGCGAGACGAAAGCGACATCGGCGCGCTCGGCCAAGGCTGTGGCGGCGGCGGCAGGCAAGTCAAGGACGCGGAAATTGAAGTTCTGAAACTGGCGCACGTTGGTCGCGCCTTGTAACAGGGCGGCATAGCTCAGTTCACTATTCCACAGACCGTTGGGCTGAATGATGACTCTCACACGGTCTGCGCCCTGTCCCGCCACAGTCTTCCGTATCAACTCGGAAGAAGCCTTATTCTTTGATTTCACAATCAAAATTGATTGGGCATGAGTGCGATCAGTGACAAAGACACCTGCGCAGAAAGAGAGTGCCAGCAAGACAGTAAGGCACGCAGCAGGGACTGTTTTTCTCATCTCGATATATCCTTTAAAACAATTACAGGATTGTTATCAACAGTTTAGAACCATGCTCAATGCTGAGGCGAGGCTCTGTTTAGAGAGGCTGGGCAATGCGATAACAAGTTTGGGGGAACTTGAGAATGCGGATTATAACAAAATACATAAACAGTGTACAACGTCTTTTTGCAATATTTGAACACGCCGTTTTGTGCGCCTTCAAAGACGCAGGCGAGGGTCAGGCCGCGGGCTTACGACAGGGCTGATGAGAGGGCAATCGCAAGCATCTCGTCGGCCTTGCAATGGCGAAATGTGAGAGAGGATTCCGGGCGGGCGATACGCGAACCGGCTGGCAGTGCGCGTGCTTCGTAGCCAGACTCACGATAAGATTTTGTGGAATTTGAGACGCGCGGCGCAGCGGATGAGGGGTGATGTCGTTCATCCACCGCGCCGCGCGTCTTCTTTAGAGGGTCGCTTCGATGCGCCGCTTGAGAGTTGCGGCGGCCGCTCTATGTGTTCGTCGCCGCCGCGCTACACCTGAAACTGCCCGACTTCGAGCAACTCTTTGACGTAGGCGAGGAAGCGTTCGGCGTCCGCGCCGTCGATGATACGGTGGTCGAAGGAGAGCGCGAAGTAGGCCATGTGACGGATGGCGATGAAGTCGTCGCCTTCGGGCGTGGTCAGAACCTTCGCTCGTTTTTCAATCGCGCCGATGCCGAGGATGGCGACCTGCGGCTGGTTGATGATGGGCGTGCCGAAGAGGCCGCCGAAGACGCCGGGGTTCGTGACGGTGAACGTGCCGCCCGCAACCTCGTCGGGCTTGAGTTGCTTGTTGCGCGCGCGGTCGGCCAGATCGTTCGCGGCGCGTGCGAGGCCGGATATGGAAAGGTCGTCGGCGCGCTTGATGACGGGGACGATCAAACCCCAGTCGAGCGCGACGGCCATGCCGAGATTGATGTCCTGTTTGTAGATGATCTGATCGCCCGAGACCTGCGAATTGAAGATGGGGAACTTACGCAACGCGCTGGTGATGGCTTGGAAGATGAACGGCATGTAGGTCAACTTCGTGCCGGTGCGCTGGAGGAACTCTGCCTTGTGCCGGTCGCGCAGTTTGGCGATGCGCGTCATGTCGATCTCGTACACGGTGGCGACGTGCGCCGACGTGTTCTGCGACATGATCATGTGCTCCGCGATCTTCCTGCGCATCAAGGTCATCGGCTCGACGCGGTCGCCGGCAGAGGGCTGCACGTGCGGGGCTTGGGCGGGCGGCGTCTGCACGGAAGGCTGCGGCTGCGGCGGTGCGACCGGTTGTTGCTGCGGCTGCGGCGCGGCGGGGGGGGCGACAGTTGCGCCCGACTCGATGAAGCTGAGGATGTCGTTCTTCGTGACGCGCCCGCTCATCCCCGTGCCTTCGAGTTGCGTGATGTCTATGTTGTGCTCGCGTGCGATGTTGCGCACGAGCGGGCTGGACTTCGTGCGGCGCAAATCCTCGACCGACTGCGCGCCGCCGTTTGCGCCCGTCGCGGCGTCAACCGTCTGCGCTTCGCCATTACCGCCCGCACTCCCGGCGGACGTGAGCGACTGCCCTTCGGCCTTCGCGCCCGGACGCTGGTCGTCGTAACTCCGGCCTGCGACCTCTGCGGTCTGCGGCGTCCGAGATGTTGCGGCCGGTGGCGGCGGCGGGGGTGCGGACACTTGAGATGCCGCAGCGGCGGCGGGCGGCGGTGGCGGCGCGGCGGGCGCGGGCGGCGGCGCAGATGCCGTGGCCGCCTGCGTCGCGGGCGCGCTCGAAGCCGTTTGCGCGCTCGCGGCGGGTGCGGCGGCTTGCTCGCCCTCCGCGCCGATGATCGCGACGACCTTGTTCACTTCGACCGTCTCGCCTTCTTTGAACTTGATCTCGGTGAGCGTCCCGGCGGCAGGGCTGGGAATCTCCGCGTCAACCTTGTCGGTCGAAATCTCGAACAGCGGTTCGTCGCGCTCGACGCGCTCGCCCACCTGCTTCATCCAGCGGGTGATCGTCCCCTCCGCGATGGACTCGCCCATCTGCGGCATCACAACTTCTGTGCTCATATCTTCTCCCCAGTGACAAGTGACGTGTGACGGGTAACAGGATCAAGATGGTTTTTTCATCCCGTCACCTGTCGCCCGTCGCCTGTCACTATTTAAATTATCCTTCCGCGGTCGTCGGATCGATCACCGTCCTGATCTCGGAGATACGGTTGGCCGGGAATCCGCCCTGCGCCGCGTGCTCGCGCACGGCTTCCTCGTTCGGCGCGATGTAGACGCAATAGATTTTGTCGTCCGTAACGTAACTCTGCACCCATTGAATCTGCGGCCCCATGCTGTTTAACACGGCGCAGGATTTCTGCGACATGGCCTGCAAAGCCTCCGTGGGCAACTTCCCCGCTTCCGGTACTTCCCGCTCGATAACATACTTCGGCATAACCGTCGCTCCTTTCAGTAACAGTTGTAGGGTGAACAGCGAGCCGCGAATACTCTAGGAAACCGCTGACCGCTCGCTGCTCCCGAATCTTAGTAAGCCGCCAACTTGCGCGCCGCCTCCAGCACGTCTTTGATTTGCGGCAAGTGATACTCTTCGAGTGGAGGCGAATAAGGCACGGGCGTGTCAATCGAGGCGACGCGCACGACGGGCGCGTCGAGCCACTCGAAAGCCTCTTCGGCAATCGTCGCCGCGATCTCGCCGCCGATGCCGCCCGTGCGCGCCGCCTCGTGCAGGATCATAACCTTGTTCGTCTTCTTGACCGACGCGAGGATGGCTTCTTTGTCCAACGGCGCGAGCGTCCGCAGGTCTATCACTTCGACGTCCAGCCCTTCCTTCTCCAACTCTGTGGCCGCGTCGAGCGCATTCAACACCTGCGCGCCGAACGTGATGATCGAGAGGTCGCGCCCGGCGCGCGCCGTGCGCGCCTTGCCGATCTCGACGATGTAGTCGTCCTCCGGCAACTCTTCGCGCAGGCGCGGCAGGCGATAGAGTTTCTTGTGCTCGAAATAGAGCACGGGGTCGGGGTCGCGTATCGCCGCCTTGATCAAACCCTTCGCGTCGTAAGCGGTCGAAGGCTCGACGATCTTCAAGCCCGCCGTGTTCAGGAAGAACGCCTCGGCGTTGACCGAATGGAACGGCCCTGAATGAACGCCCGCGCCGCAAGGGCCGCGAAACACCGTCGGCAGGCCTGCACCCCAACGATAGCGACACTTCGCCGCGTAGTTCGTCAGCATGTCGAAGCCGGGCGAGATGAAGTCTATGAACTGAAACTCCGCGACGGGTCGCATCCCCATCAAGGCCGCCCCGCACGCCGCGCCGACAATCGCCGCCTCGGAGATCGGCGTGTCGATGACGCGCCCCTCGCCGAACTCGTCGAGCAAGCCGTCCGTCACCTTGAACGCGCCGCCGTAGACGCCTACGTCCTCGCCGATGACGAAGACCGTCGGGTCGCGCTCCATCTCTTCCCAGATGCCCTGCCGGATGGCCTCGACGAACGTTGCCACGCCGCCGCGCGAAGGGCGGTTCGATTTGTGCTCTTTTTTAACTGCGGTTGACATATCCTATCGCGTCCGCCTACTCGTAACTTCGGCTCCTCGTAGCCCCCGCCGGAGGGAGCAAGATGTGAGGTTTGACGTCCAAACTTTTAACTATGTCCGACGCCACCTCGAAATGTTTCTCATAGAGAACTTCGTTGGCGTCGAGGCTGAACGCCAGCATGAATCCCTGATAGTCGGTTAGACGCATGTCGTAAAGTTTAGAGGTAGCTCCCTCTTTCGCCTTGAACGACAGGTGTATCCACTTCCGCCCGCCGACCTCCGTCAATTCGCGCTTCCGCCATTCGATGCCCGGCACGTTACGCGCGAGGCTGGCCTCCAAGAGCTTTTTCAATTCCGGCAGCAGCGGCGCCCCGACCGCGTTAGCACGAGAGCCGAGTTCTTCAGCCCCGAAGAAGCTGAACGTCAGCGAGAGGCCGCGGCTCTCGTCGGCGTAAGCATAAATCCTTTCGGACAGACTAACCGAAGGATCATACTTCGGAGTTTTTACCGCAAACTTAAAATCGGCCGTCTTCTTCCGAACCGGGCGAAATTCCTCGGTCAGAGTGAACTTGATTTGACCCGCCAGAAGCTGCTCCACCTTCCGACGCCCCTGCTGCTGCGCCTGCGCCACGACGAAGAGAGCGATCATCAATCCCACCGACAGGAATCCGCGGCTCATAAAAGTTTCAGTTGCCTCCGAAAACTTTCGGGCGGAACGCGGGCGGGACGATTGAGTTGTCGAAGACGCCGTAAGCGGCCTTTTCCGCGTCGGGCATCGGCGATTCTTCCGCCCACGCCACGTCCTCGTCAATCTCGCGCTGCACGTCGGCCACAATCGCATCGAGTTCGGCTTGGGTCGCAATTCCGAGCGTGAGCAGGTGGCGCGTGAAGCGATCCACGGGGTCGCGCTTCTCCCACATTTCGAGTTCTTCCGCGGAGATGTAACGCTGGTCGTCGTGCTCCGCGTGTCCTTTGCGCCGGTAGGTCTTGGCCTCGATCAGAACTGCGCCCCCGCCGCCGCGCGCGTAGTCGGCCGCGCGCTTCGTCACTTCGTAACAGGCGATGATGTCGTTGCCATCTACGATGTGGCCGGGGATGCCGTAGCCCGCGGCTTTATCCGCGAGGTTCTCCACGGCGGTCTGCAAGCGCGTCGGGGTCGAATAGGCGTACCAGTTGTGCTCGGCAATGATGATGACCGGAAGACGCTGCACGGCGGCGAAGTTCAGCCCTTCGTGGAACGCGCCCGTGCTCATGCCGCCGTCGCCGATGTAGGCCATCGCGACGATCTCTTTCTGCTGCATGCGTGCGCCGAGGGCGATGCCGGTCATCACCGGGATCATGTCGCCGAGGTGCGAGATGGGGCCGATGAAGCCTTTCTCCATGTTGCCGAAGTGGATGTTCAGGTCGCGCCCTTCGGACGGCCCCCACGCCTTCGCCATGTACTGCGCGAAAATCTCGCGCGGTCGGATGCCCTTCACCAGCACCGCACCGAGGTCGCGTATGAGCGGCGCGATGAAGTCCTGTTTGCCGAGCGCGTAGCACGTCCCGACCGCCGTTGCTTCCTGACCCAGAGAGCGAAAGACGCCGCCGACAACTTTCGTCTGCCGGTACAAATTCACCAGACGCTCCTCGACGAGCCGCGTCAGCAATAGGTAGCGGTACAACTCCAACAACTGTTCGTTCGTGAGCGTCGTCTCCGTCGTGCAGATCAACTCCCCGTCCGCCGTCGTGGCGGCGTCGGCCACGGTTGTCGTCGCACTGCCGTCCGCGCCGTTCCCGCCCGTCGCGTCCTTCCGTCCCTTCGCCGCGCCCTGCTTCGACGCGGCTTTGCGCTTTGTCTCTGTCTTCATAATCGGAATCTCGTAAATCGTGAATCGTAAATCGTGAATAGAAGGAAACAGGCTTTTTTCTATTTACGATTTACGATTCACGATTTACGGCTTTTAGAAATGTATCGTCAATCCGTGAATACCTTCGGCGGCCTCCATCATGGCTTCCGAGACGGTGGGGTGCGCGAAGATGGTGCGGCCGAGTTCTTCGGCGGTGGATTCGAGTTGCAGCGCGACGCCCGCCTCCGCGATCAGTTCCGTCGCGTGCGCCCCGATGATGTGGACGCCGAGAAGCTCGTCGTATTTCGTCTCGCTGACGATCTTGATGAAGCCCTCTTCTTCACCGAGGATGCGCGCCTTGCCCGAAGCGGAGAACGGGAACTTGGCGACGCGCACGTCGTAGCCTTCCTTCTTCGCCGCCGCTTCCGTCAAACCGACGGAGGCCACTTCCGGGTCGCAGTAAGTACACGAAGGGACGTGGCGCATGTTGATCGGCTGCGGCTTCTGCCCCGCGATCTGCTCGACGACGAGGATGCCCTCTTTGGACGCCAGATGCGCCAGCCACGGCGTCGGGATCACGTCGCCGATGGCGTAGACGCCCGGTTCGCCCGTGCGGCAAAACTCGTCCACCTGCACGTTGCCGCGCTCGACGCGGATCTTCGAGCCTTCGAGTCCCAAGCCTTCGAGGTAAGGCATGCGGCCGACGGCGACGAGGAACATCTCCGCTTCGAGCCGCACCTCCGCGCCCTTCGCGTCCTTGCCCGTCACGACGACGCCCGTATCCGTCTTCTCCATCTTCTCAAGGCGCGTGCCAAGTTGCTGCTTGATGCCGCGCTTGCGAAACGCCTTCTCCAGTTCGACCGACACTTCCTCGTCTTCCATCGGCAACAGGTGCGGCATCAGTTCGACGATGGTGGTCTCCGTCCCGAAGCGCGAATAGACGCTCGCAAACTCGACGCCGACTGCGCCCGCCCCCATCACGATCAGAGACTTCGGCACTTCCTTCAGTTCCAGTATGTGGTCGCTGTTGACGACGCGCTCGCCGTCCGTTTCGAAACCCGGAATCGGGCGCACGACCGACCCCGTGGCGATGATGATGTTCTTCGTCTCGATGGTCTGCGTCTGGCCGTCAGCAGTCGTCACCAAGACCTTGCCCGGCAAGGCGAGTTTGCCCGTCCCGTTGAAGACGGTCACCTTGTTCTTCTTCATCAGGTAAGAGACGCCCGCCGCGTTCTTGTTCACGATCTTGTCCTTGCGCTTCTGCACGGCGTCGAAAGCGAGTTTGACTTCCGACACCTGTATGCCGTGGTCTGAGAGGTGCTGCGCGAGTTCGTAGTTGTGCGCCGACATCAACAGCGCCTTCGTCGGGATGCACCCGCGCAGGCCGCACGTCCCGCCGAGCCGCTTCTCGCGCTCCACGAGCGCAACTTTCAGGCCGAGTTGCGCCCCCCTGATCGCGGCCACGTAGCCGCCGGGGCCTGCGCCGATAACCGTTACGTCAAATTGTTCTGTCGCCAAAACCTTAGTCCTCTCCCTGCCGGAGACGGCACGCGAAACGCCTCGACAGCGCGCGCCGACGCCCCGAAATAGATACTTAATTTGATGGGTTGCTCCTGCAAACGGTGATTATAATGCCTCTCGTCTTTTTCATCCAGCGACGGGAGAAACCAAACCCTACATGCGGCACTCCGCAGGCTTCCTTCAACTCGTGCAAGACGCCAAAACACGCATCCGCGAACTCGACGTCGAACAGGCGCGCCGACGCCTCGACACAAACCCCGGCGCACGCCTCATCGACGTGCGCGAAGACCACGAATGGCAGGCCGGCCACGCCGCCCGCGCCACACACCTCGGGCGCGGCATCATCGAACGGGACATCGAACAAGCCATCCCCGACAAACAGACCGAACTCATCCTCTACTGCGGCGGCGGCTACCGCTCCGCCCTCGCCGCCGACAACCTCCAACGCCTCGGCTACACCAACGTCTACTCCATGGACGGCGGCTGGAAAGCATGGAAAGAATCTGGACAGCCGACAGAAGGCGAATGATAATAATCACATGACGAATCCCGCCTCATATGAATACGACATTTTCCTCAGCCATAACCACAAGGATCAGGATTGGACGGCAAGACTGGCCGAACGCCTTGAGCAAGAAGACTGGCAAGGGCGCAAGCTCAGAGTCTTCTTTTCACCGTGGGACATACGTCCCGGTCAATCAATTCCTCTCGAAATTGAGCGCGCCCTACCGAAGAGTCGCAAGGTCGGCCTCATTATGTCGCCCGAAGCGATAGCCTCTGCGTGGGTGGAGTTAGAGAGGTTAGTGACCACACACATCGCCGTGTCGGCGCGTGAGGCGCGTTTAATTCCCCTACTCCGCCGCGCCTGCGAAATTCCCGCGCTCGTCCAACATCTGCTGTACATAAACTTCACGGACGACGACCAATTCGAGGAAAGCTACCAGACGCTTCTCTCTGTCATTAAAGACGAACCTACACCCCGCCGCGCCCGCAAAGCAACGAGTGTCCCTATCTCACTGCCTCCGTCAATTCCGCGCCCGCCAGCCGTCGGTTTCGTCGCGCGGCGAAACGCGGAAGGGCGCGACATCGTCGAGCAGTTACGGGAAGAACTCGCGCCTGAGAAGAATCAACTGATGGTGTTGTGTGGCGCGGGAGGTGTGGGGAAGACGACGCTCGTTGCTGAATCCGTACGAGAATTGAGAGAGAAATTTGCACACCGCATCGTATGGGTGAGCGCAGATGGCCGCCCTGACTTCGCCCTCTCCACGCTGCTTGACGAAATAGCCGGACAGTTAGGCCATTTCGAACTGCGGCCGCTGCCACCCGAACAGAAAGCGGAACAGTTGCGCGCCCTTGTTGCTATTGCGCCGACGCTCATTGTGCTCGACAACTTCGAGACGATTGGGGAAGCAGAGCAGACACGCTGCTCCGACTGGCTCGCCAACCGCGCATTCTGTTCAGCCATCCTCACATCACGGGATGACGTACCATACGCACGCCCCATCAATATTGCTGCCATGTCCATGCCCGAAGCGCGGGAGTTTGTCGGACGCTTAATTGAGCAAGCACGCCATCCGCAATCTTTCAAGGGGTTGGAGTACGACCAGATCATCGAAGCCGCCGACCGTAATCCGCTCGTCCTGCAATGGATCATCAAGCAGATCGATAAAGCGAAGCAACCGCGCACCGTCCTCGGCGAACTGGCGCAGGGCAAAGGTTATGCCGCTGAAAGAGTCTTCGGACGCTCCTTCAATTTACTGAACGATGATGGGCGCGCCGCCCTGCTCGCCCTCTCTCTGTTCGTGCCGAACGCGTCGCACTCTGCATTGTCGGAAGTGGCGGGCTTTAGCGAAGATACTGCACGCCTCGACGCGGCAGTGGAACAGATGGTCGAGCTATGGCTGGCAAATCCGACTCATAGGAATGAACGTCTGACAGTTGAAGGTCTGACCCGCGAGATGGCAAAGAACCTTCTCTCCGCAGATGCACGTGCAACCGAGTTCCGCCAACGATTCGTCACCTATTTCCAAAGTTATGCAGAAGCGCACAATCAGCCAACGCTGGAAGATTATGATGCTCTAGATGCGGAGAGGAACAACTTACTGGCCGCTATGGACGCTGCGTTCGAGGCAGAGCATTGGATGGGCGTGATGAGGATACATATTGCGCTTATGACGTTCTTGCGCGTGCGCGGGCACTGGGACGAAGCAATTCAGCGCGGCAAACAGGCTGCTATTGCCGCCCACTCAAGCAAGAACGACTCAGCCGTCGCTACGTTTGCGGGGAATGTAGCAATAATCCTCCAAGGCCGGGGAGAGTATGTCGAGGCGAAACAAGCACTCTCACTAGCAGTAAAGACATTCAGTAAACTTGGGGATGAAACTAATGTTGCAACTGGACTGCATCAGCTTGCAATCCTCGCGCAAGCACAGGGTGAGTTAGAAGAAGCGCGGCGACTCTACAATGAGAGTTTGGAAATTAGGAAGAGGCTCGGTGACCAGAACGGCATTGCTAGCACGCTGCATCAATTGGGAATGCTCGCGCAAGCACAGGGTGAGTTAGAAGAAGCGCGGCGACTCTATAGCGAGAGTTTGGAAATTAGTAAGAGGCTTGGCAATCAGAACGGCATTGCTAGCACGCTGCATCAATTAGGAATGCTCGCAGAAGACCGAGGTGAGCTAGATGAAGCGCGGCGACTCTACAGCGAGAGTTTGGAAATTAGGAAGAGGCTCGGTGACCAGAACGGCATTGCTAGCACGCTGCATCAGCTTGCAATCGGCGCGCAAACACAGGGTAAGTTGGAAGAAGCGCGGCGACTCTATAGCGAGAGTTTGGAAATCAAAAAGAGGCTTGGCAACCAGAACGGCTTTGCTAGCACGCTGCATCAGCTTGCAATCCTTGCGCAAGATCGAGGTAAGTTGGAAGAAGCGCGCCGACTCTACGGCGAGAGTTTGGAAATCAAAAAGAGGCTCGGTGACCAGAACGGCATCGCTATTACACTGCATCAATTGGGAAGGCTCGCAGAAGACCGAGGTGAGCTAGATGAAGCGCGGCGACTCTACAGTGAGAGTTTGGAAATCAAAAAGAGGCTTGGCAACCAGAATGGCATTGCTAATACGCTGCATCAGCTTGCAATCCTTGCGCAGGTACAGGGTGAGTTAGAAGAAGCGCAACGACTCTATAGCGAGAGTTTGGAAATCAAAAAGAGACTTAGCAATCAGAACGGCATTGCTAGCACGTTGCATCAATTGGGAATGCTCGCAGAAGACCGAGGTGAGCTAGATGAAGCGCGGCGACTCTACAGCGAGAGTTTGGAAATTAGTAAGAGGCTCGGTGACCAGAGCGGCATTGCTAACACGCTCGGTCAGTTGGGAATGCTCACAGCACTGAAAGGTGATAAAACAGAGGGAGTGGAGTTGCTGCGGGAGGCTCTAAGCATCTTTGAGAGGCTAAAATCGCCTTACGCTGAAATGACACGAGAAGCATTAACGCGGTTGGAGGATGCGCGGTAGTTGAATGTCGTTTGGGTGTTGTTCGTGAATGGATGGTTTGTTGATGAGTGTGGGAGAGATTGTTGTTTCCGCGTGTGTGAATGGCATTTTGGGGTGATGCGCCGCGCGGGTTGATTGATTTGTAGCGCGTGAGTGTGGAGGGGTCGCTAGGTGGGCGATCCCTTTCGTGTTTCAGCGTCAAGGCTTCTTTTTCGTGTTCTAAGTGTCGCGCTGCTTTGTGCGGGTTGGGGGTTGTTGGCGTTGTGCGGGCGGCGGCAGGCGTGGGCGTTCAAAGCCCGCGCCGCTTAGCGTAGACGAGGAAGGCTTTCTGCCCTGATGCTGCCACTTCGACGCGCGGCTCCACGTCGTAGCCGCGTTCGGCCAGCAGGCGCAGAAGCGGGTGCTCGGTGTTCCAAGTGGTGTCGCGGAAGGCTACCCAGAAGCGTGGCTCACGCATCACTGCTGCTGCGGACGCGTCCACGGCGGCCACTTCGTCAAAGCCGCGCGGGAGGAAATACGCACGGTCTTCCCGCAGGCCGGGCAAGTTCTTGACGGCGACGACGCGGAATCGCCGGTCGCCCGTCGCACTCATTCCGTACCAGAGGTGATAGGCGACGAGGTCTTCGGCAGCGTAGATGCGAACCTCTCCCGCTGCGTTCGCGTCCGCCTCGACGACCTTGCGCGCGAGCGTCTCCCACGCACACCACACGGGCGGCTCGTGGCGGCGCATCAACCAGAGCGTCGCGGCGAGCGTCAACCAACAGGCGAGCAGGAGTTTGACCGAGACCGCAAGCCACACGGGTCGCCGCAGCGAGACGAGTGCGACGGACGCCAGCAGCAGGTAGGCGGGGGCGATGATGATCAAGTGGCGCGTGCCCCAGATTGATTGCGGCAGCACGCGCGCCAGCACGAACGTGACGACAACAGGAGCGAGCGAAAAAAAGAGCAGGAAAGTTAAATTCGATCTGGCGCTCGCCTCGTGCTCTGCTGCTGCTGTCGCCCCCACGACCGCATCGTCCCCTGCCGCCGCTTCTTCTCGCGCCGTGTCGTCTTCCGATAGTTGCGCCCCCGCGCGTCGCCGCCTCACGACACGCCAGCAGAGCGCGACGAACAGCGGGACGAACAGCGCGACGGTTAACCACACGTCCACGCGCAGCACCAACGGCTCATAAGTGTTCCGGCGAAAGCGGAACGGTTCGTGCAGCAACAGGAAAGGATGGAAGATGTCCGTCAGGCTCGGGCGCGCCTGCCAACCGATGTTCTGTGCCAGAAGTCCTTCCTCCGCCCCCGTCGCACGCAGCACCAACCACACCCACGGGCTGAAGCAGACCGCCAGCGCGACGAGCGACACGGCGAACAACTTCAACTTCTCCCTCCGCCAGACAGCGACAAAGAGACCTTCCAACCCGACCAACAGCCACCCGAAATAATGCGTATAGACCAACAGCAAATTCACTGCGAAGAGCGCGGCGAGCGCACCCGCGCCCCGCCTCGCCTCCGCATCGGAGAAGCGCGCAAAGAGCCACAAAGAACAGAGCGCGAGCAGCAGCAGCAGGCTGTACATACGCAACTGTTGCGCGTGCTGGATCAAATAACCGTTGACCGCCAGCAGCAGGAGCGCGACGCGCACTACGCCGCTTTGCCGCCGCAGTCCCAACTCGCGGCCGAGCAGCAGGAGCGGCACGACCGCCGCCGCTTGCGTCAACAACGGAAACAGCCGCAGCCACCACACCGGCTCGCCCCCGCCGACAACCGCCATCCACACCTTAAGCAGCAGGTAAAACAACGGCGGGTGAATCAGGTCGAGCGCGACGAACTCCAACAGTTCGCCCCACCCGTGCCGCGCCGCATGCACGCTGAACACTTCGTCAAACCACAAACATGAAGCATCCAGCCGCCACAGACGCACACCCAAGAACAACGCAACGAGCAACGCCCACACGATCATCTCGCGCGGGTCGAGCGCACCTGCGCCCACCCTTCCCTCTCTCAACGGCTCACGCTTCACAGGCATCATATCGTGTGTTAAGTGTCAACGCTTCTTGGTGCGGGTTACGGGTTTGCGTGTGATGCCTTCGTGTTTGGAGGGGCTTGGGAGTTGGTCTGGGAGGTCTAGTTCGTCGTCTATCAAGGCATCCACGTAGACGTTGGCGGCGCGTGCGTATTTCAAGAGAACTGCAAGCGGCGGGTCGCGTTTGCCTAGCTCGTAATCTGAGATTCGGTTGTAGGGAATGATGCCTTCGACATCCAAACGCCTGTGCATGTCCTGTTGAGATAGACCTAAAGCCAATCGAATTTGTAGCAACTTCCCGCCAAGTCGCTCTTGCTTCAAGCGCGCCCCGCCCATCATGAACCACCTCCTATCATACCTAGAAAATGCAAGACGGAGATCATTACGCTTGCAGAGTTGTCAACGTTTTCTGGCGCGAGATATAGGTTTGCGTGTGATGCCTTCATGCTTTACTGCGCTTGGTAAATCTTCCGGCAGGTCTAGTTCGTCATCTATCAAAGTCTCGACGGAGACGTTTGCCGCGCGGGCATATTCTAAAAGGACTGGCAAAGGCGGCTCGCTCTTTCCTTGTTCATAGTCCGACATTCTACCGAGATTAAGAACTTCTCCATATCCGAGTCGCCAGAGCATATCACTTTGGGAGAGGCCGAGCGTGTTGCGGATTTGCCGTAGCTTGTCGGCAAGTCGCTCCGGCCTGATGCGCGCCTTTCTGCCCATTAGGAATTACCGCCTGATAAGTCGAGACTCAGCTACCTACTGTTTTGATTTGCGGCGCAAGGTAAGGTTGCGTTTAACCCCTTCGTGTTTGGTCGAGCTTGGGAGTTGGTCGGGGAGGTCTAGTTCGTCATCTATCAAGGCATCGACGTAGACGTTGGCGGCGCGTGCGTATTCCAAGAGGATTCGCAATGAGGGTTCACGCGCGCCCGATTCAAATCCTGAGAGTTGGTTGTAGACAAGCGAATCTCCTGCTCCGAGGCGGGTCAGCATCTCCGCTTGTGACAGCCCCAGAGCCAAGCGAATCTGTTTGAGTTTGTAGCCAAGACGCTCTTGCTTTGGACGAGGGTTGCCCATCAGGAATGACCTCCTGATGGGATTGAAGTTAAGCAACGAAGCTTGCATTTATTAGCAACTGCTAATAAAATGTGATTGCGTATCGAATTCGCCGAGAGAGTTGGCCTGCCAGACTCAACGGCGATGCTCATCACTCGCTCGCTGTTGAGGTTGAGGTGAGCTACGCATGCGACCGTCGCGGATTTTCAATCATCGAACGCCACGCATCTTAGCAAAATGCCTTTCATGATCCTAGATGACGATGAACCCTTAGCAGCGCCCCGCCACTGGAATGCCATGCCCGCCACACAGCCGCCGTCCTCTACGTGGAGAACAACGTCTTGCTCTCCCGCCTCGTCTCAGATTTGCTCGACCTCGCCGGGTGGCACGTTCGGCGTGCCGAGAGCGGAACAATTGCACAGATGTTTTTGCGTCACGAACAACGCTTCGGCTTGTTGTTGGTGGATAACGAACTGTCTGACACGACGGGGCTGGAGTTGGTCAAATACGCGCGCACACTGGCGCACCGCGCATCTGTGCCGATCATCCTGTTTTCGCTAGAGGATTGCGAGCGGGAGGCGAAGAAGGCGGGCGCGAACGAGTTTCTGAGAAAGCCGCACGACCTGTTTCTGTTGGTAGAGACAGCACGCAGGTTGATCGCGGCGGGCGAGAAGAAACGTTAAGCGCGCCTGAGAGATTATTCGGGAAGCGCCGATAGGGACGGTTGAGATAAGAGGCGCGTGACACCTACGGCTAAAGACCGGCGTTGCGAAGCGTGGGAAGCTCAACCCGTGATGGCGGCGACGATGATCATGGCGATGCCGATGATGACGGAGGCGATGACGATGGCGAGCGCGACGTTTTGATCTTCCTCGATCTCTTTGCGGATGGAGAAAGGCGTGGCCTTGCCCATGATGAAGAAGGCGAGTCCGAAGAGAACCAGACCGATGATTGTGTAAATAGCGACGTTCGCAATTGATTGAATAAGGTGTGTCGTCTGAAGAAGCATGTTTGTCTCCGTTGCCGCCCGCGCGCGCTAGAGAGCGCGCGCGGGCGGGATTTATTTTGAACCGGGCAGTTTGTGTCGAGTTCTGTAGACTGAGCCGCCCGTCGTCGATGGCGTCGCTCAGGTGAGCACGCGCAGGTAGCTCCAACCGCCGACGAGCAGGTCTTCGTCCGAGAGGCCGTCTTCGCTGTTGCCGGGGATGATAAAGACGCCGTCGGCGAGGATCGTCTCAGGGTTGACGAGCAAGAGGCCGCGCACGAGTTTGCCGATGGTCGAGGTCTGCCAGTAGAGCGATTCGTCGTCGATCTCGGCGGGCGGGAACGGCGCGCTGAGGTGGAGGATGATGGTCACGGCGACGTAGTCTTTTTCGTGCGAGACGCGAAAAGCTCCGTCAACCGTCGTGTCCATCTCTTCGCTTTCGGTGGCGGTGCTGGCGGAGAGTTCGGCCGCCCACGACTCAAACTCGGCTTCGGCCTCGGCGCGCTTCGTCTTGTAATCCCAGAACACCTGACTCCAGTAGGCTTCTTGTTCGAGCAGCACGGCCACGACGCGCTTGATGTAACGTCGCTTGGCTTCGAGGTCTTCGAGCGCGCCGTCGGGGTCGGAGATGATCGCGGCGAGGCGCGCGCGCAACTCGTCTTTGCCGAAGGCGTGGATGAGCAGTTGGAGGCCGAAGAAATAGCTCTCGCCTTCGTCGCCGCCGAGCAAACTTTGAAACCAAGACCTGCGTGACATCTTCATCTCTCGCCGGCGCACCCGAAGAACATGCGCGGATCAGTAAAAGGTTTCGACGCGTGGGGCGGGCTGTGTCTCGTCACCCGCCGTACCCGCCGCCGCGACCGAACGAACCCGAACGCCCCGGCGAGTAATAACCAGACCTTCCGGCGCGCGTGCCGACCACGCCGCCCGACGGCGCGACCCGCACGGTCGCACGCCCGAAGCCGCTCGGCTTGCTGCGACCGACGCCGCCCGCGCCGCTACTACTACTGCGCCCGCCGATGCGCGTTCCCGAAAACATCGTGGGGCGCGGCGCGGGCACGTACCTCGGCGGCGAGACGGAGGGCGGCAGAGTTGCGCCCCCGCTGCTACTACTACTACTGCGCCCGCCCGCAAAGCCCGTGCGTCTCGCGTAGACCGGAGACGGCCGGTAGAAAGGATACGCGTAGAAGAAGAAGGGATGGAAGCCGGGGCTGCCGCCGTAATAGTAATTGCGCTGTTGCTCCGTGCGCGTCGTGCCGTCGCCCGATTCGCGCGAGACGGTTTCGTCCACGCCCACGAGATCGCTCAAGGGTAGCATCGCCACGTTGAGGCCGCTCGTTTTATACTCCACGAAATCTTCGTTCAGATCGTCGAGTTCCTCTGCGCGCGTGCGGTCGGGCGTCACGTAGACGACGGACTTGACGCCCATCTCCTGAAACTTCTGCGCCGAAGGGAGCTTCGCCAGATACCGGTTGTCGAACTGCGCGTCCGCGTCCTTGTAGGTTTCCAGACGATTCGAGTCGAGCAGGAACACGGGCGCGGGCTTCGTCGTCCCGTCTCCCCATTTCGCCGCCGCCTGTTTCGACTCGATCTCGCCCGCGTAATAGAGCATCGCCGCGAGCGTCTCGTGCGAAGGGGTGACGCCGAGCGGGTGCGGGAAATTGTCGAACGTGAGAATGAGTTCGGCGGCGTCGGCCATCCCGGCGGCGAGGGCGATGCTGTCGCGCCCCGGCAGATCGACGACGATGGCGGTCTCGCCCGCGTTCTCTGCGTTGGTCAGAAAATCTCTGGCGATGGTTTGCCCGCGCCCGTAAGACTCACGCATGTCGGGCAGGTGGATGGGCGCGAGTTGCCGGCGCAACGACTCGAACTGAAGCGACTGGATGAGCGTCGGCACGAAGAACGGAAGCCACGCCTGCGACTTCGGCTGGTAAGCATTGAGCATCGCGGACTGGTCGAGGTATCGCTTCCAGTCGTCGCGCCCTTGCGAGTCGAGCGTCTGCGCGCCCGCAAGGCTCAAGGGCTTCTGCTCCGAGCCGATGTTCCAGCCCTGCGCGCGTTGCAGTTCGAGCGAATCCTTATCTACGTCCGTCGTGTCGTCGCGCGTCGCCAACCAGACGCCCCCCGTCAGCACCGCGCCCGCCGCCACCGCCCCGCCGACGATGAACTTGCGCCGCGAAGTTTGCCACCACGGCTGCGGCGCTTCCGATTCGATGAGTCGCCTTCGCCGGTTGACGCGACCTGCGCCCGTCAGTCTGTTTTTGCTTTTGTTCTCACTCATTTTAAATCGCCTGTTGCTGCTGCTGCTGCTGCTGCTGCCGTCCACGCGCGATGTAGGTCGGCACTGTCACGGCCGCATACCCCGTGCCCTGCGGCGAGAGCCGCGTGAAGAACCCGGCCGCGCTGCCGCCGAGCAGGTACACGCCGTAGTTCGCCAGTCTACCCGATTCGTCAGGCCGGACGTGAAAGAATCGCTGGGCGACGAAATGTTCGGGGCACGCCTGCTCTACCGTACGACGCCAGATGTCTTCGTTCACGAAAGCCCCGCAAATCGTCTCCTCCCCCTCACAACCGTAATCGCTTTTCAACACCCAAGACTCCCGTTCGGCCAACAGTCGCGCCGCGCCCACGCGCTCCATGCGGTAGGTCTCCGGAATGTATTTACGTATCCAATTACGCGCGCGGCGCGAAAATCGTTTCTGCTCCTCCCAAAAAAATGCCAGCGACAGTTTATTCTGCGTGACGACCGAGCCGAAAGGGTTGACCACGGTGACCTCCCCGCTCGCCTCTGCCGACAACAGCGCGCCGAGCGGCCTGTCGAGCGGTTCGGGGTCGGGATAACTCGCTGCGTCGTTCCAGACGGGAACGCGCTCGCCCCACCAGTCGGTCTTGTAATGCCGCACGACCAAATCTACAGGGACGCCGAGCACTTCAAGCCCGCGCGAAGTTCGCCGCAGGTTGAACGGCGACCCGCCGACGACCGCGATGCCCGCCGACTCAAGCCAGCGTGTGAACAGAGTGATCATGGCAAGGTCTTCGCTCAGTTCGGTCGGGTAGATGATGCCTACGGTGGAGAGCGTGCGCGCGGCGGCGGTGGCGGCGTCAGGCGCGTTCTTCTCGTGGCTCTGGCGCAGCATTTCTATGTAACGCGCGCACATGTTCGCGTTCGGGTCGTGGAGGCCGCCATCGCCCGTCCCTCGATGCGCCGCGTAGAGCATGCGGTTGAGGATGACGGCTTCGGGTTGGCCGGAGGGCGTGTCGCTGTTGAGTTCGCAACAGGCGATGCGCCCGTCGTCGCAGATAAACAGGTCGGCGCGCGCCATGCCGTGCCAGAGGCCGCCGGAGGCCGCCCACATCGCACGCTGCCACGGCGTGAGACGGTAAAACTCTTCGAGCAACGACGGGTTCTCGATCAGGATATGAACCAACTCCTGATGAACGTAGGCGACGCGCTCGGCGGCTTCGGCCAGAGCGTGCGCGCGCCGCGCCGGAAGCACCACCCCGCGCAGACCGAAACGCTCGTTGCCGTCCAACCACGGGTCGGACAACACGCCGGTCTCATAGACGGCGCGCGCAAACGCCGCGTAGTCGGCATACACCGTTGTGTCTGAATCGTCGGTCATGCACAGGTTAGATGTAAAACTCGTCAATTAAGTAGTTCCGCTCCGCGAGCGCGCTTTTCATGTCCGGATGGCGACGGCGTCGTCGCTCGTTGCGGCCGCGCGCGTGATGTGTTGTAAAATTCAGTGGCAATAGTTTAAGTCAATATATGTTCAAAACGGGTCTCTTAAATTGGGCGCGCGCTGTCTGCATGTGACGGCCGCCCTTGGAAAAAAGGAAGCACCGATCATGGCACAGGAAGCGACTGAGATGAAGGACGATGGGGCTGTAGCCCGCACGCGCGTCGAACGCGATTCGATGGGCGACATCGAAGTTCCGGCGGATTGTTACTACGGGGCGCAGACGCAGCGTTCGTTGATTCATTTCAACATCGGCTACGACCGGATGCCGCGCGAGATGATCCGCGCGCTCGGCCTGTTGAAGAAGGCCGCCGCGCTCGTCAACGAAGACCTCGGCAAATTGCCTTCGGACAAGGCGCGCCTGATCGTCGCGGCGTGCGACGAAGTGATCGAGGGGCAACTCGACGAGCACTTCCCCCTGCGCGTCTGGCAGACGGGCAGCGGCACGCAGACCAACATGAACGCCAACGAAGTCATCTCTAACCGTGCCATCGAAATCGCGGGCGGCCGGATGGGCAGCAAAGAGCCGATTCACCCGAACGACCACGTCAACATGTCGCAGTCGTCGAACGACACGTTCCCCACCGCCATGCACATCGCCGCCGCCGAGCGCATGAATAAACTGATCCCCGAAGTCGAACGCCTGCACGCGGCCATCGACGCGAAGGCTAAGGAATATTGCGACGTGGTGAAGATCGGGCGCACGCACTTGCAGGACGCGACGCCCCTCACGGTCGGGCAGGAGTTTTCCGGTTGGGCCAGCCTCGTCGAGCGCGACATCGAACGCCTGCGCCTCGTGCTGCCCGGCCTCTACGATCTCGCCATCGGCGGCACGGCCGTCGGCACAGGGCTTAACGCGCACCCCGAATTTGCCGAACGCGCCGCCGGGAAGATCGCAGAGTTGACGGGACTGCCCTTCAAATCGCACCCGAACAAGTTCGCCGCGCTCTCGGCGCACGACGAGATGGTCTTCGCCAGCGGCGCGCTCAAGACGCTCGCCGGTTCGCTGATGAAGATCGCGAACGACATCCGTTGGCTCGCCTCAGGGCCGCGCGCCGGATTCGGCGAACTCATCCTGCCGGAGAACGAACCCGGCTCGTCGATCATGCCCGGCAAGGTCAACCCCACGCAATCTGAGGCGATGACGATGGTTGCCGTGCAGGTCTTCGGCAATGATGCGGCCATCGGCTTCGCCGGTTCGCAGGGCAACTTCGAGTTGAACGTCTTCAATCCGGTGATGATTCACAACCTGCTCCACTCGATCCGCCTCATCACCGACGCCTGCCACGGCTTCGTCGATTACTGCGTCGCCGGAATCGAACTCAACCGCGCACAGATCGACGCGCACCTCAACAACTCGCTCATGCTCGTCACCGCGCTCAACCCGCACATCGGCTACGACCGTGCGGCGCAGGTCGCCAAGAACGCGCACAAGAAAGGCATCTCGTTGCGCGAGTCGGCCGTCGCTCTCGGCTTCCTGACGGGCGAGCAATTCGACGAATACGTCAAGCCGGAAGAGATGACGCACCCGTAAAAACGTTGAGGCAGAGGGGAGCGAAGAACCCCCGCCGTCATCATCCGGCGCGAACGATTCCTTGATAGAACTATAGAGCCGCACGGAAGTCTGAGACGACTTCCGTGCGGCTACTTTTATCTACCTCAAGAGATCGGCGTGGTGTTTCGTAGGGGTTCTTCTGCGCCAGCCGCGCCGAATGCTCGCGACAGACATTACGGCTTGCCGTGTTTATCTTTCGCTTCTTTGGCCGCCTCGCGCGCCTCCTTAGCATCCTTCTGGGCATCTTTGTTGTCGGGTGCGTCTTTCGCTCCGCGCTCCGCCTTGTCGGCCGCACGCTCCGCGCCTTTCACGTCACCTTTATCGCGCGCTTCGGCTGCGCGATCCCGACCCTCACGCGCCTCGCGCGCGCCGTTCTTCTCCTTGTCCTGAGCGTTGACGCCCGAAACCGCAAAAATCACGCACGCCAAAGCAATCATCAGCATCTTCTTCATTGGGGGTTGTCCTCATTTCTTTAAGTTTTACTACCACTCGAACACGGCGGGCGACGGCGACAGTTCACCCGCCCGTAACGTGCCGAGCAGCCCACTCGAATTTGAAGTGGCCTCATACACATATGTGGATATCGGCGGAAATATTTCATAATTTCAGACCTTCAAAAATCAATGTTTGGCCTTCCCTTTCGCCTTCGTACCGTCCCCCCCTTCACACATCTGCGCGCCCCTCTTTTGCATCTAAATATTCGACCGCATCGTTCTATTTCGCGGCGCGCGCAGGACACGGATTCGGTGCTTGCGCAATGTTTCTCAAAGTGAGATAGTTTTCGTTTGCGGCGTTGGCCGCCGGGCGCGCGGGTCGCGCCTGTGGGGTAGAAGCGGTTGAAGGGGAACGAAGAATGACTGTAGCAACTTTAACGGAAGCGCCCGTGCTGGAAGATTACTTCGGGCTGTCGGACGCGGAGTTGAACGAGCGCATCGAGGCGGCGCGGGGCGCGCTCGGCGAGCGGCTCGTCATCCTCGGCCACCACTATCAACGCGACGACGTGATCGCGCATGCCGACGTGACGGGCGACTCCTTCAAGCTCTCGAAGCTCGGCGCGGAGCGCGACCGCGCGGAGTTTATCGTCTTTTGCGGCGTGCATTTCATGGCCGAGTCGGCCGACGTTCTCTCCGCACCGCATCAGAAAGTTATTCTGCCAGACCTCGGCGCGGGCTGTTCGATGGCCGACATGGCCTCGGCCGAACAGGTCGAAGACGCTTGGGATCAACTCGCGGCCGCGGGCATCCTCGAAGACTTCCGCGTGATGCCGATCACGTACATGAATTCCACGGCCGCGATCAAAGCCTTCTGTGGCAAGCACGACGGCGTGGTCTGCACTTCGTCTAACGCCGTGCCGCTTTTCGACGAGAGTTTGCGCGCGGCCGACAAGCTGTTCTTTTTCCCCGACCAACATCTGGGGCGCAACACGGGCGTCAAGTTCGGCATCCCGCTCGAACAGATGGTCGTGTGGGATCCGTTTCAGGAACTCGGCGGCAACACCGTGGAAGCCTTGCGCGGCGCGCGTCTCATCCTGTGGAAAGGCCACTGTTCGGTGCATGGTCGTTTCCGCGAATGGCACGTGGATCAGGTGCGCCGCGAGACGCCGGGCATCAAGGTGCTCGTCCACCCGGAATGCGTGCGCGAGGTGGTGGAGAAGTCAGACCTCAACGGCTCGACCGAGTTCATCATCAAGACGCTCGAAGATGCGCCCGCCGGTTCGTCTTGGGCTATCGGGACGGAAGTGAATCTGGTCAACCGTCTGATCGAGCGTTTCCCGGACAAGCACATTCGCCTGCTCGCGCCCGACCTCTGCATGTGCGCGACGATGTATCGCATCGCGCCGCAGAACCTCGCGTGGGTTTTGGAATCGCTGGTGGCGGGCGTCGTGCCCAACCAGATCACCGTGCCGGAGGAGACCGCACGTTGGGCGCGCGTCGCCCTCGATCGGATGCTGGCGATCAAGTAGATCTGAAAGCCGTGAATCGTAGGTCGTCAAACGTGAATAGAGGAAAGCAGTTTTCTTTCCCTTCACGTTTGACGACCTACGATTCACGGCTTTTCCAAGGAGGCCGCGTTGGCTGACCTGAATGAACGTTACCCGGATAACGCGCCGGGCAGATATTACGTAGACACGAACTGTATAGACTGCGACGTGTGCCGCGACAGCGCGCAGGAGAACTTCAAGCGCAACGACGAGGGCGGCTACTCATTCGTCTACAAACAGCCGCAGACCGAGGCCGAGCGCAAAGAATGCGAACGCGTCCGCGAAGAATGTCCCGTCGCCGCCATCGGCGACAACGGTTAAGAGCTACGTTTCAGATCAGATAGACTCGCATCAGGCCGGAAGGCAAGTTCTCCGCTACGGAGTTTGCCTTGCGGCCTCGGTTTTTGCGCTTTATCCGGCGTGCGTGGGAAGCAGGCGGCGGATCGTATCCACCAATTCGATCAGGTTGTTCGGCTTACGCAGGAAAGCGTCCGCGCCCGCCTCGCGTGCTTCCTCGGCTAGGTCTTCGAGCGAGATGAGGATGATCGGAATTTCTTTACGGTGTGGCATGCGGCGCACGCGGCGCGTTAGTTCCAGCCCGCTGATGCCGCGTACCTCGTGGTCGAGCAACAGCAGGTCGAAATGCTCCTTCGTGCAATCGAGCGTCGCCCACGAAGTAATGCTGTCCGGTGTGGGCTTGACGTACCACCCAGCGAACTGCAACACGTCACGGACGAGTTCTTGCAGCCTTTCGTTATCTTCGAGGTAGAGGATGATGCGCGAGCGCGGAATCGTCATGCGTGTGTTCCTCCGGTGAGAAAAGGATACGGAAGCGGTGCGCGCTCTGGTAAGATGCGCGCGGTCTATCTTTGAAAACTAATTGGCAACGGTCGCATTGATTAGCTCACCCTCACCCACTCACGAGTGATGAGCGTCGCCACGAAGCAGAACGGCTGCATCTTCTTGGCGACACCTGAACGCGCATTAATTTTAGCCACATTTCTGGCTAAGCACAAGTCTGGACTGAATAGCGTTCCATCTGGAGGTAACTTCTGATGGCGCGCGTGCCACGTCCTAAACCTGCGCGGCTGCCTGAGAAGTTGCTGCAAATTCGCCTCGCGCTTGAACTCTCACAGGATGGTATGCTGCAACGGTTAGGACTTGGTGAAACCCTCTCTCGGACTACGGTATCTGCTTATGAGGTCGGAACAAGCGAACCGCCGCTTCCGGTCTTGTTGGAATATGCGCGGGCAGCAGGCGTGTGGGTGGATGTGTTGATTGATGATGAACTAGACTTGCCTGACAAGTTGCCAAGCCCAACGAAGCACGAAGGAATTAGACGTAAGCCTGACGCGCGTAGCAAGAAGCGTTGAAAACAAATTGGCAACGGTCGCATTGATTAGCTCACCCTTACCCACTCACGAGTGATGAGCGTCGCCACGAAGCAGAGACTTTCTACTTTCTTGGTGACAATCGAATGCGCCGCATCGCTAGATACCATCGTATCTAGCGAGAAGATTAATGTCAAGATGGGTTTTCCGTTGGGAGGTATCTCCTGATGGGAAGCACCTCCCGCACTAAGGCCGCTCGGCTAGGCGAAAAACTGCTTCGTATTCGCTTGGCATTGGGTTTATCTCAAAACGGCATGCTTGAGCGTTTAGGATTCATTGAAGAGTTGTTTCGTAGCAACGTCTCGCAATACGAACTTGGGACGCGCGTGCCGCCTTTACCAGTCCTCTTGGAATATGCACGCGCGGCAGGTGTATATGTTGACGATCTGATTGATGACGAGATTGGCTTGCCCGATAAGATTCCCGGCACGGTAAGGCACGAAGGAATCAAGCGCAAAACTGGCGCGCGTGGCAAGAAGCATTGAAAACTACTGGCAACTAACATGGAGTCTCGTCGGGACGATTGAATGTTCATCGTTATTCAATCGTCCCGACGGGACTCACATATTATTCTTCAACTTGCTACCCGGCACTAAAGTGCCGGGCTATTAGCAATCGTCCCGTCGGGAGTTTGCGAACAGCTTCTGAGCCGCGCGTGAACAGGAACATTCGTAGTCGTTCGCTCGTGATAGGAGTTCCGCTATACCGCAGATTTAAGCAAGGCCGCGCGCGGTTGTTCACGGGAATGACGGTTGCGCGGCCTTTCGTCGTGCGCAACGGCTCAGACGACAATTTTGATCCAGCCGTCTTCGATGCGGACTTCGTAGGCTTCGATTGGAGAGTCGGGGCGGTTGAGGCATGCGCCGGTGGTGAGGTCGAAACGCCAGCCGTGCCAATCGCATTCGACGGACGCGCCGCAGAGGTTGCCGTCTGCGAGCGGTGCGCCGCGATGCGGGCAGAAGTTTTCGACGGCGTAGAAGCGGCCTTCGACGTTGTAGAGGGCGAGTTCCGCGCCGCTCGTGAGTTCGACCGTCGCGCCGCGCCCCGGCGGCACGTCTTCGACGCGGCCGACAGTGACGAGCGCGCCCGTGCGCGCGGGGCGTTTGAAATTCTGATACTTTGAATCGAAGGTTTGCATGAGCGGCTGAGAGCGTACCAAAATGATCGCCCGTTAAGCAAAAGGGCGCAAGGTCTGGACGCCCGCGCGTTCTTTAAGGGCGGGCGCGAAGGTGAAGGTTTCGCGCGCCGGGTATGTAGACGGTACTCTCTCGCCGTCGCCCTGATGCGCCGCGCGCCCGAGACGAAAATGCGGGAAAGGAAACGGAGAGAATATGAGAAGAAGCGGATTGATGTCGGCGGCAAGCGTCGTCGTGTTGAGTTTGTTGTTCGTCGTGCAGGCGGCGGCGCAGGGAGAGATTGCGGTGCGCGGCCGGATCGGGCGGACGGTCGAGGCGGGCGGATGGTTGATTGATTCGCCCAAGCAAAAATATCTGCTCTTGAACGCGGATCGCTGGCAGGGCGAGACGTGGTTTGGCGCGGGCGCGGAAGTGGAGGCGACGGGCGAGGTGCGGCGCGACGTGGTGACGACGCAAATGGAGGGCACGCCCTTTCAAGCGCGCACGTTGCATCACACCGCTATTACTGCGGGCACAGCGGCGGGCGGCCAGCAGCAACAGGGCGGCACGGCGACGACGCCGGGCGCGTCTCTGGTGGCGGCGGCGACGCGTGTTGTCGTCTCCGGCGATTCACTCGTGCAGGCGCGACCCGACACGGCGATGATCTCGGTCGCCGTCGTGACGCAGGCTCAGACCGCGCTCGCCGCGCAGCAGGAGAACGCGCGCCGGAGCGAGGCGATGGTGCGCGCGCTGAAATCTGCGGCAGGGGCGGGCGCGGAGATCGGGACGAGCGGCTATAGTTTGCAGCCGCAGTACAACTACCGTGAGAACCAGACGCCCGTGATACGCGGCTACGAGGCGCGCAACACCGTGACGGTCACGCTCGGCGATCTCTCGAAGGTCGGCCCCGTGATTGACGCGGCGACCGCCGCCGGGGCGAACAACATAGACAACCTCTCTTTCACCTTGCGGCGCGACGAACCGGCGCGCGATCAGGCTCTCGCCGCGGCGACGCGCGAAGCTCTACGCAAGGCGCAAGTGATGGCCGTGGCTCTGGGCGGGCGCGTGGGGCGTATCGTCGAAGTGCAGGAAGCGAGCGCGGGTCGCCCCGTTCCGATCTACGACGCGCGGATGCAGGCGCGCGGCATGGTGGCGCAGGCGATGGAAGCCAAAACGCCCGTCGAGATCGGCACGCTCGACATACGCGCGCAGGTACAACTCGTCGCGGAGATCATCACGGAGCGTTAAGGAAAGCAGAAAGTAGAAAGCAGAAATAGAAAGGCGAAAGTGAAGACGAAGGCGTGAGAGCCTTCGATTCTTCACTTTCGCCTTTCGCCTTTCGCCCGACACCTTTTATAATCGCAAGCGTTCCCCTTGAAGTCGAAAAGAGCGCGTGGCGTCCGTTGAGCGTTGGGGCATGCGCCGTCTGCGGGCGAGTTGTCGCCCGCCTCGTGCACTGGTTCGTGTCGCGCATCGGCGGGGCGGCCGCAGAAGAAGAAGTAGTAGTAGTAGTAGTTTTATCTTTCCCATATATTTCAGGAGGAGATCATGTCTAGATACCGTGACGACCGGGACGACGATTTTTACGGAGAGCGACAGCGTGCGCGCCGCGCGGACTATGACGCAGACCGCAGCGAACGCGGCGGCTATGCGGACGACAGGCGCGGAGGCGGTGGCGACGTGGGAAGCCGCGACTACTACTACGACGATTACGGGCGCACGACGAGGACTGGCGGGCGCGGTGGCGGCGACCGCAACGATTACCGAGACGATTACCGGGATGAACGCGAGCGCACGGACTCTTACAATGTGAGGCGCGGCGGCGGCGGTGGCGGCGACGTGGGAGGCCGCGACTACGACGAACGCCCGCGCCGCTACGAAGACGACGACCGCGAGGGGCGTTCGATCTTTGAAGAGGGGAGAGACTTCTTCCGTGGGCGTCGCCAGAGCAGCGGCGGCGGCGGGCGGGGTCGCGGCGAGGGGCGGCGTGGCGCGACGCGCTCGCATGTTCGCTGCCGCGACATCATGACGCGCGACGTGACGGTCGCCACGCGCGACACTTCGCTCGAAGATGTCGCGCGCCTGATGAAGAACGAGGACACGGGCGTCATTCCCGTCGTGGATCGCACGGAGACGCCCGTTAACACCCGCCCCGTGAGCGATGCCGGGGCGACGGCGACGATTGCGGACGCGCCCGTCGGGACGAGTCCCGAAGCGCGCCGCGTGAACGCCACGATCCACGGCAACGGGCGGCTCGTCGGTCTCATCACGGATCGAGACATCGTGGTGCGCGCCATCGCAGAGGGGCGCGACCCGCGCACCACGCGCGCCGAAGAGATCATGACCGAGGAAGTTCACACCGCGCACCCGAACGACCGCGTGATCGAAGCGATTCGCAAGATGGGCGACAAGCAGGTGCGCCGCATTCCCATCGTCGATCAGGATAGGACTTTGCGCGGCATCATCTCGATGGCCGACGTTGCCTTGGAGACCAACGACGACCGCGAACTGGCCGAAGCCCTCGAAGAGATTTCCAGCGGCTCTTCGTTCTGGAACAGAATCTTTGGATGAGAGGCAAGTGAGCAGCGAGCGGTAAGCGGTAAGCAGTTTTCTTTCTCTGCTTTCAATGCTTCTTCTGCTCACTGCTCACTGCTCACTGCATTATGGCTAAATCAATCGAGCGTTATTTGCGTTTCATGCCGGTGACAAAGCCGGGACGAATGTGCGAGCGGCACTGGTCGCCCCCGGCGGACGTGTATCGCACGCGCGACGGGTGGCTCGTCAAAGTTGATCTGGCGGGCGTCAGCCCCGACGAGTTGGAGATCACGATTGCCGGGCCGGTGCTCGTCATCGAGGGCACGCGCCGCGACACCTCTTGCAGCGAAACGATCTCGTATCATCAGGTGGAAATTTCCTACAGCCGCTTTGAAAAGACGCTGCGCTTCCCTTGCCCGATTGAAGGGGCGCGCATCGAGAGCGACTATCAAGACGGGCTGTTGCTGCTGCGCCTGCGTAGCCCGGAGGACTGTGAAGAATAAGGAAAGCGGTCATCGGTCGTCCGTTGCCGGTTGCATGTGCTCAACACACACAACGTTCTTCGAGGCGGATTTGAACAACTGACGACGGACAACTAACAACGGACTAACCATTATGGCTGAAAATATAACTACGGTGGCGGGTCAGGAACAGACGCCGCAGACGCCCGCCGGGGCTTTCGAGATCGCGGTGCTGCCGTTGCAGAACACGACGTTGTTCCCCGGCACGGTCGTGCCGCTGGCGGCGGGGCGTCCGCGCTCGATTGCGGCGGTCGAGGCCGCGCTCGCAGGGCCGGAGAAGCTGCTGGCCTGCGTGAGCGTCAAGCCCGGCAAAGGCACGGACGCGGAAGCGTCGCCCGAAGATATTTACACAGTGGGCACGCTTGTCATGGTCAAGCGTATGTTTCGCGGCGAGGATGCCTTGCAGATCATCGTGCAGGGCACGGAGCGCGTGCGCGTCGAGGAGTGGACGCAAACCGACCCGCATTTGCGCGCGCGCGTGGTGGTCTTGCCGCCGCTTGCGACCGAGGATCAAGAGGAGGTCGAGGCGTTGCAACGCAACGTGCGCTCTCTCGTCGAACGCGCGCTGGCGATCCTGCCGCAAGTGCCGCCCGAAGTGCGTGCCGCCGTCCTCGGCGCGCAAGAGCCGACGCAGATCGCTTACTTCCTCGCCTCCGTTCTCAACCTCGGCGTCGAATACGAGCAGGCGATGCTCGAAGCCAACACGAACGACGAGTTGTTGCGCCTCGCGCACGTGCGCCTCGCACGCGAAGTCGAGATCATGCAGTTGACCTCGAAGATCGCGACCGAGGCGCAGACCGAGATGGACAAGGCGCAGCGCGACTACGTCTTGCGACAGCAGATGAAGGCCATCCAGAAGGAACTCGGCGACGAGGACGGCGAGGGCGCGGAGGCCGCCATGATGCGCGAGCGTCTGGGCGAGGCCGATTTGCCCGAAGAGGTGCGCACCGAGGCCGAACGCGAACTCAAACGGATGGAGCGTCTGCCCGCCGCCGCGCCCGACTATCACGTCATCCGTTCCTATCTGGAATACGTGCTCGAACTGCCGTGGCGCAAAACTTCCGAAGACCGGCTCGATCTGGCCGAAGCGCGCCGCGTGCTCGACGAGGATCACTACGGGCTGGAGGACATCAAGGAACGCATCCTCGAATTTCTCGCCGTCGTCAAACTGCGCCCCGACTCGAAGAGTCCGATACTCTGTTTCGTCGGCCCGCCGGGCGTCGGGAAAACTTCGCTCGGTCGTTCCATCGCGCGCGCGCTCGGTCGCGAGTTTGAACGCCTCTCTCTCGGCGGCATGCGCGACGAGGCGGAGTTGCGCGGCCACCGCCGCACTTACATCGGCGCGATGCCCGGCCGCATCATTCAATCTTTGCGGCGCGCGCAGGTGAACAATCCCGTCCTGATGCTCGACGAGATCGACAAACTCGGCGCGGACTTTCGCGGCGACCCGGCGAGCGCGCTCCTAGAGATTCTCGACCCGCAGCAGAACAGCACCTTTCGTGATCACTATCTCGATCTGCCCTTCGATCTCTCGAAGGTCTTCTTCATCGCGACGGCCAACCAACTCGGCCCCATCCCGCCGCCTCTGCGCGACCGCATGGAGATCATCGCGCTCGCGGGCTACAGCGATCAGGAGAAACTGCACATCGCGCTGCAATACCTCGTGCCGCGACAGGTGAGCGAAAACGGGTTGCGCCCCGAACAGTTCTCGATCACGGACGAGGCCATCCTGCTGATCGCGACGCGTTACACGCGCGAGGCCGGGGTGCGTCAACTCGAACGCTCCATCGGCTCGGTCGCGCGTAAGGCCGCGCTCAGGGTCGCGCAAGGCGAGGCGACCGAGGTGCGCGTCGAGGCGAGCGACCTCAAAGAGTTTTTGGGTGCGCCGCGTTTCTACCCGGAAGAGGCGCGTAAGGAGTTGCCCGCGGGCGTGGCGACCGGCATGGCGTGGACGGAGATGGGCGGGCAAATTTTGTTCATCGAGGCGACGCTTCTGCCCGGCGGGCAGGGCTTGACCATCACCGGACAACTCGGCGAAGTGATGCAGGAATCGGCGCGCGCCGCGCGTTCTTACCTCTGGTCGCACGCCTCGGAGTTCGGCATCGCGCCGGAGATGTTCAAATCCTACGGCGTCCACCTGCACGTCCCGGCGGGCGCGATCCCGAAAGACGGCCCTTCGGCGGGCGTCGCCATCACGGCCGCGCTCGCGTCTCTGATGACCGGGCGACGCGTCAGCCATAACACTTCGATGACGGGCGAGATCACGCTCTCCGGTCTGGTCTTCCCCGTCGGCGGCATCAAGGAGAAGGTGCTCGCCGCGCACCGCGCAGGCATCAGGCGCATCATCCTGCCCTCGCGCAACGAGGCCGACATCGCGGACATTCCCGCAGAGGTGCAACAGGAGTTGGAGATCATCTTCGTCTCGCGCATCAGCGAAGTTCTGGACGCGGCGTTAGAGAAACTCGTCGCCAACCCGCCGCCCCCGCTCGCGGGCGTGGACGCCGCGGCGCGCAATCAACCGGCCGCGCAAGCGCAACAACCCGAAGCCCTGCGCGTCCGCGAAACATAGAAGACACGGGGTCAGGGATGAGGGCGCAAGAAGAAGAAGAAGGGTGAACGAAGAAAAGCGATCTCTCGGTTGAGCGATCTCTCGTTCATCCCTCCGCCATCATCCCTTGAACATAAGGAGCGACAAAGTGGCGAATAAGAAGGCACAGAGCAAGGCGGGCATCCCCGCCAACCGGCGCGGGCAACAGATGGGCGACGAGCGCAGCAACAGTCCCGTCAAACAGGAAGAAGCAGAGTCGAACACGCCCGCACTGCGCGGCAAGCGCAAAGACGCCAACAAGTTCTTCGCAGACGAATCCTCGCAACAGGCGGGCAGCAATGCCGCGCGCCCGCGCTCCAACACGCCTTCGCTCCCCGCCGCCATGCCAACCAACGTCAAGAAAGGCGAATCCGGCGGCGAGCGCGTCTTCAAAGAGCGACAGGCGCGGAAAAGTAGCAAGGGTAAATAGAAGCGCGAAGGGGCGAGGCGGCGAGAGGCGTGCGCTCGTGCGGCGTTCGTTCTTTAACCTTCCCCTTTACCATCTTTCTCTTTTCCCTGTCCGTTCGGAATTGCACCCATGAACCGCCAACGCCTACAGTCTTGGCTGCTGCGCGCGGCCGGGTCGGTCGAGATACTGGCCTTCGGCGCGGTCTTGATGCCGCGCTCTTGGATGGAGGCGTCGCACGCGTGGCTGGGGTTGGGCGACATGCCGCACGGCGCGGTTCTCATGTTCATGATCCGGCAGGCGTCCTACGTCTACGGGATGCACGGCGTCTTGCTGTGGATTCTGGCTTCGGACGTTGCGCGCTACCGGCCGCTCATCCGCTTCACAGCCTTCTCGTTCCTGCTCGCCGCGCCCGTCTTCCTCATCATCGATCACACGGCGGGACTCCCGCTCTACTGGACTGTCTCCGACACGGCCGCCTGCGCCTTCTTCGGCGTGTCGCTCCTCTGGCTCGACCACGGCGGCGACGCCCCACGCAACGAATAGTTGATCCACCTCTCAACCCGGCGCACGAGAATAGAGCCGTACTTAAGCGGACTTCCGATTTTCTTCCGCTCTCTCGAATGTCGGTGCTATAACTACAACCGCCTCACGGCATGTTCAGAACCTCCAAGGGAGCGTAAAACCGACGTGCAGCCAACACCTCTCAGAGTCTTCGTCAGTTCCACTTGGCTCGACTTGCAGCCGGAGCGTAAAGCCGTGGAGACTGCGCTGCAACGCCTGCGTGCGGACACGGGCTTCGCCGGTATGGAATACTTCGGCAGCCGCGACGAAGACACCCGCCGCGCGTCCCTCGACGAAGTAGATCGCAGCCATGTCTACGTCGGCATCTTCGCCGCGCGTTACGGCTCAGGTATCACTGAAGATGAATACCGCCGCGCCCGCGAACACGACTTGCCCTGCTTCATCTACTTCAAATCCAAGTCGGCCATCACGTTCGATAAAGTCGAAATGGACTCCGGGCAGGTGGCGAAACTGGACAAGCTGAAAGCGGAGCTGAAACGCGACCACACTGTCACGGAGTTCAACAGCCCTGACGACCTCGCCACAAAAGTGCTCGGCGATTTGCATCGCTGGATTTTCGACAAGTACATGCCGCAAACCGCAGGCTCTCAAATTCCCCGCTCGCCGGTCGCAACGCTGCATCAACTCCGCGCCGCTGTCAGCGATTTCGTCGGGCGCGAAAAAGAGATCGCAGACCTCATCGATGCGCTACGCAGGGGCGAGAGCGCGGGCATCAGCGGCATCAGCGGGATGGGCGGCATCGGCAAGACCGAACTCGCCCTGCTCGTCGCCAATCGCCTGCGCCCCGAATACCCTGATGCCCAACTGTTCATAGACATGCGTGGCACGGACGAGCGTCCGCTCGCCGCCGCCGATGCCCTCGCCGCCTGCGTCCGCGCCTTCATGGGAGCAGACGCGAAACTGCCCGAAGACACAGGCGAACTCGTCAAACTTTACCGCAGCAGTCTCGACGGCAAGCGTGCCTTGATCCTGCTCGACAACGCCGCCGACAGCACGCAGGTGCGCCCCTTGCTCCCGCCTTCCGGCTGCGCCCTACTCGTCACTTCGCGCGAAACGCTCGCGCTCCCCGGCATGAAGCGTCTCACGCTCGAACAACTACAACCGACGGAAGCGCGCGACCTGCTCACGGGCATCGCCCCGCGCACGCCGCCCGACATCGCCGACCGCATTTCCTACCTCTGCGGCTACCTCCCGCTCGCCCTCCGCGCCGCCGGCAGTCTGCTCGACATAACCACCGATCTCGATCCCGCCGCCTACGCCACGCAACTCCACGACGAGCGCGAACGCCTCAAACGCATCGGCAGAGAAGGCGTAGACCTCGACGTGGAAGCCTCCTTCGAACTCAGCTACGCCCGCTTGCAACCCGAAACCGCCCGCGTCTTCCGCCAGCTAGCCGTCTTCCCTGCCTCCTTCGACGCGCCCGCAGAAGAAGAGATTTGTCAGGACGCAGGCCACTCTCATCTCAGTGACCTGTTACGACGCAATCTAATTTTCTATAATACTGAAACCGCCCGCTATCGCCTGCACGATCTCGCGCGCCTGTTTGCCGACAGCCACCTGACCGATGACGAGCGAGATGCAGTTCAAGAGCGTCACGCCACATACTATTACGCTGTGCTTATAAAGGTTGACAGTCTTTATCTTGAAGGCGGGGAAGCGTTCATGCGTGCTCTCGCATTGTTCGATTCAGAGTGGACAAACATTCAGTTCGGGCAATCGTGGGCAGTTCGCCATTCTAGTGATAATGCTGCAGCGGCTCATCTATGTTCAAACTATCCTGATGCTGGAACCTACATACTTAACTTACGCCAACATCCGCGCGAAAGCATTAGCTGGTTAGAAAGGGCACTTGATGCTGTCCGAGCAGTAAATGATCTCTCTGCTGAAGCGTATTATCTGAACAATTTAGGTCTTGCTTACAAGAACTTGGGTGAATTCCAGCGCGCAATCCAGTGTTATGAACAACAGTTAATAATCGTGCGGGAGTCAAGAGATCGGCGGGGTGAGAGCCATGCGCTAAACAACTTAGGTACTGCTTATAGTCTCATGGGTGAATCGCAGCGTGCGATTGAGTTCTACCAACAAGCATTGAGCATTAAGCGGGAAATTAACGATCAACGCGGCGAGGGTGTTGCGCTCGGCAATTTAGGTCTCGTATATATGAACACAGGTAAGTATCAGAGTGCGATTGAGTTCTATGAACAAGCATTAGTCATTATGCGAAATCTTGGTGATCCGCGTTTCGAGAATATCATACGTTCGAATATGAGCGAGGCACTCTACGAAGCCGGTAGATGGCTCGAAGCAATTAAGCAAGGAGAAGCATCACTAAAGATTCTTGAACTAATAGAAGATCCATATGCCGTCTACGTGCGAGAACGATTGATGAGATGGCGCAAGCAAGAAGGTCAAAGATAAGCGTAAAATATTGTGTAGCTCGGATTGGAATCACTGCTCAATGCTTCCTTCCGCGCGGTGTGTATTTGCGTTTGATTTCTTCGTGGCGCACGTCGCCGGGGAGTTTGTCGGGGAGGTCGAGTTGGTCGTCGATGAGGGCTTCGGTGTGGACGCCTGCGACGCGGGCGTATTGCATGAGCACAGTCAGGATCGGCTCAGTCTTATCCAACTCATACTCTGAGATTCTCTTGAACGGAATCTCATTCTCTACTCCCATTTGTCTCCACAACACAGACTGAGAAAGACCAAGAGCATTCCTAATGTGTAGAAGTTTCTCGGCAAGACGCTTCGGTCTGCGGCGTGCGAAGCCCATCAGGAGCACCCTCCTGACTGGACAGAAAGCGCGCGACCCGACTTGCTCTTACCCGCAACAGCGGGTAGTATGTCTTTGCGTAACCTGTTCGCCGAGAGAGTTGGCCTGCCAGACTCAACGGCGATGCTCATCACTCGCTCGATGTTGAGGTTGAGGTGAGCTACGCATGCGACCGTCGCGGATTTTCAATCATCGAACGCCACGCATCTTAGCAAAATGCCTTTCATGATCCTAGATGACGATGAACCCTTAGCCGTGCCACGCCACTGGAATGCCATGCTCACCTCGCAGCCCGCCGTCCTCTACGTGGAGAACAACGTCTTGCTCTCCCGCCTCGTCTCAGATTTGCTCGACCTCGCCGGGTGGCACGTCCGGCGGGCGGAGAGCGGAACAATTGCACAGATGTTTTTGCGTCACGAACAACGCTTCGCCCTGTTGTTGGTGGACAACGAACTGTCGGACACGACGGGGCTTGCAGTCGTCACTTATGCGCGCACACTGGCGCACCGCGCGTCTGTGCCGATCATTCTGTTTTCGCTAGAGGATTGCGAGCGGGAGGCGAAGAAGGCGGGCGCGAACGAGTTTCTGAGAAAGCCGCACGACCTGTTTCTGTTGGTAGAGACAGCACGCAAGTTGATCGCGGCGGGCGAGGAGAAACGTTAAGCGCGCCTGAGAGATTATTCGGGAAGCGCCGATAG
>DASZEQ010000008.1:0-148966 GCA_035940695.1 Pyrinomonadaceae bacterium | reverse complement strand
GATAGGTTTTAAATGTCAACCGCCATCTAACAACGGCATGCACCCGACCGCGAGCGAGCATACCTCTCAACTTGAACTTGGCAGTAATCGTGTGGCGCGCGGCGGGGCATGCCCATTTCCGGCTCTAGAGTAGATTTAGAGTGCAGGGGTGACTTCTGAGCAAAACCGCTGTGGTCTAAGATTAAGGTGTTGCTTTGACGTTAAACCGGTGGTCAAAGCTTAACGCCCGGCATGCGGTCGGCGGCCTATCATGAAATCTCTCATGCACTGTTTGCTTAGGGGCGCGGGTATCGCGGGGCGTTAGGCGGGCTGGGGTGTGAATTGATTTTGGACGACAAGTGACGGAATGACGTTGAAGGGGTGTGTGATGAATAGAGAAACCGTTGGGACGCTGTTCGTGGCTTGTATGATTCTGCTCGCGGCCGGTGTTCGGGTCACTGCGCAAGAAGGCGTGCCCGGTCTGGAGGTGTCGGGCTTTCAAAGCAGGTACATACCGGAGTGGAGTTCGCGCAGAGGAGTTATGCGCGATGCCAAGGCGAGCGACCTGAGCAGTAGGCCGTCGAGTTTCGAGTTGTCGGCAGTCTTCCGCAACACGGGGGCGAAGGTCATCACCGACATATTCTGGGAGTGTCTCTTCTTCAGGGATGAGCAGGGGACGGAGGTGTTGCTCAGGCACAAGTTTCGCGACGGCAAGAGGATTGTGCCCGGCGAGGAGTTGCGCTTGAAGCATACGTCGGCGATAGGGGCGGCGACCGAATACAAAGCCGTGCGCATCAAGCGTGTGGTGTACGCCGACGGCACGGAGTGGCGGGCGTCGAAGGCCGGGGCTGAGACGCACAACTGACATCGCGGAGCTAAAAGCTGCCGGATAACGGCACGCAATCCTCGCGCGTTTACGCGAACAAGGCGTGTCGAGCGCGCCTGATTTTGCCGCCTGCCGCCGGTCACAGGCGCGCTCGTAAGTCGCGGCGCGGCTTGCAACTTAGGGAGTGTTTAGTGCATCATAGTGATTGGCAAATTCCTTCTCTCTTGCGTCAACGGTGATGCGCCCCGCTAGACAGGTTTTCCGAGCGGCGTTCTGGATGGTTCGAGAGTGGGCTGATTTCAACTTTAGAAGCGCTCCCTTGAGCACCCGAACGCAAGCCTTCGCTGCCTACCGTTACATCGAAGCCACTTTGATTCGACAGCTTCTCTCAGATACTCCTTCCTATAGGAGAGGTACATCCACATGTCTATGAAACTTTACGTCGGGAACTTGTCGTTCCAGACTTCGAGCGAAGATTTGCAGCAGTTGTTCGCGCAGGCGGGAACGGTCGAGTCGGCTTCGGTAGTTGAGGATCGCGAGACGGGTCGCTCACGCGGCTTCGGCTTCGTCGAAATGTCCAGCAACGAAGAAGGCCAGAAGGCCATCGAGCAGTTCAACGGCAAGGAATTTAACGGCCGCAACCTGACGGTCAACGAAGCTCGCCCGCGCGAAGATCGCGGCGGACGCGGCGGCGGTGGCGGCGGTGGTCGCGGCGGCTACGGCGGTGGCGGCGGTGGCAATCGCGGCGGCGGTGGCGGCTATGGCGGCGGCGGCGGTGGCAACCGTGGCGGCGGTGGCGGCTACGGCGGCGGCGGCGGTGGCAATCGCGAACCGCGCTGGTAAGTTCTTCAAGAGAACTCGGCCGGTGACTCATTCAAGCAAAGCGCCTCCGACGATTGTTCCAAAAACGCCGCCGGAGGCGCTTCCACATTTTCAGTTAACACGGGCGCGCTCCCGATTAAGGTTGCAGCCGCGCCAAAGGATTTTATGAATTTTTCTGAACTGGGACTCGACGACGCGCTGGCGCGCGTGTGTGAGTCTCTCGGATATACCGAACCAACACCAATTCAACAACAGGCGATTCCTGTTGTTTTGAGCGGCGCAGACCTGATCGGTTGCGCCGAAACCGGGACGGGCAAGACGGCCGCGTTCCTGCTGCCGATCATTCAACGCATGTCGCAGCAGTCGCGCCCCGGCATACGCCTGCTCGTTCTCGCACCGACGCGCGAACTGGCGACGCAAATCGAAGCCAGCTATCGTTCGCTGCTTCCGAAGAAGAGCGCGGCGCGCTGCGTGACGCTTATCGGCGGCGCGGGCATGTCGCGACAGACCGAACAGTTGCGGCGCGGCGTGAGCGTCGTGATCGCAACGCCCGGACGCCTGCTCGACCACATGGAGCGCGGCGCGGTTAATTTCGCGCACGTCGAAACGCTCGTGCTCGATGAAGCCGACCGCATGCTCGACATGGGTTTCTGGCCTGCGATCCGTCGCGTGCTGGCCGCGCTGCCCACCGAACGGCAGACGCTTCTCTTCTCGGCCACCATGTCGCCCGCGATTGAAACCATCGCGCGCTCGAACATGCGCAAGCCGAAGATGGTCGAAGTCAGCGTGCGCGGCGCGGCGGCCGTCACGGTCGAACAGACCGCTTACCCGGTGGCGATGGAGTCGAAGACGGCTCTGCTCCTCGACCTGCTTGAGCGCGAACGCTTCGAGCGCGTGCTCGTCTTTACGCGCACACGGCGCGGGGCGGAACGCCTCTCGCACATCCTCGAAGCGCGCGAGCATAAAGTGAACCGCATCCACGCCGACCGCACGCAGCCGCAGCGCGAAGCCGCCCTGCGCGGTTTCAAGGACGGCAAGACGCGCGTTCTCGTCGCGACCGACATCGCGGCACGCGGCATCGACGTTGACTCGATCTCACACGTCATCAATTACGACGTGCCCGCCGCGCCGGAAGACTACGTGCATCGCATCGGGCGCACGGGACGAGCCGGAAACCGTGGACGCGCGATCACGCTCGTCACGCCGGTCGAAGAATTGAGCATGCGCGCCATCGAACGTCTGACGGGTCAGGCCGTCGAGCGCGTCCTTTTGCAAGGATTCGGCGGCATGCAGACGGCGACGCCGGGCGCGGCCAAGCCTTTCGGAGTGAAACGCGCGGGCGCGAGTGCCGGGCGTCGCTCCTTCCGCCCGCGACGCGGCAGATAAATCTGCCGCCCGGTCGCGTGTGTGTGCGACTTTGTCCCGATAACTCAGCAGGCCGGACGGCCGCCGCGCGCGTCGGTCGTCCAAGCCCGTGAATCAGAACCGCGCTCCCGTTCGGGCGGAGAGACGCTTGAGCAGTTTGAAAGGAAACGGTGTATGACGGAGAACATTGAAACGAGTGTGACGGCGACCGAGAAGATCGAAAAGCGGACGTACGTTGTCGGCGAGCGCGTGGAGAAACTCTGCACGAAGTGTGAAGTCGAGCGCGGCCACGTCGTCGCGTCCGTCACGAAGCGCGGCCAAGTGTCGCGCGTGACGTGCCCGATCTGCCAGACGCGCAGTTCGTTCAAGAGCGGCGTCAAAATGGCGGGCGGTCGCGCGTCGCAGGCCGGTGCGCCTTACGACCCCGCGCGCCAGTATCGCGCCGGACAGACGCTCTTGCACCCGGCTTTCGGTCTCGGCGAAGTGACGGCCTTGGTCGAGCCGCAGAAGATCGACGTGCTTTTCGCCGACCGCATGCGGCGGATGATTCACGGCCGCTCCTGAAGAATTGGATTTGACGCGGGCTGCGCGCCTGCCAATATCTAAGAAGGGCGCGAGAAAACTAGCCCCGGCAGGGTCGCGCGTTGGCGAGACCCTGCCGGGGCTTAATCTTCCGTCGCGCCTGTGGCCGAGGGCTGAAACGTGCTACCCGCGCCGCCGCGTCCTTCGGCCACGACACGCTCGACCATCTCTTTGAACAGTTCGAGATTAACGATTGGCTTCGTCCAGTGTTCGTCGCAACCGGCGTGAAGCGAGCGTTCTTGGTCGCCGCGCATGGCGTGGGCTGTGAGTGCGATGATCGGCGTCCGGTCGAACGTCGAATCGGAGCGCAGTCGCCGGGTTGATTCCAAGCCGTCTATCGCGCCCGCCAAACTCAAGTCCATCAAGATCACGTCGGGGCGTAGCAGTTTCGCTTGCGCGAGGCCGTCTTCGCCGGAAACCGCCTCGTGGAGTTCGTGCCCTTCCATCTCCAACACCGTGCGGATCAATTCGCGTATGTCGCGGTCGTCTTCAACCAACAGTATTTTTGCCATTCAAGAATTCAACTCCGATTTCTTCGAGGCTCTCGCGCAATTCAAGACGGGACATGAGCAGGTCGCCTTTGCGTTGGCCGTTGTAAGAAAGACTCGTTCACTCTCGACAGGCCGCCGGGCTGTTTGGTTAAACTTTACCTTATCATTTTTATAGCAAATAGTCGGTGGGGCGTCCACGCGACGAAGGACGGGTACGGCTGCGGCAATGTAGCGCGTCTCATGGCGGGCGCACAAAAAAGGGACGGGGAGGCCGTCGTTTCCTCCCCGTCCCTTTGTCTCCCCCACCCGGCGGAAAGAGATTTTTGTTGCGCCGCTTCCTGAACGGTCGCCTTACTTACTCGCCGCCGCAGCGCGCACGGCCGCGGCCGCTTGCCCCGCGAGTTGCGAGATGATGTCGTCGCCGTCGGACTTCGCCTTGGCCTTGAGCGTGTTGGCGACGACCGAATCCGCACCGCGTTGCAGTTTGTACTCAAGCGTCAATTCGTCTTTGGCCTTCAATGAACCGGCCACGCCGCCCTGCCGGTTGCCTTCGACCGGAGCGACGACGCCGCCCGCGATGGCCGCCGACTTCTTGAGGAAACCGCCGAAGCCGCCACCGCCGCCGCCCTTCTTATGCACGACCGTGCTGTAGAGAACATAGTCGCACTCCTTCGCCCTTGCTTCCGACTCGACGCCCTGCGTCTGCTCCGCTTCGAGCATGACGACTTCAAGGGCTGAATTGTTCAAATTACTCGCCAACATATTACGCACCGCACCGGCCAACGCCGAAGGGTCAACGTAATCGGCCGCCGCCACGGTCTTCGTCAAGGCCACCCCGACGCGCACCACGCCAGCCCTTTTCGCGCCCGTCGCCGAACCGGCCGCCGCCGCGCCGCTCTCGGCCGCATTGTCGTTACCCGCGTCGTCGCGCGGCATGGACGCCATCGCCCCCGCGCCGTACATCTCGCGCACGTCGCTCACCTGACGGTAATCGGCGGGCGGTTCGAAAAGCGCGTTGTCGAGCACGGCGTTGGCGATCTCCAACACCTCCTGCGAGAAGGTGAACGACTCGTTGCCCTGTTCGTCAAACAGGGTCGTCGTCACCATGACGGGATAGCCGACCTTCGCCGTGCCGACCTGCTTCGTGCGATATTCGTCGCGGCAGCCGCCCGCCTGCGTGGCCGGGGGCGTGTAGGCCGCGCCGCCCTGCATCTGGCAGTCGAGCGCGAACTGCGCGTCGATGTACCAACCGTCGGTCTCCATCCGGCTGCGGCTGACGTTGCAGGCGTCGGGCGACGATTCGGTGACGATGGAAGTCTTGATGCGCCGCGCCGTGTAGCCGAACATTTTCTTGCGCTCGCCCGTATCGGTTGCGGTGAAAGTTGAAGTCACGACGCCGCCGCGACGCGCCGGGGTTGCGCCGCCGGCGGAGGTCGTCTGCCCGGCGGTGGTTGCGCCCGCCGGCGCATCCGTTTTCTGGTCGAACGACGTGACGATGTAAGTCTTTGTCGGCACGCCGAGTTGGAGTTGTCTTCTCAGGTCGCACTGGAGGATCGAGACGAAAGTTTCGTTCATTTCCGTGCGCTGGCGTTTGCCTTTGATGTAGACGGTTTGCTCGGAAACTTGCCCGCCCGAAGTGTTTTTGGTCTTGATCTTCACGTCGGCGCGGGCGGCCGTCATAAAGCCTGCGCCGCAGAATAAAATGAAGGCGAGGCAGGCGTGGCGGAATAAATTTTTCATATGGGCATGTCCTTTGGGCTGTACTGGTGTTAGCGGACGGCGCAGGCAGACGCAGACAGTCGCCGCGCTTTTTTCGTCCCTATTCTATTACGCGTATCCAAACCGCAAAAAGGATCATCTTAAGATTCGGTTTTTCGCGCGTCTGCGGGGCGCGCGCGTTGATATGGTGCGAACTGTCGTTTATACTTTGCCGCGGCGCGCACTAGCGAGAGAGTTAACAGTTGTTTAGTTAGAGATGTCGAAATTTCCCCTGTGACCACATCCTCCCCGCATGACGTAACCCGTTTGCTCATCCAATTGACGGATGGCAACAGGACTGTTTTGGACGACCTGCTGCCGCTCGTCTACGGCGAGTTGCGCAGTTTGGCGGCCAACTACCTGCGCCGCGAACGCTCCGCACACACGCTGCAACCCACGGCCTTAGTCCATGAAGCCTATCTCCGGCTCATCGATCAGAGTCAGGTGAGGTGGCAAAACCGCGCGCACTTCTTCGGCGTCGCCGCGCAGATGATGCGCCGCATCCTCGTGGATCATGCGCGCGGCCACAACGCCGAGAAACGCGGGGGCGAAATTCCCAAGCTCTCGCTCGACGAGAACGTGGACGTGACGGACGAACGCGCCACCGACCTCATCGCGCTCGACGATGCCCTGACCGCGCTCGCCGCCCTCGACGAGCAGAAGAGCCGCATCGTCGAACTTCGCTTCTTCGGCGGCCTGTCCGTCGAAGAGACGGCGGAAGTCTTGGGCGTCAGCGCGCCGACGGTCAAACGCCAGTGGCGCATGGCAAAGGCATGGCTTTACGGACAAGTTAATAAATCGTAATTAGTAAATCGTGAATCGCAAATCGTAAATAGACAGAGCCTGTTTTTATCTATTCACGATTGACGATTGACGATTCACGGTTCTTATGACCCCCGAACGTTGGAAGCAAGTAGAAGAACTGTTTCAGGCCGCGCTTGATCTGCCCCGCGATGAACGCCCCAAATTCATCGCCGAGGCCGGCGCGGACGACGACATGCTCCGCCAGCAGGTGGAGGCTCTCGTCGCGCAGTATGAAGAGGCGGGGGATTTCATCGAAGCGCCCGCCTTCGCCGCCGGCGGTTTCAACCCCGGCAGCGCGGCCTTTCGCACCACGCAGCCGAGCGATTTTGAGGACGACCCGATGGCGGGCGCGCGCGTGGGCGCGTACAAGATCGTGCGCGAGATCGGGCGCGGCGGCATGGGCGCGGTCTATCTGGCCGTGCGCGCCGACAGCGAATATCAGAAACGCGTCGCCATCAAACTCGTCAAGCGCGGCATGGACACGGATTTCATCCTGCGCCGCTTCCGCAACGAACGACAGATTCTCGCCTCGCTCGACCACACCAACATCGCGCGCCTCCTCGATGGCGGCACGACCGACACCGGCTTGCCCTACTTCGTCATGGAGTACATCGAAGGGCAGCCGCTCTATCGTTATTGCGACGGCGAGAAGCTGACCATTCACGAACGGCTGCGCCTCTTCGTCCAACTCTGCAACGCCGTCGCCTACGCGCACCAGAACCTCGTCGTCCACCGCGACATCAAGCCGTCGAACATCCTCATCTGCGCCGACGGCACGCCGAAACTGCTCGACTTCGGCATCGCCAAACTCCTAAACCCCGAACTCTCGCCCGACACGCTTACGCCGACGGCGACCGCCATGCGCCTGATGACGCCCGAATACGCCTCGCCCGAACAGGTGCGCGGCGAGGCGGCCACCCCTTCGAGCGACATCTACAGCATGGGCGTCTTGCTCTACGAGCTTTTGACCGGCCATCGCCCTTACCACTTTCCGAATCGTTCGCCGCACGAGATCGCGCGCGTCATCTGCGAGGAAGAACCGGAGCACCCGTCGCGCGTCGTCATGCGCCCCGAAGACATGATCCCGCTCGACGGCAGCGGCGGCGGCGGCGAATCGACGACCACGCTCGAACTTCTCTGCAAGATGCGCGGCACGACCCTTGAGAACCTGCGCCGCGAACTGGCGGGCGACCTCGACAACATCACTCTGAAAGCCCTGCGTAAAGAGCCGGGGCGTCGTTACGGGTCAATCGAACGCCTGCGCGACGACATCGCGCACCACCTCGAAGGCCGCCCCGTCTCCGCGCCGTTCGTCTTCCCCGCGCTGTCGAAGACGACGCGGACGGCGACGGGCGAAGGCGGCGTGACGGGCGAGAAGACCCTCGCCGTGCTCCCCTTCAAACTGCTCAACATCCAGCGCGCGGAAGAGACGGGCGAAAACTATCTCGGCATCGGGCTGGCCGACGCGCTCATCACGCGCCTGTCGAACGTGCGCCGCTTCAGCGTGCGCCCGACGAGTTCTGTCATCCGTTACAGCGGCGCAAACATCGGAGACCCGTTCGCCGCCGGGCACGAACTCGGCGTCAGTTACGTCGTGGACGGGCGCATCCAGCGCGCGGGCGAACGCATCCGTATCACCGTCCAGTTGCTCAACGTCTACGACGGCGCGACGATGTGGGCGGGTCAGTTCGACGAGAACTACACGGACGTGCTCAGTCTCGAAGACGCGATCTCGACGCAGGTGGCGGGCGCGCTCGTGCCGCAACTGACGGGCGACGAGCGCGAGCAGTTGGCGAAGCGCGGCACGGACAACGCCGAGGCGTTTGAAGTTTACCTGCGCGGCCGCTATCACTGGAACACGTTCAACGAAGAAGGCTTCGCCAAGGCCATTACCTGTTACTACCGTGCCATCGCCCTCGACCCGGACTACGCCGCCGCCTACACCGGCATCGCCGACTACTACAACTGGATCGGCATCTACGGCGTGATGCCGCCCGAAGAATGCTCGGCGGCCGCCAAGGAAGCGGGCGCGCGCGCTCTCGAACTCGATGAGACGCTACCGGACGCGCACACCGCCTACGGCTTCGCCGTCCACACGCACGATCTCGACTGGAGCACCCCCATCGCGCACTACCAACGCGCGATGGAACTCAACCCCCATCACGCCGCCGCGCACCTCTGGCACGGCACGCAACTCGTCATGGAGGGCAACTTCGATTCAGGGATGCCGCTCGTGCGTCGCGCGCTCGAACTCGACCCGCTCACGCTCTTCAACCAGCACATGCTCGGCTTCTGCCTGTTCTACGCGCGCCGCTATCAGGAGAGCCTCGAACTCTACCGCGAGATGGTCGAGACGGCATCAATGCACGGCCTCGGCTACTTCGGCTACAGTTGGGTGCTCGGTCAAATGGGGCGGCACGATGAGGCGATTGACGCGGCGGTGAAGGCCATCGAATTTTCCGGCCCCAGCCCGTTCATCACGGCGACGCTCGGCTCGGCCTATGCCGTGGCCGGGCGAATGGAGGAAGCGCGCCACGTCCTCGGCGAGTTGGAAGAGTTGGCGGCGAAGCGTTACGTCTCGCCCTATTATCTCTCTATCGTCTACGCGCAACTCGGCGATCACGAGCGCGCTTTCACCCTGCTCGAACAGAGCTTCACAGACCGCGAGGCGTGGATCGTCTGGCTCGGCGTCCAGCCGCAGTTCGACCGCTTGCGCCCCGACCCGCGCTTCGCAGAACTCGTGCGCCGCACGAAGAACCCCGGCCTCGCGCGCCTCGGCGGCGGCAACAACTCGACGCGCCCCGCGCCGCGCGCGCCCTTCGGTCAGAGCAACAGCGCGGAGATGGCGCGCAACGCGGCGATGCATCTGAGCGACAACGAGGAAGCGCGCCAACTCTACGTCGCCGGACATTACTTCTCCACGCGTCGCACCGCCGACGGTCTGCGACAGGCCATCGGGCGATTCGAGCGCGCCGTCGAACTCGACCCTTCGTTCGCCATCGCCTACGCCGAACTCGCAGATTGCTACGCGCTGCTCAACTGGTACGTCGAGCCGCCGCCGCCCGGCGCGTTCGAGCGTGCGCGTGCGGCCGCGATCAAGGCCGTGGCGGCCGACCCGAATCTGGCCGAGGCGCACGCTTCGCTCGGCTACATCAAACTGCATTACGACCGCGACTGGAAGGGCGCGGAAGCGGAGTTTCGCCGCGCCATCGAACTGCGCCCCGGCAACGCGCTCGCGCACCGCTGGTACGCCTTCAACTTGTCGGCCGTCGGGCGACACGACGAAGCCGTCACGGAGATCAAACGCGCGCAGCAGATTTCGCCCGAGTCGCCCGTTATCGCCACGGCCGTCGCCAACGTCTTCTTTCTCGCGCGTCGCTTCAACGAAACCATCGCGCAGTGTCGCCGCGCGCTCGAACTCGACCCCGGCTCGGTCGCCGCGCACGTCATCCTGCGCTGGGCTTACGAGCATCTGGGCTTGCGCGAAGAAGCCTTCACGACCTACGAGCAGGAGAGCGTCTTTGCGGGCGACACGCCCACCACACGACTCAAGGAGGCTCACGTCTTGGCGGCCTGCGGGCGCAACGACGAGGCCGCCAAAGTGCTCCGCGAATTGCTCGCGCGCCGCGAACAGCAGTGGGTGACGGCCTACGAGATCGCAGTCATCTATTCGCTCCTGAATGATCGCGACAACGCGTTTCACTGGCTTGCAGAGGCCGAGCGCGAACACGCCGTCGGGTTCACCTTCGCGGCCGTCGATCCGCACCTCGACAATCTGCACGCCGACCCGCGCTTCGCCGAGATGCTCGGCCGCATGAAGAACCCGCTCGCCGCGCGCTACGAAAGCGAGGCCGCCACCAGACTCGCGAGAAACACCGACCCGCATCTCTCAACCCTGCCCACGCTTGAGTTGCCGGGCGGCAACGGCAATCGCGCCGCCGCATCGGGACAGGGGGCGGCGCAGGTCGTCGCGCCCGTGCGTCGTTTCCCGTGGCGCGTCGCCGTCGGCGCGCTGTTAGTCTTGCTCGTAGTGGTCGGCGCGGGCGCGTTCTTATACGCGCGGCGTTCGGGCAAGACGGGCGCGGCCGCCAGCGCGGATGCCTTGCGGCTGACCACCGATATCGCACACGACTGGCATCCAGACTATTCGCCCGACGGCGCGCGCATCGCCTTCGCCAGCAACCGCGACGGCGCGACCGAAATTTACGTGATGAACGCCGACGGCACGGGCGTGCGCCGCCTGACTTTCAACACGACCGAAGACGATTGCCCCGCGTGGTCGCACGACGGGCAGAAGATCGCTTTCCAGAGCCGGCGCGACGGCCAGATGGAAGTCTACGTGATGAACGCCGACGGCTCGAACCAGCGCAACCTCACGAACAGTCCCGCAGAGGACACTCGCCCCGCATGGTCGCCCGACGACCACCGCATCGCTTTCGGCGCTAACACGCTCGACGCCCCCACGAACTATGACATCTTCACGATGCGCGCCGACGGCTCGGACAGAATTAAACTGACCGACAGCCCCAGTTTCGACAGCGACGCCACGTGGTCGCCCGACGGCCAGAAGATCGCCTTCACCAGCGCACGCGACGGCAAGTCTTACGAGATTTTCGTGATGAACGCCGACGGCTCTGACGTGCGCAACCTGACGAACCACCCCGGCGATGATGCGAAGCCCGCGTGGTCGCCCGACGGCCGATACATCGCCTTCGCGGGCAATCGCCCGAACAAGACCGACTTCCCCGCCATCTACGTGATGGACGCGAGCGGCCGCGACCAGCGGCTCATTACTGCCGCGCGCACCTTCGACGACGAACCGGCGTGGTCTGCCGACGGTCGCCGCATCGTCTTCCAGACGCAACGCTTCGGCAACTTTGAAATCTACCTCGCCGACGCCTTCCCCGAAGCGCCCGCCGTCGCCGCCTCCGGCGATAAGAAGATGCGCTCGCTCGCCGTGCTCCCCTTCTCGACCGTCGGCGCACAGGGCGACGAACAGTATCTCGGCGTCGGCATCGCTGACGAGTTGACGAACAAGTTGGGCGAGTTGGACGAGATCACGCTGCGCACTTCGGGCGCGGTGCGCCGCTATCTGGGGTCGAACAAGAGCGCGGTTGACGCGGGGCGCGAACTGAAAGTTGACTACGTGCTCGGCGGGTGGGTCGAGCGCGTCGGCGAACGCGTGCAGACCGCGCTCGAACTAACGGAAGTGGCGAGCGGGCGCGTGCTCTGGGCGGAGCGGTTCAACGAGCGTTTCACCGACATCTCCACGCTGCAAACCTCGATCTCGGAACGCGTCGTGCGCGCGCTCAGCCTCCAATTGACGGGCGACGAACGCGAGCGTCTCGCCAAGCACTACACCGAGAACAGCGAGGCGCAGCAACTTTATCTGGCCGGTCGTTACCACTGGGGCAAACGCACGCCCGAAGGCTTGCGGCAGGCCATCGCCAACTTCGAGCAAGCCATCGCCAAGGATTCCGGGTTCGCGCTCGCCTATGCCGGTCTCGCCGATTGCTACGCGCTGCAAAACTGGTATCTCGAACCGCCGCCTTCGGACGCCTTCGCGCGCGCCAAGCAGGCGGCCGAGCGCGCCGTCGCGCTCGACGACTCGCTGGCCGAAGCTCACGTCTCGCTCGCCAATGCCAAGTTTCACTACGACCGCGACTGGCAGGGCGCGGCCGCGGAGTTTCGCCGCGCCATCGACCTGAACCCGAACTACCCGACCGCGCACCACTGGTATGCCTTCAACCTCTCGGCCATGGAGCGGCACGAAGACGCGCTCGCCGAGATCAAACGCGCCGAGGAACTCGACCCGCGCTCGGCCGTCATCGCCACGGCGGTCGCCAACGTCCTCTTCCACGCGCGCCGCTTCGACGAGGCCATCGAACAGTGTCGCAAGGCTCTCGCCATGGATCCCGGTTCGCTCCCGGCGCACATCGTTCTGCGTTGGAATTATGAGAAGAAGGGGATGACCGAAGAGGCTTTCCGCATCTACGAAAAAGAGCGCGCCTTCGCCGGTGATACGCCGACGACGCGCGCGAAACTGGCACACGTCTTAGCCGCCGGTGGTCGCGCCGACGAGTCGCGCCGGATACTGCAAGAACTCGTCGCGCGCCGCAAGCAACAGTGGGTCACAGCCTACGAGATCGCCGTCGTCTATTCGCTGCTCGGCGACCGCGACAACGCTTTCGACTGGCTAGACCGGGCTGAGAAAGAACACGCCGTCGGCTACACTTACCTGCGCGTTGACCCGCGCCTCGACAACCTACGCGGCGACCCGCGCTACGCCAAGCTGCTGCGTTGAACGCCGGTTCACCGGCAACGCCACTATTTCGCCCGCACGGAACGTCGTCGCCGACGCGCTCGCAAGCTGCGCGTCGCGCTTCATGCTCCGACGCTCGTGCGCTCTCAAGGCCAAGCGATACTCTACGAACTCGAACCCGGCTTCCAACATGCGCGACATCGCGTAAGCGAAGCCATTCGACACGAAAGTCAACACGCAACCGGCCGTCACTACGATTCCGAAACAGATTAAATAATTCATCGCTTTACTCTCCCTCGCCGTCGCTTCTGCAAATAAATTTGTTTGACTGCCCGCCCTGTGCCCCTACCTTCTTCGTTCGACTCGCCGCCGTTTAGCCCACGGCTTCCGAATTGATTAAAACGCTCGCCAGCGACTTGATCTCCCTCAGCCATTTCTCGCGCCGCGCGCGGCGTCGCTCCGTCTTGATGGCTTCGAGACGGCGGTTGCGCTCCGAGCGGCTCGCACCTCTCGACACCAACTCCCGGTAATAAGCTTGATAATAATCGCCGCCCGCCGCGCGTTCCGTGTTTCCGGCGTGAACGCCTGCGGGCGTCCGCGTATACATAATGTTCGTCGTCTCGATCATGGCCGTTCGTCTCCTTTTCGCCGGAAGCCTGCCGCTTTCAACCGCCCCGTTAATCCGCGAGTTTTTCCTGTCTCTATTAACTAACGCGCAAGCGACGCGCAAAGGGGATCACTTTTTTCGGCGTCCGCACGAGATTTTTCCGCCCGCCGTTCGACACAGTTCGCCGCCGGTGATCAATCGCTAACGAGAACGGGCGGGCTTCGGCGATCAACCGAAGCCCGCCCGTTCTATAGCTCGCCCGGCCCACTCGGACGAGCTTCGGGGGAGATTGAAAATTCGTTCTCCCTACCGCCCTTTGATCTTCACCCCTTCGATCACACACATCGGCGAGGCGGTCGGGATGATCTGCGTCAACTCGAAACCGGCTGCGGCCAGCAATTCGCGATACTCGTCTTCGGTGCGCTCCAGCCCCCCCGGCGAGAGCAGCATTTCGAGGTCTTGAATCTTCGACAGGTGCGGTTCGTTCCCCTTGGGAACGACCATTTCGACGAGCAGCAGTTTCCCGTCATCCCGCATCGCCCGGTGACAGTTCCGCAGAATCGAGAGGGCGCGCTCGCCGTCCCAATCGTGAATGATGTGCTTCATCATGTAGGCGTCCGCGCCCGCAGGCACGCTCTCGAAGAAGTTGCCCGAAGCGAGTTCGATAGCGTGCCCCAAGCCTTCCGCCTCCAAGTAAGCTTGCGCCCCGGCGATGACCTGCGGCACGTCGAACAGCAAGCCGCCGAGGTGCGGGTTGGCGCGCAGGACGGCCGCGAGGAGACTGCCGTGCCCGCCCGCGATGTCGGCCAGTTTCCTGATCGACGAAAAATCGTAAGCTTCGATGACGGCCTTCGAGACCATTTTCGAGAAGCCCGTCATCGCGTTATCAAACACGCGCGCCGCTTCTGCGTTCTCCGCGAAATACGGAAACACCTCTTTGCCGTGGACGTGCGCCCACGCCGCCCGTCCCGTCTGCGCGCTGTAGGGCGCGTCGCCCCACACCTGCCAGTGCCAGTCCGCCCCCATGAAGATCGCCAGATCGCGCATCGAACCTTCGACGCCCGCGCGCAACAGTTCCGCCATCGGCGTCAACTCGAAAACCCGCCCTTCCGTCTCCGCGAAGACGCCGCAACCTGCGAGCGCACGCATGAACCGGTAAAGCGACGGGGCGTGTGCGCCCGTCTCGGCCGCCAGTTCGTCAACGCTTCGTGCGCCGTTTGCCAGCAAATCGGCGACGCCCAGTTCGGCCACCACGCGAAGCGCCTGCGTCACGAGCGGCGCGAGAATCATCTGCGTCAGCACGGCCTCGGGCGGCGCGGCCTCTTGAGCGCGGACATAACTGTCGTTGTGCGGCTCGACCATTTCCAACACTGCGTTCATACTTTCGTTCCCTCCCGGCTATCGCCGGACTTAATGAAATTCGCTCTCAAACATTAACGCGTGTTTCGCGCGCGCGGCGGATCACTTCGCCTTGAAAATTTTTACCCGCCGCGTTTGGAAAATTTTTCGTGCGCCCGCGTGATCCCTTTTTCGCCCGGCGCACGCGTTAGCATAGTGAGAGGCCGTTTGAGCGGGAGTTAGACAGGCAACGCGCATCATCATCCGGCGGCGGGCGTCAGTTCATCATTCATACATACATTCATCCCCGACGCCCGCCGCGACCAGCGCACGAACCCGCCCACATCAAGACCGGCGACGGCAAGCTCAAGTCGCAGCAAATAATCCGGCACGCACCAAATACCTAAGGCGGCGCGTTCGCAAACGTTAATTCGTTCACGAACGCGCCGCCTTTTTCGTCTCTATCGCGCGCGTCGCGCGTCCGCCTGCCAGACTGCATACGCCTTTCGCGGCTTGCATTTACTTTCGCGGCAGGCATCTAATAAACGCCTCGGATAATCATGCGAAAGTTTGGAGGAGATTAGCAGATGAAATACCGGATGATGTTCGCGTGCGTCGTGCTGCTGCTGCTGCTGTCGGCCGTTTGCTTCGAGATGCCGGGCAGCGGCGTTGTCGTCTCTATCGTCGCCGCCCAGAGAAGGCGCGCGCCGAAAGCCGCCGCAACAACTAATGCCGCCCGCACGTCGCTCGACGCCAAAATTCGCCGCTTCGCCCCGACGACGCTCACGGCCGACACCTCGCGGCTCTCGGCGGGCGACCGCCGCGCGCTCGCCAAGATCATCGAGGCCGCGAAGTTGTTAGACCCGCTCTACCTCGAACAGGTATGGAGCGGCAACCCCGCGCTCAAGCGTCGGCTCGAAGCCGACAAGACGGCCGGGGGTCGTGCGCGCCTCCATTACTTCCGCATCAACGTCGGCCCGTGGTCGCGGCTCGACGGCAACGAGCCGTTCATCGAAGGCGTCCCGCGCCAGAAACCGCATCACGCCAACTACTACCCGGACGACATGACGAAGGAAGAATTCAGCGCGTGGGTCGAGACGCTTCCGGCCGAAGAGCGTGCGCGCGCCACGGGCTTCTTTCACCTCATCCGGCGCGGCGCGGACGGCAAGCTCAAGACCGTCCCCTACAGCGTCGAGTATCGAGAGTTTCTCGAACCCGCCGCGCGTCTGTTGCGCGAAGCGGCCGGGTTGACGACCAACGCGACGCTCAAAAGTTTCCTCAATAAACGCGCCGACGCTTTCCTCTCCGACGATTATTACGAGAGCGACGTGGCGTGGATGGATTTGGACGCGCCGATTGACGTGACCATCGGCCCTTACGAAACCTACGAAGACGAGTTGTTCAACTACAAGGCCGCCTTCGAGTCATACGTCACGTTGCGCGACGAGGCCGAGTCGGCGAAGCTCGTGAAGTTCAGCGGCTACTTGCAGGAGTTGGAAGACAACCTGCCGTTGGAGGCGCGCTATCGCAACCCGCAACTCGGCGCGGCCTCGCCCATACGCGTCGTCAACGAAGTCTTCACTTCGGGAGAGGGCAATCGCGGCGTGCAGACGGCGGCCTTCAACTTGCCGAACGACGAGCGCGTCGTGCGTGAGAAGGGGTCGAAGCGCGTCATGCTCAAGAACGTGCAGGAGGCGAAGTTTCAGAAGACGCTGATTCCCATTTCGCGCACCGTGCTCGCGCCCGCCGAACGTCGCGCGCTCTCCTTCGATTCCTTCTTCACGCACATCCTCGCGCACGAGTTGATGCACGGGTTGGGGCCGCACAACATCAACGTCGGCGGGCAGGCGACCACCGTGCGCATGCAACTCAAAGAACTTTATTCGGCCATTGAAGAGGCGAAGGCCGACATCACCGGGCTGTGGGCTTTGCAGTATTTGATGGACAAGGGCGTGGTCGAAAAAAGCATGGAGCGTTCGCTCTACACGACCTATCTGGCGAGTTGCTTCCGCTCGGTGCGTTTCGGCATCACGGAGGCGCACGGCAAAGGCATCGCCGTGCAGTTCAATTACCTGACCGACGAAGGCGCGATCAAGTTCGACGAGCGCACCGGGACTTTTCGCATTGACGAGTCGCGCATCAAACAGGCCGTCGCCAAGCTGACGCGCGAGATTCTCACGCTTCAGGCCGAAGGCTCATACGCGAAGGCCAAGGCGATGCTCGACAAGTATGGCGTGATCCGCCCGCCGATGCAGCGCGCGCTCGCCAGCCTCGGCGACGTGCCTGTCGATATTGAGCCGCATTTCCCTCTGGCAGCGGCAAGGTGAATTAGTGAAAAGCATTCAACTTCACCACAGGCGCAAAGAACACGGAGGCAGCACAGAGAAAACCTATTTGTGATCTCAAAGAAAAATCACTCGTGATCTCAAAGAAAACCAGTTTGAGATCGCAAATTTGAAATTTGAGATCGCAAATTTGAGTTTGAAATGTTTTTCCTCTGTGTCTCCGTTGCTCTCTCTGCGCGCTGGCGGTGGGGTTGAATGCTTTTCCTTGTGCTCAAGGCTGCTGGCTAAAGTGTTCCGTTGATGGCTCGCTTGAGTTCGTCCAATGTGCGGCACGAGTTGATCGCGTCTGCGTCCATCAACTCTTCGAGCGACGCGCCGCGTTTACGCAAGATCGAGGGCAGGGGCAGCCCCGCCAAGCCGTAGCGATCTCGCAACTCGTCGGCGTGCAAAAACTCCAGACGCGCGCCGAGGCTTTCGAGAAACTCTCTCCACTCGCGGCGCATCCCGAACGCCGTATGCGTGAGCGCACACAAATTGCACGCATAGGTTTCGGGCGAGAGGATTTTATGCGCGACATCGCTGAGGGTGTTAAAGAGGCCGCTCTCCGCGTTGTAGACGAAGATGAGAACCGGCTTTGTGTCGCTGTCTTCATGCGCCATGGTCTGTGCCGAACGACGCGTTCGCGCCGCGCTGCAAACGTCGCGCGGCTTCGCGTCCTCGCTCCGAAAAGTTAGTCTGGTTGAAACATAATCGAAACGTGTTGCAAAAAATTGCCGTCTAAATTCGCCGGCTGAATTATTCCGGCTCGCCTGAATTTGGTTAACACGGCGCAAAGCGTGCGGCGCGGAGCGCAGGTGTCGAAGATGCGAAAAATTCCTACATGGATCGGCGCGTTGCTCGCCGTGGGGGCGTGCGGGGCGTTGGTGTGGTTGGAGCGGCGTCGGCCTCTGCGGCGTGCGGTCGAATCGAAGCTGGAGCGCGACACGCGTAACCTCGTCGTGGCGGGAGTGGCGGCCGCCGCGCTCCAACTAGCCGAACGCCCGGTAGTCGAACGATTGACCGCGCTTGTCGAGCGGCGCAAAGTCGGGTTGCTCAAACAAGTCGCGCTGCCGCGCGCGTGGGAAGTCGCGCTCGCCGTCGTCCTGCTTGATTACACGCTCTACGTGTGGCACGTGCTCACGCATCGCGTTCCGCTGCTGTGGCGTTTTCATCTCGTGCATCATGCCGATCTCGATCTGGACGCTTCGACCGCTTTGCGTTTTCACTTCGGCGAACTCGTCATCTCGGTGGCGTGGCGCGCGGCGCAGGTGCTCTTGATCGGCGTGTCGCCGCAATCGCTCTCGGCGTGGCAGAATTTGCTGTTCGTCTCGATCCTGTTTCATCACTCGAACGTGCGCCTGCCCGTCGAAGTGGAACGCCGCCTGAACCTGTTGGTAGTGACGCCGCGCATGCACGGCATACATCATTCGACGGTGCGCGCCGAACGCGACGCCAACTGGTCGAGCGGGCTGTCGCTCTGGGACAGGTTGCACGGGACGCTGCGCCTGAACGTGCCGCAAGCGGAGATCGAGATTGGCGTCCCCGTTTACCGCGAGCCGGAAGAACTCGGCCTCTTAGAGATTCTCAAGTTGCCGTTCGGCGCACAGCAACCGGCGCGGGAGTCGTTGCCGCCGGACGCGCCCGCGCAACGCGACGCGCCGCTCCACCTCCCGGCCGATCACCTGTTGGCCTAAACCTGCGGCGCGCACGGCGCGTGCGATTGACGGCGAAAAACAGACGCGCGGAGCGAACGTCAGCGAACATCAGCGAACGTCAGCGAACATCAGCGAACGTCAGCGAGCATCAGATGTCTTCATTATCAACGGCAGAGCGGCCGTCCATCTCCGTGGTCATCCCGACACTTGACGAGGCGCATTCGCTCGGCGCGACGCTTCGAGCCGTGTCGCGTCTCAACCACGGCGGGCGCGTCGAAGTCATCGTCGCGGACGGCGGGAGCGCGGACGCAACGCGCGAGATCGCACGCGAGCACGGCGCGCACGTGATCCTCTCGGCGCGCGGGCGGGGCGCGCAGATGCACGCGGGCGCAACCGTGGCGCGCGGCGACGCGCTGTGGTTTCTCCACGCCGACACGATCCCGCCGCCCGACGCGACGCGCCTGATCCTCGACGCGCTCCGGCGCGACCGGCAGATCGTCGGCGGCAACTTTGCGATCAGTTTCGACGGCACACGCTTCGCGGCGCGCTTCCTGACGTGGCTCTACCCGCAGTTGCGACGGCTCGGTTTGTGCTACGGCGACTCTGCGATCTTCGTGCGGGCGAGCGTCTACCGGGAAGTCGGCGGCTTCAAACCGTTCCCCGTCTTCGAGGACTTGGACTTGGTGCGACGGCTGAGAGAGCGCGGCACGTTGATTCATCTCAAGGCGCGAGTCGTCACGTCTTCGCGTCGCTTCGAGGGGCGCAGTTTCGCTTTCACTTTCGCGCGCTGGTCGTTTCTGCAAATGCTCTACTGGCTCGGCGTCAGCCCGCACACGCTCAGCCAACTTTACGCGCCCGTCCGGCGCGGCGGCGCGCGGGCGCGATAACAGGTACAATCGGCGGCGCACAAACGGCCGCGAGGGAGAATTTACGGATGTCATACTACGAGGAAGACGATCTCAGCCGCTTTGCCGACATGGGCAAGCACCGTCCAGACCTCTTCGAGAAATTCATGGCGTGGTACGAGGCGTGTCAGGAAGACGGCGCGCTCTCGCGGCGCGAGAAGGCTCTGATCGGCCTTGCCGTCGCCCACGCGTTGCAATGCCCCTATTGCATAGACGCCTACGCGCAGTCGTGTCTCGAATCCGGCTCGAACATGGAGCAGATGACCGAAGCGATCCACATGGCCTCGGCCTTGCGCGGCGGCGCAACTCTCATCCACGGCTTGCAGGCGCACAACTCGGTCAACAAGGTTTCGATGTGAGCGAAGCGAAGGCTCTACCCGTCGTCAATAACGCGGAGGCTGCCGCTGCCACGGCGGCGGCCGCGCGCGCGCCCGTCACGTTCGACGAGCGCGTCGCGCGCTCAGGGTTGACTCTCCGGCGCGCGGGCGCGGTCGAAACCTTGCAGGTCAACGTCGGCAAGCTGTGCAATCAGGCGTGCAAGCATTGCCATGTGGACGCCGGCCCGAAGCGCACGGAGATCATGTCGGAGGAAACCGCCGGAGAGATCATCGAGGCCGTCGGCCGCCATCGCTTCAAGATCGTGGACATCACGGGCGGCGCGCCGGAACTCAACCCTTCGTTCCGAAGGCTCGTCGCGGAGTCGCGCAAGGCGGGCGCGCACGTCATCGTGCGTCACAACCTGACCGTGCTGTTCGAGCCGGGGCAGGAAGACCTGCCGGAGTTCTTTCGCGCGCAGGGCGTCGAAGTCGTCTCGTCGCTGCCCTACTTTCTCGAACAGCAGACGGACGCGCAGCGCGGCCGTGGGGTCTTCGCCAAATCGCTTGAGGCGCTCAGGCGTCTGAACGAGGCCGGGTATGGGATCGAAGGCAGCAGCCTCGCCTTGCATCTCGTCTACAACCCGGTGGGCGCGTTCCTGCCGCCCGCGCAAAGCTCTATCGAAGCCGACTTCAAGCGCGAGTTGCGTGCGCGCTACGGCGTCTCGTTCAACAGCCTGTACACGATCACCAACATGCCGATCAAGCGTTTCCTCGAATACCTGCGGCGCACGGGCAACGAGGAACGCTACATGCGGAAACTCGTCGAGGCGTTCAACCCGCAGGCCGTCGCGGGGCTGATGTGCCGCACGCTCCTGAGCGTCGATTGGACGGGGCGGCTCTACGATTGCGACTTCAACCAGATGCTCGACCTCGGCGTCGCCGCGCAACTGCCGCAAACCATCGCGGACTTCGACCCGCGCGAATTTGCCGGGCGCGAGATCGCCACGGCCGCACACTGCTTCGGCTGCACCGCCGGGGCGGGTTCGAGTTGCGGCGGCTCGGTGGTGTCATAGGGGGTTTCAAGTTTCAGGTTTCAGGTTTCAAGTTAAAGGCCGGAGAACCTTTCAGACTTGAAACCTGAAACTTGAAACTTGAAACTGCTTCTAGGTCGCGAGATAGTTTTCCAGCACGTATTGAACGACGGGTCGTTCTTCGGCCGACTGGCAGGTGATGTAGTTGTGAAATTCGGAGGTGCGCGCGGCGATGTGCGCCTCGTGAAGAGTGCCGTCCGTCGCGGCGAAGGTAACGCGCCAACTTCTGTCGCCGGTGCGCTCGTGTCGGCGGTAGCGCAGCCCGTCGAGCGCGCTCAAGCCCGTCTCCGTGCGAATGAAGAACTCGGCGGCCTGCACGGGATAGGAATAACAGGCGCGCCCGCGATAGCCTTCGAGCACGACCCGCCGCCCTTCGTATTCCTCTACGATCCGACGCCCCGCATCCTCAGTCACATGCGCGTAAAACAGCCCGTGCGGAAAACAGATGAGGTTGGCCGCAAACCTGTCGCCGCCGACGTGTGAAGACTGCCAGACGCGCCCGCCGCCGCCGTCGCTCCCTTCGGCCGCGTCGTCGCGCAAAGATTTATAAAGCGCGTAGCCGAACTTGGCGCAACACTTGTCGCGTTTGCCATGCGTGCAGACAAGGTAGAGGGGAGTGTCCAGCCGCACGCCGCCTTCGCGCGACCCGCCCGCCGCGAGCACTGTCAGATCGAACTTCAACAGATCGTCGTAGCCCGACAACTCGAATTGCTCGATTGACGGCGCACGCTCGCGGCAGCGCACGACGAAGCAACTGAGCGGGTCGAGGCGTTGGCGTTCCTGCTTGATGAACAGAAGCCGCGCGCGCGGGACGGTCTTGCAGAATTTGTTCAGGTGACGCTTGATTTCGACGGAAAGCACGCTGTCTCCGAGCGCATGCGCGCCCAACGCCTCGCGGTATTCGATGAGCAGCCAGACTTCGCCGACCGAAGCCGTGCCGAAAGTGCGCTCGCCTGCGGCGCGCGATAGATTGGAGCAATAGAAAAAGGGTTGGCTCATCATTTGACCAGAGGATTTCAACTGAAGGCTCAGCCGTTGACGACGGCGACGAGGCCGTGCCGGAGCAATTCGCCGAGGAACGCGCGCACGGTCTCTCCGTCCAATTGTTCTTCCTTCGCCGCCGCGCACAGTTCGGCGACGGAACACGCCCGCCCGTCCGCGAGGCGTTCGAGGACGACCAGCGCGCTTGCCGCGAATCGCCAACGCTTTTTGTGACACGAGAATTCGATCACGCCGTCTGCAACTTTCAAATCGAGCGGGCGCGGCGCAAGCAGGCGCACGCGCACACTGCCTCCGTCGCCTCCTTCTCCTGCGCCGGATGGGATGCCGTCGGCCGTCGCGCCCCACGGCAGATTGAGATGCGCGCGCGGCTCGGCCATCGCGTCGAGTTCATCGAAATATCGTTCGAGCAGATTCTCGTCCCACGCGGCGAGCAACTCTTCTCTGAGTCGCCGCATGTGCGCGGCGCGTGCGTCGGGCGAAGCGAAGCGGGGCAGGTCTTGGCGAAAAGTTTCGCTCTCGCGCAACTGCCCGGCAAGCCACGTCGAGAGATCGACGCCGGTGCGTTTGTGGATGCCGACGGTGAGATGAAGCGTCGGCTCGTCGAGCGGTTCGGCGACGTGCCACCAGCCGCGCGGGATGTAGAGCAGGTCGCCGTCTTCGAGCGTGTCTTCCCAGAGCGGCGCGCCCGTCGGCTTCGGGTTGCCCGTATCGCCCGCGAGCGGGTGCGGGCGCGTCTGCCCGTAGATGCGCCAATGCTTGCGTCCCGTAACCTGCAAGATAAACACGTCGTGGTCGTCCCAGTGCAGGTCGAAGCCGCGCGAGGTGTGCCAACCCGCATAGGAGTTGATCTGGATGCGCTCACGGAACAGGCGTTCCAACCCGGCGGCCAACTCTTCGAGCGGCTCGTGGAGTTCGTCAACCGCGTCGAGCACGAGCGTCGCGCCCGCGCGGAGTTGGCCTGTGAATTTGACGGGTTGGAGACGCGGGATCGGTTGTTTGCTTCGCGCAGTGGTGGTGTGCCGGAGATATGAATTGACGGGGAGCGCGCGGCCGTCGCGCATCAGACGCAGGCGCGGGAAGTCGAGCCGGTGCTGCCGCAGGATGTTGTTCAGACATTCCCACGGCAGCAGGCGCGCGAACTTCCCCCGCCCCCCGCGTATGTGCTTATGCGTCTGACCCCAGAAGGAGGCGAGGAACTCCTCCGCCGTGTGCGGCTCTAAAAGACCGCTCAAGCCGTTGGCGACTTCCCCGTTCATAAAGCGGCTGGCGAACGTTTAAGCATCCTTGCCGTCGATTTTGATCGACGCGTCGGAATCCGAACTATCGGAGTCCGAACTGTCGGAATCCGAGCCGTCGGTGTCGGCAGCGTCCGAACCATCCGTGTCGGCGGCGTCCGAGCCGTCGGTGTCCATGCCGAGGGCGTCGGTCAGGTCTGTGTCCGTGCCGCTCGTATCTGAGCCGTCGGCGTCTGAGGCCGCGTCGTCAGAGGTGTCTTTCTCGCCCGAGCCGCCGGTGTCAGCGTTGCCGTCGCTCGCGTTCAGTTGCGCGCTCGCCTGCAAGGGTTCGACGGACAACAACAGCCCGGAGGCGGGCGTCTCGCGCTCTTCAATCTGTCCTGAGTTGATCTGTTCTGACATGTCATCTCCTCTGTGTGCCGAAAGTGTTGGTTGTTGGGCACACAGATTATTATGTGGCGGTTGAAACTACAAGCACGCGACGCACGCCTCGCCCCGCGCGCTTGCCGGGCGGCGGGCTTCACCTTTTCGTTTATGCCGCAACCCATATCGTGAGTTCGCGCCCGCACGCGTCGCCGCGCCGTCTAGCGTCGAGGCGCGGCGACGCGTGCGAACAGCGGGGTTTTCCAGAGGTTTCCGCGTGAGCGTGCCCGCAGGGATAGTTGTGGCACAAGCCTTGTTATAGAGAATGTCGAGTCGTCAACACGCAAGTGAACGACGATCCAATTGAGAGACCCGTTGCGAAGGGGAGAGCGCAACGGGTCTCTCCTTTAGGATTTTGCAGGGCGGGGAGACCAAAACTCGGCCGTCTCGCCAGCCGACCAATTCAAACAAAATTCAACTGTGGGGTGTGACATGCGGAGACTCTTTCTATCTTTCTTGTGTGTGGCGGTTTTGACGGCGGCGGCTGCTCCGGCGGCGTCGGCGCAAGAGGGGCGTTCGCGCTTCGGCCGCAAGGCGCGCACGGCGGCCATCATCGGCGGCGGCGCGCTCGTCGGCGCGCTCGTCGCGGGTAAAAAGGGCGCGGCCATCGGCGGCGGCTCGGGCGCGTTGTATGCTCTGAATCGTCGTGCGGCGCGGCGCAATTTTTCTTCGCGCAACCGCAGAATCGGGACGGTGCTCGGCGGCACTGCGCTCGGCGCGGGCTTAGGCGGCGCGTTCGGCGGGAAGCGCGCGGCGGCCGTGGGCGCACTGGCCGGGGCGGGCGGCTCTTACATCTACACCAAACGCAGCCGGACTTACCCGCGCCGTCGTTACTAGAGGCGACCGGAAAAACGGCTGTCGGAATAGCTCGGGACGCTCGCACGCGAGCGTCCCGAACTTTTTTCGCGACGTCGAAAGTTTCCACGCGGGCGGCGCGTTTGCGCTATCGCGCGGGCTGCGTCATAGTGTTTGTGGGATTAGAGAAATTAAAACTACTGGGATGACGGCGGGCACAAGGGGGCGGGGTTAGTTCCGCAGCAATTCAACTTATCTGCCAACCGGGAAATTATCAATCACACAATGTTGAAAAGGATTCGTCTCGGCGACGACGTCATGACCTATTGCGGTCGTTGCAAGGAAGAACGCATGCATCAGGTCGTCGCCCTTCACTCCGAAGGGCGCATCGAACGCGTCACTTGCAACTATTGTCAGTCCGCACATCTCTACCGCGACCCGCAGGCCAAAGCGGCGGCGAAGCCGCGCCGGGCGGACGGCGCGCGTTCCGTCGAAGTCAAAGCGCGTGCGGCGTCCGGCCGACCCGCGCGTTCCTACTCGCCACAGGAGACATACGCGGCGGGCGATCAAATCACACATCCGAAATTCGGAGAGGGCAACGTGGTGGAAGCGCGGCGGGGCAAGATCGACGTGCGCTTCGGCCGCGAGATGCGGACGCTGCTGCACGCGGGCTAGTCTTGCGACTTCACATCTCAAGGCAGACGGGGCGACGCCTCCGCGCGTCTGGCAAAGAGACTCCGGCATCTACCGAGCGGCTCAGGCATCTATCGGCGTCACGCGCCCGGCGACGCGCGCGACCGTCTCGATCAAGGCTTTCGGCACAATCGGTTTGGCGAGGTGCGTCTGGAAGCCCGCGTCGAGCGCGCGCTGGTGGTCTTCAACTCCGACGTAAGCGGTCAGCGCGACGGCCGGTATCTGCCCGTGGTGTTCCGCGTCGAACCTGCGCACCTGCTTGATCAACTCGTACCCGTCCTCCACCGGCATGCCGATATCCGAGATGAGCAGGTCGGGATTCCACACCGCGAGGGTTCGCAGGGCTTCCGCCGCGGACTCGCTCACACGCACCTCCGCGCCCTGACGCACCAACACTTCCTTCACCAACTCGCGCGTGTCCGCCTCGTCGTCAACGATCAGGATACGCAGGCCGCCGAGCACGTCCGACTGCGACTCTTTCCCGTCCATCGGCGTCGTCATCACCGCTACGGCGGCGGAGGCGTCGTTGTCGCTCGGCTGTCCATCGGCTGCGCCCTCGCCGGAGTTACCGTCGGTTGCGGACAAGGCCGAAGCGAGCGGGAGCGAGAGCGTGAAAGTTGACCCGCAGCCGTCGCCGTCGCTGTGCGCGCTGATCGTGCCGCCGTGTAACTCGACGAGATGGCGCACGATGGCGAGACCGAGGCCGAGGCCGCCGTGCTTACGCGTCGTCGTGCCGTCGGCCTGCCGGAAGCGGTCGAAGATGTAAGGGAGAAAATCAGGATGGATGCCCTGCCCCGTGTCGCACACCTCCAACTCGACGTGTTGCTCGTCGCACGTCAGGCCGACTTCGACCTTTCCGCCTTCGGGCGTGAACTTGACGGCGTTCGAGAAGAGATTCCAGACCACCTGCTGCAAACGCGCCGGGTCGCCCGACACGACGCAGTGCGACGTTTTGAGCAACGGCTGCACGTGGATGGATTTGGCCTCGGCCATCGGGCGCACGGTGTCCACGGTCGCCTCGATGATGGAGGCGAGTTCGACGGGGCGGAAGTCGAGCATCAGTTTGCCGGTGATGATGCGCGACACGTCGAGCAGATCGTCGATCAACTGCGACTGCGCGCGGGCGTTGCGTTCGATGGTTTCGAGCGCGCGCGTCATCATCGCGGCGTCGAGGTTGCCGCCGCGAATCAGGTGCGTCCAGCCGAGGATGGCAGTGAGCGGCGTGCGTAGTTCGTGCGAGAGCGTGGCGAGAAATTCGTCTTTGGTGCGGTTGGCGCGCTCGGCGTCGGCGCGCGCGGCCTGTTCGCGCACGAGCAGGCGGGCGCGCGCCTCTTCGGCCAGTTTGCGTTCGGCCACCTCCTGCTGCAACTCGGAGGCGTGTCGCTGCGCCTCTGCGTAGAGCCGCGCGTTTTCGTAAGAGGAAGCGACCTGCGTGGCGAGCGTCACGGCGAGCCGTTCGTCGGCCTCGCTGAACTCGTCTGCGTCGAGTTTGTTGGAGAGGTAGAGCCAGCCGTAAGCGTGCGTGGGCGAGAGGATGGGCGCGCCGAGGAACGACTGCATCGAGACGCGCGGCGACGCGACGTGTTCGCCGTCGAGCGTGCCTGCCGTTTCGCTCAGACGCAGCGGCCTGCCTTCTTCGAGCAACAAGGTGAGCACGCGCTCGCTCGCCTGCGGCGAAGCGTTCTCGTCGTCGCCCGATTCACACACTTCGCAGTGGCAATAATAGCGAAGCGTCTGCCCGCCTTCCGACAGCACGCCGACGCCCGCGTGCTCCGCGCCGATGATGTCGCGCGCCGCGCGGCAAAACTTTTCCAAGACCTGTTTGGGGTCGCGTTCGGCGGCTAGTTCCTGCCCGAGTTCGATCAATTTGCCGAGACGCTGGAGGTTGGCGTTCTCCAGTTCGATGTTCTTCTCGTGCAGGAGTTCCGCCTGCCGCTTGATCTCCTCCGTCTTCTTGAACAACTCGACGAAGACGGCGACCTTCGAGCGCAGGATGTCGGGGTCGATGGGTTTGAGGATGTAATCGACCGCGCCGAGCGAATAGCCGCGCGCGATGTGGCGGTTGCCCGTGGAATCTGCGGTCAGGAAGATGATCGGGATGTCGCGCGATTTTTCGCGCCCGCGAATGAGCGCGGCCGTCTCAAGGCCGTCGATGCCGGGCATGTACACGTCGAGCAGGATGACGGCCACGTCCGTGTCGAGCAGGTAACGCAACGCTTCGTCGCCCGAAGCGGCGCGGACGAGATTGCGTTCCGGGGCGGCGAGGATGGCTTCGAGCGCGAGCAAGTTCGTCGGGCTGTCGTCCACCATCAAGATATTGATTTTTTGCGACTCAGCTTGCATAAGACGATCTCGGCTCGTGCTGGCACAGTTGATTCAGGAAGGACGCGATCTTCGGGAGCGGCAGGATCGCATCGACCGGCGTGGCGGCAATCGCCGCCTGCGGCATCCCGCGCGACTTCGCGCCCTCCGGGTCTTCCACCACGCACAACCCGCCATAAGATTTAATTTTCGCTAAGCCCCGTGCGCCGTCCGTGTTCGCGCCCGTCAGGACGACGCCGACGACGTGCTCCTGATAAATCTCGGCCGCCGATTCGAACAAGACGTTGATGGACGGGCGCGCATAGCCGACCGGGGCTTCCGTGGAGAGCGCGAAGCCGTCTTTTTCAATCAACAAATGATAATCGCGCGGCGCGAGATAGACGCGCCCCGGCGCAATCGCCTCCTTGTCGTTCGGCTCCGAGAGCGGCAACGCCGAGTGGCGTTGCAAAAACTCGCAGAGGTTGTCCGTGTCCTTGCCGCGATGCTGCACGACGACGACGGGCATGCCGAAGTCGGGCGCGAGCGCGGGCAACACTTCTTGCAGCGCGGACAGCCCGCCGTATGATGTCCCGATGACGACAATCTCGAACGTCAACGCTATTTCACCTTCCGGTACAGTTTATCGCGGCTATCGAGCTTCTCATAAAAATCGGCGCGCGGCGTAAACTTCAGAGACTCCTTGTTGCCCAGCCCGAAGACGCCGAACATCGACAGGCTTTCATAGATCAAATTATGCACGCGCTCCTGCAACGCCTTGTTGAAATAGATCATCACGTTGCGGCACAGGATGACGTGAAACTCGTTGAACGACCCGTCCGTCACGAGGTTGTGTTCGGAGAAGACGACGTTCGTTTTGAGCGCGGGGTGGAAGATCACGTTGTCGTAGTGCGCCGTGTAGTAGTCGGAGAATTCGTGCTTGCCGCCCGCGCGCATGTAGTTGCCCGTGTATTCCTGCATCGCCGCGAGCGGGAAGATGCCCTCGCGCGCCTTACGCAAAACGTCGCGGCTGATGTCCGTCGCATAGATGACGCACTTGCGATACAGCCCTTCCTCCTGCAAGAGAATCGCCATCGAATAAACTTCCTCGCCCGTCGAACAGCCCGCGTGCCAGATGCGCACCGTCGGGTAAGTCCGCAGGATGGGGACGACCTTCGTGCGAAACGTCAGGTAGAAACTCGGATCGCGAAACATCGAAGTGACGTGGACGGAGAGGCCGACCAGCAGCCTCTCCATACACGCGTCGTCGTGCAGCACGCAATCCTGATAGGCCGAGACGGTCGCGATCTTCTCGGCGCGCATGCGTTCCAGTATCCGCCGCTTGATCGAGGCGGGCGAGTAGTCGCGAAAGTCGAAGCCGTAGACGCGATACAATCCTTCGAGAAGCAACGCGATCTCGATGTCTTCAAGTTGAGTCTGGTCGGATTGTAAGAGCGCGCTCATCAGGCTTGCGCTTCCTCCTGATGGTAGAGCCAGACGCGCAGGAGCGACAGCAGTTGATCGATGTCGAGCGGCTTCGAGATGTAATCCGAAGCCCCGGCCTCGATGCAGCGGTCGCGGTCGGCCTTCATCGCCTTGGCGGTGAGCGCGATGATCGGCAAATTCTTGAACCTCTCGATCTGCCGGATCGCGCGGATAGCCTCGTAGCCGTCCATGCCGGGCATCATGATGTCCATCAGGACGGCCTCGATGCCTTCGGTCGCCTTGAGCGTGTCGATGCCCTCCTGCCCGTTCTCGGCGTGGACGACATCCATGTTGTGGCTCTCGAGCGCGCTCGTCAACGCGAAGATGTTGCGCACGTCGTCGTCCACGATCAAGACCTTGCGACCGGCCAGCACCGGATCGCGCCGGTGCAGTTGTTCGAGCATCCGACGCTTCGGCTCAGGCAAATTGGCCTCGACGCGGTGCAGGAAGAGCGCGGTTTCCGCGAGCAGACGTTCCGGCGAACTCACTTCCTTGACGATGATCGCGTCGGCGACCTTTCGCAGTTGCGTCTCCTCCTTCGCCGTCAGTTCCTTGCCCGTGTAGACGATGATGGGCAAGTCCGCGCGGCCGAGGTCTTTTTGAATCTTCTCGATCAACTCGAAGCCCGTCATGTCCGGCAGTTTCAGATCAACCACCATGCAGTCGAACGGTTCAGACTGCAAGGCGTCGAGCGCCTCCTGCCCCGTGGCGACGGCGGTGGTCGTGACGTCTCCGTTGCCGATCAGTTCGACGATGCTCATGCGCTGCGCGTCGTCGTCTTCGACGACCAGCAGGCGGCGCACGCGCCGTTCGGCGAAGGCCGTAATCTGGTCGAAGGCCGAAGCCAAATCTTCGCGGCTCACGGGTTTTTGCAGGTGCGTGATCGCGCCGAGGTGGAGCGCACGCTGGCGTTGCTCCTCGCCCGAAATGATGTGGACGGGGATGTGGCTCGTGTTCGGGTCGTGCTTGAGGCGGTCGAGCACCGTCCAGCCGTCACGATCCGGCAGCTTGATGTCGAGCGTGATGGCGTCGGGCTTGTACTTGCGCGCGAGGGCGAGGGCGGCGTCGCCGCGCGTGGCGACGAGTCCCTTGAAGTTCTTCTCGCGCGCGAGGTCTAAAAGGATGCGCGCGAAATTGAGGTCGTCTTCGACGATCAGCACGATGCGCTCGCCGTCGAAGATGCTGTTGCGGTCGTCTGCAACATCGTTTGCCCCGACGACGACGGCCTCCGCGTCGTAAATCGAAGACGAACTCCACGCGGCGTAGTCGGACGCGTTGGCGGCGGCGGCGGCAGCCGTCACGCGCGTGCCTCCCGTCACGTCCAGATTGTGGCCGGAGCCGTTGCCGGACGGCGCAGGAGATATGTGTGTGAGCGGCAAGTAGAGCGTGAAGGTGCTGCCCTCGCCGGGCGCGCTCATGACGCGAATCTCGCCGCCGAGCAGGCGCGCAATCTCGCGACTGATCGACAGCCCGAGTCCCGTCCCGCCGTACTTGCGGCTCGTCGTGCCGTCGGCCTGCTGAAACGCCTCGAAGATGATGCGCTGCTTGTCGGGCGCGATGCCGATCCCCGTGTCCGAGACCGAGAAGGCGACGACCCGCTCGGCGCGGTTAAGCGACTCTTGATAAAACTTCTGCCCCGGCATCGCCGCTTCCATCTTGAGCGTAACGCTCCCCTGCTCCGTGAACTTGAAGGCGTTCGAGAGCAGGTTCTTGAGAATCTGTTGCAGACGCTTTTCGTCGGTGCGCATCGAGACGGGCAACGTGGCGTCGCGTTCGACGGTGAAATCGAGTTTCTTATCGAGCGCGACCTGCTGGAAGCTGCGTTCGAGTTGCCCGCCCACGTCGGCAAACGACACGTCGCTGATGTCGATGCCCATCATGCCGGATTCGATCTTGGAGAGATCGAGAATATCGTTAATGAGCGAGAGCAAGTCCGCGCCCGACGAGTGGATCGTCTCTGCGAACTGCACCTGCTTCGGCGTGAGATTGTCGTCTTTGTTCTCGGACAACTGGCGCGAGAGGATGAGCATGCTGTTCAGAGGCGTCCGCAGTTCGTGCGACATGTTCGCCAAGAACTCCGACTTGTACTTGGAAGTGAGCGCCAACTGCTCGGCCTTCTCTTCCATCGCCCAACGCGCTTCCTCGACCTCGCGGTTCTTCGCCTCGACCTCGGCCTTCTGCTTCTCCAAGAGCGTGGCCTTCTCCTGCAACTCCTCGTTGGTCTGCTGCAACTCCTCCTGCTGGCTCTTCAACAATTCTTCCGACTCGCGCAAGGATTCGGCCTGCTGTTCGAGTTGCTCGTTCTTCTTCTTGAGTTCGTCCTGCTGGCTCTGTAGTTCGGCCGCGAGCGACTGCGATTGCAACAGCAAATCTTCGGTGCGGCTGTTGGCCTCAATCGTATTGAGGACGATGCCGATGGATTCGGTCAGTTGATCGAGAAACGTCAGGTGCGTGTCGTTGAAACGATTGAACGACGCGAGTTCGATGACCGCCTTGACCTCGCCTTCAAACAGGACGGGCAACACGATGATGTTCAGCGGCGGCGCTTCGCCGAGTCCCGACCCGATACGGATGTAATTGTCCGGCACGTTCGTCAGCAGAATGCGCTCTTTCTCCAAGACGCACTGGCCGACGAGTCCCTGTCCCGGCTTGTACTCGTTCGACAAATTCTTGCGCTCCGTGAAGGCGTAGCCGCCGAGCAGTTTCATCAGCGGCTGGCCGTTGTTGGAAGCGTTGACGTAGAAGACGCCCTGCTGCGCATCGACGAGCGGCGCGAGTTCGGAGAGGACGAGTTGCGAGACGGTCGCCATGTCGCGCTGCCCCTGCAACATGCGCGTGAAGCGCGCGAGGTTCGTCTTGAGCCAATCCTGCTCGGTGTTCTTCTGCGTCGTCTCCTTGAGATTGAGGATCATCTCGTTGATGGTTTCGGAGAGCGCGGCCACTTCGCCGAGCGCCTCCACATCAATCGAGCGCGTCAGGTCGCCTTTCGTCACGGCCGTCGATACGTCCGCGATGGCGCGCACCTGCGTCGTAAGGTTGGCCGCAAGGCCGTTCACGTTGTCCGTCAGGTCGCGCCAAGTGCCCGCCGCTCCGGGCACGTTCGCCTGCCCGCCGAGTTTTCCTTCGACGCCCACCTCGCGCGCCACGGTCGTCACCTGATCGGCGAAGGTGGCGAGCGTATCGGTCATGCTGTTGATGGTGTCGGCCAACTCCGCGATCTCGCCCTTCGCCTCGACGGTCAATTTGCGCTTCAAGTCGCCGCCCGCCACCGCCGTCACGACCTTCGCGATACCGCGCACCTGTCCGGTGAGGTTGCTCGCCATCGAGTTGACGTTATCGGTTAGGTCTTTCCACGTCCCGGCCACGCCGCGCACGTCCGCTTGCCCGCCGAGCTTGCCTTCCGTTCCCACTTCGCGCGCCACGCGTGTCACTTCCGACGCAAACGAGTTCAACTGATCCACCATCGTGTTGATGGTGTTCTTGAGTTCGAGGATTTCGCCCTTTACATCTACGGTGATCTTCTTCGACAGGTCGCCGTTTGCGACTGCGGTTGTCACCTCTGCGATGTTGCGCACCTGACCTGTCAGATTCCCCGCCATCGAGTTCACGTTATCGGTCAGGTCTTTCCACGTTCCGGCCACGCCGCGTACGTCGGCTTGCCCGCCGAGCTTGCCTTCCGTGCCCACCTCGCGCGCCACGCGCGTCACTTCCGACGCAAACGAGTTCAGCTGATCCACCATCGTGTTGATGGTGTCTTTCAACTCCAAAATCTCGCCGCGCACGTCCACAGTGATCTTCTTCGACAGGTCGCCGTTCGCAACCGCCGTCGTCACGTCCGCGATGTTACGCACCTGCCCGGTAAGATTCCCCGCCATCGAGTTCACATTATCGGTCAGGTCTTTCCACGTCCCCGCCACGCCCGTCACCTGCGCCTGACCGCCGAGTTTCCCTTCCGTGCCCACTTCGCGCGCCACGCGTGTTACTTCCGACGCAAACGAGCCGAGTTGATCCACCATCGTATTGATGGTGTCCTTCAACTCAAGAATCTCGCCCCGCACATCCACCGTGATCTTCTTCGACAGGTCGCCGTTCGCGACCGCCGTTGTCACCTCTGCGATGTTGCGCACTTGCCCGGTGAGATTCCCGGCCATCGAGTTCACACTGTCGGTCAAATCCTTCCACGTTCCGGCCACGCCGCGCACATCGGCCTGCCCGCCCAATTTACCCTCGCTGCCCACCTCACGCGCCACGCGCGTTACTTCCGACGCGAACGCATTGAGTTGATCCACCATCGTATTGATGGTGTCTTTCAACTCCAGAATCTCGCCGCGCACGTCCACCGTGATTTTCTTCGACAAGTCGCCGTTCGCAACCGCGGTTGTCACCTCTGCGATGTTACGCACTTGCCCGGTGAGATTCCCGGCCATCGAATTCACACTGTCGGTCAAATCCTTCCACGTTCCGGCAACACCCTTCACGTCGGCTTGGCCGCCGAGTTTCCCTTCACTACCCACTTCGCGCGCCACGCGCGTGACTTCCGAGGCAAAGCCGTTTAGTTGATCCACCATCGTATTGATGGTGTCTTTCAACTCCAGAATCTCGCCGCGCACGTCCACCGTGATCTTCTTCGACAGGTCGCCGTTGGCGACCGCCGTTGTCACCTCTGCGATGTTGCGCACCTGACCCGTCAGGTTGCTCGCCATCGAATTGACGTTATCCGTTAAATCCTTCCACGTTCCGGCGACGCCTTTCACGTCGGCTTGCCCGCCGAGTTTCCCTTCGCTACCCACCTCGCGCGCCACGCGCGTGACTTCCGACGCGAACGAGTTCAACTGATCCACCATCGTATTGATCGTGATTTTGAGTTCGAGGATTTCGCCCTTCACGTCAACGGTGATCTTCTTCGACAGGTCGCCGTTCGCAACCGCCGTCGTCACCTCTGCGATATTGCGCACCTGACCCGTCAGGTTGCTCGCCATCGAGTTCACGTTATCGGTCAGGTCTTTCCACGTTCCGGCCACGCCGCGCACGTCTGCTTGCCCGCCGAGCTTGCCTTCCGTTCCCACCTCGCGCGCCACGCGTGTCACTTCCGACGCAAACGAGTTCAACTGATCCACCATCGTGTTGATGGTGTTCTTGAGTTCGAGGATTTCGCCCTTTACATCTACAGTGATCTTCTTCGACAAGTCGCCGTTCGCAACCGCCGTCGTTACGTCCGCGATGTTGCGCACCTGCGCGGTGAGGTTACCGGCCATGGAGTTGACGCTGTCGGTCAAATCTTTCCAAGTGCCCGCGACACCTTTCACTTTCGCTTCGCCGCCGAGTTTGCCTTCCGTCCCCACTTCGCGCGCTACGCGCGTTACTTCCGAGGCGAACGAGCCGAGTTGATCCACCATCGAGTTGACGATCTTGACGGAGCGCAGGAACTCGCCCTTGAGCGGACGGCCTTCCACGTCGAGCGCCATGCGCTGCGAGAGGTCGCCGTTGGCGACTGCGCCGATGACGCGTGTGATCTCGTTCGTGGGGCGCGCCATGTCGTCGATGAGCATGTTGACCGAGTCAACTACTTCGACCCAAGAGCCGTGCGCCCCTGCGAGCGAGGCGCGCTGCGTGATCTTGCCGTCGCGGCCGACGACGCGGCTGACGCGTTCGAGTTCTTTGGCGGTCTGGTCGTTCAGTTCCATGATGTCGTTCAAGGTGTCGGCGATCTTGCCGGCCTCGCCCGTCCATTCGGTCGGGAGGCGCGCCGAGAAGTCGCCCTTCTTGAAAGCCATCAGGGTTTTCAGGAGCAGCTTGGTGTCGAGTAAATCCGATGTTGCCTGTTGATTTCGCATTGCGTCCTTCCAAAAAATATTGATCCCTGTGCCGGAAAGGAATTTTCGGTTCGCAGCAAAAAAACCCCTCGCCGCTCGTCCCTATCAGAGCATCTTAGCTGTTAGTAAACACGCGCCGCGCCGCTAGGAAACGGCACAGCCGGTAACGGAATGGATGGAGAGTTCGAGGGAGAAGTTCAATTGTGTTGGTTGTCCAAGTCTTTCGTCACCTCAATTTATACCCGTCCGGCGAAAATATGTAAATCCCGCATGTGCGCGTGTGGCGCACGCCTGTGCCGTTTTGCATCCGCGCGGCGCGGTTATAGACTGACGTGGGCGGGCGCAAAGTTCGACCTCCGAGGGAGTTTTTTGATGATGCGATTTCGACCTTTTTCCTTCCGGCGCAATGTTCCTCTGCTGTTAATGGTCGTCTGTCTGGCCGCCGCGCTCGGCTTTCCTTCGGGGGCGAAGGCCGCCCCGCGATGGTCTGCGCGCTTCGACGGCGACGTGCGTTTTTACCAGTTGACGGAGTTGGGCGTGCTGCTCGTCGGCACGCAATCGTCGCTCTACGCGGTTGACGGCGAGCGCGGCGAAATCCTGTGGCGGCGCAAGAACGTCCGGCTCGACGAGACGGACATCGCGCCCGTGCCCGGCACGGACATCTTGCTCCTGAGTCTGGAAAGCGACGGCAAGACGCGACTCGAAGCGACCGACATCCTGACGGGCGGCCGGCTCTGGCAGAGCGACCGCGTGCGCGGCAGCGTCATGCAGATGGCCGTGGACACGGAAGCGCAGAGGCTCGCCGTGGTGCTCGTGCGCGGCGCGCGCGGCAAATCGGGCGACGGGTTGAAGAAGCATCCGGTCACGCACGTCTTCAATCTCGCGGACGGCGAAGAGTTGTGGAAGCACGAGACGGGCGAAGTGGAATTGATGCCCGCCGCGTGGGGCGAGGAGGGCGCGGAGGTGGAGACCAACTTCACGCTCGACAATTATCACCCGCCGCTTTTCGCCGACGGCCGCCTGTATCTCTTTTACGAGGGCGTCACGTCGTTCGATGCGCCGACGGGCAAGAGCCGCGAGCGCGAAAAATTTCGCGTCAACGAGGAAGGACTCGCGTTGACCGAGGCCGACCCCGTCTTCGACGAACGCTACATCTACACTTCGGGGCGCGGCCGCGTGCGCGCCGTTTCGCGTTCCGATTTTGAAGTGGCGTGGGAGGCGAAAGATGTCGGCCTCGCGCCCGAAATGCTGCTCGCGGGCGAGGGCGCGACGCTCTACGTGCGCACGGGCGGGCAGTTCACGCGTCTCAAAGACGGCGAGACCACGGAGCGCGGCCCCTACGGCGTGAGCGCGATTGACACGACGACGGGCAAGGTGCGCTGGCGTTACAAGGGCGCGGACAAAGGAATCACCAATCTCGCGCTGCCAGACGCCTCCACGATCCTCATCGCCGACCGCGACGACCTTATCTGGATCGACGCGGCGACGGGCAAACGTCGTGCGAAAATCTCGCACCGGATCGAGCGCGCGGCCTTCGTCCTCGTCAACGAGCGGGGCGCGGCCGTCGTCGGCGGGCGCAACGAGATCGCGGCCTTCGACGCACAGAGCGGCCGCGAGTTGTGGCGCACGCGCCACACGCCGCCGGGGCGCGGCTTTCTGCGTACCGTGGGCGCGATTGCCGCGCGCGCCGCCTCGCTCTACTTCCGCTACGGCGGCACGGCCACGTCGGTCTTCGGCGGCGTCCGCACGGTCTCGCGCGCCGCGACCGCGCTCCGCTGGTCTGGACTCTCGGCGCGCAACACGCTGCCGGGTCTCACCTCGCTCGCCGCAGGCGCAGCGCGTCAGGAGATCACGCGCCGCTTCACCCCCTACGGCATCGCCTCGCGCGCACGCGAAGCCGCAAACTTTCGCCTGCCGAACATGCCGAGCATGCCGCGCGTCGATGTCTCAGACCTGCCGCGCCCCTCCGTGCGCGACGTGGACGAACGCCTCCTAGACAGGCTCGACCCCGCCAGCCAACTCGCGCGCCTCTCGCGTTTCCTCTGGCGGCGCGAACGCCTCGCAGCCCTGCGCGGCCAGTGGATGTATTACTACACGAATTTGAAGACGGGCGGCGGTAGCGGCCTCGCGGGCGTCAATCTCAACAACGGGCGCACCGAGCGCGAACTGCGCCTCGAACACCCAGACCCGCGCTTCACCACCGCCGAGGAGACCGGCCTGCTCTACACCTCGCAGGGCAATCGCCTCCACGCCCTGACGCTCGACGCGGGAATCCGTTGAGTCTCGCAGGTGCGGAGTAAGTGAGACGCGTACGCAAACCCCGCGCGTGGGGATTTTGCGAGTCGGCCGTTCAGGGATTATCTTTGGGGGATGAAACAGTTCGGCCGCAAAGTGGGCAACGCGCTGCTGATAGTGTTGGGGATTCTTTCGGCGGGGATGGGGCTGAAAGGGTTCTTGCTGTCGAGCGGTTTTATTGACGGCGGCGTGACGGGCATTTCCATGCTGCTCTCGGACGTGCTCGGCCTGCCGCTGGCGATCCTGATCTTCGTCTTCAATCTTCCCTTCATCGCGCTCGGCTACCGGCAGATCGGCAAGACGTTCGCGCTCAAGAGCGCGCTGGCGATTGCGGGGCTGTCTCTCTGTCTCGCCCTCGTCAAGTACCCGGACGTGACGCCCGACCCGCTGCTGACAGCGATCTTCGGGGGCATCTTCATCGGCGCGGGGATCGGCCTCGCCATTCGCGGCGGCGCGGTTCTGGACGGCACGGAGGTCGCGGCCTTGCTCGTCAGCAAGAGCAGCTACCTGCTGCGCGTCGGCGACGTGATCCTCATCCTCAACATCTTCATCTTCGCGGCCGCCGCCTTCTTCCTCAGCATCGAACGCGCGCTCTATTCGATTCTCACCTACGTCGCCGCGTCGAAGACGATAGACTTCCTCCTGCACGGCATCGAGGAATATACCGCCATCACCATCATCTCCGAGCGCAGCGAAGAGATGCGGCGCGCTATCATCGCCGACCTGAATCGCGGCGTCACGGTCTACAAAGGTCGCGGCGGTTTGACCGACGCCGAGCAGGATATTTTGTACTGCGTCGTCACCCGACTGGAGATCGGTCGGGTCAAGACGGTCGCCAAAGACATAGACCCCTCGGCTTTCATCCTGTCGCACCCGCTGGCCGACGCACAGGGCGGCATCATCAAGAAACCCGCGCTCCACTGAAACGCGTGCGCGCGCGCCCTTGGCCGCAAACAGCAAATCACGCCGCGCACGTCAGCCCCCGTCGCTTCCACGTCATCTAAGGCGCGGCTCGACATCGTCTGACCCGGACGCGGCTTCTGTAAAGACACGCCCGCATCAGGTGTCGAGCAAACGGGCGACGGTCTTCACAATCTTTCCTATATCTTGAGGCTTCCTTAAAAACTCATTCGCGCCTGCCTGCTGCGCATCACGGCTATAGTCGTTCACGGAGAACATAATGATCGGCGTCTGTTTGCGATGCGGAAGTTGGCGGGCGTAGCGCACCAACTCAAGGCCATTGACGTTCGGTGGATGGTTATTAAACATCAAGAGGCTATAACCGGCATCGCTCGCCAGCCTTGTTACGGCAGATGCGCCGTCGTAACAGAGCGTGACGCGCCAGCCTTCTTCTTCCAACGTATCTTTGACGGCTTGCGCGACGACCTTATGATCTTCGACTAACAGTATGTGAGACATACAGCTATCGTCCTATGCATGAGGAGGGACTTGCGCTGTAGTTGGGCTACAAGCCCCGCGCAGCCTCTGCTAACTATGTTTAAGTTTGACAGAGGCCAGACGAGTCAAGGTGAAGATGCTTAACTCTAGCACGGTCTGATATGATGCGCGCGGTCTTTTTTTGAAAAAATAAGCGACGGCCAATGCGTAGCTCAACCTCAACCTCAAAGGAGTGATGAGCATCGCCGTGCGAGTGGAGAGGTTCTTACTCACGGCGAATCAGTTACGCAGCGACAGCTTAACCGAAACTTCGGTTGGGAGCAACCTGTGTCTGTCAGGAGGAAACTTCTGATGGCTAGGGGTGTGCGTCACAAGCCGAAGCGTCTTACCGAAAAACTTATTCAGATTCGTGTAACTCTCGGTCTATCTCAAAACGACTTGATCAAGACACTGGACGTTGACCTGACGCAGAACAGGATTTCAGAATATGAAAGAGGCACGGGCGAACCGCCCTTACCTGTGCTGTTGAAGTATGCGAGACTGGCGGGCGTCTGTTTGGACGTGCTAGTTGACGATGAATTAGACCTACCTGCAAAACTGCCGAGCAAGCCGAAGCATAAGTGATAACTTTGAGTGAAATAATATGGATACTTTGCAGAGAGCTGTTGAGAGAAATCTAATTGCTTTTGACGAAGAACAGAAATACATCACATATCTTCGGCAAGGTAAAAAGCGCAATTTTCAGAACCCGGAAGAAAAGGTGCAAGCCGAAACATTTTGCCGCCTCGTTCTGGAATACGGCTATTCGGCCGACCGCATCGAGATGTTTTCAACAGTCAAGATGGGCGTTTCTATCAAAGAGGCCGACATCATCGTTTACGCAGATGATGAGCGCGAAAAGCCTTATATAGTGGTGGAGTGCAAAAGCCCTGAAGTTTCGGAACTGGAATTTAAGCAAGCCGTCGAGCAAGCGTTTTCTTACGCTTATGCCATTGCCGGAACTACAAAATTTATTTGGGTAACGAAAGGAAACAAGCAAGAGTTTTACCGTTTCGATAAAGAGAAGAATAAGCGAACTAGCGAAGCCGATCTGCCTTATTTCGGACAGACAGATGCGAAAAAATACAAATACGCGAAAGGCGGCTTTTATATCGACCGCATTAGAGGAAAAGAAGAAAGGATAAGAACTAACGATATTGAGCCTGTGCCTGAAAGCGAACTCACGCGCATCTTCAAACAAGCGCACGATGCGCTCTGGGCGGGCGGCGAATTGAATCCGTCACAAGCCTTTGACGAACTCGACAAGCTCATCTTTTGCAAAGTCTGGGATGAACGCAACAGGAAGAAAGGCGATCCTTATCAATTTCAGATTTTCAGTGAATATGAAGACGATGCAAAGAACTTAGAAGCGTTAAGGAAGAGAGTTTTTGAGCTTTACGATAAAGGCAAGGACAAAGACCCGGAGATTTTCAACAAGCCGATTGATTTATCAGTTGAGCGAATCAAAACCGTCGTCGAATATTTTCAAGGCATCAGTTTTTCCAAAACCGATTTAGACAGCAAGGGGAAAGCCTTTGAGACTTTCCTAGGAACTTATTTTCGCGGCGAGTTCGGACAGTATTTTACGCCGCGTAATGTAGTCAAATTTGCTGTTGAAGCCTTGCCAATAACAAATGAACATCGCGTTTTAGACACTTCTTGCGGCTCAGGAGGTTTTCTGCTTTATGTTTTGGATAAAGTGCGCCGACAAGCAGACAAGTATTTTGATTTAGATAACCCGGATGAAAAAGTTGAGCATTATAATTACTGGCACACCTTCGCTGAGAAAAACCTTTTCGGAATCGAGATAAACGATCAAATCAGCCGCGTCGCCAAGATGAATATGATTATTCACGACGACGGCCATACTAACGTGGTCACTTATGACGGCTTATATCAGATTGATCACATCGCCGAAGTCAAAAACAATCGAGGTTTCAAAGAAAACAGTTTTGACTTCATCGTCACGAATCCGCCGTTCGGCTCAATAGTCAAGCAATCTGAAAAAGCCTACATGCAGGTTGATAAAGCGACCGCGCCTTATTACAACTTCGCTCTCAAGGAGACAAATTGGATTGATGCGAAGGTCAAAGGCAAACACACGACGACAGGCAGAGAGAATCAAAGCACGGAAGTTTTATTCATCGAGCAGGGTCATAAATTTTTGAAAGAAGGCGGGTACTTAGCGGTTGTAGTTCCTGACGGTATTTTGACGAACAGCAGTTCGCAATACGTCCGCGATTCGATTGAGGAAAAGTTTCGCATCGTCGGCGTCGTTTCGTTGCCGCAGACGACTTTCACCAATACGGGCGCGGGCGTGAAGAGTTCGATTCTGTTTTTGAAGAAGCACGCGGCGGAAACGACCAGACAAATCCGTGATAAGAAACGCGGCTTGCAAGACCGTTTAGCCGATGAGGCGAATCTCATTCCCACATTCGAGGCATGGGAGCGCGAGCGCAAGGAAAAGCTCAAGCCACTGCTCAAGGTTAAAACGGAAGAGAACGATGCGAAGAAAAAGGAGATTTCCGAAGAGTACGCCGAAAAGTTTGATGAGTTTAGGGAAGACTTGGAGGAACGCTATGAAGCCGAGAAGCGTCAACTTCTGGATTATCCGATATTCATGGCGATTGCCGACAACATCGGTTACGACGCGGCGGGCAAGAACACGTATCGGATACTGAGCCGCGAAGAATACGAGGACGCGGGCGGCGCGAAATTTATCAAAGAGATTCAGCAAAACGATCTGTTCACTACCGAACTCGTCAAACGCCGCGAATTCAAAGACGGCAAGGACACCGAAACAACCGTTAGCGAAACTGTTATGCCCGATGCCGGAATTGCCGGCGAACTGCGCGCCTTTATTGAATTGATAGAAACTGGGCAAGACCATTTTTTCGTCTCAGCCCTTTCGTAAATGAGGAAAAGATTTTCCTCGTGCGAAAGGGCGAAATCGAAGGCAGATTAGACCCGAACTTTGTTCATCTTTCCAAGGTTCTCAAAGAAAAATTCAAGCATTCAAATTATTCCTTTGTAAATTTAGGGAAATGTATTGACTATATTCAATATGGTATCTCTTCGCTTGCCAATACTGAGCAAAAAGGCGTTCCGATTATCCGAATGGGTAATTTGAAAGGCGACGAGTGGGATTTTTCAAGTCTCAAGCATATCGAACTTTCTGATAAAGACATTGAAACATACAGGGTTTTAGATGGCGATTTGCTTTTCAATCGCACGAACTCAAAAGAACTTGTGGGCAAGTGCGGAGTTTTCAGAGAGAAGGGCGACTGGGTTTTCGCTTCGTATCTTATTCGCGTTCGCGTTGACGAGAATTTGCTGTTACCTGACTTTGCTTCATTCTTCCTCGGTTCAAGTGTCGGCAGGATGCAGATTGATTGTTTGAGCCGACAAATAATCGGAATGACAAACATCAACGCGGAAGAAATTAAACTGATCAAAATTCCCATCCCGCCGCTCGAAGTTCAAAAGCAAATCATCGAAAAGTTTGAATCCGCTTATAACGCCAAACGCGCCAAAGAAGCGGAAGCCAAAAGTCTGCTCGATGGCATTGATGCGTATTTGCTCGGACGCTTGGGGATAGAAACGCCTGCTGCAACCGAAACAAAAAAAACTTTCTTCACCCGCGCTTCTAAACTTTCTGGTGGCCGATTCGATCCCAAAAAATACGTTCCCGAAAACGAGCAACTAATTAACTCGCTTTCAAAAGGTCATTTTAGAACAATGGCTTTAAGAAATTTAATTACTCAATCGGTCAGTGGCGATTGGGGAATAGAGTTTGAGGCGAGAGACTACGTAGAGAGATTAGTGATTCGTGCTACTGAATTTGATAATCGCCAGAATCTTAGATTGGATAATAGTCGAGTAAAATATCGCTTCATCAATAAATCCAAATTGAAAAGAATGGATTTGCAAGCCGGAGATTTATTGATTGAAAAATCTGGTGGCAGTGAAGACCAACCTGTAGGCAGGATTGCGATAATTACTGACGATCTAGTTAATAACTATTCTCTTGCTTTTAGTAATTTCATCCACAAAATTCGAGTAGATAGCAGATTAGTTAGAAGCAATTATTTGTTCGAGTATTTGAGAACTGTGCATAACATTAAGATTACAGATTTAATGCAAAGCCAAACAAATGGTATCCGTAATTTGATAATGAGAGAATATCTAAGTCTTGTAATTCCACTCCCGTCGCTTGAAATTCAAGAAGAAATCGCCTCACACATTCAATCAATCAGGACGCGCGCCAAAGAGTTGGAATGCGAGGCGCGGGCGGAAGTTGAGCGCGCTAAAGCGGAAGTCGAACGAATGATTCTGGGTGATGTCTCCGCCGATGCCTAATGTTACTTTTCAACTCGTCTTAAAAGAGTGAAAGTCCCGATTCGCGGAGCAAAAGTGCGGGTTTGCGGTCTGGCTAGATGTTTCTGCAAGTTAGAAGCGCGGGGTTGCAGCGTTCAAGCGTGAATTTGCAGCGTAAAAGCGTGAGTTTGCAGCGTCGAAGCCTGAGTTTGCACGGCGAAAGTATGAATTATCAACGCGGAAATATGAATTTGCAGCGTGAAAGCGCCAATTTGCGGGTTGAAAGTGTGAATTATCAGGCTGAAAGTTGATTTCCTGCGGCGCGGCGGGGTGAAAAATTTGGTTGCGGGCAGGTCGAGCAGACGTATAATGCGCGGCGTTAAGGCGTTTGCGGCTGTCTCCTGCGGGATTCCTTAAGTGTGATGCACGGCCGGAATCGTTTCTCGCAAGCAGTCTTCCTCGCAAGAAGTCGTCAGGGGCAAAACCTCACTCCTGCGAAGAAGTAGCCCCGGCGGTGTGTTCCTCAACCCTTCATCGCAAAGGAGAAATTTAAACACTATGAAAGATTCCGACACTCGTAGGTACGAGGCGTTTTTACGCGTGCGCGATTTCGGCGCGACGCACGCGGCGCAATTTCCTCCAGACTCGTTCGGCGCGGAACAACTCGACGCGCTCGACGCAGTCATCGCGGGTCTGGACAAGCACGCGAGCACACAAGTCTCCGGCCTCAGCACCGCGCAACAAGGCGTAACGAGCAAGGCCGCCGCACGCGACGAACTGCGACGCGACATGGAAGCCATCAGCCGCACGGCGCGCAGCATGGCCTTTGACACGCCCGGCCTCGAAGACAGATTTCGCCTCCCGCGCATGCCCAAAGATCAGGAGTTGCTCAACGCGGCGCGCGCCTTTGCCGCCGCCGCCCAACCGCTCGCCGCAGAGTTTGCGCGTCGCGGTTTGCCTGCCGACTTTCTCGCAGACCTCGCCTCTGATATAGAGAGTTTCGAGCAGGCCATTAACCGGAAGACCGAGGGACGCGCCGCACACGTCGCGGCCACGGCCGCCATCGACAACCTGATCGAAGACGGCATGAAACGCCTGCGCCAACTCGATACGGTTGTGCGTAACATCTTCGCCGACGACCCTGCGACCCTCGCCGCATGGATCAGCGCGAGCCACGTCGAACGCGCGCCACGCCGGAAGCAGCCTGACGCTCCCCTTTCGCCCGCCTCTTAAAGCCTTCACCAACGCAGACCGGAGAGCACAGAGAAAGCAAACGCAGAAATAGGAACGCGGAACGATGAATTGAAAGCCTGTTGCTTTTACTTCATCGTTCCGCGTTCCTACTTTCGCGCTTCTTCTCTCTGTGCCTCTCTGTGTCCTCTGTGCCTGTGGTGGTGAGAAGGCTTTCCAACGAACCTAACGGACGCGGCTGCCGCCGCCAGAGCGCGCCTGCAAGCCCATCAGTCGCGCCGGGAAGACGCCGAAGTCCTCGACCTCCCAAGTGTTGCCGTCTCTCAACCTGACCTTCGCGGCGGGGATGAGAGTGCCTTCGCTGTTGCCACGGCGGCGCAGGAAAATCTCCGCGTAGCCGAATTTGTAATCCTCCGAGCGCGTCCCTTGCCGCACCTCGTAGAAGTTGATGTTGCGCTGGTAGAGCACGATGAGCTTCGTCCCGTTCTCTTGGGGCACGGAGATGATCACGTTGGCGTCCACGCCGACGCCGTTGCCAATCGTGATCCGCCCCGCGTCCATCCGCGAGAGCACGCGCAGCAACTCTTCCTGCCCGCCCGACTGCAACGCCGCGTTCAACTGCTGCACTTCGTCCGCGGACGTATAGCGGTTCACGTTGAGCCTGAACGGGGCTGTGCGCCCGCCGAACCGGCCGCCCACGCCGACGACCGTGCCCAGAATCACCTGCTCGCGCTCCGCGACCGCACGGTTTACCCTGCGCTGTCCGAGCGCGACCGACCCGGCCTGCAACAACGTCAAGGCCAACGCCGCGCAGCACAACACGCTTAACCAACTCGACAATTTTCTTACGCTCATAGCTTCCCCCTCGTTGAAATTCAAATTTATCCTGCGAGCGGTAATTTTAAGCCCCGGAAGTGCGTAGATTGTCTCAAATATCTGCGGAAGATTTGGCGTCCCTCTAAAGTTTGAACGCGGAACGACGAACCGAAGGCGCGTGTCTTTCGGTTCGTCGTTCCGCGTCGTTTTAGCGTTCGACGTTTAGTTGGCGGGCGGGGCGGCGGGATTGACGTTGATGGTGTTGATGCCGTAAGGCTCTTGCGTGTCCAGCGTAAACTCGAAAGTGATCCAGCGTGCGTCTTTCTTCGTCTGCACGAGCACCTCGAAGGTGTCTTTGGTCGAGCGCGTCAGTCTGTACGGTTTGAGGCCGCCGGTTCGCTCGTAAAACTCCGAATCCTTGTTTGCGTTCTCCGGGTCGCCGCCGAAACTTTCGTGGAAGGCGCGCATCGTCTTGATGTCGCCGCTGTTGAAGGCGGCGAAAAATTTGGCGACGGTCTTGCCCGCGGGCGTCTTGGACAACTCCTCTTCGAGCGCGGAGGTCTTTTCGGCGGCCTTCTCTTTGCCGGGCGTAGTAGTCTTCTCAGACGCTCCCGGCTGCTGTTTGTTGTCGGCGGGCGTCTGCGCTCCGACAGAGACCGTCGCGGCGAACGCGGCGACGACGATGCAGGCGAGCAGGAGGCGTTTGGAGAGAGCATTGGATTGTTTCATGATTCTTTACTCCGCAGAATTAAATGTTCAAACTCACGCAGAGTATCCACGAAACGCGCCCGCCGTTGGTTAAGACGAGGATAAAAGATTGTTAAGGATGTAAAAATGACGGATGAGAGATAGGGGATGTGTGATGAAATGAAGCATTCAACAGAGCTAATGCTTTTCCTGATTCATTCCTCATCCCTCATCCCTTCTTTCGCCAGCCGCTTCTTGGCCTTGCGTAGACGCTTGCCGGGATCGTCGTAGGGGCGCGTGGCTTTGACTTGGACGAACTCGCCCGTCTCGACGATGTAGGCCGTGAGTTCGTAGCCGTAGACGCAGCCCGTGTCGATCCCGATGGCGCACTTCCCCCGGCGCACCGTGGGCGCAGGCCAGTGGCCGAACAGAACGGTCTGCGCGCCGTCGTAAACTTCATACCACGGCGTGCCCTTCGGACTCGAACGCTTGCCTTCAAGCCCGCGCAGTTCGGTCAAATCTTTGGGCGACTGTTCTTCGAGCGCGATGCCGGGACGCAAGCCCGCGTGGACGACGAGGTGCGCGCCCAGATCGAGCGTCAGGGGCAGCGAGGCGAGATAAGCTTCGTAACGCTCGCGCCCGCTTTCGAGTTCGAGGCGGCAGGCGTGCTGTTGCTCGTTCAGTTTTTTCTTCTTGCCGCGCCAGTAGCGCAGGATGGCGCGGTCGTGGTTGCCGAGCACGGAGGAGAAGCGCGCGTCCGACATAAAGAGTTCGAGCACCTCTCGATTGCGCTCGCCCTTCACGATGAGATCGCCGACGGCGACGATGCGATCAGACGCGCCCGCCTGAACCTTGTCGAGCAACGCCAGAAGTTCTTCGTAACAGCCGTGAATGTCGCCGATGACGATGGTGCGTGCGGTCATGTTCCTCTCACACTAATTTTGAGCCGGGTGAATTGCGTACCGGATTCTAACGCATGTGGCGCACGGATGCGGAGGCCGCAAGGCAGCACGCGGGCGGTATAAATCGCCACGCGCTTCGTGCTAAAAGTTCTCGCAGCATTTTCTCGAAACTGTTTTTAACGCTTTCAACTAACCATGAAAACACTGCTTTTGCTTCGCCACGCGCGACCGAGCCAGTTCAATTTCGGCGGGCGCGACTTTGACCGCCCGCTCGCCGCCGAAGGACGCGCAGACGCGCTGCTCGTCGGCCAATTTCTCCGGCGCAAAAATCTCTTGCCCGAACAAGTCGTCTGTTCGCCCGCCGCACGCGCGCAGCAAACCGCCGACCTCGTCATCGAAGCCGCGCAACTCGACGCCCGGCCGCTTTTCCACGAACGCATCTATGAAGCGAGCACGGAGCAACTGTTCGAAGTCGTCTCGGAAGCGGAAGACAGTGCGGACGTGGTTCTCTTGGTCGGCCACAATCCCGGCCTCCAGTCGTTGCTCACGCGCCTGACGGGCGAGGGCGCAGCCATGACTCCGGCCACGCTCGCGCGCATTGATCTGGACATCGACGCGTGGAGCAACCTGCGGCGCGCGGGGCAAGAAGAAGAAGAAGAAGGGCGACTCGTCTTCGCCTTCCCGCCGCATGCTCTGGCAGGACTTTGAACGCCTCTCTCTCAAGGGGCGCGCAACACCGCGAGCGGCTTGCGCGTGAGCGCGTCGAAACTTGAGAGCGCGCCGACCGCCGCGACCAGAAGGACGGTTGCGCCAAGCCCCGCAAAGTAGAGCCACGGCGTAAAACTCCACGGTATCTCAAACACGAAACGCGAGAGCGAATATGAGAGCGCGATGGCCGCGAGCGTGCCGACGAGTCCCGCCGTCAGGCCGAGCAGGCCATATTCCGCGAGCATGATCGAGAGCAGCACCCTGCGCTTCGCGCCGAGCGTCTTCAAGACGGCCGCCTCGTAGACGCGCTGCCACTTCGTCATCGCAATCGAGCCGACAAGGATGAGCACGCCGCTCAACAGCACGAAGCCGCCGATGAACGACACGGCCAGCGTCACGTTGTTCAAAATCCGCGTCACGGCGCGCATGATGTCGGCCACGTCGATCACGGAGATGTTCGGGTATTTGTCGAGCAGCGCGCGTTGGAAGCGGCCGCGCTCCGCATCGCCCGTCGGGCCGTTGATGGGCGCGATCAACATCTGCGGCGCGTTTTCCAGCGCGCCCGGCCGGAAGAGGACGAGGAAGCCCGTGCGCGAGTTGCGCCAGTCAACGCGCCGGACGCTCGTGACGCGCGCCGTCAGGCGACGACCCGTGATGTCGAACGTGATCGTCCCGCCGAGATCGAGTCCCGCGAGACCCAGCATGCCCTCTTCGACCGACACTTCAGGCTCACTCGACGGCGCGGCGTCCCAGAACTTCCCCGCCACAATCGTCTCGTTCGGTTCGAGTTGCGGCCTGTAGGTCACGACGTATTCGCGCCCCAGCCTGCCGCGCTCCGCGCGTCGCGTTTTGTCGTCGAGGTCGATGCTCTGCCCGTTGATCGCGGCGATGCGCGTGCGTACCGTGGGGACGAGCGTGGGGCGTTCGCCCGTCGTCCTCGTGATCAATTCTTCGACGCCTTCTTTCTGATCCTTTTGCACGTCGATCAAAAACATGTTCGGCAACTGCGCCCGCGCCGACGGGTCGAACTCGCGCACGAGATTCTTTTGCAGCGATTGCGTGGCGATGACGAGGAACGCGCCGAGTCCGACGGCCAGCACCACCACGCGCGTCTGGTTGCCCGGCCGGTACATGCTGTTGACGGCGTGCCTGAGCGCGAACGAGCGGACGTGGCGCGCACGCCGGACGACGCGGATAACGAGCATCGCCGTCAGTTGCAGCGCGCCCGCCGTCACACCCAAGCCCGCCATGAAGAACGCGCCCACGCGAATCGACCCTGCCTGCCACGACGCGAGCGCGACGAGGCCGCCCACGACGCCGAGCGTGACGAGAGCGCGCGACATGCCGATCAGACGGATGCGCCGCAGAGACAGCGCGCCGCCGAGACGCCTCAGCCAGCTAACATTCGCGTCGGCCGTTGCACCGACGCCGCCGCTGCCCGACGCCGCCGCGTCTTCGCGCAACAGCATGTTCGGTTTGATGTGGCGCACGCGCAGCAGCGGCAGCGCGGAGAACAACAGCGAGATGAGCAGGCCGAGCGTAAGCCCCTGCGCGATTGCGCCCGCCGTCAAGTCGTAACTCATGTTAGGGGGAAGCGTCTCGCTGAAACGCCGCGCGACGAACAGCAACGCCGCCCGCGCAAGCGCGACGCCGAAGAGACTGCCCGCCAGCCCCAACGCGAGCACCTGCGCGAGATACACGCCCGCGATCATACGGCTCGACGCGCCCACGCATTTGAGCACGGCGATGGTGCGCTTCTTCTGTTCGATAAAGACGCGCGTTACGTTCGACACGCCGATGCCGCCGAGCACGAGGATGACCAGCCCCGTCAGCGACAGGTAATTTTCCGAGCGCGTGTACTGTTCGTTCAACCCTTCCTGCGAGTCCCTGTACGAGCGCACGCTGACGAGACTCTCTCTCAGCCCCGCGCGCAAGTCCGCGACGAGCGCGTCCAACTCCGCGGGCGTCACTTTCAAGAGAATCTTGTTGCGCGCGCGACTGCCGAAGCCCGTCAAACCCGTCGCGGCGATTGCGCCGCGCGCGATGAAGACGCGCGGCCCGAGGCGAAAGCCGCCCGTCGCGCCCGGCTCTTGCGTCATCACGCCGCGTATCTGAAACGTCGAGTTGCCGAGCTTCACTTCGTCGCCGACCTTCAAGCTCAGGCGTTCGAGCAGCGACGCGGCGACGACCACGCCGTTGTTCTCCAAAAGCGTGTGTGTGAATTGTTCGCCGTTCGCCAGCTTGAACTCGCCGTAGAGCGGGTAGGGCGCGTCGATTCCCTTCAACTCGACCATCAACGCGCCTTCGCGCGCGTCGTCGGCCGGGCGCAGCATCGTCGAGGCTTCGATGGTCTGTGTCTGCCCCACGACGCCGTGCGCGGCGGCGATGCGTCTGATGGCGGCGAGCGTCGCGTCGTTTATCTCGCGCGTCGAATCAATCTGCACGTCGGCGGTCAGGATGTTGCGCGCCTCCGAAACCATCGCCGTGTTGACGTTCTGGATGGTCGAACGCAGCGCGACGATTGCGCCGACGCCGATGCCGATGCACAGGAAGAAAAAAAGCAGACGCTTCCAAGAAGAACGTATCTCGCGCCCCGCCATTCGCCAGATGAATTTCATCGCCGCCCCTGCTGCTCTGTCGTCGTCTCCAACGCCTCGTCGCCCGTCTCTCTATCGACGCTGCCCGTCGCCTCAACATCACCGCCGCCGCCGCTGTTGCTGCCGCTGTCTTCAGCCTCGCCCGTCGCAACCTTCCCGGTTGCGTTGTTACTGCTGCTGCTGCTGTCGCTGACGACGCGCCCGTCGCGCAGGGCGATGCGGCGGTCTGCGAGCGCGGCGAGTTCGTGGTCGTGCGTGATCAGGATGAGCGTCGTCCCGCGCTGGCGGTTGAGTTTCAACATGAGTTCAAAGACGTGGCGGCCGTTGCGGGAATCGAGGTTGCCGGTCGGCTCGTCGGCCAGCAGGATCGAAGGGTTGTTTGAGAAGGCGCGCGCAATCGAGACGCGTTGCTGCTCGCCGCCCGACAATTGCGACGGGTAATGATGCGCGCGCGCCGTTAGGTCAACATCTTCGAGCAGCGCGCGGGCGCGTGCGGGCGCGTCGCGCAGGCCTGCGATCTCCATCGGCACGAGCACGTTCTCGTAGGCCGTCAGCGACGAGATGAGATGAAAGGACTGAAAGACGATGCCCATCTTCCGGCCGCGCAATTCGGCGAGCGAGTCTTCGTCCATCGCGTTGACGCGCGCGTCGTCGATGCGTATCTCGCCCGCCGTAGGCGCGTCGAGTCCGGCGATGAGTCCGAGCAAAGTTGACTTGCCGCTCCCCGAAGGGCCGACGATGGAGACGAACTGCCCGTCCGGGATCGTGAGATCGAGCGAGTGCAAGATGGTCAGTGTCTCCGCGCCGGAAGGAACTTCTTTCCTGAGCCTGTATAATTCAATCATGCGTAAATTTATTTCGTTCAGCTTAACATTACTCGCCGCCTTTATCCTCTGCGGCTGCGGCAACGCTCAGAGAGACGCGCCCGCGCCGCCTGCGCCTGCAACGCCTGCGACGAACGCGACACCGGCGCGCAGTCTGCCGAAGATCGTCGCCCTCGGCGACAGCCTGACGGCAGGTTACGGCCTCTCTCTTCACGAAAGTTACCCGTCGCTCTTACAAGAACAACTCAAACGTGATGGTTTTGAGTACGAAGTCGTGAATGCGGGAGTTTCCGGCGACACCACGGCCGGGGGCTTGCGTCGTCTCGACTGGGCGCTCGAAGGCGACGTGCGCTTCGTCATCCTCGAACTCGGCGCGAACGATATCCTGCGCGGCCTGCCCACCTCCGAGACGCGCAAGAACCTCTCGCAGATCATCGAACGCGCACGCGAGCGCGGCGCACAGGTGTTGCTCGCAGGGATGCTCGCCCCCACCAATTCCGGCGCGGAATACCAGCGCGCCAGCATGGAAGTCTTCCCCGCGCTCGCCAAAGAATACGACTTGCCCCTGATCCCCTTCTTCCTCGACCGCGTCGCCGGAATCGAAAACTTGAACCAACCGGACGGCGTCCACCCCAACCCCGAAGGCACGCGCATCGTCGCCGAAACGGTCTATCAACATCTCAAGCCGATGCTGGAAAAGAAGCGTTGAACGCCGCGCACGCCGCCGTTTCAAACCCGAACTCAACATAGGAGGCGTGATCTTTATGAAGAAACTTTTATACACCCTGCTGACTGCCTCGCTGCTAATCGGCAGCCTTCCCGAATCAAAAGTGTCCGCGCAACGGCCGGGCGTCATTACCGGCTCGCTCTCCTACCCGAGCGACACGGGCTTGCCCAGAATGATCGTGTGCGCGGAAGCCGTAGCTTCCAAGAGCATCCATTGCACGGACAAGCGCGTCGTGAATCGAAAGCAGGGCAAGGTCTCTTATAAACTGACAGTTCCGGCCGGGAGCTATTACGTCTTCGCCACCCTCGTGAACGGGGAGGAGTCGGGCGAGGCATACTCGGGTTACAGGGCTTACTATTCGGAATTCGTGATCTGCGGCCTCTCGGTCAATTGCCCGTCCCACGAACCCGTCAAAGTAACGCTGCGCGCCGGGCAAACTTTAACGGGCATCGACCCCGGCGATTGGTACGCAGAAAGCTAACCGTTGATTTCACTTCATCGTTCATTGTTCCGCGTAGATCACTTGCCTTCAATCCTGATCTCCAAGTCGCGTCCGGTCGTGGCTTCGTTGCCGTGATAGTCGGCGGCGATGATGCGTAGCGTGTAGTCGCCTGCGGGCAAGCGTGACGTGTCCCACACGGAGCGCGCGGCGCGGCCGTGGCGGACGATGTTGGTCGCTTCGTAGAGGAAGCGCGTTGACTTGCTGCCGTAGACGGTGATGCCGCTCTCGTCGGCGTAGGCCACTTTGACGGCGTCTCTCTCCGGCGGCATGCGGTCGAATTCGAGCGTGATGCGCGGCTGCTCGAAGCCGGGCGCGGGCGAGCCGTCCGGGCGCAGCAACCCGTAGCCGAGTTTGTAGAGACCGAGACGGCGACGCGCCTGATTGCCATCAACTTGATCGTAGGCGTCAACCACGATCCGCACCTGCCCGCCGACGAGCAGGCGGCCGTCGCGTTTCTCCGTGAACCGCTTACCGTCGGTCGCGTCGAAGAGTTGCACGCCGTCGCGCTCGATCTTCGGCGCGACCGAATCGGTGAAGCCGACGAGCGGAAGGACGAGCGGGTTCAGTTCGACGCTCGGCGCACCGAAATTCATGTGGACGTGATACATGCGGTTGATCGTGCCGAGCGCATCGCCCACGCGGAAGCGCGTGCCGCGTTTGATGCGGACGCGCGTGAGTTTCCCCTGCGGGTCGCGCTGCGGCATGAAGCGCGCTTCGTCAATTAACTCGTCACGCTCGCTGCGCCCGGCGCGCAAGTGAACGTAAGTCATCACGCCGACGCGCAAGCCCTCGTTGAGTTCGCCGTGTCCCCAGTTGGTCAGAGGGCTTTCGACCTTTTCATCCAGCACGGCGCGCACGGTCTGGCCGTAAGTGCCGAAGATGTCTATGCCGCTGTGCAGGTGATGGCGGCTGTCCGTGGTGTCGTAACTGCCGCGCACTTCGCCGAGCGTCGCGGCCACTTCGTGCCAACTTCTTTGCGGGTCGAGCGGCCACGGCAGAGACTCTATGCCGAGCGCACCTGCCGACAGGCGCGGCGGCGCGTCGTCCTGTCCGACAGGCTGCGCGGCATCGCTCGCCGGGTAGCCCGGCGGCGATTGTGCGCCCTGCACGGGAGCGTTCTGCGTCGAGGCGTCTTGCGTCGAAGTGTTTTGCGGCGGCGTCGCTTCCCCGGTGGCGTTTGTTAACTTGCGGACGAGGTAGTTCGCGCTGTCGGCAACGTACAGCGTGCCGCTTTTATCAACCGCGATGCCCGCAGGTTGATTGAAGCGGGCGGCTGTCTGCCCGTCGCCGTTCGAGAAGCCCGCGCCCGTGCCCGCGATGAGGTGCGCCGTCGTGCGTTCGTCGGGCGCGAGTTGCCAGATGCGGTTGCGCTCGCGCTCCGCCACGTAGAGAAATTTATCGTGCGTGAGCGCGAGACCCACCGGCTCGAACGCGCCGTCGAACTGCGAGCCATCGGCGGGCGCAGGGTTCAGCGTCGAGACTTGACCATCCTTCGACAGCTTGCGGAGGCGTCGATTGCCCGTGTCCGCGATGAACAACTCGCCGTCGGCAGTCGCAACGAGGGCGCACGGCGTATCGAACAACGCGCCGCTCGCCGCGCCGTCTGCGTAGCCGGGCGCGCTGCCGCCCGCGATGGTCGTCACCTGACCGTCGGCCGTCGTGATCAAGCGTATGCGGTCGTTGTAAGTGTCTGCGACGTAGACGCGCTCGCCGCGCGCATCGACGGCGACGCCGACCGGAGCGTTGAACTGCGCCGCGTGCGCCGCGCCGTCGCGCGCGCCCGGCGTGCCTTCGCCCGCGAGCGTCGTCACCACGCCTTCGGGCGTCACTTTGCGGATGCGGTTGTTCGACGTGTCCGCGACGTAGAGGTTGCCGTCCGCATCGACGGCGAGCGCGGAGGGCGTGTTGAAAGAGGCCGCGCCGCCCGTGCCGTCCGCAAAGCCTTCCGCGCCGCCCGCGAGCGTCGTGACGGTCGCCTTCTCGGCGTCGATCTTGCGTATGCGATTGCTGTCGCCCGCGTCGGCGACGTAGACGTTGCCGCGCCGGTCAACGGCGACGCCGAACGGGTTGTGGAAACGCGCGCCGGACGGCACGGCCGCGTCCGTCGCACCGGGCGCACCGTCGCCCGCGAAAGTGGCGACGACCGTATGCCACCCGGCGACGGTCGGCGTCGGGCGTTCGCGCAGGCGATAAAAGATGAGGACGGCGACGCTGGCTAAAATGAGCAGGAGCGCGAGTGCGAGCAGGAGAAGACGTTTGAACATTCGTCGGGCAATCCGGTCGGGATTCGGCGGTCAGATTCGGACAGGATTCTTATGTGGTTTTCGCGCGATGATTGTCAACCGGAGCGGGCGGCAACTCTTGGAAGGGGGGAAACTTTCCCGCGCACTTTCTCGAATCTAACTAATAGACGCGCGCGCGCGAGTTGGTTTATCTTTTCAGTTCCATTCTGTTCTATTCAAGTCACGCCGCTTCAGGAGTCGAGATTCATGCCGAAAAGCCGTTTGTCTCAAGTATGGGCATTAGCCCTGTTCTTACTCTGCACAAGTCTTTCTCAACTCACGGCGGCGCAGCAACAACAGCAGACGCCGACCCCGACGCCCACACCGGCCGCGACTCCCGAAGAGCGTTTCGATCCGGCGAAGGAAGCAGGCAGCCCCGCCAAGAACACGGGCACGGCTGCTCCAGCCGCGCCTGCCGCAACGGCGACCAAAGACGAGAAGGACGCGGGCAGAGACGCGAACGCTTTCGAGCGTCTCGAATGGCGCAGCATCGGCCCGGCCAACATGGGCGGTCGCACGGCGGACGTGGAGGGCGTCGCGGGCGACCCCGACATCGTTTACGTCGGCACGGCTTCGGGCGGCATCTGGAAGACCGTGAACGGCGGGCAGACGTGGCGGCCGATCTTTGAACGACAGGGCACGATCTCAATCGGCGACATCGCGCTCGAACCGAAGAACCCCGATGTCGTGTGGGTGGGCACGGGCGAATCGAACCCGCGCAACAGCGTCTCGTTCGGCGACGGCGTCTACAAGTCAACCGACGGCGGCAAGACTTGGCGGCACATGGGACTGCGCGACACGCGCCACATCTCGCGCATCGTCATCAACCCGCGCAACCCGGACGTGGTTTACGTCGGCGCGTTCGGCCACACCTTCGGCGCGAACGAGGAGCGCGGCGTCTTTATGACGACCGACGGCGGCAAGACTTGGACGAAGACGCTCTACGTTGACGCGGAGCACGGCGTCTCCGATCTCGACATCGACCCCGTTAACCCGAACGTCCTCTACGCGGCGATGTGGCAGTTTCGCCGCACGCCTTGGACGCACCGGAGCGGAAGCGAGCGGGGCGGCGTCTTCAAATCAATCGACGGCGGGCGCACGTGGAACAAGCTCACCGGCGGGTTGCCGAAACTCATCGGGCGCATCGGCGTCAAAGTCGCGCCGAGCAGCCCGAACGTCGTCTACGCGATTACGGAGTCGAAGGAAGGCACGCTCTATCGCTCGGACGACGCGGGCGAAAACTGGCGGCGCGTCTCCAATCAGGCCAACATCGTCTCGCGCGGTTTTTATTACACGGACATGCGCGTTGACCCGCTGAACGCGGATCGCATCTACGCCATCGCTTCCACCCTGTTCGTCTCAATCGACGGCGGGCGCACGTTTCGCTCGATCACCGGACGCACGCACATCGACTATCACACGCTCTGGATCGACCCCGCCGACCCGCGCCGCATGTGGCAGGGGCAGGACGGCGGCGTCGCCGTCTCGTACGACCGAGGCGAGACGTGGGAGTACGTCAACAACATGCCGCTCGGCCAGTTCTATCAAATTCACGTTGACAACCGCGAGCCGTTTTACTATGTGATGGGCGGGCTGCAAGATAACGGAAGCTGGGCGGGGCCGAGCCGCACGCGCGAACCCGCCGGTATCCTCAACGACGACTGGCGCATGATCAGTTTCGGCGACGGCTTCTACACTTTGAACCACGCCGACGATCCGGAGCTATATCTTTCCGAGTCGCAGGGCGGCGGCATCGTCCGCACCGACATGCGTAACCGCGAGCAGCAATCCGTCACGCCTTACGCGGACGATCCCGGCGGCCCCGCCGCCGAGCAAAAGTTTCGCTTCAACTGGAACTCGCCCATCATCCCTTCGCCGCACGACAAGAACACGATCTACCTCGGCGGCAACGTCGTCTTCAAGTCGACCGACTTCGGCAAAAGTTGGACGGTCATCAGCCCCGACCTGACGAGCGACGATAAAACGAAACAGGGCGACGCGGGCGGCCCCGTCGCGGTTGAGAACACGGGCGCGGAGTATTACATGACCGTCATCAGCATCGCCGAGTCGCCCCTGCGCGCCGGGCACATCTGGGCGGGCACGGACGACGGCCAACTGCAAACGACGACCGACGGCGGCAAGCGTTGGACGAATTTGACGAAGAACGTTCCCGGCCTGCCCGCCAACTCGTCCGTCTCGCACGTCGAGCCTTCGCGCGCCGACGCCGACACCGCCTACGTTTCATTCGACCGCCACATGCTCGACGACCTGCGCCCCTACGTCTACAAGACGACCGACGGCGGGCGCACCTTTCGCAACGTCACCGGCAATTTGCCCGCGAACGCCTACGTCTGGATCGTGCGCGAAGACCCGAAGAACACAAACTTGATTTACGCCGGGACGGAACTCGGCCTCTACGTCTCGTACACGGGCGGCAACGCGTGGCAGATTCTGGAACTCAAGAACCTGCCGCACGTCGCCGTCCACGACATCATCGTCCACCCGCGCGACAACGATCTCGTCCTCGCCACGCACGGCCGCAGCATCTGGATTTTCGACGACGCCACGCCCATCCAGCAGATGAACGACGCCGTGCGCGCCGCCGACCTGCACATGTTCGACATCCGCCCCGCCCTGCGCTACACCACGCGCTTCACGCGCTACGGCATCGGCGACAAACCCTTCACCGGACAGAACCCGCCCTACGGCGCGCTCATCACTTATCACCTTAAGTCGAAGCCCGACGACAAGACGAAGGTGCGCGTGGAAATCCGCGACGCCAAAGGCCAACTCGTTCTCGAAGAGACGCGCGTGCCGAAAGAGCGCGGGCTGAATCGCTACGCATGGAACTTGCGCTACGGCGGCGCGCAGGTGCGTCGGCCGCCGACGACCGAGGAGACGCCCTTCGGCGGCGGCGCGCGCGGCCCGCAGGTGTTGCCCGGCACGTACACCGTCAAACTTTTCGTCGGCGACAAGTCGGTCGAGCGGCGCGTCGAAGTGCGCCTCGACCCGACGGTCAGCGTGCCCGCGCCCGATCTGCAAATCGCTCACGACATGAGTTTGAAGTTGCGCGATATGCAGTCCACGACGAACACGATGTTGCGCGCGCTCGACAGCATCAAAAGCCAACTACAGTTCATCGAACGCACCGTCAAGGAACGTCTGACCGAACCGCCGAAGGATTTGACGGCGGCCATCACCGACAACTTGAAACAAGTTGACAAAGTGCTCGCCACGCTCTCGCGCCCCGAGGCGGAAGGACTCGGCTACAACCCGGGGCGCGCGCAGTTGATCGACGAGGTCGGCGGGCTGTTCTTCACCATCGACGCGACGAACGCCGCGCCCACCCCGGCGCAGCGCGAATATTACAACGTGCTGCAAACGCGCTTTCGCACGACGCTGGCCGAGGCCAACAAGTTCTTTACGCAGTCAGTCCCGAAATTGAACGAGACGCTGCGCCGTTTCGACGCGCCGACGGTGATGGTCGGTAAGCCCATCGAGATTCCGAATCAATAACGCGGGCGATTATTTTAGCGACAGCAGATCGCCCGCCGTCTCGCGCGTCAGCAGGAAGAAGAAGATCATGCACAAATTCAGACACCGCCTCGCAGTAGTCGCCGGTTTGCTCTTCATCGCATCGCTCCCGGTTCAAACGTCGAGAGTTGCGCGCGCGCAAAATAACTCGCCCGACGCCGAGCGGCAAACCTTACGCGAAATCTTTCAGGAGTTAATCGAGATCAACACGGTAGACCCGCACGGCGACGTGACGCGTGCGGCCGAGGCGATGCGCGCACGGCTGCTCGCGGCCGGGTTCGCGGCCGAAGACGTGCGCGTGGTCGTGCCCGCCGGAAACGCGAAGAAGGGCAATCTCGTGGCGCGCTATCGCAGCCCGCAGCCTGCGGGGAAGCCTTTGCTTCTGCTCGCGCACATCGATGTCGTCGAGGCGCGCAAGGAGGATTGGTCGGACGGGCTTGATCCCTTCAAGCTCACCGAGCGCGACGGCTACTACTACGGGCGCGGCACGATGGACGACAAGGCGATGGCCGCGATCTTCATCGCCAACCTGATCCGCTTCAAACGCGAAAATTTTCAACCCGACCGCGACATCATCGTTGCCCTGACGACCGACGAGGAGACCGGCGACTTCAACGGCGTCGAGTTTCTCTTGAAGGATCATCGCGCGCTGGTGGACGCCGAGTTCGGCATCAACGAGGGCGGGCGCGGTTATCTCAAAGCGGGGAAGCCTCTGTTGAACGCCGTGCAGGCGAGCGAGAAGGTCTACCAGAGTTTCCGCCTCGAAGTGCGGAACAAGGGCGGGCACAGTTCGCTGCCCGTCAAAGACAACGCCATCTTTCGTCTCGCCTCTGGACTCGACCGCCTCGCGCAATTCGACTTTCCCGTCAATCTCAACGAGGTGACGCGTTCCTACTTCGAGCGCATGTCGAAGATCGAAACGGGGCAGGTGGCCGCCGACATGCGCGCCGTCGCCGCCGCGCACCCGAAAGCGAGTTCGGTTGCGCGTCTCTCGGCCTCGCCCTATTACAACGCGCTCATGCGTACGACCTGCGTTGCCACGCGGCTCGAAGGCGGCCACGCCGACAACGCCCTGCCGCAGATGGCGCGCGCCACGATCAACTGCCGCATCCTCCCGCAAGAGAACGCCGCCGACGTGCAGGCCACGCTCAAGCGCGTTCTCTCCGACGATCAGATCAGCATCACGCCAATCGCCGTCTCGAAGCCCAGCCCGCCCTCGCCCTTGCGGCCGGAGATCATGGGCGCGATTGAACGTCTCACGAGCGAGATGTGGCCGGGCGTGCCCGTCGTGCCGATCATGGGCACGGGCGCAACCGACAGCCTCTTCTTCCGGCAGGTCGGCATCCCCGTCTACGGCGTCTCCGGCATCTTCGACGACATAGACGACAACCGCACGCACGGCCGCGACGAACGCATCGCCGTCAAATCTCTCCACGACGGCCGGGAGTTTCTCTACCGCCTGACGAAAGCCTTCTCGTCCGTCAAGTGAAATTTATTGTGAATTGAAGAGGCGTCGAGCGGCGCGCGTCACCCGGCGGCGCGGTCGATGCGCGCCAACTTCGGTTTGTAGTGTTCAACTATCGCTTCTTCCTCGGCCGGTTCGGCGTGCACGGCTTCGACTTGAAACGGAATTTCGAGCGTGACGATCATGCCGCGCGGCGTGGCGCGCGCCAGCGTGAGATGCCCGCCCGTGCCATAGAGGTGTTCGAGACGGGCGCGCGTGTTCGCCAGCCCGACGCCGCCCGCGCGTTTGCGCGCCAGCAGGAGGTCGCCGGGCGCGGGCGCGTCCGCATCCACAAGCGTGGGGCCGGGGCCGTTGTCTTCGACTTGCAGCCAGAGTCGCCCGTGGCGGCGCGCGGCGCGAATCGCCAGACGCCCCGGCGCGCTCTGGCGCGAGATGCCGTGCCGGATGGCGTTCTCGACGAGCGGTTGGAGGATGAGGTTGGGCACGAGCGCGGCGAGCGTCTGCGGCTCGATGTCGGTCTCGACGCTGAGGCTGTCGTGACGAATGGTTTCGATCTCAAGATAACAACGCAGGAAAGCTATCTCCTGTTCGAGCGTCACCTCTTGATCGCCTGAGTTCTCCAGCGTGAGGCGCAGGAAATCTCCGAGACGCGCTACCATCTGGTCGGCGGCTTCCGCGTCGCGGTGCAGAAGCGCGGAGATGGAGTTCAGCGTGTTGAAGAGAAAGTGCGGGTGGAGTTGCATCTTGAGGGCGCGCAGTTGCGCCTGCGCGAGTTGGGCGCGCAGTTCCGAGGCTTTCACTTCGGCGATGCGGAAGCTGTGATAGTAGTCGAGCGCGTTGATGGCGATGAGGATCAGCCAGTAGATCGAGACCTTCAACGGAAGGTTGGCGAAGAGTTGATAGCTGAAGAACGAGATGAGCGTGGGAAACTCACGCGTCAGCACCCCGCCCGCGAGCCAGTAGAGCGACAGGTAAAGGCAAAGATGGAGGGCGGGGAAAATCAAGCTCGCCGGGAGATGCACGAAGAAGAGACTTTGCGGCCAGTGTCGCCGGTCGAACCGGTGGCGGCGCGCGAGCAGGGCGATGAGCGGCGCGAGCAAAGCCCAGAGATAGAAGGCCGTCAAGTTCCAGACGAAGATGCCGACGAGATCGACGCGCCGGTAGTCGCTGATGGCGAGCGTGCCGAAAAATGAGAGGCTGGCGAACGTCAGTCCGATGAGCGTCCACACCCCGGCGAGGATCAAGATGGTGCGTAGGCGTTTGAGCGGCATGAAAATTATTATCGCACAGGAAACGCCGAAGGAAATATGCGCGCCGCCCCGATCTTCTTTTCACCGGAGGGCGAACAAAATTCGGGCAGAGGATGCTTCCCCTGCCCTGAACAGTCGTCTGCAAAAGCTGTATCTAACGCGGCGAGGTTCGTTAGTCAACCGATTTGGGGAACGGCCCCGCCTGCTGCTGCTGCGCCGTCGCTTGCGGCGCATCGTGCGGCAGAGGGATGCGGTAGCGTTTCACTTTCGAATTGAGCGTCGTCACTTTCAGACCGAGCAGGCGCGCGGCGCGCACCTGATGGCCGCCCGTCAATTCGAGGGCGCGCATGATTAATTCGCGCTCGAAGCGTTCGACCTCGTCGTAGAATTTGATGCCGCGCACGATGTCCGCCGCGTCGAGTGTGCTGATGGCTTGCACCTCTTTCAACAAAGTGAGGGCGGCCATTTGGAGCATCTCGATCTGCCCCGACAGCGCGTTCTCGTTCAGCGTGATGTGCTTCGCGCCGACGCCGCGCGGGTCGCCCGCAAAGTTGTTCTCTTTGCGATCCAACAGGGCTGCTTCTTTCATCGTTGTTCCCTCAATTTCGTCTGTAAATTCAAGTGGGATTCGGCGCGACTCCGTTTCACTTCACGCTCCGTTCCCTTTCATGCTCTAGTTCAGCGGAAACCAGTTTAACCGCGCCGCGCCGGACGGCAACGGAAATGTGACGAGCCGCGAAATGCGGTGTCGAATGGTTGGTGGCGGGTGACGAAACTTCAACGCGAGTTCGATGCGGGCAGGCGGCGAATTTCTCAAGCGTCGTCAGGGGTGACCGATATAGCCTCTGACGGCGCTTTGAGACTCAGGAAGAGTTTTCAAACAACTCCAACAGTTTGTCGCGGTAACTGCGGCTGAGGGTCAACTGCTTGCCGTCGCGCAGAATCACGACGTAGTCGCCGCTAAACAGCGGTTGCAGTTCCTTGATGCGTTCGATGTTGACGAGCGTGGAGCGGTGGATGCGTAGGAATTTGTCGGGGTCGAGTTTGGAGGCGAGCCGGTTCATGGTCTCGCGCACGAGGTGCGATTCTCGCCCCACGTGCAGGCGCAGGTAATTGCCTTCCGCCTCGATCCAGTCAAGTTCCTCGGCGCGCAGGAAGAAGACGCGGCCGGACGACTTGATCATGAGTCGTTCGAGATGGCGTGACGGCTCGCTCTTGAAATTTTCCAGCAGCGAGAGCAGGCGTTCGTTGAGTTCGCCTTTCGCTCCGTTCGAGAGTTGGGCGCGGGCGCGCTCCACGGCCTTGCGAAAACGCTCGCGATTGTAAGGCTTCAACAGGTAGTCGAGCGCGTTCACGTCAAACGCCTGCAAAGCGTAGCGGTCGTAGGCCGTGACGAAGATGACGGCGGGCATCTCGTCGATGCCGACGGCCTTCAGGACGCCGAAACCGTCGAGTTCGGGAATCTGTATGTCGAGAAAGACGAGGTCTGGCTTGAGCGTGCGGATCGCGGCGACAGCCTCATTCCCCTCGGCGCATTCGCCGATGAGTTCGAGGTCGCGTTCGCCCGCGAGGAAACGTTTGATGCGCTCGCGCGCCAGCGGTTCATCGTCAACGATGAGCGTCCTGATGGTGTTCACCCGTGGTGGCCTCCGTAAGGCTTCCGTCTCATAAGGAATCGCCGGGCGTAACTTTGTGAGATACGCGCCCGGCCTGCTCTTTATAAACGCCCCCCGCGTGAGTTTGTTTCAGACAAAAAAAATCGCGCTTGCGGGTTAGACAACCGCGCGCGGTTTTTGGTTGCAATTTTCTTTCGACGTTTCCGGCGCGTTTCAAGCATCCGCGAAGAAGGCCGGGATAAGTGGAACTTACCCCGGCCTCGCAAGTTGCTCTGTACTTAACGACCGGCGGTTCGCAACGGCACAGTCGCCTGCTGTCATCCGAAAGAAGGCTCGCCGTCGTAGACGACGCTCCAACCGTTGCGTCGGCTGGTGGCGAGGCTGCGGTTGAACCAGTGTGTCGCGGCGTCGGCGTCTTCGTAGATTTGCGCGGAGGGCACGCGCTGGCGCGGGTCAACGCGCACGATGCGACCGCCCTCCGCGGAAATCTTCAAACTCAGGATCGCCAACAGGTCGTTCTTCTGCATGACGGCGGTGCGTACCTCGAAAGGCTCTCCGTCGTCCATCTCATCTTCGTCCTCCGCCTCGTCCGTTTCGTCATAGGCTTCTTCTTCGCCGATAATATCTTCAAAGAAGTCTTCGGGTTCGTTCATAATCGCAAAATTCCTGTTCTCTAAATTAGTTTCTTCTCGTCTCAATACGCGAAGGCTTGGTAAATCTCCGTCGGGGGCAGATCGTCGAGCGATTCGACGACCGGGTTGAAGCGCAGCATGCGCCGGGCGCGCTCCGAGAGCGTTTCGTGCACATGGCGCGGGATGTGGATCGTCACTTCGGGACGGAACAGCCAGCGGCGGCTGTAGCCGACGACGACCATCGGGCGCGGCTCGCTCGTCCTGTTCGGCGTGCCGCGATGTAGGGCGCGCACGTCGCGCACCATCACGTCGCCGAGCCGCATCAGGAGCGGTTCGAGTTTGCGCGCGCCCGTCTCGACCAGACGCAACGCTTCCGACTTCGGCAACATGTGCGTGCCGCGCGCCACCTCGAAGGGGCCGTTTTCCGGCGTCACCTCGACGAGCGGGAAGTTGACGGCGATTTGAAAGGGCGGCGTCTCGCGCCCCGTTTCAGGGAAGAGCGGCGGCGTGTCGCGATGTACGTCCTGATACTCCGAGCCGAGCAGCGGCGTGTCGGTCGCCAACTGTACCATCGTGAAGTCTTCCCCGGCGAGACGTTCGACGACGGCGAGCACATCCGGGTCTTCGTAGATCGCAGGGTCGGCAAACGGAGCGTCGAACGGCAGCGTCACGTAGTAGCGCGCCGCGCCGCGATTGCGCAAGTGGCCTTCGCGCTCGATGTGCTCCGCGAGCAGCGGGGCGAAGGCCGTGCGCCACGCGTGCAGCGTATCTGCCGGAAAATGTTCCGGCAGGATGCAGAAGCCGTCGCGCAGCACGTCTCCGGCGAAACTTTCAATCTCGGCCTCGGAATATCTCCCGCCGCCCATCTCTCGCCCCTTGTTCATCAAACTCATCTTAGCTGCTTGAGAAGCCGTCTTACCTTCTGCGGGGGCGCGCCCGGCGGCGTTTCACCGCTGCGCCCTTATTCGCGTCGGGCTTAGGAGTAACGGTTGCCTGCGCCTTCTTGGCCGCAAATTGTCTCTTGATCACCTCGGCCAACCCGGCCTGCTGGAAGGTGACGTTCAACTCGACTTCGTTGCCGCGCGCTGTGTTCGTCAACGTTTCGACAACTCGCATCAGGGCGGTCAGATCGGCTTTCGAGCTTTCGCTGGCCTTCTGCAAATCTTTCTGAAGTTCCCCCTTGGCAAAGCCGAGGCCCATGTTGATCAGACCGCTCAGAGCCGACGCCTTTTCGGCATCGTCCATACGGATGATTGACTGCACGCCGAAGGTTGCGGGTTGCATGTTCACGGCCACCTGCACCTGTCGCACGGCGTCAACCATGCGTTCCATCTCGGCGTTAGGCGGCGCGCCGAGCGCGCGTATGTGTTGCGAGATGCCGCCCGGGATGTCGGCCACCAGACTGACGAGCGTGTTCGCATCGCGCAGGGCGAGGTCAACCAGTTCCGGCTTGAGCCTCGGCCGCCCGCCTGCGCCGCTCGTCGTCTCCATGGCGTCTTTCAAATAAGCGGGGATGCCGATAGCGATGGTATTGGCGTCGAGCGCGGTGGCCGCGACTTGGTCGATGGGAAAGTTCTTCCCCGTTCGCTCGCCGCCACCGGCGGGCGCGGGCTTATTGAGCGTGAACACGCTGATGGTTTTCGTGCCGACGGTCTCCTGCGTGTACATGTCCTGCCCCATCATCCGTGCGCCGGACAGCAGAGCGTCCGCGCTGAAATTGCCGCGCACGATCAGCAAAAACTCCGGCAGTTGCTTCAAAGACATGTCGCCCTTCAGGCGCGCGCCCGCGATCACGTATTCGAGGCCGTTGAGGTCTATGAACTGCTTCGCCTCGCCGAGTCCTTTTTGGAGCACCTCCGGCGGCACGACGGCCGGCGCGGCCTCGTTGATCAGGCGACGCGCGTTGATATACAGGACGGCCTGCGATTCCGGAAAATTCGTGAGCGCGCTGCGCGCGTCCTGCGCGCACACGGCGGCAGGCACGGCCGCCAACAGCACGAGCATGACAAGGGAACGGAGAAACCGGGCAGGCGTTTGGGCTTTCATTGTGTCAATTATCCTTTCGACTAAACGGGCAGAACACGCGGGATTTTAACCGATGCGGCGTGCGGGGGAAAGGAGGAAACGCGGAACGCGAAACGCGGAACGCGAAACGATGAAGTAAAAGCCGTGAGTTGTCCGCAGTCAGTTGCCCGTCGTTCGGGTAGATCACACGAATCGCTCAAAGACGGACTCGGACAACTGACCACGGACAACGGACAAAGAACGGTCTTTCCTTCATCGTTCAACGCTCAACGTTTCGCCCTCATCCCTTTGTTTACTTTCGGACGCTGAGGCGATTCTGCACGATGACGACGACCAGCAGGAACAACCCGCGCAAGACCGCCTGCCACCAAGGGCTGATCCAGCCCTCGAAGTTGAAGACGTTGAAGATGAGTCCGAGCAAGAGCACGCCCGCGAGCGTTGACATGACGCTGCCCTGCCCGCCCGTCAGGAGTGTTCCGCCGACGACCACGGCCGCAATCGCATTCAACTCGTCGCCCTGTCCCGCCACGGGTCGCCCCGCGCCGAGCCGCGCCGCGTCGAGCACGCCCGCCAGCCCCGCGAGCGCGCCGCTCAAAGCATAGACGCCGATGGTCACGCGCCCCGTGTTCAAGCCCATCAAGCGCGCCGCCTCGTCGTTGTCGCCGATGGCGTAGACGTGCCGCCCGAAGCGCGTGTGATTCAGCACGAGCCAGCCGAGCGCGAACAAGACGACGAGAAACACGACGGGCACGGGCACAGGCCCCACGAAATCGCGCCCCAGAGACGTGAGCGTCGCGGACGACTTGCCGATGCCGATGGACTTCTCCCCCGTGTAAGCGAGCACGAGTCCGCGCGCCGCGATCATCATCGCAAGCGTGACGATGAACGGTTGGATGCGCGCCTTTGCGATGACCACGCCGTTGACGAGGCCGAGCACGGTCGTCAAGGCAACCGCCGCGACCACCGCGATGAGCGCGCCCTGTCCGGCCAGCGTCGCCGCCGCCACGCCCGCCACCGCCATCAGCGACCCGACCGAGAGGTCAATTCCGCCCGTCAGAATCACAAACGTCATGCCCAGCGCGACGAGTCCGAGCATGCTGTTCTGGCGCAGCACGTTCACCAGATTTTCTTCCGTCAGGAAACGCTCGTAACGCACGGCGGCGAACACGCAGACCGCCACGAGCGCGATGAGCGCGCCCTGCCGCTGCACGAACGAGGCGAAACGCGCCCGCGCCAACCGCCCGCCCGCCGAACCTTCACCGTCAATCGTCGTCGCCGCTTGGCTCATAAGTTTCTCCGTCTCCCGTCAATAGATGATCTCGAATTTGAAATCTCAGATTGTCTTTCTCCGTGTTCCCTGTGCCTTTATGGAAAACGTCAATCGTCCGGCTCAATCAACAAGTTCACGCTTCAACTATTTCTTTCGCCGCTCCGCACGCGCACGCGCGACGATCTCTTTGACTCCGGCAAAAAGCGTCGGCGCGTGATAGGGGATGCCGTCCTTGATCGTCCACTCGATGCCGCCCGTGCGGACGGCACGCCCGTCCTTGATCGTCTCCACGCCCACGGGGTAGAGCACTTTCAGATTTTCGAGCGGGTTGCCGTTCACCACCAGTAAGTCGGCGGCGTAACCGGCGCGCACGCGCCCGAGGCGTTCTTCCTGTCCGAGTATCTTCGCGTTGTTGCCCGTCGCGTGCTGGATGACTTTGAGCGTGTGGAAGCCCGCCTCTTGATGCAACTCCAACTCCCTGAGCAGCCCGAAGCCGTACATCTGGTAGATGAACCCCGCATCCTCGCCCACGCCGATGAGGCCGCCGCGCCGTTCAAACTCGCGCAGCGCAGCCATCCAGATGCGGTAGTTCTCTTTCCAGAAAGCCTCGTCCGTCGAAGTCCAGCCGATGAAATACGAGCCGTGGTTGGCCGGGTCGGGGCGAAAGTAATCTTCGAGCGTCGGGTGCAGGTAGTCCGCAAACCACGGCTGCGTCTGCGCGCGTTGCAGGTCGCGGCTCGCCTCGTAGATGACAAGCGTGGTGTCCCACGCGACGCGCGCCTCGACCATCCCGTCGAGCACTTTCATCAACCTGTCCCAGTTCGCCTCGCGCCACAGACGCCCCGCGTAACGAAAACGATCCACCTCGTCGTTGTAGTTGTAAGCGGGCGGGAAGTTCTGCACGCCGCCTTCAATCGCCGCGTCGGGGATGCCGTACCAGTGCTCGATTGAGGTCGTGCCGAAACGTATGTCGTCCCACGCGTTCGTCTCGGCGATGGCCGCGTGGTGCGCGATGCGCAAATTGTTTTTACGCGCCTCGTCCCACGCCGCCGCCATCAGATCGCGATCCATCGCGAACATCTTGAGGCCGTCCACGCCTTGCGCCTTCAAATCCCGCACGCGCTGGCGCGCGGCTTCGGCCGTCTTCGGCGCACCGCCCGCCGCGTAGATCGCGTAGACGAAAAGACGCGGCGCGGCCACCTCGCCCGCCGCGCTCGCACGCTTGAGCGCGAGCGTTCTCGTCGTGTTGCTGCCCACGTCGCGCACCGTCGTGATGCCGCAGGCGAGCCACAGCTTCAACTCGTAGTCGAGCGGCTGCGCGACGCCCCCGCGTTCCTCCTGCACGTGCCCGTGCGCGTTGATCAAACCGGGCATCACATACTTTCCGGTCGCATCGATCTCCGCGTCGCCTGCCGGACGCCGCGCCGTCCCGCTCTTGACCGTAACGGGGTCGAGCGCGACCAACTCCGCAATCGTGTTGTTCTCGATCACGATATCGAACGGCCCGGAGGCGGGCGTGCCGTTCCCGTCGATCACCGTCGCGTTGCGCACCACGAGACGCGGGTAACGCTTGCCGCTCTCCACCGGCTGCTTTGTCGCTTGCGCGCGACCGGCAGGAGACACGCCGAGCAGGACGAGCACGACAATAAGGAGGGATGCACCGAGTTGTTTTTTCATTCGTTCAGAGGTTACGCCACCTTCGGGCGTTGAATGTAGACGGCAACGAGGATGATCGCCGCCTTGAGGACGAGCGACCACGCGAAGCCGATGCCGAGCATGTTGAAACTCGTCGTGATGACCTGCATGATGAGCGCGCCGATAAGCGTGCCGACGACCGTGACGCGCCCGCCCGTCAGCGGCGTGCCGCCGACCACGACCGCCGCGATGGCGTCGAGTTCGATGTAGAGTCCGACCTTCGTGGCGTCGCTCGCCTCGGCCTTCGCGGCTTCGATGAGTCCGGCGAGTCCGGCGAGCAGGCCGCTCAGGGCGTAGACCATGATCTTCGTCCGGTGGACTTTGATCCCGGCGAGCCGCGCGGCCGCTTCGTTCCCCCCGACGGCGACGACGTAGCGGCCGAAACTCGTCGCGCGCATCACGAAGATCGCGACGGCCACGACCACGAGCATCACCAGCACAGACATCGGCACAGGCCCGACGAAGCCTTTGCCGAGCGACATGAAATTCTGATTGTCGATCAAAATGATCTGCCCGCCGCGACTGATGACCTGCGCCACGCCGCGCCCGGTGATCAGGAGCGCGAGCGTGACGATGATCGGCTGGATGCGAAAGCCGGAGATGAGCGCGCCGTTGATGAAGCCGACGGCGAGCGCGGCGACGAGTCCTAAGAGCACGGCGGGCAAGAGGCCGCGCTCCAAGTTGGTCGCGGCGAGCGCGGCGGCAATCGCCATCACCGAGCCGACCGAAAGATCGATGCCGCCCGTCGCGATAACGAGCGTCATGCCGACGGCGACGAGCACCGTGGGCGCGACTTGCAGGAGGATGTTGCGGAAATTGTTTACGTCGGCGAAATTCGGCGTGAACAGGGCGTTGGCTAAGACGAGCAGGATGAGCGCGGCGAGCGCGCCGTAGGTCGGGCCATAGTCTGCGAGGAGCGAACGCATGCTCGCGCTCTTTGCTCCCGCGCTGTTGACGGGGGTGGCGTTCTGCATCTTCTAAGCTCCTTCCGATGGCGGCTCGGCGGGTGGGGTGGCGGCGTGCGGCTTGGTGTCCGTGACGTGCGTGGTGGCGGTCGAAGCGGCGGTCGCCTCGCCGGTCGCGCCTTCGGCCATCGCACGGATGATGTTGTCCTGCGAGATTTCGTCGCCGCGCAGTTCGCCCACGCGCTGCCCGTCGCGCATCACGACGACGCGCGAACTTCCTTCGACCAATTCCTCCAACTCCGAGGAGATCATCAGGACGCCGAGGCCGCTCTCCGCCAGTTCGCCCACAAGCGACTGAATCTCGCCCTTCGCGCCGATGTCTATGCCGCGCGTCGGCTCGTCGAGAATGAGAAACTTCGGATTCTTGCAGAGCCAGCGCGCGAGCAAAACTTTCTGCTGGTTGCCGCCCGACAACTCGCGGATTTTCTGGTCGGCGTTGGCGGCCTTGATGCCGAGCCGCTTCATGAACTTGTCCACGATCTCGGCTTGACGCGCGCGCGAGACGACGCCGAGCGTCGAGAGCGCGGGCAGCGCGGCGAGCGTCAAATTCTCGCGCACGCTGAGTTCGGGGATGATGCCCTCGGCCTTGCGGTCTTCCGTGAGAAACGCGATGCCCGAATCAATCGCCTCGTTGACAGAGCCGCGTTTGATGGTCTTTCCTTCCAGACGCACCTCGCCCGCTTCGACGCTGTCTGCGCCGAAGATGGCGCGCGCCGTCTCCGTCCGACCCGAACCGAGCAAGCCCGCCATGCCGACGATCTCGCCGCGCGCCACTTCCACCGTGACGTCGTTCAGTTTTCGCCCGCGCCTCAAATTCTCCGCGCTGAGGAGCGGCGTCTCGCCCTCAACCGCGCTCGCGCCTTTGAACGCGGTCGTCCCCTGCCGCAATTCCTCGCGCTGCTTGCCGAGCATGAGACAAACGAGATCGAGTTTTTCCAACCCCGCGAGCGGGCGCGTGGCGACGAAACGGCCGTCGCGCAAGATCGTCACGCGGTCGCAGACCGTGTACAACTCGTCGAAGCGATGGCTGATGTAAACGACCGCCGTGCCTTCGGCTTTCAGCCGACGGATCACGTCGTAGAGAATCTGCACTTCGTGTTCCGTCAAAGAACTCGTCGGCTCGTCGAGCACGACGACCTTTGCGTCGAACGAGACGCCGCGCGCAATCGCCACCATCTGCCGGAGCGCGATGTTGAGACTGCCGAGCGGCGCGCGCGGGTCGATGTCGAGGCCGAGACGTTTGAGCAACGTCTCGGCGTCCGCGTTCATTCGCTTCCAATCGATGAGACCGAAGCGGCGCGGCTCGCGCCCCAGATAGATGTTCTCGGCGACCGTGCGATACGTCAGCAGGTTGACTTCCTGATAGACGGCCACGACGCCCACATCTTGCGCGTCTTCCGGCGTGCGAAAATCAACCGCGCGGCCTTCCAGAAACATCTGCCCGCCGTCGCGCGTGTACGCGCCCGTCATGATCTTGATCAGCGTGGACTTCCCCGCACCGTTCTCGCCCACGAGCGCGTGCACCTCGCCGCGCTCCAATTCAAGCGAGACGTTTGCGAGCGCGGTCACGCCCGAAAAGATTTTCGTGATGCCCTCCATGCGGAAGACTGGTTCGTTCTGCATAAGGTTTCAGGTTTCAGGTTTCAAGTTTCAGGTCAGAAGGTTTCAAGTTTCAGGTTTCAGGTTTCAGGTCTGAGGTTCTAAGTTTTCCAACTTGAAACCTGAAACTTGAAACTCCACTTCTTAAACTTGAAACCTGAAACCTGAAACTTGAAACTTCTAATAGGCTTCGTTCAAAAACTGCGCGGCGTTCGTCTTGTCGAAGAGACGGTCTTCGATGCCGACGATAGGCGGAAGCTTCTCGCCCGCCCAGAATTTTTCGAGCGTGGCAAAGGCCAGCGGGCCGAAGCGCGGGTTCGACTCGATGGTCACGTTCATCTTGCCGTCGAGGATGGCTTGCAGCGCGCTCTTCTGCCCGTCAACCGAGATGATCAAAACGTCCGTGCCCGGTTTCATGTTCGCGGCTTCGAGGGCTTGGATCGCGCCGAGCGCCATCTCGTCATTGTGCGCGTAGACGGCCGTGATCTCTTTGCCCCGCGCCTGAATGATGTTCTGCATCACGTCGCGCGCCTTGGCGCGATTGAAGTCGCCGGTCTGCGACTGGATGATCTTCATCTCCGGGTGCTTGGCGATCTCGTCGCGAAAACCCTTGCCGCGATCCGCCGTGACGGACGCGCCGCTCGTGCCGCTCAGTTCCACGATGTTGGCTTTGCCGTTCGACGCACGGGCGAGCCACTCGGCGGCGCGCTGCCCCTGTTTGACGAAGTCCGATTTGAGCACGGTGACGAAATCCTCGCCCGCCTCGCCCGCCGCCTCGCGGTCAACGAGAATGACGGGGATGTTCGCGCTCTTGGCCGTCGCCAATGCCTGCTCGAAGCCGACCGTCTCACGCGGCGCGAGGAAGATGGCATCGACGCGCTGCGCCACGAGGTCTTCGACGTTCGCGGCCTGCTTGGCCGTGTCGCCCTGCGCGACCGTCACGCGCAGGTCGTACCTGTCGGGTCGCTTGCCTGCCTCCGACTTGATGCTCTCGGTCTCGGCAATGCGCCACGGCCCGTCCATCTCCATCTGCGAGAAGCCGATCACTTTCTTGCCGCCGCTGTTCTGCCCGCCGCCGCCCCCGGTTGCGCCGCCCCCGCCACCGCCGCCGCCGCTGCTCTCTTTACGACAACCACCCAACGCGAGCGCGGCCACGAACAACACCGCCACCAGCACCGTCAAAGACTTTCGCCCACCGACTGTTGATTTCATTTTTCACCTCAAAAGTTTTCAATTATTCCCGCGCCGCGCGACGTGTGCGCGCCGGCGCGATCCTCAGCCATTCAAACTTGGCGGACGCGCCCGACGCGCCCCCCGTCGTGAGCGCAACGCGCACGCCCCTGTCCCACGGCGGCAAAAATTCGCCGTCCATCTCGCCGCCCACGTTGCGCCAGCGGTTGCCGTCCTCGCTCACCGAGAAACGATACCTGCGCGCGTCGTCCGCCGTCATACGCAAATAGACGAGCGGCGTCTTGACCGCGTCGGCCAGCGTCGAGACGACTTGCTGCACGTTCTTCTCGCGTCGCCAGAGAACGACGTTCCGGCCGTCCGTGGCCGCGCCGAGCGCGTTCTCGCCGTCGCCGTAAGCCGCGAGTCCGGCGAGCGCGCCCGCCTTCAACGCGCGCGCGTCAACGAGCACCGTGGCGTCGTAGTCGCCGAGAGTTGCGACGCGCGCGACGACCGCGCCGAGCGTGTTCGTCGCCTGCGCGGCTGTGGGCGAGAGGACGAGGCGACCGCCGCGCGCGCTCTCCGTCCGCATGACGGGTTCGTTTGCCTGCGGCCACTGCCAGCCGGGTTGCAGCCGGGGCGCGGTGAAGTCGTCAAAGAAATGGTGTTCCGCGTTGCGCTCGTTGAAGCCGTGCGGCGAGGCGGCGCGCGCCGAAGGGCCACGCCCCTGATTGATCGTCGGCCAGCCGTCCGCGCCCCAGCGCACCTCGTCGATCAACGCCTGCCTTCCGACGTAGACGAAATCCTTCGCATCCATCGCGTGATACATCAAATAATCGCGCCCGCGCCCGTCGCTAACAACCGTGCCGTGACCGGGGCACTTCCAAGTGTCGTTGCCGCGCAGGATCGGGTTCGCGGGGTTCTTCTCCCACGGCCCTAGAAGCTTTCGCGCGCGCGCCACGCCCATCATGTAGTTGCACTGGCGGTCGCAGCAGAAGTTGCCCGAATAGAACATGTAGAAATAGTCGCCGCGCCGCACGACCGCCGGGCCTTCGACCAGATCGCCGTAAGGCAGCGAGGCGTGCTTCTCCCACGCCTGATCGTTGCGAATCAACTCTTGCTTCTCACCGACGAGGCGCGTGCCGTCGGGCGAGAGCCGTTGCGCCCAGATGGGCGTCGGCACGCTGCGGCTGTTGCCGTCCTCTTTCCATAACAGATACCGCTGCCCACGCTCATCACGGATGGGGAAGCCGTCAATCGAGCCGACTTCCTGACAGACCAGCGGGCCGTGATCCGTGTAAGGCCCTTGCGGGCGACGCGCCGTGGCGACGGCGACGCACAGCGGCCCGTCCTTTTTCTTCGCCGTGTAATAGATGTAGAAGCGACCGCGATCCTCGGAGATTTCCGGCGCCCAGTAGTTGCCGACCGACCACGCGGGACGCTTCTGAAAGACCGCGCCGACGACGCGCCAGTTGACGAGATCGCGCGAGTGCAGGATGGGAAACTCCGGCGCCCACTCGGAAGACGTGGCCGCCGCCCAGTAATCCTGCCCGACGCGAATCACGGACGGGTCGGGATAGTCGCCCGCAAGCGCGGGGTTCGTGTAACTTGCGCGCGTCTGCGCCGCAAGGCTTCCCGCCGCAGCCGACAAGAGCGCGACGCAGAAGACCGCGCGGCGCAGCGCAACGCTCACGCCGCACGCCTTCGACGGCGAAGATTTGAGTTCTGTTTTTTGCATCTTTAGATTGCCCTTCGTCCCAGACAAAATGATCTACGGGTCGGAGCATGCATTCAACACTCACCACCGACACAGAGCGAGCACGAGAGAGTTAAATTATTTCAGATTTCAAATCTGAGATTTCAAATTTGAGATTACAAACTTGGAATTTCAAACTTGAGACTTCAAACTTGAGACTTCAAACTTGAGACTTCAAACTTGAGACTCTAAATTTGAGATTACAAACTTTGGATTTCAAATCTGAGATTTCAAATCTGAGATTTCAAATTTGCGTCGCCTGACGCCTTTCCCCGTGTCTCCTCCCTGCCTCCTCTGCGCTCTCTGCGTGCCTGTGTTGGTGAGTGCTTTATTCCTCTCCGATTCCGACTCGCTCTAACGATCTCGTGCGAGCGTCGCGCCGCGTGTTTGCGGCGGCGTCCGCTGTGCGGCCTTCCGGATTGCGCGCGGGGGCGCGTCCGGTCGAGGCGCGCGCGACGAGGCGCGTCGCGATGTGAATGTCCGTCCCCTGCTGCTCCGAATGTTCGACGCTGGCGATGAGAGCTTCGACGGCGCGGCGGCCGAGTTCTTCGCGCGGCAGGCTCACGGTCGTCAGCGGCGGCGCGGCAAGCTGTGCGAAGGCGATGTCGTCAAACCCGACAACCGACACGTCGCGCGGCACTTCGACGCCGCACTCGCGAAACTCCTGCATCACTCCGAGCGCCATCATGTCGTTGGCGACGACGATGGCGGTCGGCATCTCCCCGCCGCGTTCGAGCAGGGCGCGCGCCGCCTCTCGCCCGCCGTCGAGTTTGAAATTGCCGTCGTACACCTGCGGCGCGGTTTCGGGCAGGTGGCGCGCGAGCGAGGTGCGGAATGCGTCGAGCCGCTTCATGGCCGAGCGCAGGTGGCGCGGCCCGCTGACGAAAGCGATCTCGCGATGGCCGAGCGCGACGAGATGCGCGATGGCCTCTTCGATCCCCGTGTCGTAATCAACGACGATGTTGTTCATGCACCGCCCCGCGCTTCCCAGATCGAGAAAGACGACGCACACGCGCTGCCGCGCCAGTTCGCCGACGAGCGTGGTGTCGAGTTCCGAAGTCATCAGCGCAACGCCCGCCACCTTGCGCTCGATGAGCCGCTGCACGTAACTCGACGTGCGCTCGGCCTCATAGTTCGTGTTCGACAGAATCAGGTCGTACCCGCGCTCGAAGGCCGCCCGCTCGATTGATTTGACGAGTTCGGGAAAGAACGGGTTCGAGATGTCCGAGATGATCAGGCCGAGCGTGTTGCTGCGCCCGGAGGCGAGGCTGCGCGCGTGCGCGTTCGGGTAATAGCCGCACCGCTCGACGGCGCGCAGCACCCGCTCGCGCGTCTCGTCGGTCACCCGCCTCGTCTTGTTGATGACGTGAGAGACGGTCGCCGTCGAAACGCCCGCCTCCCGCGCCACGTCTTTGATACGCATTGTTGTGAAGGGTGAGGGCGCAAGAAGGGTGAGGGATGAATGAAAGCCTTCAAGCGCTTGAATGGCTTTCCGCTTCATCACTCATCCTTCATCCCTCATCCCTGATCTCCTTCGCTCCTTCGCCCGCTTCGGACACGTAAATGTTGGGCGTCAGGCCGGTCGCGTCGTTGTATTCGCGCGTGATGGTCTCGCGGAAATTTTCGAGCCGGTCGCGGCGGACGAGGTTGACGGTGCAGCCGCCGAAGCCGCCGCCCGTCATGCGCGCGCCGAGCGTCGCGTCCGCCAGCGACGTGGTGGCAATTTCGACCAGCACGTCGAGTTCGCGGCAACTCACTTCGTAGTCGCGCCGGAGCGACTCGTGGCTCGCGAGCATCAGTCTGCCCATCTCTTCCAGCCGCCCTTCCCTGAGCGCGGCGGAGGCGTCGAGCGTGCGCGCGTTCTCCGTGACGACGTGGCGGCAACGTCGCCCGACCACGTCGGGCAGCACGTTGCCGTAACGCTCCAAATCCGCTTCGCTCACGTCGCGCAGCGCGCGTATGTTCGCCAGCCCCGCGCGCCTGAGCAACTCCACGCCCTGCTCACACTCGGCGCGCCGCATGTTGTATTCCGACGCGGACAACTCGTGCTTGACGCGCGTGTCGCAGATGACGACGAGCGTTTCCGTCGTGTCAACCGGGATGGCCTGCGTCTCAAGCGTGCGGCAGTCGATCAGGAGCGCGTGATCGGCGCGGCCGAGCGCGGCGATGAATTGATCCATGATGCCGACCTTCGCGCCGACATACGTGTGCTCCGCCTCCTGCCCCGCGAGCGCGAGTTCCACACGGTCAACTTCCACCCCGGAGACGGACGCGAGCGCAAGCCCCGTAGAGACTTCGAGCGCGGCCGAGGACGACAGCCCCCCGCCGACCGGCACGTCCGAACTGATGACGAGGTCTGCCCCGCCGAGGCGCACGCCGCGCCGTTCCAGAGCATGCGCGACCCCTTCGATATAATCGAGCCAGATGCCGCGCTCGCGCTCGCCCGGTTGGTCAAGATCGAATTCGGCATGCTCGGCCAAGTTCAGAGAGAAGATGCGGACGCGCCTGCTGCCGGGGCGCGCGGCGGCGGCCACGCACGTCTCGCGGTCAATCGCCATCGGGAGCACGAAGCCGTCGTTATAGTCCGTGTGCTCGCCGATCAAGTTGACGCGGCCGGGCGCGCGAAACAGGCGCGGGACTTCATCGTCCCCCGCTCCGTAAACATCCAGAAAGGCGCGCCGGAGCGCGGCCGCGTCAATCACCGCCCGCCTCCTCTCCCGCCTTCTCGCCCGCCGTTTGCCAGACAACTGGCGCAACGTGTGCGCGCAGTTCGGCGGCCTTCTCTTCGGCGAGCGTGTCGTTGATGAACATGCCTGCGCCCGACTCGCTGCCCGCGAGATATTTCAACTTCGTCGCCGTGCGCAGCGGCGGGTAAAACTCGATGTGAAAGTGATAGTAGTCGTAGTCGCCGCCGTCCGTGGGTCGCTGGTGCAAGACCATCATGTAGGGAAACGAGAGGTCGAACAGTTTATCGTAAGCGGCGATGACGGTCTTGAGAATCGCTGCGAGGTCGCGCTGCTCCGCGTCGCTCATGTCGGTCAGGGCTTGCAGGTGGCGCACGCTCGCGATGTGGACTTCGTAAGGGTAGCGCGCGAAGAAAGGGATGTAGGCCGCGAAAGAATCGTTTTCAGCGACGACGCGACGCGCATCCGTTCTTTCATTTGCCACGATGTCGCAGAGCAGGCAGCGGTTCGTCTCGTCCTTGTGCGCGCGCGACTGTTCGAGTTCGCGTGCGATGCGCGGCGGGATGAACGGGTAAGCGTAAATCTGCCCGTGCGGGTGGTGGAGCGTAACGCCGATGGCCTCGCCCTTGTTCTCGAAGATGAAGACGTATTGGACGAAGTCGCGCGCGGAGAGTTCGCGGAAGCGATCCGTCCAGACCTGCACGAGTTTGTAAATCTGTTCGACTGGTTCGCGGGCGAGCGTCGAATCGTGGTGCGGCGTGTAGACGAGCACCTCGCAGACGCCGACGCCGGGGCGCACCGGGTAGAGTTCCGTGGCTTCGACGGCCGGGGCGGGCGGTTCGGGTTGCAAACTCGGAAAACGGTTCTCGAAGGCGACGATGTCGTAAGTGGGTTCGGGGATTTCCGTGGGGAAGCCGCCGGGCTTCGTGGGGCAGAGCGGGCAGAAGTCTGCGGGCGGCAGAAAGGTACGCGTCTGCCGGTGCGTGGCCGTCGCCACCCATTCGCCCATCAAAGGATTCCAGCGAAGTTCAGACACGCCTCTCCTCCGTCGCCTGCGGCTCTGCGTCCGGCTCGGCGCGCCGCTGCTCCGAAGATTCAGCCGCGCCCGCCGACTCGTCCGATTTTGCAGCGGCGTCCGTCTCCTCATCGAAGGTGTAGAAGATGAGGTAACGCCCGTCTTCGAGAGTGATCTGCCTGCGTTGCATGCCCCTCCTGAACCCCCCGGCCTGTGTGGTTTGAAGCACGAATTAAAGCACGAATTTTAACCGACCGCGCGAACTATTTCATTTCCGGTTTCGACCGGCAAGACCTTTCACCGCCCCCTGACAGCAGCAGCAGCGGCGGCGGCTGTGCGGACGACGGGCGCGGGCTTCGCGAGCGTCGAAGGGCTGCCCCATTCGACGCGCGGCCAGCCTTTGCGATAGACGAGCCGATCCATGAGCATGATGCGGCGCACGTCGCGGTCGCCCGCGATGGCCGATTCGGTGTTGCGCTTGGTCGTGTCAATCGCGTGATAGATGATCCAATCGTCTCCGACAGCGTCGCGGACGACGGAGTTGTGGCCGGGCGCGACGAAGCGCATGTTGAGTTCGAGAATGACGCTTTGCGGTTCGCCCGTGGCCGAGGCCAGCGTCTCGAACGGCCCTTCGGCCGAGCGCGAGCGCGCGACCATCACGGCGTAGTGCGCCTTGTCACCGCAGCAGTTGTCGCCCGAAAAGAAGAGATAATAAAAGCCGTCGCGCTCCGTCACCCACGCGCCTTCGATCAGGCGTTGATAGTTTGCGGGGTCTTCGGTCTTGATGGGGAACACGACTTCACGCGCGCGGCTTCCACGCTTGAAGCTCACGCGGTCGGCGGCCAACTCCTGCACGCGCAGCGGCTCGAAGCCCGAACCCCAGTAGAGCAGACGCTTGCCCGTGCGCGGGTCGTCGTAGGCCATCGGGTCGATGTTGACGAAAGACTTGCCGCACTTCAAAGGTTTGCCGATGTCGGTAAACGGCCCTTGCGGATTCTTCGCCGTGGCGACGGCGAGGCACAAGCCCGTGAGCGTATTCGGGTCGGCCGAGTAGTACAGGTAAAACGTGTCGCCGTGCTGGCTGACGTGCGGCGCCCAGAACTTTTGCGTCTGGTTTGCCCAGACGGGTTTGACGGGCAGCGCATCGCCGAGTCGTTCCCAGCGCGTGAGGTCGCGCGAGCGTGCGACCTGTATGTTGATGGTCTGGCCTCCGGCGATTGTCGCTTGCGTGGCGTAGGCGTAGAAGAAATTGTCCGAAGCGCGAATGACGGTCGGGTCGGGGAAGTCTTCATCGAAGATCGGGTTGGTATAAGTCCGCGCCGGGACACCTTGCGCCGCGCGCGGCATGCGATTCCGGTCGCGCCTCTGCGCGATGATTGAAACCGGAAACAGAGAAGTGAGCGTGACGAACATCAAGGCGAACGTTATGGAATTTGTGCGCAATAACTCCCGGTGCGGTGCTCCTTCTCGCACGCTCAACTGACGAGAGACACGGGCAGGAACGAGCCGCCGTGCTCCCACAGGCTCGCACAGGCTTTCCGGTTTCGCTCTCGCAGTGTGCTTCATCTTGCGCCCCGGTCTACTTTGCCGTCACCACGCGCACGGAGTCCCAATCGTTCTCCGCGCTGCTCCAACCGTAGAGCATGACGCGGAACGAGCGCGGCATGTTCTTGATGGTCTTGCTCAAGCCCTCCTGCCCGTTGAGCATGAAGAGAAACTCGTCGCCGCGCCGCACGATGCCGAGCGTCGGGTTCTTGAGCTTCGTGCCGAGCTTGCGATTGTCGAGCCGTTCGCCCGCGCCGTCCACCACCGCCCACGCTTCCAGAGTCTTTTCGCTCGTCAGCATCCACTCGATGCGATTGCGCCCGGAGCCGTCGAACATGATGGCGAGGACTGCCGTGCCGAGCGGCGTTCCCTTCTCGTCCGGCGCGGGCAGCGGCGTCTCCACCTTCGCAATCGTGGCCTCGAAGATGAAGCGGTCGCTCGTAAAACTCTGCTTGCTGCGGACGCCGGAACGCGAGCGATTCATGCCGCGCATCCGCAACTCGCCCGCTTCCAGTTTGAGTTTGCCGCCGCTCGTTCCCTCGAAGCTGAACCGCTCCCACTTGTCGGCGTCGAGTTGCTGGCCGTCGAAGTTGTCGCCCCACTCTTCGACCTGTGGCTGCTGCGGCGGCGGCGGCGCGGGTGAGCCTTTGAGCGCGAGCGCGAACGCCGCACACAAGGACACGGCCGCCGCCAAACTCACAATGCGCGAAAAACTTTTCATCATTGCCTCCCTCGATCAAGCTAAATAAATGCGTCTTTAAAAATGCACGTTGGCGAGCCGCCGGACGATCTCTTTGCGCTCGTTCTGCGCCTGTTCCTTCTGCCCCTCGTTCAGACGCTTGAAGGTGGCGAGCGCGGCCTGCGCTTCGGCCGTGCGCTTCTGTCGTGTGTAGACGCGACCGAGTTGGTAATGAGTTTCGGCCGACTTCGGATCGAGAGCGACGGCGCGCGCGAGTTGTTCGGCGGCATCGTCCAGACGCTCCGCGCGCAGGTAGAGTTTCCCCAGCGCGAGCCGCGCGGACGCAAGCGTCGGGTCGAGTTCGACGGCGCGCAGCAGAGCCTTTTCCGGGCGCGCGGTGTCCGCCGGATTTTGCTTGAGCAGGATGTCGGCCAACAGGTAATGCACGGTGGCGAGTTGCGGGTTGACCGCAACGGCGCGTTCGTAAAACTTGATGGCTTCGTCGTAACGCCCCTGCTCGGCGTGTGCCAATCCGAGATAGGCGAGCGCGGGGGCGGCTTGCGGGTCGAGTTCGACGGCGCGCGCGAGCGCGGGGGCGGCCTCCGCGCTCTGGTGCTCGGTCATGTAGGCGAGGCCGAGCGCGAACCAGAGTTTCGCGGAACGCGGAAACGTCTCCAAAGCCTCGCGCAGACGGATGACGGCGGCCTTCGGGGCTTGCGAGTTGACGAGGAGCAGCGCGTAGCGGAAGCGATAATCCTCGCTCGCGGGCGCGCGCTCGACGGCGAGGCGCATCGCCGGAATCGCATTCTCGACGCGCCCGATGGATTCGTAGAGATCGGCGAGCGCGGCGTAGACGGGAGCGGCCTCCATGCCGCGCGCGACCGCCGACTCCAACAGGCGACCGGCGGCCGCCACGTCTTTGCGCGCGCGATAGATTCGCGCGAGATTCACGACGGCCTCGACGTTCGCGGGGTCGGCCGAGACGACGGCGTTCAACTCCGCCGCCGCCTCGTCCAACAAGTTGGCTTCGAGCAGAGCCGCGCCGAGTTCGGCGCGCGCCTCGGTGGAGGAAACTTCTCCGGCGGTCGAAGTTGTTGCGCCCGTCAGGCGCGCGGCATAGTCGCGGTAATGTGCGGCGGCGGCCGGCGCGTCGTTGAGGCGTAGCGCGATGACGGTGAGCGCGCGTGCGATCTCCGCGTCGGGTGCGATTGTCTGGGCGCGCTCGAAGAGCGCGCGTGCGGCGCGCAGGTCTTCGTCGCGTGCGGACGAGGCGAAGCGAATTTGCGCGAGATTGACGAGCGCGCTCGGCTGGCGTGCATCGAGTTTGAGCGACGCCTCGAACTCGGCGGCGGCCTCGACGGCACGCCCGCGCCGGAAGAGGATCGCGCCGTAGTTGTTGCGCGCCTGCGCCGAGCGCGGAGCGTTTCTGGCGGCGGCGGCGAAATGCGTCTCGGCCTCCTGTAAGTCGCCCGCGCGGTCGGCGAGCGCGCCGAGATAGGTGTGCGCCTCGACGTTCTTCGGATCGCGTTTGAGTGCGCGCTCAAAGAGAGCTTTGGCCGTTGCGCCGTCGCCCTGCTCTAAGGCCGCGACGCCTTGTGCAACGAGCGTCGAAGCGTTTTCGGCGGGGCGCGTCGAAGGGGCGGAGGCCGCCTTTTGCGCGGTGTGAAAAGAAGGGCGTTCGCCGGGCGCGGCGAGAGAGATAACTACTACTGCGGGCGCAGAGACGACGCCGTGCGCCGCGACAGCAGCCGAGAGGCTGACGAGAAGCGCGGCCAAACAAAACGGACTTGGCGACATGCGCGGCATGAAATCGAAGAGTGTGTGCGGGTGTGCGGCAACGTTGGCCGCGACGGGGGAAAATGAGCGGCGCGGGAAGAGTTACTGCCCTGCTTCCACGCGCCGCTCGCTCATCCTAAATGTCGAACTAGAAGATCAAGCGCACGCGCAGTTGAACCACGCGCGGCGAGTAGACGTTTTCGTCGCCGATGAAACTCTGGAAACCAAAGTTGGAGGCGTCGTTCAAGTTCGTCGTCGGCGCGAAGAAGCGCGTGCGGTTGAAAATATTGAAGGCTTCCGCGCCGACCTCGAACGTAGTGGTCTCCGTGATGCGCGTCTTCTTCAAGAGGCTGATGTTCTCGCTGGAGAACTTGTCAGACCTGATGTTGGCGAAAGTGGCCGGGGCTGACCCGAAGAAGCGCAGCGGGTTGGCGTAATAGTTGGCATACTCCTGCGTGCCGACGACGAGGCCGGTTCGGTTAAAAGGCGTCGGGGCGGCGAACCCGGCCGCATTCAGCACCTGCACGCCGGGCGTCTGCCCGTGAATGATGATCGAGTCGCGCCCGTTCGTGGTGATGGGCTGCCCGGTCAGGTTGAGCCGGATGTTGCCGCCGACGCCGATCAGATCGAGGAAGTTGCGGCTGTCGCCGTTATCGGTGAAGAAGGTCAGGGGCAAGCCCGACTGGTAGCGTTGGATGCCGCTCAGTTGGAAGCCGCCGACGATCTTGTCCACGATGCCGCCGCGATTCAGGAAGCGGCGTCCCTTGCCGAAAGGCAACTCGATGAGATAGTTGACGACGAAAACGTGCGTCGGGTTGTTGGGCGAGACCGAGCGTTGTCCGCCACGGTCGTTGGCGAACTGAAGCACGTTGGCCGTCCCGGTGCGGCCTCCGCCGAGCACGTCCTCGGAGGCGTCCGTCAGCAGTTTCGAGAAGGTGTAGGACGCGCCGAACTGGATGCCCTGCGAGAAGCGCCGGTCGAGTTTGAGTTGGAGCGCGTTGTAGTCGCTCGTGCCCTGACTTTCGAGAATGTTGTTGATGTTGCGGTATTGCGGGAACGGCTTGAGGGCTTGCGCCACCGTGCCGTTGAAGCCCTCGAACACGGCGTCGCCGTTGGCCGGGAGCGCGATGCCGATGCTGGCCGCGTAGGTGCGATCCGCAGCGTCCAACTGGTTGATGCCCTTATTCAAAATCGGGAAGCCGAGCCTGAGCGCGTTCAGCGGAAGCGCGTTCAGCCGCCCGAAGTCGGAGCGCAGGCGCGTCGCCTTGTGGCCGATGTAGCCGATGGAGGCAGCGAAGTTATAAGGCAACTGTCGTTGCAGGTCGAGGCTGTACTGGATCGTGCGCCCGGTGCGGTAAGTCGGGTCGAAGAACTGCACGTCCTGCGAGCCGTCGGGGAAGACGAACTGGCCGCCCGGATCGACCGGCGGGATGGACGGGTAGCTGCGCAGGAAGAAGCGCGACTGGATGCCGTCGGGCGTGCGTGCGCCGCTGCCCGTGTTATAGCCGATAGTGCCGGTGTTGATGTCGCCGCCGCCGCCCGTGCCGTACAAGACCGGCGCGTAGTAGAGGCCGCCGCCGCCGCGCACGACCGTCCGGTCGTTCAGCGAATAGGCAAAGCCCACGCGCGGCCCGATGTTCGAGCGGTCGGGGCGAATGAGCGTGTCGTATCGGGTGCTAACTCCGCCCTGTCCCGCCGCCCCGGCAAGCGCGCCGCGCCGACCGCGCAGGCGCGGATCGGGGTTGACGGCGTTCGGGTCGAACGTGCGGAAGCGGTCGCGCGCTTCGGAACGCAAGCCCGGCAAATCGTAGCGCAGGCCGAGGTTCAAGGTGAGGCGCGGCGTCACCCTGATGTCGTCGTTGACGAAGTAGCCTTGCGTCAGTTGGCGGAAGGCAGGGTCAATCGAGTTGGTGCTGTTGAAGGAGAACTCGGTCGCGCCCGTGATCAAACTGGCAATCGGCCAGCCGCCCTGCTGCACGCGCCGCTGCGGGTCTTGCAGTGTCGGCGCGAGCACGAGTTCGGAGGTCTGGTCGTGTCTGAAATTGAACGTGCCGCCGGGGTCGATCCTCTGCGTCACGTTGAACTGGCCGATACGCACGTCGCCGCCGATCTTGAGCGCGTGACGGCCGCGGCGGAACGAGACGAAGTCGGAGGCCTGCACGCTGTTGTCACGGATGCGGTCGGTGAAGAACGTCGAGCCGATGTTCTGGTAGCCGCGCGGGTCGGACGTGGTGGCCGGGTCGCCGTAGCCGGGGAAGTCCAAGCGCGGGAAGGCGGCGTTTTGCGTCGCGTTCACGGGCAGCCCCAGAGACGAAGTGTTGAAACCGGCGGTCGTGTTGGCGTTCGCCACGTCGAATCGCGTGAAGCCGAGATTCAGGTGGTTGAGCAAATTGGGCGAGAAAGAGTAGTCGTGCTGCAAGCGCACGAGGTGCGAGCGGAAGTCCTGCTCGAAGATGCCCTGCGAAGTGAAGGGCAGCGGGAAGCGCGGCGGCGGCGCGCCCGCGTCCTGCGCGATGCGCTGGTTGCGGCGGTAAGAATAGCTGAGAGTGATCTTCTGTTTATCCGAAATGATGAAGTCGGGTTTGACCGTGAACTGGTTCGAGGTCAGCGGGATGATGCTCTGCGAAAGGTAGTTGCGAAAGACACCCGAACCGAGCGGGCCGGTCGTGTTGGGCAGCGGGAAGAACTGCAAGGCGGCGATGCCCGCCGGATCGATCAAGCCCGGAACCTGATTGAGTAGGTTGCCGGGGATAGCCTGCCGCGCCGTGGGAGCTTGCAACGGGTTATAAATCTGCACGCCGGCGACGGGTCGGCCGTTGGCCGGGTCGGCCGGGAACTGATTGAGAATGTAGGGGTCGGTCAGCAATTCGCCGAAGTCGCCGATGCGCATGCGCGCCGTCGGCACGGTGACGATGGCGTTCGAGCCGGTGGTGCGGCGGTAGCCTTCGTAGTTGAAGAAGAAGAAGGCGCGGTTCTCGAAACGATGAACCATCGGGCCGCCCTCGCCGAAGTGGGGGAGGGTGATCGGGCCGCTCAGGTTGAAGCCGAAGTCGTTCTGGTTGTCGCGCCGTCGTTCGAGGCGTTCGCGCCCCGTGACCGGGTCGCGCCCCTGCGAGTTGTTGATGAAGGAGTTGGCGTTGAAATTTTCGTTACGGATGAAGTCGTAGCCTTCGCCGTGAAACTCGTTGCCGCCGCTCTTCAAAGAGAAGTTGATGACGCCGCCGGAGGAGTTGCCGTACTCGGCCGAGTAGGTGCTGGTCGAGAGCGTGAACTCCTGAAAGGCATTCGGGCCGGGGGCGACTTCGGAGAAGAACGTGCCGTTCTGCGTGCGGCGCGTGCTCGCGCCATCGACGAGGATTTCCGTGCCGAGACCCTGCCCGCCGCTGACGCGGAAGTTCGTGGCGTTGTTGCCGCCGCCGGTGTTTGCCCCCGCTCCCGCGCTCACGTTGCTGTCGAGGAAGATGAACGCGAGCGGCGTGCGCCCGCCCGCTTCGGAGTTCACCAGAAGCGGCAGTTCTCTCACCTGTCGCTCGTTGACGTTGCTTTGCCGGACGGGCGAATCGGTCTGGATGGTGGGCGCGCTCTCTTCCGTCACCGTCACCACGTCGCTGATTGCGCCGAGTTCGAGCGTGAAGTCGGCGCGGCGCGTGACCTGCACGGCCACTTGAAGGTTTTCTACCGTCGAGGTCTTGAAGCCCGAAGCCTCGACCGAGACGCGGTAAGGCGCAGGCGCGAGTTCGGGGATCGTATATGTGCCGTCCTCAGAGGTCGTCGCCTCGCGCGCCTCGCCCGTGTTGATATTCGTGGCGGTGACTTTCGCCCCGGCCACGAGACCGCCGTTCGGGTCTGTCACCGAGCCGCTGATCGAGCCACGGTCGCTCTGCGCCAAGACCGGGGCGGCGCATGTCAGTAAGAACGTCAATAGCAGAAACGAGATCAGTTTATTCAACTTCATGACTTCTCCTCAAACCTCACACGACGGGTGTGCGCTAGGCACTGGAATTTTCTGACGAACGGAAGAACGAATGTTTGCACGCGAGCGAAGAGACCGGACGGTCAACTCAACGCGAACCTTTAGTCAACGCTCACGCGCGGACACGCGGGCGCATGGGGAGAGACCCCCGCCCCGATGCCCGCTTGTTAATTGAGATTCGCATTGTAAATTGAGAGCCAGCCGAAACTTGGTCGGGTTGCTCAAGTCTCAAGTAATAGAACCTACTTTGAAAGCGACTTAAGCGGTTACGTAAACGGTTAACCAAGTTGAGAAGGCTTATATCAGTCGCCGCCAAAGGCTGTCAAGTTTTTAATGCTCGCGGCAAGAGGGGCAGGCGTCCAACTTTTTTCTTGCGCATGGTGACAGATTAGTTTATTAGGATGTGACCAATGAAAGACTCAGCAACGAAAAGGAGAACCAAGTAATGCCAGCGAAAAAAGCGAGCAAGAAGAAAGTGTCCTCCGGAAGCGGCGCGGCCGGTAAAGGCGGCGGCGGCGGTAGCAAGGGTGGCGCGAGCAAATCCGGAAGCAAGGGTGGGAACAAGGGCGGCGGCGGCGGTGGCGGCAGCAAGAAGGGCGCAAGCAAGGGCGCGTCGAAGTCGGCCGGAAAGAAGGGCGGAGGCGTGTCGCAGTCTGCGGGCAAGAAGGGCGGCGCGTCGAAGTCAACCAAGAAGTCGGCCGCTTCGGGCGGCGGCGGTGGCGGCGGCAGCAAGAAGGGCGCGAGTAAGAAAGGCGGCGGCGGCAAGAAGAGCGCAAGCAAGGGGGGCGGGAAGTCTTCGAAGAAAGGCGGCGCGGCGAAAGGGATCGTGCGGCGCGTGCTGGCCGGCGCGGCAGCCGGATTGGTGAGCGGCGCAGTGGCCGCCGCGCTTCCGCCACTTGAAGAACAGGCAGGCATCACGCCGGTCGGCACGGGCGAGAGCGGCGGCGAGAGCGGCGGGGGCGGCGAGAACAGCGGCGGGCAGAGCAGCGGCGGTGGCAGCGGCGGCGGCCAAGGCGGCTCGACCGGAAACAAGTAACAAACGTTTTCCGCATTCCCGGCAGACGCGTTCTCTTCCGGCATCAGCACACAACAGACAAAAGCGACTTCGTGAGAGATTCACGAAGTCGCTTTTATTTGCGCGTCGCTTTAACGGTCGCGCGAAACTTCAGCACGCGCTCTCGGATGCCCACGCGCCGCCATCCGGGAGCGGCGTCGGGTCGCGATGTGCGGCCTAGGGTTTTTTGTACTTGTCGATCAGTGCCTGTAGGCCGTCGCTCGAATTGTTGTGGCGATACTTGTAGTAGGATTCAAGGTCGGCTCTCAGCCCGGCGCGCATCGTGTCGTACTGCGGGTCGCCTTCGGTGAGGGCGACAGCGTGCGCGTAGGCGTCTATGACTTCGTCCATCTGCGCCTCGGCCTGCTTGAGCAGAGCATCTTTCTCCGCGCCGGCCGCCGCAGCCCTGTGCGCCTGCGCGAGTCGCTGGTACTCGTCGTTCGCCATCGTGCTGAGCAGCACGTAGTTGATCGGGTCGCGCGGATTCAGCTTGACCGCGCTCGCGAGTTTGGCTTTGGCGTCGGCCTTGTCGCCCGTGTCTAGCGAGAGCATGGCAAGCCACTGGTACAACTGCCCGTGCCAACGCGTCTTGTAATCGTTCCACGTCGCATCGGCCACGGCTGCGGGCTTCTTGTCGCTCTCGATGAGCGCGATGGCCTTGAGCGCCATTTCACGGCTCTGCGCCGTATATTTCAGGTTCTTATTTCTGGCCTCGGCCAGACCGGCGCGAGAGAGATTGATCAGCGCGGCCACCGGGTCTGGGCTTTTGTCAATCGTGCCGGGGGCGAGCGCGAACGCGTCGTCGAGACGGTTGGTGTCGATGTAGGCGTAGAGCAGTTGCGAGTTGACGAGTTCGGCGTCGGCGGGCGAGGTAAACAGCTTGCGATAACTCTCGCTGTGCGCGATGCGCTGCGCGGGGTCTTTGACCTGACCGATGCGGTCGGCGACGAGCGGAGCGATTTGCGGGCGCAGAGGGCTTTTCGGGTACTTCTGCAAAAACTCGTTCGCCGCCGCGAGCATCGCTGGAACATCGGCGGCCGCTTCGATGGCCTTCGCCGCCTTCAACTCCGCTTCGGGCACGGTCGGCGGTTTCTCTTTCTTATCTTTCTTCTTATTATCTTTCGGCTGCTCCTGCGGCGGCGTCAGTTCCTTCGCGTCCCGGTGTGCGGCGAACGCCGGAACGGCGAATAGTGTCAGGCACGCGCAGACGGCGAGTGTATGCAGGGCGTAAAATGCTCTGTTTCTCATGTGCGATCCTCTTCCGAAATTTTATTGCAACGCTTCAACCAACGGGGGAGTGTGTGCTATGTCGCTCAATATACTCTAACGCGCTTTGTGAACGCCACCCGCCCGTGGGGGCGAATCATGCCGCACGCCACTGGCGGTCAACAACTGACATCGCCCGCACTTTGCGAAACGCTGAAAACTGTTTCGCAAGGTGCGGGCGAAGTGGATCGGGGCGGCGCGTCTTTAGTTTGAGAGCGTTCGACTAAATTACTTGCCGCTCAGTTTGGCGAGTTCCCGCGCCAGTTCGGGTCGGGTCTTTTGCAAAGCTCTCACTTCGGCGGCGAGCGACTTGGCATCGTCCATGAAGTAATAGGCGAGGCCGAGATTGTAGCGCGCCTGTGCATCGTCGGGTTTGAGTTCGAGCGTCTTCTTGAACGCCGCGATGGCCTGCGGGTAGTCTTCGAGTTTGCCGTAGGCGACGCCCATGTTGTAGTAGGCTTCCCAGTAGTCGGGCTTGATACGGACGGCCTCTTTGAAAGAATTGATGGCTTCCTGCTGTTTGCCGAGCGCGGCGAGCGACAACCCCACGTTGTAGTGCGGCGTGTGGTAAGGCTCAGGCAGGCGACGGATGACTTCCTGCAAGGCGGCGACCGCCTGCTCGTGCTGATTCATCATCGCGTAGACGTTGCCGAGGTTGAAATATGCGCTCATCACGTTGACCGGCGTTTCGCCCAAGCCCGCGTCGATTTTCAGGGCGACGGCGCGCTTGTAGGCGGCGGCGGCTTCTTTGTATTTCCCCTGCGCCTCGTAAATCTGGCCGAGGTTATACTGCGGGCGGAACATGGTGGGCTTCAGCTTCGCGGCCTGCGTGAGAAAGTCAATCGCCTCTTTGGTGTTGCCCTGCCCGGCCTGCCCCATGGCGCACTCGATCAACTGCTCGTAGCTCGCACACTCGCCGCGCGTCGCCCCGCCCGTCACCAACTTGTCCGAAGCGTCGCGGTCGGCAAACTGCGCGAAACCTTTCGCGCCCGGCGGCAACTTTTTCTTCTTCGGGGGATTGTTCTGACCCTGCTGCGGCTGCTGCTGTGCGCTCACGGCGACGACGAGCGCGCCGGACGCGACGAGCGAGAGCGCGACGACGAGCGCGCGCATCAAGTACTTAAACATATTCGCCATTTCTTCTCCTTCTCTCATCAACGAAGAATGATTTCGCACCCGGCAGGCTCGTTCGAGGAGAGCGCTAGGGGGGCGGCAATTCCAACTCAATTGCGCGAAGCGCACCCGGATATTTCCGACCTCTCTAAGCGCGCCCGCACGAGAGACGCACGCGAGCGTGGGATGCTTTGACGACGGAATTTAGTTTGCTCATCAGAACGACTCATAAATACGGTCTTGCCTCTGCGCGCGCCGCCTCACCTCGACTGCCAATCGCCGACGATGACGAAGGGCGACCAGTAGAACGGCGCGCTGTAACGCTTGCGCGCGATCATAGCGAGTTGCGACGCGCGCATTGCGGCGGGAGCGCCTTCCCCGCCCGCAAGCAGACGCCTGTAAAACTCCGGCATCAACTCGGCGGTCGATTTGTCTGCGACAGACCAGAGGCTGACGCCGACGGTGGGCGCACCCGCGTACATAAAAGCGCGCGTCAACCCGATGACGCCTTCGCCCCGTCGCTCCTTGCCGAGTCCCGTCTCGCAGGCCGACAGCATCACGAGCGGCGAGCCGAGCCGCAAGTTGAAGATTTCGTCAACGCGCAGAAAGCCGTCCGCGTTCGTCTGGCCGACGAGCGAGAGCGCAAGCCCGGTGAACTGCGGGCGTTCCGAATCGAGCAGCCCGTGCGTGGCGAAGTGGAGGATGCGATAGCCGTCGAGCTTGCGCGCGCGCAAGTTTCCCTCGTTCGCATCGAAGTCGAGCCACACGTCCGCCTGCCCGCCGGAAGCGCGCGCGAGTTTGGCGATCTCCTCCGCCTCGGAGCGCGTGCCGTCGAGCCGCGCGAGCTTCAAATTACCGTTCTTCACATTCGTCACGTCCGCGAGCGCGCTCGCGAGCGATAGACGCTGCACCGATTCACGCGCACGCGTCGCGCCCTGCGACGAACCCTGCAAGCGCAAGTCGCCCGCGTCGAAGACGGGATCGGCCACGAGCAGCATCCCGCCGCGCGTCGCCCTGTTGTCGCGCCCCGCCTGCCGCCTGACTTCCGCGACCACCGAAGCGGACGGCGCATAGACCACTTCGTTCGTCTTGACGAGATATGAGAGCGTCGAATAATCAATGCCCTCCGTGTTCGTCACGAGCGATTCAAACGGCACGTAGTTGAGCGCGCCTTCGGGGACGACGAGCACGCGCCGTTCGCCGAGGCTCGACGCGGCCGGGGCGACGATCATCGCGTAGAGCGCGTGCGCCGCCGACGCATACGCGCTCACGTTGGCCGGAGCGGTCGAAGGGCTGCCGAGCGTCAGCCCGCGCGTGCTCTCGACGTTGATGCCCGCGATGGCGCGGCGCACGCCCGCCGGAATCAACTGTTGCCGCAACTCGATGGCCTGTCGTTCGATTCGTTCGCGCGACGGCAGGCGATGTAGCGTCAGGCCACTGCGCGTCGCCGCGAACAGGTACGACTGGTGCGCGCCCAAGCTGTATTCGAGCAGCACGGTTGAATCGTCCAACACCTGCCGCTGCACTTCGGCGAGCGTCAGCGGTTCGGCGCGCACGAGCGCGGCGTAGCGCGGGCTGCTCGTCCTGATCTGATTTTCCAGACTGTCGAACTCGACCGAGAGGCGTTCGAGTTCCGCCTCCAACTCCGCGACGCTCTGTTTCGGCGCGTCCGCCTGTAGCCCGACGCCGCCGAGCAGATTTGCGATCTCCTGTTGCCGCGCCATGTTCGCGGCCTTGCGTTCGACGAGCGCGGCGGGCACGCCCTCGTGCAACTCCGCGCGCGCATCGCCGAGCATGTCGAGCAACGAACGCGCTTTGCCTTGCTCCACGATGCGGAAGGCTTCGGCGGCATAAGTTAACGACTGACCTGCGAGCGGGCGCGCGCCTTCTTGCGCGTTCGACGCGTGCGCCGACGCCTGATTGCGGCGCGACGCGGGCTGCGGCGCATTCATCAGCACCAACTCCGCGAGCACGCCCGCCGCTTCGTCGAACACGTCTTTCGTCGTCGCCAGAAAATTGCTCCGCGCGTTGTCGGCGCGCACGCTTCCGGCAAACAGCGTCTCGATGATGTCGAGCGCGGCGCGATAATGCTTGAGCGCGGCGTCTCTATGTTTGGCTTCGGCCTGCGCGTCGCTTGCGCCCGCCGCCATCACCCAGTGAGTCTTGCCGAGACCGCGCTCCGCGCCCCACGTCAATTCCGCGCGCCCGTCCTGACGCGCGATGTCGGCGGCCTGCCCGTAGAACTTGAGCGCGTCCGCGAAGCGACTCTGGCGCAAGGCGATGTCGCCGAGGCTCGTGCGCGCCACGGCGCGAAAGAGTCGCGCGGCGGCAAGATTCCCGGCGGGCGCGTCGCGTTCGGCGGCGACGAGCACGTTGCGATAGTGCGCCTGCGCAGAGTCCGTCCGGTTGTTCTCGAAGTCGGCGCGCGCGAGTCTGAGTTCGCTCGTGGCGTAAGCGATGAAGAGACGATAGAAATCGAAACAGGCGGAGGGTGCGCCGGGTTGTCCGGCCGTCGCGTTCGATGCGTTCGGCGCGTTCTCGTAAGATTGCTCGGCGGGCGCGGCGGTCGCCCGTGCGGGCTGCGCCAAGCTCGGCCGCATGACGGCGTGCGCGAACCGCTGACCCGAACCGCGCAGGGTCGAATTCAGAGCGTCCTTAGCTTTGAGCGTGACTTTGAAAGGCGCGGCGAGTTGTTCGGCCGGGACGATCTGTTCGAACGGCTCGTAGCCGGGGGCATTCACTTCCAACTTTAAAACTCGCCCGACGTGGAGCGGCGGCAACACGGCGCGCCCTGACGCGTTCGTCACCTCCCAGCAATCGCAATCAATCCCGTTCGGGCGTTGCGTCGAGAGCCGACCCTTCGCACCCTTGATGGGATCGCCGTTCTCGTCCACCACGCGCAAATCCATGCGGCCGAGGTCGTCAAGTTTCTTCGGCGCGCGCCCCATGTTCGGCGGCTCGTTGTTCGCAGGCTTACCCGAAGGCTTATTCGCAGGCTTACCCGAAGGCTTGTTCGACGGATTGTTCGGAGGGTTGTTCGCGGAGTTGTTCGCGGAGTTGTTCGACGGATTGGTCGAGGGATTGGCCGAGGGATTGGTCGTCGAATTGTTCGGCGGATTCCCTGTCTGATTGCCCGACTGTTTGCCCGTCGGATTTCCCGACGAACTTCCCGGCGCATTACCGGACGACCAGTTGGGCGGATTGTTCGGACGGCTGCCCGTCGAATTACCCGAAGGATTGTTTGGCGAATTGCCCGACGGGTTGCCGGGTTGGCGTCCGCTTGGCCTGCCCGCCGGATTGTTGGTCGCATTGCCGGGAGGGTTGCGCGGCGGGTTGTTAAGCGTGCTGTTCGGCGTGTTGCCGCCGGACGTAAAGATGCCCGCCACGTTGTTCGCCGCGCTCAAGCTCGACGGGTCGAGACCCTGCGGGTTGATCGAAGGACACGAACCTAACCCCGGCAGCGACGCGCTGATGCTCGCAAACGAGGCCGAACCAACGCCAACGCCGCCGCCGGCGCTCGCGCCGGAGTTGTTCCGGCCACCACTGCTTGCGCCCGCGTTCAGCCCCGCGCCGCCGCCGTTTCTCTGATCGCTCTCGCCGATACGCGCGAAGGCCGCGCGCGCGGCTTGCTCGTCGCCCGCGAGATAATAGGCTTCGCCGAGTTTGGCGAACATGAGCGCGGCGTTGGCCGTCTCGTTCTGCGCGCGGAAGGCTTCGGCGGCGCGCCGGAAATGTTCGATGGCGGTCTGATACTGCCCGTGCCTGAGATAGATGTCGCCGAGCGCGTCGGAAGCGGCGGCGAGGCCGCTGCGGTCGTTCGCCCCTGTGAAAAGTCGGAGCGCGGATTCGAGGAGCGGGAGCGCGAGGTCTGCGCGATTGCGCCGGAGCAGAGCCGTGCCTTCCGCAAGCGCACGCCGCGCCGCTTCCGCGTTCGCCGTGTTTGCCGTCGCGGTGTTCGCGCCCGAAGCCGCCGCCGACGTGAACGCGTGCGGGACGGGTGCGAGCGCGAGCAAGCACGCAAAAAACACGACGAGCAGCGCAAGATAAAAACGTTCGGACATCCGTGGCCTCCGGTGACTCAAGCGGAAAACGAAGCGGGAGATTTCAAGGCATGCTCGCGTTGATCGGAGATTGCGGCGGCAGGATTTCTGCCCCTTCGGATCAACGTGTAATTTACGATTATCGAATTTAGCACAACGCCCTCCCTAATTCCAAAGTCATGCGCCCGCACGCCCTCACGCCTCTAATTACGCATCCGCCGCGCCGAACGGATGCGCCGTGACGACAGTTCCCGACCAACATTTAAGGCCGAACCGGACGCACCCGCCGGGCGGAATTGCCGCTCCGCATGCCCCGGCCATTACTCCAACAACAGCCGCTCACCCGTCACCCGAACCGCGTGCTTCGCGGGCGCAAGTCCGTCGTTGTCAAATTCAGTCCACACTAAAAACCAAGGCGGGCGTCATCAAGTGAGTTGATGACGCCCGCCTTAAATTTCCCGCCTCGCTCGCGCTACTCGTAACGCAAACACTCAATCGCGTCGAGCCGCGACGCCTTCATCGCAGGCCACACGCCGAAGACGAGGCCGACGCCGATTGACACCAGCAGCCCCGTCACCACCGCCCACAACGGAATCGCCGCCGGGAGCGAGGGCACGAAGAACATGATGAGTTGACTGATGAGGACGGCGAGCGCGACACCGAGAATGCCGCCGAAGAGCGTCAGCGTCATGGCCTCGAACAGAAACTGGTTGACGATGTCGCGGCGGCGCGCGCCGACGGCCTTGCGAATCCCGATCTCCTGCGTGCGCTCCGTCACCGACACGAGCATGATGTTCATCACGCCGATGCCGCCGACGAGCAGGCCGACCGACGAGATCGCGATGGCGATGAGACCGACCATCGCCGTGATGCTGTCGAACTGCTCGATGAACGCGCTCGCCGTCTTCACGTCGAAATTGTTTGGCTCGCTGAATTTCACGCCGCGCCGCGTGCGTAGTATTTCCTCCACCTGATCGAGCGCGGCCTGCGTCTGCCCCGCCTTCGCGCGGATAACGAGAATGAGGAAACGGCGCGCGGGCGCGATCTGGAGTCCGGTGCGAAAGGGCACGAGCACGGCGTTGTCTTCCTCGTTCTCGCCCATCACGGTGTTCTTGCGCTTGGCGAGCACGCCGATGATCTCGAAGACGTAGCCGCCCATCTTCACCTGTTTTCCGACGATGTTGTCGGGCTGGTCGGGAAACAGCGCGTCGGCCGCGTTGACGCCGATGACCATCACGTTGCGCCGGTAGATGTCGTCCTGCTCGGAGATGAAGCGGCCTTCGCGCAAGGAGGTGTTGAGCACGAAGGCGTGGTTGGCCGAGACGCCCTTCGTGTTGCCGCGCCGGTAGGTCTTGCCCTGATAGGTGATCGTGTCGTCGAAGGGGCCGCCGCCGTAGCCGATGTTCGGCGACTCGAAGGCCACGTCTTCCACGGCGCTCGCCGCCTTCAAAGCCTCGCCGTCTTCGGGCGTCAAGACCTTGCGCGTGCGCTCGGATTGATCGCGCTCGCCGACCTGCGGCCCCGTCGTCAGGTGAAACGCGTAGAGGTTGTTCGACCCGTACTCTTCGACGATGCGGACGATGTTGCCGCGCAAGCCCGTCAAAATCGAGGCGATGACCACCGCCGTCAGGACGCCGATGACGATCCCGATGGTCGTCAGGATGCTTCTGAACTTGTGCGCCCGAATGCTGTCGAGCGACATCACCAAAATTTCTTTCGTGAGCAATCCGGGCAGTTTCATAACTTCTTCTTTACACTCTGCGCTCTCTTATGTCTCGCCTGATTACCGACTCAATTTCCAGTCTAATTTCTGGTTAGCGCGACGATGGGATCGAGCCGCGACGCTTTATAGGCCGGGTACAGCCCGGCGACCATGCCGATGCCGCCCGAAGACAAAACCGAGAGCAGGACGTAGCCGATGGTGATCGTCATCGGGATCGGCGTCGTCGCCGAGATGATCGCGGCGAGGGCGGCGGCGAGCAGAAGTCCGAGCATGCCGCCGAGCGCGCACAGCGTCGAAGACTCGATCAAGAACTGCATCATGATCTGCTTGCGGCGCGCGCCGAGCGCCTTGCGTAAACCGATCTCGAAGGTGCGCTCCGTCACGGAGACGAGCATGATGTTCATCACGACGATTGCGCCGACGACGAGCGAGATGAACGTGATGGGCACGACGACCGCTGCAATCGCCCCCGTGAATTCGTCGATCTGACCGCCGAGTTCTTCCGTGTTGACGAGGCCGAAATCGTCTTCTTCGCTCCCGACGAGTTGGTGATAATTTCTGAGCGCGGTGCGCGCGTCTTCAATCGTGTACTGGAAGGTGTCGCGCGCCGCGCCTTTGCCGTGAATCTGGATGTCGCGCGGCCGCCCGTAGATGCGCCCGAAGGTCGAGAGCGGGACGTAGACGTGCTTGTCCACGAGGTCGCCGAAGATGGGGCCGCGTTTTTCTTCCACGCCGACGACGCGCAGGGGCAGCCCCCCGACCTTGAGAGTCTTTCCGATGGGGTCTGTGTCGGGGAAGAACTTGTCCTTGATGTCGCCTCCGAGCACGACGACGAGCGCGCCGCTCTCCTCCTCTTCGGGCTGGATGAAGCGGCCGTCGCTCATCGTCTTGTCTTCGATGTCGCCCATGTTGGCCGTCACGCCGAAGACGATAGCGCCGTAAAAGCTCTTGCCGTCCTGCTCGAAATTCGTGCCGCGTCCGGCCTGCGCGCCGACCATCGCGCATTGCGTACAATGCTGCCGGAGCCACTCCATGTCCAAGTAGTCGAGGTGCGGGTTGCGTCGCTGCCGCCGCTCCAACTCCTCTTCGGACAACTCGCCGGAATTGACCATGCGCGCGATCATGAAGTGGTTCGCGCCGAGCATCTTCCCCACTTTGTCTATGACGTAAGTGTTCAGCCCGCTGATCGCCGCGCCGACGACCACGACGGACGCCACGCCGATGATGATGCCGATCAAGGTCAGGAAGGCGCGCAGCTTGTGCGCGAAGATGGAGGCGAGCGCGATGCGCGTGGCGTCGAGATAAAAGGTGTAGACGTTTCTCATAAGGCTGGAAGAAACCGGCGTGCAACGCGGGTCGCGAATCTATACGACGAAGCGGCGCGGAAGGTTTGCAGTAACATTGCGGCGCGCGCGTCCGTCCTTCCATTCCGCACGCCGCGACGGCCGGGCAGGCGCGAAACCTCGCCCGCCCGCGCCTCTGTCCGCGCGACACTGCCGCTCACACCTTAAACGACGGGGCGTGCGGCTTATTAACACGAATCGAGCGAGCGACCGGCGGGTGGGCAACGAATCGTGAGAGTTGGATCAAGCCCGCGTGACGTTATCTCTCTATCCTGCGTTTTTCGTTCTCGCCGGATGCGTGCTACAGGAAATTGCGCGCGCTCGACGACGACGGCGATGCAGCGCACTCGATTGAAAGGAATCAGATGCCCGCAAAATCTTCAAACGCCGCGAGCCTTTCGCGTCTCGCGCCTTTTGCGCCCGGCGCGCCCGACGTTTTGCGCGTCATCATCGAGACGCCGCAGGGCAGCCGCAACAAGTTCGACTACGACGAGGAACTCGGCCTCTTTAAACTCGGCGGCGTGCTGCCCGCCGGGGCGGTCTTCCCCTTCGACTTCGGGTTCGTCCCGTCCACGAAGGGCGGCGACGGCGACCCGCTCGACGTGCTCCTGCTCATGGACGAAGCGGCCTTCGCCGGTTGCCTCGTCGAAGCGCGTCTGATCGGCGTCGTCGAAGCCGAACAGACCGAAGAGGACGGCGTGACGACGCGCAACGACCGCCTGATCGCCGTGGCCGCCAACGCGCGCAACCACAGAGACGTGCGCGCGCTCGAACAACTGGGCGGGAATTTGTTGGACGAGATCGAGCACTTCTTCGTCTCTTACAACGAAATGAAGGGGAAGCGGTTTGAGCCTTTAGGACGTTTCGGGGCGGAGCGCGCGCGGCGTGTGGTTGAAGAAGGCGCGCGGCTGTTTCGCGCCGGGCGAAAGAAGAGGGGCGCGTCGAAGCGGGCGCGGCAGAGTTCGGGCGGCGGCCGGACGACGCAGAAGGAGCGGCGGCGATAAGCGATGCGCTAAAAGCGCGCGCGAAAAACTTTCGCCCGGACACAAAAAGAGGAGAAGCCGCGACGCTTTCTCAGGCGTCGCAGGCTTCTCTCTCGTGTGGAGCGCAAGAAGCGGGTCTCGGTTAGCCGCGCGGCGGCTGCTGTTGCGGCGGGCGGCGTTTCTTCTTGTTGCGTTTGCGGGCGAGGGCGGATTTGAGTTTCGCCTTCTGCCCCTTCGACATGAAAAAGGCGTGTTTCTTCGCGTCTTTGATGATCTCTTCGGTCATCACCTTGCGCTTGAAGCGGCGCAGCGCGCTCTCGATTGATTCACCTTGGTTGACGTTAACGGTTGCCATCTTATCTCCTGCTCTAAATTCTACGCGCGAAAGGCTTCTCAAAAGTTGTCCGCGCGTGTTCGTTGTTCTCTTTGTTAATCAAAAATCGGCTAAAGGTCAAGCGGCGAGCGCGTGCAAATCGCGCTTTACGTGCTGGCGCGGCCGTGGACGAGGCGGCGCATGCGATCCGAAAAGAGCACGTCTATTTTCTTCGGCTCGACGAGCGCCATCACTTCGCCCAGCCCGTAGGTCGGGTGGAGCATGGTCTGCCCGGCGCGGTAGGTGCGCGTCCAGTCGTAGGGCGTGCCGGTCTGCGCACCGGAGCGTGTGCCCGCCGCTTGCGCGCTGTTTTTGAACGCGCTGCGCGTGCCGCACTTCGGGCAGTTGACGCGTGAGATCGACCCACGCTTCGTCACCGTGGCGACGACGTGGCCGCGCTCCTCGGCGCACACTTCGCACCATTTCTCCACGCGGTCGCCGACGGCGTAAGTCTGTTTCTCCATAAAATCTCCGAAGCATGTGAATCGTAAATCGTAAATCGTGAATAGATAAAACCTGTTCTTCGTCTATTGACGATTTACGATTTACGATTCACTTATTTATATCTATAAGTGATCCGGCCTTTGGACAGATCATAGGGGGACATTTCAACCTGAACGCGGTCGCCGGGAAGGATGCGGATAAAATTTTTGCGCATCTTGCCGCCGATTTGCGCCAACACGATGTGCTCGCTGTTATCCAGCCGGACACGGAAGAAGGCGTTGGGCAGTTTATCTACTACGACGCCCTCAGCCGGAATGAGATCATCTTTAGCCAAACAAAGTCTCCTTTGGTTAAATCAAGCGCGACGCGCCCGTGGAGGCGATGCCCGTCGCGCTTTACCCGAAGTTGGCGAACGAGTTTGAAGAGCTTATCCGGGGCTTCTCGTCGCCATGTTGTTGTGCCTGCCGACGGTCGAAACCTTGACACCGAGAACGCCCCGGCGACCGTGAACTTCCATCGCGTGGGGCGCTTCTCCGGTGTTGCTCTCGAAAGCGAACTAAACTGACGTTGACTGGCAGGTTACCAACGTGGCTCGCGGTCTCCGCCGCCACCGCCGCCATAACCACCGCCACCACCATAACCGCCGCCACCGCTGCGGTTGCCGCCACCGCCGCCGTAGCCGCCGCGACCACCACCGCCGCCGCCGCCATAACCGCCGCGTCCACCGCCGCCACCGCCGCCGCGATCTTCGCGCGGGCGTGCTTCGTTGACGCTCAGGTTGCGGCCGTTGAAGTCCTTGCCGTTAAACTGCGCGATGGCCGCTTCGCCCTCTTCTTTGCTCGCCATTTCGACGAAACCGAAGCCGCGCGAGCGTCCCGTGTCCCGATCCATCACGACCGAAGCCGACTCCACCGTCCCGACCTGTCCGAACAGTTCCTGCAAGTCTTCGCCCGTAGTTTTGAAATTGAGGTTACCGACGTAAAGTTTCATTGACATAACTGAAATCCCTCCCCCATGGGAGCGTGAAGAGAAGCTCGAATGCTGTTTGGCTTCGTGAACGGATAGCAGCGAAGTCGCGTGTTCGGAATGCCCTGACGAGCAGCTTCTGCAAGTTAATACCGGCCTGCTCTCGAACTATCCAGACGCCGCCGCTCGGCTCTCCACAACGCGGGGCGCATCACCGTTGATGCGCGAGAGAAGGAGTAGACGGCAGATATTATGCCTTGTGTGCGAAAAAAAGGCAAAAGCCCCGCCGCCGGTCAGAAACGCACGCGCCGCGCGGCTCAGGCGACACAACCCCGACACCTGTTTTTGACATCTTATACGGCGCAATAACACTCTCTTTTTGCGCCGCCGCACGAAGAGTCCGGCGCATGCGAAACGCCCCCACCGTGTCGTCGTCGCCATCCGCCATTATCTCTATAAACACAACGCAGATTTCCCGGCCGCACGCCGCGTTTTCTGCTTAACCCGGCACACACCAAATTTCGTACACGCGCGCATGCAGGAAATTTATCTGCCGCCGCGTTTTTCTTTCGGGTGACGGCTGCGCGCGGTCGTCTTCCGGGCAGCCGCCGGCGTCTTTCGCGCTTTTCGCCGCGTGACCCTTGGCGGCACAGACATTGCCACGAGCAAAGGGGTCTGGTTTCCATCTCTAAGATCGTCAGATTCAACAAGCACATGAAATTTAAAACTCTCGCCCTCGCCGTTACAATTTTCGCCTTGCTCTCGGCCGCCCGTCCGGCCGCCGCGCAGCAGGGGCAGGTCTGGCAATACACCGCGCTCGGCGACTCGCTCGCCGCCGGATTGAACGACTCGCAAGGCGGCTACGTCGCGCGCTTCCGCAACTACGTGCAGGCCGACACGGGCGCGACCGTCAACCTCGTCAACCGCGGCGTCTCCGGTTGGACGAGCGCAGACCTCCTCAACGCGCTACGCACCGACGAGACCTTGCGCGCGCAGATCGCCAACTCGCAGATCGTGACTTGGAACATCGGCGCAAACGATTTCCAAGATGCCGTCGCGCGCTACCAGACCGGCACGTGCGGCGGCGCGGACAATCAGGATTGCATCAGAGCCACGGTCGCCAGTTTCAAAACCAACTGGAACGCCATCATCGCGCAGATACTCTCCTTGCGTAGCCCCTCGAACACCATCATCCGCACGATGGACAACTACAACCCGGCCGTCGATCTGGCGCGAGCATTCGGCGTCCTCTCCGTCATCAAGCCTTACCTCGACGACATCAACCGCTTCATCATCCTCAGCGCGCTCAACAACCGCATCGCACCCGCGCTCGTCTATCAGGCATTCAACGGCCTCAACGGTGAGATCGATGCCGGACGGCGCGGCTACCTTTCTGCGGACGGCATCCACCCGAACGACACCGGGCACGACATCATCGCCAGCCAGTTTCGCGCCACCTCTTACCAGCCGCTCGTCGCGCCGCAGAGCGTGTTCAATCTCACCTTGCCTCTCACGCAGGTGAGCGAAGGCTCCGGGCGCGCAACTATCGTCGTCAACCGCCTCGGCAATACGAGCGGCGCGGCCTCGGTCGAGTATTCGACGAGTGACGATCTGGCTTCCGTCCCCTGCGCCGCGCCTCCGGCCGCAGACGGCGCGATAGGCGTGGCCTACCCGCGTTGCGATTATGCGACGACCGTGGACACGCTCCGCTTCGCCGCCGGGGAGACGCAAAAGAGTTTCACCATCCCCATCATCGACGACGCGCACGTGGAGAACTCGGAGGAATTTGTCATCCGGCTCAACCAACCGTCGGCCGGTGCGCTCGGCGTTCGCTCGACGGCCAGCGTGCGGATCATCGATAACGAACTCAGGTTCGACCCGCCCGTCGCCTTGCCGAACCCGATTCACTCAAGCGCGTTCTTCGTCCGCCAGCAATATCTGGACTTTCTCTCGCGCGAGGCCGACCCGCAAGGTTTCGACGCGTGGATGGCCGTCCTCAATCACTGCTCGGACGTAAACGACAACTCCGAATGTGACCGGGCGACCGTCTCCGCTTCGTTCTTCCGCTCGCAGGAGTTTCAACTCAAAGGCTACTTCGTCTATCTCTTTTACAAGGTTTCGCTCGGCCGCCTGCCGCTCTACGCCGAGATCATACGCGACATGCGGCGCGTGACGGGCGAGACGGCCGAAGAAGTTTTCGCCAAGCGTCTCGCGTTTGCCAACGCGTGGGTCGAGTTGCCGGAGTTTAAGGAACGTTATCCCGAAACTCTTTCTCAGGAAGCGTTCGTGGACAAGTTGCTGCAAGCCACCGGCATCGCGCTCGGCGGGAACGCGGCCACGGTGACGCGCAACTCTCTCGTCAACGATTTAAAGACCAGAAAGAAAACGCGTTCGGAAGTGGTCATGGCCTTGGTCGAGCACCCGTCAATTGACGCGCGCGAGCGCAACGGCGCGTTCGTCGCCATGCAATACTTCGGCTACCTGCGACGCGACCCCGAAACCGCAGGCTACAACGCGTGGCTCGATTATCTGAACGCCAACCCCGGCGACTTCCGCACGATGGTCAAAGGCTTCGTCAACTCGACCGAGTATCAACTGCGCTTCGGGCAGGCGCGGTAAAACAATAACGACGAAAGCGGTCACGCGAAAACGACGAACTGAAAGACAGTTGCTTTCAGTTCGTCGTTTTCGCGTGACCGCTTTCGCCGTTAGCTCTACGCTACTTCTCCGCTGTTTCGTCGTAGTAGAGAATGATCACGACGAGCCAGATGGCGGCGGCGGCGGCGAGTAGAAAGAAGATGATGGCGAGGCCGGGATAGCCGAAGAGTTTGAAACTCGTCTCGACGCGCATCAGCAGCGACGCGCCGATGATCATGGCGGCGATGACGAGACCGACCGTGATGCGGTTGGCGACCTTCTGCAAGCCCTCCATCAGCTTCTTCTCGTCAATCGCGTCAACCTTCAATTCCAACTCGTTGTTGCCCACAGCGTCTAAAATCTTATTGACGCGGCTCGGAAGACGTTCGAGGAAATCCTTCACGTCGAGCAAGTTCGTCATCAAGTTGCCGGGCGCAAGCGACTTCAAGATGCGCTGCTGCATAAGCTCGCTGGCGTAGCGGCGGATCACCGAGTTGGGGTCGAAATCGGGCGCGAGCGTGTAGACCACTTGATCGAGATTGAGCAGAGCCTTGGCGATCATGGTGAATTCGGGCGGGAGGCGGAAACCGCGGTCGGCCGCGATGCGCTGGATTTCCAAGACGACGCGCCCCGCGTCAACCTTGTTCATGCTCGTGTCGGTGTGGCGCGCGACGATGTCCGACACGTCCCGGATGAAATCTTCCTCCTGAAAGTTCTCCTTGCGCGTGCCCATGCGGATCGTGATGTCGGCGGCCTCTTCGCCGCGCCCGTCGCTGATGGCTAAGAGCAGGCGCAGCAAATTGTCCTGAAAGCCCGACATGATGCGCGAGACCATGCCGAGGTCTAAGAGCGCGATGCGCTCGTCTTCGGTGAGGAAGACGTTGCCGGGATGCGGGTCGGCGTGGAAGACGCCGTCCACGAGTATTTGCTGCAAGTAGGCGCGGAAGAATTGTTCGGCGAGTCGCTTGCCGTTGATCTCCAAGCGGCGGATCGGGTGGAGCGCGGTGATCTTCTTGCCGTGGATGTAGTCCATCGTCAGCACGCGCGAACTGGTGAAGTCTTCGACGGGGCGCGGGATGATGAGCAGGTCGAAGTCTCTCAGGTTTTCGGCAAACTCGATGAGATGACCGGCTTCGTCGCGGTAGTCGAGTTCGCGCAGCAAACTTTTGCGAAACTCCGAGAGCATCTGCGCGAAGTCGTAACGCTTGCCCATCTCCGTGTGCGAATCGAGGAACGTGGCGAGTTCTTCGAGCGCGGCCACGTCCTGCGTGATCTGTTCGCGGATGTCGGGTCGTTGAATTTTGACGACCACCTCGCGGCCGTCGCGCATCTCGGCGCGGTGCACCTGACCGAGCGAGGCCGACGCCATCGGGATCGAGTCGAAGCGGTTGAACGCCTTCGACAGACGCACTCCGAGATCGTCTTCGACGATCCGCTCCACGTCAGCGAAGGAAAAAGGCCCGACGTTGTCTTGCAGGCGCGCGAGGGCTTCCAGATAAGGCGGCGGCAAAATGTCCGCGCGCGTGGAGAGCAGTTGGCCGAGTTTGATGAAGGTCGGGCCGAGGCGTTCGAGGTCGGCGGCGAGTTCGCTCGCTTCGGGCGCGGCCGCCGCCACCTCCGGCGAGTCATCGCCGAGCGCGAGCGAGAGGCCGCTCGTCTTCACCAGATCGGAGCGGCCGTACTTCATAAACAGCACGGCGATGTCTTTGTAACGCTTCAGAAATTCGGGCTTCAGCGAAATTGCCATCAATATTCCTCGACGGAGACTTTTGAAAGACTTGAAAACTTGAAACTTCGGGAGAGGTTCGCGCGCGGAATCTCGCGACGGACGATTATACCGATTCAAACGTCGGACGCCACTCGACACCGTTCAACTCCAGTTCGCGCCCGGACGACGAACCGGATGTAGCAGACGATGAGCGGGATGAAAAGCAGGACGGGCAAGATGCGGAGGAACATCGACTGAAACGTCAGGAGGCGCACGGCGGCAGGTGCGACGCGACCGGTGCGCGCGGCGTCGGTGGCGACGTTGAATGTTCGGAGACGGGGCGCAACCGGAGCGCAGGAGGAGGAGGAGAAGGCCGTGGTAACTTTAACTCTTAATCTTGATATTGCCGCTGACGACTTTAACGACGATGGGCTGGCCGCCCGTGCCGACGCGCCCGACGGCCTGCTGCCCCATCATGCGTCGCTCCACTTTGATCTGTAGGTCTTCGTCAATTTCGATGTCGCCATCAATGGTCTCGGCCTTGAGTTCGGCGTTCGTGCCGGGAGAGAGTTCGAGTTCGATGTTGCCGTGAATGCCGTTGAAGACCTGCGGCGCGTCCTTCGCCGCCTCCGCCAGCACGACCGTCGTGTTGCCTTTCGTCGTGCGGGAGTTGACCGTACCGCTCACGTCTTCGAGTTCGATGTTGCCGCGCTGCACGTTGATCGAGATCGACGTGCTGTGGACGTTAGCGAGTTCCACGTTCGAGTTGATCGAGACGATTTCCAACTCGCGCAGGTTGCGCGGGAGTTTGACGACGTACTGCACTTCGCGCGCCCCGCCGGGCATCTTCTCCGGCATCGAGTTGAAGACGAGGCGATTCGTGCCCTCTTCCTGAACGACCTGAAACGCCGCGCGCCCGGCGTCGTCACCGCCGCGCCTGATGGTCTTCACCTCGGCCTGCTGTTCGTCCCAACCCTCGACCGTGATGTCGCCGCTGAAGTTGCGCAACGAGAACGAGCCGTCTTTCGCCAGCGGGTAAGTTTTCGTGATGATCGTCTGGCCGTCGGAAACTTCCGTGCCCTCAGCGCCCATGTCCATCGGGTGCGAGGGCGGCGGCATGGGCGGCATGGGTACTTTCACGTTCGGGCGCACGATGGTCTTCGTGACGCGCTGCGCCTGCCGGTTCATAAAAAACAGCCCGGCCACGACCGACGCCCCGGCGAAAAAGATGAGCAGGCCGAGCACCGCGTAGAGCCACGCGTGCGAACGCCTGCGCGCAACGGGCGGCGCAAGCGGCGCGACGACGGGCGCGGTTACGCGTTGCGGCGCGACGGGCGGTTGGTAGCGTGAATAGTCGGCCGCGCCGTAGACCGGATCGGAGGTGTTGCGTCCCGGGAGCGGCGAAGTGGCGAGCGGCGTCTGCGCGGTCGGCGGCTGCTCTTGCCCGCCCGGCGGGAGCATCTGCGTGGGGAGTTCTTCGCTGGAAAACTGGCGCGTCGGCGCGCCGCACGCGCGGCAAAACTGCTGCCCCGTGAACAACTCCGCGCCGCAACTGTTGCATCGTTCTGCCATAAATCACCGCCGCCCGTCCGTCAAAAGAATTGTCTGGATACGCGTTGCACGCCGTCCGGCTGATTCTATCCGCGCCGCACGGATTTGCACAACACGAAAAGAATTTTACGCGGCCGCACGTTTTCTCTCTCAAGAGCGGTAAACGTTCCCGCGCGGCGCAAGGTTCAAAAAAGAAGCCCGCAAGGCTTGCGCGGCCTTGCGGGCTTCCGAGTCAAATAAATTGGCGCGGCGGCGGCGCGGCGTGCGCTCAGCGCGGGTAAGCCAGAAAGCCGCGCGTCAGGTAGTCGCTCATCGTCAGGCCGACCATGATGGCGAGCCACAGGAAGCCGCCCGCGACGACCACCCAAGTGAGCCGCGAACTGTAACGCACGTGCATGAAATAGAGCACGACGAGGACGGCCTTCGTGACGGCGATGGTCAGCGCGACGACCGTGTTCAGTTTCTCCGAGCCGAGGTCGATGTTGGCCGCGAAGACCGTGAGAGCCGTCAAGGCCATCAGCGCGCCGAAGATGACGAAGTAGAGTTTTTTCGAGACGATGTGCTCAGACATAACTTTTCAACTCCTCTAGTGGCCGCCCCCGCCGTGCGTGAGATGCGCGCCCAACAGGTAAAGCAGCGGGAAGAGGAAGATCCAGACGATGTCAACGAAGTGCCAGTACAAGCCCGTCAGTTCCACGGGCGCGTGATACTCGGGCGTGTAGCGGCCGCGATAGGCGTAAAAGATCAGAAAGAGCATCGCGCCGATGCCGATGATCATGTGCAGGGCGTGGAGTCCCGTCATGGCGAAGTAAATCCAGTAGAACATCTGTATGTGATGTGTGGAGACTCCGGCGGGCACGGCCTCCGTCCACTGGAAATTCAGCCCCGGAAAATGATGGTGCTCGAATTTGTCTGCGTACTCGAAGCCCTTGACGACGAGGAACGTCGCGCCGAGCAGCATCGTCAGGACGAGAAAGATGATCTGGCTGCGGCGGCTGCCCATCTGCGCGAAGAAGACGGCGAGCGCCATCGTCAGGCTGCTGACGATGAGGACGACCGTGTTGAGCGCGCCGAGTTTCCAGTTGAGCGTGCTGCTGGCGATGGCGAAAGCCTGCGGGTGCTGCGTCCGGTAGATGATGTAGCCGGTGAACAGCCCGCCGAAGAACATGATCTCGGTGACGAGAAAAAGCCACATCCCCAGACTTCCGGCCTCGCGCTGCTGTTCGAGGTTATCGAAGTGGTGCGCGAGATTCGAGGAAGCGTGGTGCGTCGCCGCGTCGCTACTGCTGCCGCCGTGCGCGTCATGCGCGTCCAATGTTTCTGCGTGTGCCATGTTCGCTTGTTTCCCCTCTCGCTTTAAGTCGTTGTCGCCTCGCCGTGAGCGGGCTGCGCGGTGTTGGCCTTGTCGGGGCCGATGACTTCCATCTCCTCCATCGGCCGGTATTCGTAAGCCTCCCACGTGACGACCGGCGTGCGCACGAAATTCTCCGTCGGCGGCGGCGACATCGTGCGCCACTCAAGCCCCGTGGCCGCCCAAGGGTTCGCCGGGGCGAACTTGCCGTAGCGCATCGACCAGATAAAGTAGATGCCCGGAATCAACAGCCCGATGCCGAGGATGCTTGCTCCCGCCGTGCTCATCACGTTCAAGACTTGAAACTCTTCGGCGTAGGCATGGTAGCGGCGCGGCATCCCCATGTAGCCGAGCAGGAACTGCGGGAAGAACGTCAGGTTGAAGCCGACGAAGATGACGAGCGCGGAGAAACGTCCCCAGCCTTCCGGGTACATGCGCCCCGTGATCTTCGGCCACCAGTTGTGCAGGCCGCCGAGATAGCCCATCAGCGCGCCGCCGACCATGATGTAGTGGAAGTGCGCGACGATGAAGTAAGAGTCGGTCAGGTGAACGTCGAGGCCGAGGGCGGCGAGAAAGAGTCCGGTCAGGCCGCCGAGCGTGAACAGGCCGATGAAGCCGAGCGCGTAGAGCATCGGCGTGTCGTAGGAGATCGAACCCCGGTAGAGCGTGGCCGTCCAGTTGAACACCTTCACCGCCGACGGGATGGCGACGGCGAACGAGACGAACGAAAAGATCATTCCGGCGTAGACCGACTGGCTCGAAGTGAACAGGTGATGCCCCCACACGAGAAAGCCGAAGACGGCGATGGCGAGACTCGAAAAGGCCACGAACGAGTAGCCGAAGACGTTCTTGCGCGAGTGCGTCGAGATGAGTTCGCTGACCACGCCCATCGAGGGCAGGATCATGATGTAGACGGCCGGGTGCGAGTAGAACCAGAAAAAGTGTTGAAAGAGCACCGGGTCGCCGCCAAGGCGCGGGTCGAAGATGCCGATGTGGACGATGCGCTCGATGGCGACGAGCAGGATCGTGATGGCGAGGACGGGCGTGCCCAAGACCATGATCAAACTCGTCGCATAGTTCGACCAGATGAAAAGCGGCAAGCGAAACCACGTCATGCCGGGCGCGCGCATCGTGTGAATGGTGACGATGAAGTTCAAGCCCGTCAGGATCGAGGAGAAGCCCGTGATGAAGATGCCGAGTCCGGCGGCGACGACGTAAGAGTTCGAGAAGGTGGTCGAGTAGGGCGTGTAGAAAGTCCAGCCCGTGTCGATGCCGCCGTTCAGGAGCGCCCAGATCGTGAAGAGCGCGCCCGCCAGATAGAGATACCAACTGAGCAGGTTGAGCTTTGGAAACGCCAAATCCTTCGCCCCGATCATGAGCGGGACGAGGAAGTTCCCCAAGACCGCCGGGATCGACGGGATGAGGAAGAAGAAGATCATGATGATGCCGTGCTGCGTGAACAGCTTGTTGTAGGTCATCGGCTGCACCATGTCGCCCGCCGGGGTCAGGAGTTCCAGCCGGATGGTGAGCGCGTAGATGCCGCCGAGGATGAAGAAGACCGTGATCGAGGCCAGATACAAGAGCGCGATGCGCTTGTGATCCTTCGTCAGCAGCCACGACTTGATGCCGTAGTTGGCGTTGATATAGTTTTCGTGCGCGAACCTCACGCGCGAGTCGGCCGACGGAGGGGCGACCCGCGATGCCGGAGGAACTGATGCGTCAATTGAACTCATACTTCTTTAACCTTTGTCCTCTGCCCTTGTGACTTGGACTCTCTCTGCGGCCTCGTTGCCTACCGGTTGTTGCTGTTGCCGCCGCCGCCGCGCGATTGATTGCTGTTCGCGCCCGTCTGCGACGTACCGCTGCCCGTTTGATCCGGGCGGCGTCCCTGCGGCGACAGCCCGCCCGGCGTGGACGTGTTGTTCTGCATCTGGCTGGGCGACGTGGGGCCGAGCGGGTTCGAGCGTTGCGCGTCCGGGGCGATGCCGGTCGTCGTCGAAGGCTCTTCCTGTCCGCCGCCCGCGTTCGTCATCGTCGTGCCCTGCGGGGTCGCGCCGAGCGAGCGGATGTAGGCGATGAGTTGCAGCAGTTGTTCCTCGCTCACCTGCCCCTGATACGAAGGCATAATGGGCTGGAAGCCCTCGACCACCTTCGCCGCCGGGTTCGTGATCGACTCGCGCAGGTACGCCTCGTCGGCCAACACGTCGCCCATGCCCTGTATGCGCTGCGGCTTGCCGAAGACGCCCGTGAGGACGGGGCCGCGTCCCTGCGTGTCGGTGCGGTGACAGGTGGCGCACCCGAGAGACTGGAAGAGTTTTTCGCCCTGCGCGGCGGGCGAATCCGAGCCGCCGCCCGCCAGCCACGCCTGATAGGCCGTCGGCTCCATCACCTCGACCCAGCCCGTCATGCCCGAATGGTTCGTGCCGCAGTATTCCGTGCAGAACAGGTGATAGCGGCCGGTCTTCGTCGCCTCGAACCACGCGTAGGTGTAGCGGCCGGGAACTACGTCGGAACGGATGCGGAAGGCGGGCACGGCGAACGAGTGAATTACGTCCTCGGTCGTCATCGTCAACTTCACCTTCGCGCCGACGGGCACGTGCAGTTCGTTGATCTCGCGCTGCCCCTCCGTGTGCTGAAACTTCCACATCCACTGTTTGCCGACGACGAAAATCTCGATGGCGTCTTTCGGCGGGCGGTAGAGCGTGAAGTAGAGGCTCGCGCCCCAGACGAAGATCGTCATCGCGATGAGAAACGGGATGACCGTCCACATCGTCTCCAACTTGACCGACCCGGCGATGGGCTGCGGCAGTTCGTTCTCGGAGCGACGGCGATACTTGACGGCGAAATAGAAGATGAGCACCGTGACGAGCACGGAGAAGAAGAGCGTGATCGCGACCAGATAAGTGTAGAGCGCGTCCACCTCACCTGAGACGGTCGAAGCCTGCTCCGGCGTAAATGGTAATCGTGGCAACTGCATCTCGTTAAGCGATCCCTCCTGCCTCTCCCGTGCTCATTGGCCGCCCCTCCTGCTCCGGCTCGCTGTTGCGACGACGGCGACGATGTAAGACCGAGATCAAAACCACCAGCCCGACGACCGTGAAGATGCCCGTCACGCGCATGATGTTCATGATCGCCGGGCCATACTTGCCCGTCGTCGGGTCGTAGTGGAAGCAGTAGAGCGTCAGCTTGTCCACCGCGCTCCCGATCTTCCCTGCGGACGCTTCGACGAGGCCGAGTTTCAAATCGCGCGGCGCGTACTCGATGCCGTAGAAGTAATGCGAAAGTTTCCCTGCGGGCGTCGCCACCATCACGCCGCTCGCGTGCGCGTACTGGTTCGAGGCCGTGTCGAACGCATACTTGAAGCCGACGGCGTTCGCCAGCGCGTCAATCGAAGCCTTGTCGCCCGTCAGAAAGTGCCAACCGGCGTTGAACGATGCGGCGTCGCCCGCGCGGCCGTAATCGTGCTCGACGATCTTCTTCTTGGCGACGGCGTCGGCCGCCGACTCGCGCGGGTCGAAACTGACCGTCACCACGTCGAACTCTTTGCCCACCGTAAAGGGCAGCGTCTTCAAACCGCCGACCAGCCCGTTCAAGACGAGGTTGCACAGCTTCGGGCAGTTGTAATAGACGAGCGACACGACGACGGGGCGTTTGCCGAAGTAGTCGCCGAGCCGCACCGTCTGCCCACGCTCGTCGCGGAAATTGAGATCGAGCGGCACTTGCTCGTTCAGACGTTGCTCGATGCCGATGTCTCTGAGCGCGAGCGGCACGTCGTTGCTCGACACGCCGCCCTGCGGCGGCTGCGCGTACTGGCCTAGAGCCGTCGTAAGCGGCAGGCAGCAGGCGGCGAGCAGCAAAAGGCAGGCGGCGCCGTAGTGGCGCGCAAACTCCTTCGCGCCACGACTGCTCCGCACGCCGTTAGGCTTATTTCGAGTTAATACTTTTTTCATCAAACTGCTCAATGCTTAACTTCGCCCGCGCCGCCATCGTGCGCTGCCGGCGGGTTGCTCGCGGCCGGTGCGGCGTTGCTGCCCGTCGTCGCCCACTTCTCGCGCTTCTCCGCCTGCCGCCCCGCGCTCGCAAAGGTCGGGAGGTTGATGCCTTCCGCGTCCGCCTGCGCGCCGGGGCGCGTGGGCAAGCCCTTCTCCAAAAGTCGCCGCTTGGCGTCGGCAATCGGGATCCGCATGTTGCCCGTGCCGGGGTCGGGGTCGTGGTAATTTTCCAGATCGTACTTGAACTTGGCGCGCAGCGCGTCCCATTCCAGAGTCGGCTCTTTCTTCTCGAAGATCAGATTCCGGTCGTCGAGCGAGCGATGGTCGGGCGCGCCTTGCAGGCGCGGCACGCCGGGCGGCGGCAGACGCTCCTCCGGCAGGCGTGCCATCGGTGCGGGACGCGCCTCTTTGCTCGTCGCGTAGGCGTCGAGCAGGTTGAACATGCCGTACATCAGCGCGCTCACGATGATGAGACCGAGAAACAGCAGCCCGACGAAAGTGCCCACGCCGCGCACGCTCACGTCCGACTCTTCGTGCATCACGTCCGGGTTCGTGATGTGGCGCACGTCGGGCGTCTCCGTCAGGTGCATCCTTTCCTTGCCGTTGCCGTGATGACCGAAAATTCCCATCTCAAATCCTCGCCTCTCGTCTAAACCCGCAACCCTCTATCTTTGACCTTTGACCCTTTAACCGAGACGCTGCTCTAATGATGACCGTTCGCCTCGGCGAGCGCGTTTTCCAGCCCCTCGTCGCCGAGCGGGAGCAGCGGGCGCGACGCCAGTTCGCGCGCGTACCACCAGAGCCAGAAGCCGCCGATGGCGATGGGCATGATGAAGTTCAAAACGTAGGCCACCACGTCCGCCATCCCGCCGCTGCCTTGTGCTTCCCCCGCGCCGCCGTGGTGCGGCATCGCCAGCACGCTCGGCGCAATCGTCCAGAACAGATCGACGACGCGCATCATGAGCACGAGCAGCGCGACGACGACGAGCGAGCGCGCACGCCGCTTGCGCTCACGCGAGAGCAGGAGCACGAACGGGAGCGCGAAGTGGCCGATGACGAGCGCGACCGCCACGTAGCCCCACCCGCCGAAGAGGCGACGCATGTACCACGGAATTTCTTCCGGCAAGTTGCCCGACCAGATGATCAAAAACTGCGAGAACGAAAAGTAAGCCCAGAGCATCACGAAGGCGAGCAAGAGCTTGCCGTGGTCGTGAAAATGGCGCGGCTGGTAGACGCGCGCGAGCCGGTCGTCCTTCGAGAGAATGACGGTGGTGACGATGGCGAAGGCGAGCGAGGTCAATCCCCACCCGACCATGATCAGCAGGCCGTAGATCGTGGAGAACCATTCGGGTTCGAGCGACATCACCCAATCGACGGCGGCGAACGTGACGGTCAAACCGAACAGCAGGATGCCGGGGCCGCTCAAGTTTTGCAGCCTGTCTTTCAGGCGCCTGCGCTCGCGCGGGTCGTCCGCCCTGTCCTGTGCGAGCGACCACTTGCTCAGGAAATACGAGAGCATGAACCACATCGCGAAGTAGAAGACCGCGCGCGCGAGGAAGAACGGGACGTTCAGGTAGATCGCCTTGTGCTTGATGATCTCAAGGTCTCGTTCTTCGGGCACAGTCCACGGGTAGAGCCGGTGCGTGAAGACGGCGAAGGCGATGGGCAGAAACAGGATCGCCATCACGGGCAAGGTGCGCGCGGCCGCTTCGAGCGGCCGCCGGATGACGACGCCCCAACCGCCGCCCGACAGGTGGTGCAGCATGATGATGGCGAGCGAGCCGACCGAAACGCCCGTCCAGAAAACGTAGCCGACGAGATAAGCGCGCCAGAACCCGGCCGGGTTGACGAACGCGCCGACGACGCACAGGACGAGCGCGACGACGCCTGCGACGAGCGCGCGCCCGCCGAGTTGCGCGACCGAAGACGGGGCGTTGTAAGTGGTCGTGGTGTCTGCTGCTTCGGCGCTCATGGCGTGCGCTCCCCTCCGGTTCCCTGATGTCCGCCTTCGGTGGTCGGCGTGCCCGGCCCCGGCTTGCGTTGGTTGCGTAAGTTCTCCGGCACTTCGGCGGCGGGCGTGTTCTGGCTCAGTTGCAGCGCGCGTATGTAGGCGATGATCGCCCAGCGGTCGCGCGGCGGAATCTGCTCGGAGTAGTCGGGCATCGCGCCCCAGCCGTTCGTGATCACGTCGAAGAAGTGGCCGAGCGTTTCGCCGCGCAGGCGTTCGTCGTGGAGCGAGGGCGGGCGGCGGAAGCCGCGCCGCACGATCATGCCGTCGCCGTAGCCGGTCTGCCCGTGACACATCGCGCAGTAGATGTTGAAACGCTCCTCGCCGCGATCCAGTTCTTTAGCCGTGATGGGAAACGGGAACTCGTTGACGCCGCCCGGCGTTCCGCTCTGCCCCGCGCCGGGGACGTTGCCCGCGACGTTGCCGCGCACGTTCACGTCGCCGCCCGTCTGCGTGCCGCCTGCGTTTGCGCCCTGCGCGTTCGGCGTGTTCGCCCCCGCGCTCGTCATGGGCGTTAAGCCGCCACCACCCGCAGACTGTCCGCCCGCGCCGCCGCCGCCGCTGCTCGCGCCACCCGCCGCGTTCTTGCCGGTGTAGAAGGCCGTGTTCACGTCGCGGTAGCCGCGCGCGACCGTGCCTTCGACGTAGGGGCGCGACGCTTGCCCGTCGGAAAAACTCTTGCTCGGCTCGTAGGCCTCGTAACGCGGCTGATCCTGCATGTCCTGACGGCAGCCGAGAGAAAGTAAGCAGTAAGCAGTGAGCAGCAAGCAGTAGAAGAGCGAGCGGGCGCGTCTGCTGCGTGTCTGCTCACTGCTCACTACTTTCTGCTCACTGTTCTTAGTGTTCGACATCGGCCACCTCTTGCGCACCCAGACTACGTAGAAAGCCGGTCGTCGCCTCGCGGTCGAACTTCGGATCGCGCGCTTCGATGACGAGAAAGAAGCGGTCGCGCGAAGCGAGCGCGAAGTTCGGCACGTTGAAGACCGGGTGATACGGTTCGGGCAGCCCGTTCAAGGCGAGCATGCCGAAGATGGCCGCCATCGCCGCGCCGAGCACCGTCGTCTCGAACGTGATCGGGATGAAGGCAGGCCAACTGTGCAGAGGTTTGCCGCCGACGTTGAGCGGGTAGTTCCACACCGCGACGTAATACTGCAAGGCATAGCCGCCGATCATGCCGATGATGCCGCCGATGAGCACGATGAGCGGCAGGCGTTCCTTGTGATGCCCGACGGCCTCGGACAGAGCTTCAATCGGGTAGGGCGAGTAGGCGTCCATGATGCGGTAGCCCTCCTCGTGCGCCTGCCGCGTCGCCGCGACCACGTCGGTCGGGTTATCGAACTCGGCCATCACGCCGTAAATTGCCGTCCTTGTTGGTTTCCTCATAACAACCCCTTCGGGGAAAGGCTTGTGGCCGCAGGGCACAGGGATGAATAAGAAAAGCTGCCGCTTAATCATCCCGCTTCGTTTAGCCCTCAGCCCACATCCTTCATCCTTCCTATCCCTCCTCCTTCGGCGCGGCTCCCGGCAAGATGGTGCGCATCTCGAAGATGGAGATGGCCGGAAGGAAGCGTATGAAGAGGAGCAGCAGCGTGAAGAACAGCCCGATTGTGCCGACGAACATCGAGAAGTCGAAGATCGTCGGGCGGTACATCGCCCACGACGCCGGGAGGAAATCGCGGTGCAAACTCGTCACGATGATCACGAAACGCTCCAGCCACATGCCGACGCTGATGACGAGCGAGACGATAAAGAGGATCGCCGTGTTGTGGCGCGCACGACGCGACCACAGGATTTGCGGGATGATGATGTTCGTGATGATCAGGAGCGCGTAAGCCCACCAGTAAGGCCCTGTCCAGATGCGGTTCTTCATCATGAAGCCTTCGTACTCGCTCGCGCTGTACCACGCCATGAACGCCTCCATCATGTAGCCGTAGCCGACGATGAGGCCGGTGGCGAGCATGATCTTCGCGCTGTTGCGCAGGTGGCGCAGCGTGATGAAGTCTTCGAGTCCGTAGAACTTGCGCAAGGGGATGGTCAACAGCAAGACCATCGCAAAGCCCGCGTAGATCGCGCCCGCGACGAAGTAGGGCGGAAAGATCGTGGCGTGCCAGCCGGGCAGTTGCGAGACGGCGAAGTCGAAGCTGACGATGGTGTGCACCGAGAGCACGAGCGGCGTGGCGAGTCCGGCGAGCAGCAGGTAAGCCGTCTCGTAGCGATGCCAGTGGCGCGCGCTGCCGCGCCAGCCGAGCGCGAGCATGCCATAGACGACTTTGAACGCGCGGTTCTTCGCGCGGTCTCTGAGCGTGGCGAAGTCGGGGATCAGGCCAACGTACCAGAACAAAGCCGAGACGCTCGCATAAGTCGAGACGGCGAACACGTCCCACATCAGAGGGCTTCTGAATTGCGGGTAGATGTTCATCGTGTTCGGGTAGGGCAGCATCCAGTAGGCGAGCCACGGGCGTCCGGTGTGCAGGAGCGGGAACAGACCGGCGCAGGCCACGGCAAACAGTGTCATCGCTTCGGCGAAACGGTTGATCGAGGTGCGCCACTCTTGCCGGAGCAAAAGGAGGATGGCCGAGATCAAAGTCCCGGCGTGGCCGATGCCGATCCACCAGACGAAGTTGATGATGTCGAACGCCCACCCGACCGGCCAGTTGTTGCCCCAGATGCCGATGCCGGTCGTGACGAGATAGGCAATGGTGAACATCAACACGTTCGCCAGCGAGAACGAGATGAAGAAGCCGATATACCACGCGAGCGGCGTCTTACGCTTGAGCACGAGCGCGCTGATCTTGTCCGTCACGGACGCGGCGGTGTGCCCCGGCTCGATGACGGGATTAGGCGTAACGTGGATTAAGTCGTCGTGCGGCTCGTCTACTCTTGATGCCATGAAATTTTACGCCCCATGAATTTCTTCGTTCGGATTGCGCATCGCCGACAGGTACGTCGTGCGCGGGCGCGTGTTGAGTTCAGCGAGCAAGCTGTAGTTGCGCTGGTCGTGCTGCATCTGGGCGACGCGGCTGTTCTCGTCGTTCAAGTCGCCGAAGATGATGGCCTCGGTCGGGCAGGCCGACTGGCAGGCCGTGACGATCTCGCCGTCGCGCACGCGCCGCCCCTCTTTCTCCGATTCGATCTTCGCGTACTCGATGCGCTGAATGCAGTAAGTACATTTCTCCATCACGCCGCGCGAGCGCACCGTGACTTCCGGGTTACGCATCATCTTCAAGCTGGGCGTTTCAAAATCCTGATAGAGCAGGAAGTTGAACCGGCGCACTTTGTAAGGGCAGTTGTTCGAGCAGTAGCGCGTGCCGATGCAGCGGTTATAGACCATGTCGTTCGTGCCCTCCGCGCTGTGGACGGTGGCATGGACGGGGCAGACCGGCTCGCACGGCGCGAGTTCGCAGTGCATGCAGGGGATGGGCATGAAGTGTGCGCCTTCGGGGTTTTCCGCTAAGCCCTTGAAGTAGGTATCGACGCGCAGCCAGTGCATGTGGCGGCTGCGCGAGACCTGCTCCTTACCGACGATAGGGATGTTGTTCTCCGACTGGCACGCGATGACGCACGACTGGCAACCGACGCACGAGGCCACATCGACGGCCATCCCCCACTTGTAGCCCTTGTACTCGTAGTTCGGGTAGAGCGTGTCGTTCGAGTGCGGCTCTTTGTGTATCTCCTTGCCGACGGTCTGGGCTGCGCCTTCGTGCGTCGCCACGCTCGCGCCGCCGTGCACCTCGCGGCTCGTGTCGCCCGTGTTCGTCAGATATTCGGCGAGCGTGTTGGAGCGCACGATGTCGCGCCCTTCCATGTTGAAGTGCAGTTGCGTGACGGCGAGCAGGTATTCCTCGCCCGTCGGCACAACTTCAAGCCCCGCGCCATGCCACATCGCGTCGGACGTGCGCAGGCGATAGGCGTTGTAGCCGAGCGGCTTGTCTTCGGTCGTCGTGCCGACGCGCCCCGCGCGCGTGCGACCGTAGCCGAGCGAGACCGTCACCACATCGTCCGGCTGACCCGGCACGATGAGGACGGGCGCACGCACCGCCTGACCGCGATAACGCAGTTCGACGAGCGGCGCGTCGAACTCACGCCCCTTGTACGTGTAGTCGTTCTCGTTCAAACCGAACATGCGCCGCGCCGTGTTCAGGCTCATGTAGGCGGCGTTGTCCCAAGTCAATTTCGTCAGAGGCTTCGGCAACTCCTGCAACCAGCCGTTGTTGGCGAAACGCCCGTCATAGACGGTCGGGTCGGGGCGAAAGACGATCTCGAACTGACCGCCGCCCGCAGCCGTTTGCGCGGGCGTCAAGTTCGCAGACCAGTTGCCGCCGACCGTGACGCTTCTTTCTTTCGCCGCCGTGCCGGGAATCACTCCGTCGTGGACGACTCTGCGCCACGCCTCGTCGAAGTTCGCCGGAGCGGCGGCGGCAGTCCGCGCCGACGCGTTCGGCGTCCCCGAAGGCGCAGGGCTTCCGCTTGGCGCAGGACTTCCGCTCGGCGCGGGGCTTGGCGATGCAGCCGGGTTCGCGCCCGTCGCATTCTGTCCAGCCGCGCCGCCCGTGCCTTCGCCGTGCGCGTTGCTGTTGTTGCCGCCGCCGTCGTGCGTGTTACCGCTCGTCGCGCCTTGCGCGACGGTCGCCTGCGCCACGACTGCGGGTTGCGCGGCGACGAGCGATTCGAGACGCTGCGTGCGCCAGTAGTCGCGCACGATGTCGTAGCCTGATTGTTCCGGCTTGTCGGTGAAGGCGGCCAAGAATTCGTTGACGCTCCGCCCCTTGTAGAGCGGCGCGATGAGCGGCTGGATGATGGAGACCGTGCCGTCGTGCGCGCGCGTGTCGCCCCACGATTCGAGGAAGTGCGTTTCGGGGATGTGCCAGTGGCACAGTTCCGAAGTCTCGTCGTCGTAGAGGCTGAGATGGATGCGCAGGCCGTCTTTGCCGTCGGGCGTCCTGATTTTGTCGAGCCGCTCTTTCGTGAACGCGAGATCGACCGGCGCGTTATAAACCGGATTGCCGCCGACGATGACGAGCATTTCGACGCGCCCCGCCTCGATGTCGCCGACGAGTTCGCGCAAAGAAGCGACTTGATCCACGGGCTGCGCTTCAATCGGGTCGGTGTACACGACCGTCTGCCCGACGTTGCCGAGCGCCTGATTCATCGCGTGCGCGAGCGCGTGGACGGCCGGAGTTTGGTGTTCGCCCGCGACGACGAGTGAACGGCCGCGCGCCCCTTGCAAATCTTTCGCGATGGCGAACAGGTGCGCGGCGTGCGGGACGTTTGTGTACTGCGCGCCGTCGGTCGAGACGCCGGGCGCGCCGAGGGCTGCGGCGAGCGCGCGGGCGAACAGTTCCATCTGGCTCGGCTTGACCGAGAAACGGTGATCTGCAAACGCGCCCGTGTTCGTCGGCGTCGTCTCCACCACGTAGAGACGGTTCATGTCGGTCTTGCCCTCGCCGACGCGACGCTTCGAGGCGAAGTCGCGCGCGTAACGCAGGTTGGCCGCGCCCGACGAAAGAAAGTCGGAATCGAGCGAGAGCACGCGGTCGGCGCGGTCGAAGCGATAGATGGTGTTGACGGGTTGGCCGAAGGCGAGTTGCGCGCCGAGCGCGGCGCTGTTCGTCCCGGCCGGTTCATACTGATGCCACTTCGCGCCGGGAAAGGCCGCGAGGATCGTTTTCATTTGCGCGGCCGTCGTCGGCGACGTGATGGTCTCGGTCAGAAACCTGAGACCCGCGCCCCCGCGCCCGCGCATCTCGTCGAGCCGCGTGCGAATCTCGCCGAGGAAAGCCGTGTAGGGGCGGATCTCGCCGCGATTGGTGATCGTCTCGGAGCGGTCGGGGTCGTAGAGCGAAAGGATCGAGGCGATGGAGAACACGTCCGTGGCGGCGACGCGCTGGCCTGCGGGGCGTTCGGGCGTGCCGCTGGTCGGGTGGTCGGGGTTGCCCTCCGCGTGCGTCGGTCGCCCCTCGTTGCTGCGGACGAGCAGACCGGCCGCGCCGCCGGGAAACGGCATCGCGGTGGCGAAAAAGAGCGGCTTGCCGGGCACGAGTTCAGCCGGTTGGCGCACGAAGGGAACGACCGTTTCGGGCGGCTGGTAGGAGCAAGACGTGAGACCGGCGAGCGCGAGCGACGCGCCCATCAACTTCAAAAACGTGCGGCGGCCAACTTCGTCGTCCCACTCGCCCGCCTGCCGGGGAAACTCCGCGTGCAGGAAATCTTCAAACTGTCCCGAATCGGCCAACTCTTCGAGGCTGCGCCAGTATTCCTTGCCCGTCTTTTCTTCGAGGCGCGCGCGTATCTCTTCGCGCTTGACGGGGCGACGGATGTTGTACAGTTCGGGGAAAGTCTCTTTGATGTGCATCTACTTCTCTACCTCTCGCCGACCTTCTTAGCGGTGGCAAGTCGAACAACTTTCGAGGATCGCGCGCGGGCGCACCTTGTATTCGGCTTTCAACTGCCGTCCGCGCGCCAGTTGCTCCGCCGTCCGGTTCTCGGCCAGCGCGTTCTCCTGCTGCCAGTCCATGTTGAAGACTTCGGACTTCGGCCTGAGGTATCGCTCCGGCTCGCGGTGACACTCCAGACACCACTCCATCTGCAACGACGCCGCCTGATAGACGAGCGGCATCTCGTCCACGCGCCCGTGGCACGACGAGCAGCCGACGCCCTTGGCGACGTGGATGCTGTGATTGAAATAGACGTAATCGGGCAGGTCGTGCACGCGCGTCCACTCAATCGGCTTGTTCTCTTTCCAACTGGCGCGCACGGGTTCGAGGTACGGGCTGTCGCTCCATAGTTGCGAGTGGCAGTTCATACAGGTCTTGGTCGGCGGCAGCCCCGCGTTGGAAGAGACTTCGACGGACGTGTGGCAATAGCGGCAATCGATGCCGTCGTCGCCCGTGTGGTGCTTGTGCGAAAACTGCACGGGCTGTTCGCGTTCGTCGAACGCGCCCGTGTTCCAAGACGAGCGATTGATCTCGGCCACCGCCCACGTCACGAACAGCAGGACGAAGATCGAACCGAAGATGCTCAGCTTGGCGAGCGTGTTGGTGCTGCGGTGAAAAATTTGCGGCATGCTTAGTCCCTGCTACTCTGCTGCTGCTGCTCTTGTGACCTTACACCTTGAGGCGACCATTTTTGTAAAGCTATTGATTCAAACCGAAGGTCGCCGAGCGGTCGCGCGTCAGACAAAGAAAGGCCACCACCTACCGAACGGGCGGGCGCACAACATGGCGAGGTACGGCAGTCGCAAGCGTGCAAGCTACAACTTTCCCCGTCATGCCCCCTTGTTCCAAAGTTCTTGTGGTGGGTTAGTGATACTAAATTTTCCGCCGAACGGCAAGCGAGCGTCCAAATTAATTCAGAAAATAATGCGCGCGCTCATCGCCCACGCACGCGCCGCCATCTGCCCCGCACGCTCCGACACGGCGTAAAAGCTGGACGAAAACACGCGCGCCCCGCGCAAGTTATAAGTTGGCGACGCGCAAACGCTCACGATTATTCATGCTTGCGGCAGACCGTAATTCGCGTGAATTGAGTGCCGGTAAATTGCAACTATTCCGCGTTGCTCTTCTGCTTCGCCACCCAGACGGTGTGCGAGGCGACGGCGGCGATGATGATCGCGCCGCCCGCGAGCGCCCAGACGCCGGGGCGTTCGCCGACGAAGAGAAAGACCCAGACGGGGTTGAAGATGGGTTCGATGTAACCGATGACGCTAGCGTCGAGCGATTTCACGCCGCGCGCGATGCCGAGCGTCAGGAGCGTGTAGCCGATGCCGAGTTGGACGATGCCGAGGTAAGCGGCGATAGCGAGGTTGGTCGGCGTGAAATGCTCCGCGCCGCCGACGAGTGCGGGCAGCATCACGAGCGCGAGCAGCCAGTTTCCGTAGATGACGGACGAGGCGCGGTTGACTTCGCGCGCGCGCGGGTGGCGCAAGAGCAGAAAGAGGACGGCGAAGCACACGCCCGAAGCGAGGGCGATGAGATTGCCTTCCACGTCTCGCGGCCTGAGTTGGCCGACGAAGAAAAGCGACATCCCCAGCAGGCAGAAGGCGACGACGACGAAGTCGGCCGCGCGATACTTCTCTTTGAAGAAGAAAGGCTCTGCGAGCAGGATGTAGATGGGCGCGGTGTATTGCAGGAAGATGGCGTTGGCGGCGGTGGTCTGCATCGTCGCGCGGACGAAGAAGTAGAGAAGCGCGGCGTAGAAGACGGCGGCGACGGCCGTGACGAGGTTGAGACGAAAACCCTCTCGCCTCGTCAACAGCATCACGGTCGCCGCCGCCAGCAGTGCGCGCGCGCCGGAGAGTTCCGCGTCCGAGAGCGTGCTCCACTTGATGAATAGCCCGCCCGTGCTCCACAACAGCATGGCGACGACGACGAACCAGACGGGCGAGACGCCGCCCGCCGCCGCACCCGCCCCCGAAGTCTTCGCCCCGCCCTCAACGCTCGCAGAAGTTCCGGCCATTTACAAGAGACGCTAGTTCCCCGCCCCCGAACCGAAGCGGAACGATTCGAGGATGACCGGCAACTCGCCCTTCTCGCCCACGTCTTCGACGCCCGACAACTCCGGCGCGCGATCCGACGCGATCATCACGAGCGCGACGCCCTTCTTCTGTCCCGCGGGCGGCGGCAGCATCGCGACGCGCCCCCAGAACTCGACGTTGTTCTTCTCGGCCGAGAAGCGAAACTCGTAGCCGTCGTAAGGGCCGATCTTCGTTTCGCCCTCCGACAACTTTTTGTAATTCGGGAACTGCGAAGCAAACTGCGTGTTGAATTGCGTGGCGAGTTGCGGCATCAACTGCTTGTCGAGCGCAGTGCCCGTCGCGCTCACCCAGCCGACGGCGAAATTCTCCTGCGTGAAATTGCCGTCGTCGCCGCTCACTTTGCGTTCGACGCGGACGAAGTTCGGCGCGGGGTTCGGGTCGAGTTCCCAGCTATCGGGATAATTAAATGAGAAGTCGACGAAGTTCTCCGCGAGGCTGCCGCTGCGCCCCTCACGCGAATTGACGTACCGGTTGGTATTCGGGGCTTGCGTCGGCGGCGGCGCATCCGTGCCGGAGTTTCTCCGGTTGGAGTTCGACATGTTGGAGTTGAGAGTCTTCGCCGTCTCCTCCGCTTTTTTGAAACCTAAATAAGCCAGCCCGCCCACCGCCAGCACGATGATGATGATCAGCAAAAGACAGCCGACGACGCCGCCGATAATCCACGGCTTCTTCGATTTCGGCGCGGGGGCTTGCGGCATACCGGACGGGGAAAAATTCGGCGCGCCCGCCGGGGGATAGTTCTGCATGTTTGGAGTCTCCTTAAGAATTAAAGATCGTCAAATTAAAGAACGTCCGTAGTCCGTGGTCAGTTGTTTTGCGCTCACCGCACAGGTTGCCGAAGTTCGGCACGCACAACTGACCACGGCACTACGGACAAGTTTTTACTGTTCTTCACTTCTCTCTTCGCTCGTCGGCGCGGGCGTCGGCTCTGTGCGGCCGACGCCGAGATTGTCGTAGTTGAGTGCGGCATTGAAGAGGAGGAAGAATTCCCCCTGAGTCTGGTGTCGCCACATGGGATTGGTGGCGAACAGGAGGACGTGGCCGCGCCCCAAGGGCACGTCAACGACGGCGGCGCGGTTCGCCAACTCCGAACCGTTCGCCAGCATACCACTGACGAGCAGGTCGCGCTCCTCGCGCGCGAAACGCAGCACGACGCGCGGGCGTTCCGCGAGCGGCACGTAGAACGGGCCGAGTTGGAGACGTTGTTCCTCCGTGATCTGTTCCTCGCCGGGACGCGCGGGCTGTCGCTGCGGCGACGGCGCGGCCTGCGGCATCGCCTGCACCACGTCCGGGTCGTTCACACCGCCGCGCCCCGAAGGACGCGCGCCGCCGCCCGCACCACCGCCTGCGCCGCCACCGCCGCCGCCGCCCGTCGCGCCCGTCGCCACCTGAAAGAGTGGAGCTTGATTGAAGTAGATGGGCAGAGACTCGCCGTAGCCGTAACTGACGGGGCTTTTGCGGTCAGCGAATGTGGCGTTGTAGATCGAGCCTGCGGCCTGTAGCTGGCGCGGCGTCTCAATCGCCACGCCGGTCGTCATGCCGTATTCGACGGGCACGCGCGCCGTGTTCTGCACGGCGACAAAGAGACCGCCTTCCGAGATGAAGCGTTGCAAATTGGCGACGCCCGCGAGACCCATGCCGCCGCGTATGTCGTCCGACTGGTCGGGCGAGTTGCCGAAGTTCGGCGTGACGGCGGAAGCCTTCCAAGGGATCGCGTCGCCGCGCCGCGGGATGCCGTTGACGATTGATTGCGCCGTGCCGCCGACGGGCGGGAAGATGATCACGTCGAAGCGTTCGCGCAAATTCGGCGTGTCGCGGATAGTGTGCTCGGAGATGTAGCTGTAAGGGATGTTTAGGCGGTCGAACTCGATGCGATACCAGCCCTCGTTCTGCGTGTTTTGCCACGTGTGCAGGATGGCGATGCGCGGCGTGCCGATCTCGTGCGAACGCACCGCCGGGTTGTCGTTGAAGCCGTTGGCGGTTAAGCCCAACTCGACGACCGCCGCTTCGAGCCGCGCGCGCAGGTCGGCCGGGTTGCCCTCGGTTTTGATGATGAACGAACCCGCGTTGAAATCCTGCGTGCCGACTTTGAAACTGCTTTCCGCAACGCTCACACGCACGTCTTTCAGACGATAGCGGAGCGTCGCCAGCGTGTTCTCCGTGTTGTGATTGATGACGAAAACTTTAGCATTCGACGCGCCCGCGAGACGCCCGCGCACGCTCGCGTCCGTCGTCAAAAGCTCCATCGGCGCGGCGAGCACGGCGCGGTCTCTGACGCGCACCGTCGGGACGTTACGCATCGCGCCGAGCGTCCAACCCGTGTCGTCGTAAGGGCGCGGGTCGCTCGCGTTGTAATACTGCGTGTCGAGCATCATGTCGGCCATGCGCGAGTAGGGCTGATCCATACGGATGATGTAAGAGCCGGCCGGGAAACGACGTTCCGGCGTCCTGCGTTCCGCCTGCCCCGCGCCTCCTGCTCCTCCTCCTCCTGCGCGCGGCGGCGACGGCGGCGCGCTCCCCGGCGCGCGTTCGCCCTCCGCGCCGCGCTGTTCCGCGCCCTGCTCCGCTCTCCCTTCGCGCGACGCATCCCGCTGCTCCGGTGCGCGCGACGACGACGACGGCCTCTCGTCCTTCAACGTAAACTCGCGCGTCGCGCGATGCACCTCGACGCCCATCAACCGGAGCAAGTTCACCATGTCGGCCGCCTCGACCGGGCGCGGCGCATCGCCCGGCACAACGTAGGCCACAGGCCCTTCGTTCGACGCCTTCGCCACGGCGCGTTTGCTCTTGAGATAAAAGTTGTTGAGGAAACGCTCGCGGTTGTTGGCCGTGAAATTCATGGCGAGCAGGATGGCCGACTGTTGCAGGTTGACGTTGTTTCTGAGCGACCACTTGACGCGCGCGAGCGGCGGGTTCGGCCTGTACCAGTCGCGCTGCGCTTGCTGCGCGACGGTCCGATCCATCGTGTCCGCGCCGCCGTTGCCGAACGTCTCGTAGAAACGCCCGATGGAGTTATGCCCGTTGGCGACGTAGAACATGTAATTGGGCGCCCACCCGTCGTAGAAGCCGTGCGTCCACACGCCGGGCACGCCGCGCTTCGTCATCTCTTCGACTTCGTGATAGGCGAGCAAGTGCCACTCGTCTATGACAATCGGGTCGAGCCACGCGTTGTATGGCCCCGTGCCCGTCGAGGTGTAGAGAAACGGCACGGACTCGTGCAGGTCGTGTAAGACCTGCGGGTGATATTCGAGGAAGGTGCGCATCATGTTGCGCGTTAAGGCGAGCGCCATCCCGAGGCCGTCGCGGTTGTTGTCGTGCGCGACGTACTTGCCCCAGTAAAGCAGCGACGGCGCGTTTTTGCCGGGGTTGGCCTTGCGATAATTGTAGAGGTCAACCATGCGGTCGCGCCCGTCAACTTCGAGTGTCGGCGTGATGAGCACGATCAGGTTGCGCCGGATGTCCTGTATGAACGGCGACTCTTCGACGGCGAGGCGATAAGCCATCTCCATCAACATTTCGGGCGAACCGGTTTCGGTCGAGTGGATCGAACCCGAAGCCCAGTAGAAAGCCTTGCCCTCGCCGATGAGTTGTTTGGCCTCAGCGTCTGACGTGCGGCGCGGGTCTGCGAGACGCGCCGTGATCTCTTTATAACGATCAAGTTGCTTGAGGTTCGCCTCGTCGCTGACGGCGACGAGCAACTGCTCTCTGCCCTCCTCAGACTTCTCCGGCGCGACGAAGACGCGCACGCGCGGGCTGGCACGCTCCAACTCGCGCATGTAACGATGAATGTCTTTCGTGTAAGTCAGCCGGTTCGGCGTGCCGACGGCGTAGCCGAGCACCTTCTCCGGCGTGGGCACGCGGTCGGACGCAGGCAGGTGATCGACGAGTTCGGTCAGAAAATATTTCTCCGTCGTGTACTCTTTGATCTTGGCGGTGTAGGCTTCATCATTGCGCGCGGCGGTCGTCGCCGTCGTCCCGGTCGCCGTCGTCGTGGGCGCGGCGGGACGGGCAGCTTTCCGCTGCGCGAGCGCGGGCAACGAGACGAGCAGCGCGGCGGCGCAGGCCAAAGCGCACGCGTGGCGCAACGAGAGTGGGCGTCCTCGTTTCATCGAATTTCCTCCGTTGAGAAGAGACAGGTTCAAGCGCGGTACGGTCTGTTTGAAATGAAAGCGGAAGGATGATAAATCATCAGCGCGCAAATTTCATAATCTTTCTCCGTGCCCCCTTCCGCGCTTCTCCGTGCCTCTGTGATGAATACTGTTGATTGCAACTCAACACAGTGCCACGCAAGGACACGAAGCGGGCGCAGAGGAAAGCCCGAATTTAAAATGATGTTGAAAAAACTTTTCCTCGCGCTGGCGTTCGCGCTCGTCAACGTCGCGCCCGTCAACACGCAGACCGGTATGCAGAAGAACACCAGACCACGGGCGCGCGAGGCGGGCGTGCGCGTCGGCGTCCTCCCGGCGGGCGCGTTGAACGCCATCACGGACGTGGCGGGCGTGCGCGTCGGCCACACGACCATCGTGCGCGGCGCGGACATTCGCACGGGCGTCACGGCCATCCTGCCGCACGCGGGCAATCTGTTTCGCGAGAAGGTGGCGGGGGCGGTCTTCGTCGGCAACGGCTTCGGGAAACTCGCAGGCTCCACGCAGGTCAACGAACTTGGCGAGATCGAAACGCCGATCCTGTTGACTTCAACTCTGAGCGTGCCGCGCGTGGCCGACGCTCTCGTCGAATACATGCTCGCGCTGCCCGGCAACGAGAACGTGCGGAGCGTCAACCCGCTCGTCGCAGAGACGAACGACGGCGGGCTGAACGACATACGCGGCCGACACGTCGCGCGCGAAGACGTGCAGGCCGCGATCAAAGGCGCGATGGGCGGCGCGGTCGAAGAGGGCGCGGTCGGCGCGGGGACGGGGACAATCGCTTTCGGTTTCAAGGGCGGCATCGGCACGTCTTCGCGCAAACTGCCGTCGCGGCTCGGCGGCTACACCGTGGGCGCGCTCGTCCAGACGAACTACGGCGGCGTGCTCACGATCAACGGCGCGCCCGTCGGCCGCGAACTCGGCAAGTTTTATCTCAAGGAAGAACTCGAACAGGCCGCGGGCGACGCTTCGCGGCGCGCTGACGGCAAGGAAGCAACGGGCGTCGCGGACGGCGTCGTGAGCGACGCGGCGGACGGCTCGATCATCATCGTCATCGCGACGGACGCGCCCGTCGATGCGCGCAACCTGCGACGCATGGCGGCGCGCGCGATGCTAGGTTTGGGACGCACGGGCGCGTCCGGCTCGAACGGCAGCGGCGACTACGTCATCGCTTTTTCCAACGCTGCGGAGGTGCGCGTTCGCGCGGGCGGCGGCGACGCGAGGCCGGGCGAAATTTTCGCGCCGCGCGAGTTGAAGTTATTGTCGAACGATGCCATGTCGCCGCTGTTTCTTGCCGTCATCGAAGCGACGGAAGAGGCGATCTACAATTCGCTGTTCCGCGCGCAGACCACGACCGGGCGCGGCGGCCTGACCGTCGAAGCTCTCCCGCTCGAACGCACACTCGAAATTTTGCGTAAGTACAACGCGCTCGCACCGAAACCTTAGAACGGGCGGAGGCCGGCCGTGGACACGTTGACGAAATATCTGGCGGTGGCGGCGGGCAGCGCGCTCGGCGGCATGCTCCGCTATGCGCTGGGCAGCACGATCTTGTCGCGCACGGCCGCGCCGTTTCCGGCGGCAACTTTCGTCATCAACGTGACAGGCTCTTTCATCGTCGGCTTCTTCCTGACGCTCGCCACCGAACGCCTGCAAATGAGCGCGCACCTGCGGCTCGCCGTCGCCGTCGGTTTCGTCGGCGCGTACACGACCTTCTCGACTTTTGAATACGAGACGCTCAGGCTGGCCGAAGAACGCCACGTTCAACTCGCGCTGCTCAACGTGTTTCTGAGCGTCGTCGTCGGCTTTGCCGCCGTCTGGGGCGGCGCGTGGCTGGCGCGCAAATTCGAGCCTACAGCGGCGCACGCCCACGGCCGCGCCGGACTTGAGCTTTTCGCGCGGCAGGCCGTGGCGCGCGACCCGGCCGAAGTCGCAGGCGCACCGACGCCGCCGCAGCCGCAGCCGGAGCGCGACATCCGCGATGCCACAATCGCCGCGCCGCCCCGTGATGTATAATCGCTTTTCAAAGCACCTCGCGCACAGTCGCCGGCATCTTAATTCGTACGCGGCGCGCGTGGCGCATGCGATAAATTTCAGACGGAATTTTTCACTTAAGGAAGGATTTTAATGAACGACTTTCAGTCCCCGAATCAACGCTACAATCCCCCACAACAGCAGGCGTGGCCGCCGCAACCGGGCGCGGGCGGGTGGGGCAGTCTACAGGCGCAGACGGCGGCGCAAGCCACGGTTGCCGAACGGATGGGATTCATCCGCAAAGTCTATGCGCTCTTTTTCGTCGGGACGCTGTTCGCCATCGGCGGCGTCGCGCTCGGCATGTCGTTTCCGCCGTTGTTCGAGTTCGCTCTGGAACATCCGTTCATCATGCTCTTGATGATGCTCGGCGCGGTGATGGGCGCAACGGCCGTGCGCCACGTTCCCGTCGTCAACGTCGTCGCGCTCTTCGCGTTCACGACGTTTACGGGCGTGATGATCTCGCCGCTGATGTACTACGTGAGCCAAGTCAACCCGGCCTCGATCTGGCAGGCGGGCGTGCTGACGGTCGGCATCTTCGGCGGCCTGACGGCCTACGTCTTCATCTCGAAGCGCGATTTCAGTTTCCTGAGCGGGTTGCTCTGGACGGGTTTGATCATCATGGTTCTCGGCGGGCTGCTGAATTGGTTTATCGTCGGTTCAAGCGCGCTCGGCTTCGGGCTGGCGGCGGCGACGCTGCTGCTCTTCTCCGGCTTCGTGCTCTACGACACGTCGAACATCATGCGTCGCTACCCGACCAACGAATACATCGCGGGCGCGCTTGACCTCTACCTCGACGCCTTCAACATCTTCCTCGCGCTCATCCGCATCCTGAACGCGGGACGACGCTAAGGCACGACTCCCTGACTCCGAAGGAAAGCGGCGCGCCACTCTTCAGCAGAGTGGCGCGCCGCTTTTCCCTTTGGACGGGCGAAGAATTTTAAAAGTCGAACTTGATCGCGAGTTGTAGTTCGCGCGGCGTCAGGAAGGCGCGCGGGAGGCCGTAGGCTGCGGCTGCGGCGGGCGACGTGAGCGTCAAGGTCTGTGCGCCGCCCACTATCGCCGCCGTGCGACCGGCGTAGAAGTTGGTGTTGACCGTCGCCACGTTGGCGCGGTTGAAGATGTTGAAGCCTTCGAGAATCAGGCGCAGGCGCATGCTCTCGCCAAAGGCGATGGTGCGCGTCAGGCGCGCGTCGAACTGGTAAGTGGCGGGCGTATAAAACTGGTTGCGGCGCGTGCCGGGGACGCGGTCGTTGCGCGAGTTACCGTCGCGGTTCAAGTCCGCGCCGACCGTCCGCGAGAAGGCGAAGCCCGATTGAAGTTGAATGATGCTCGACAGGGTGTAGCCGCTCAGGAGCGCGCCGAGGACGCGGTTGTCGCTGCGCGTGAATCGCCCGAACTCGTAGACGGGGCTGAAGACGAAGCGGTGGCGCAGGTCGGAGTCGGCGGCGGCGTAGTCGTCGCGGATGTTGAGTTGGTTCTGGACGATCTTGGCGTCGTCGCCGCCGCCGGGAACAACGGCCGTCTGATCGGGCTTGTCGTCCTTCGCCTTCGAGTAGGTGTAGGAGGCGAGGAACTGGAAGCCACGCGTGAAACGACGCTGCGCCTGAAAGGCGAGTCCGTCGTAGCGCGAGTTGGCGTTGCTTTCGAAGAGGTTGATGCGGCCGTAAGCAGGGAACGGCCGATCCGGCGCGGTGGAAGTGAAACGGGCGTTCGCGTTTGCGCCCGTGCCGGGGAAACGCTCGACAGTATAAGTCTGGCCGCTCGCGTCCGTAGCGGTGACGAGTTCGGGAGCACGCAAGTTGATGTCGCGCGTGCGCGAGAGATGGACGCCCTTGAAGAACAGGTAAGTGACGGAGACGCTCATGTTCTTCGACAGTTCGTGCTCGAAGGCGAGACGCCCTTGCTGCACGTAGGGCTGCGTGTAGTCTTCCGCGAAGACGAAGATGTCGGGCGTCGGGCGCGTGCCGCCGGTGGACGGCGGCGCGGCTAAGGTGTTCGGGTAGACGAGACCGGCAGCGGCGATTGCCGCCGTGCCCGCGAAGTTAACACCCGTTGTCTGGATGCCGTTGCCAGTGTGCGCCGTGCCGAGCATGATGGCGGTGGTGCGGCCGTAGAAGATGCCATAGCCGCCGCGCACGACCGTCTTACCGTCGCCGCGCACGTCGTAGGCGAACCCGGCGCGCGGCGCGAAGTTGTTTTTGTCGCGCGGCTGCGTGCTGGTGTCGAAGCCCGTGTCGAGGAGGAACTGTTCGTTGCGAACGGGCGGCGCGGCGAGCGTCTGGTAGTCGTAGCGCACGCCGAGGTTGAGCGTGAGTTTCGGCGTGGCGCGCCAGTCGTCTTGGAAGAAGACTGCATAATCGCGGCTGTTCGGATCGCTTGACGCGCCGGAAGTGTTGGGGAGCGCGAACCGTTGCTGGAAGGCGGAGGGGCAATTCGCCAGCGGCTGCCCGGCGGGCGTGCGCGCCGCCGGGCAATTGGCGTTCGAGGCAAAGTCGGCGTAGGAGTTGAAGGTGTACTGGCCGGAGAAGAAGCCGGGGAAGAAATTGAAGATGTTGTCGTAGTTGATGTCAACGCCCGTTTTGAAGTTGTGCTGGCCGCGCACGTAAGAGAGGTTGTCGATGAACTGCGCGCGCTTGATCGTCGTCTCGCGCGGGCTGAAGTTGTTGCGGCCGAGCAGGAGGAAACCGTTGCCGGTTTGAATCTGAGTTTCGGGCAGATCGCTGTTGGCCGTGCCCGGTTCGGCGTCGCGCGCGAACTGGAAGCGCAACTCGTTGACGACGGACGGGGTGATGGTCGAAGCGAGCGTGCCGGAGAAGGTGGTGGTGCGCGCGAGGCTGTCGCCGGAATGTTCTTCGGCGGCGAGCGCGCCCGTGAACTCGTTGTTGACACCCGTGAAATTCTGCCGGTTGAAGCGCAGAGAGAGTTGGTTGCTCGAATTGACGAGGATGTCGCTCTTGACGAAGAACACGTCCTGATTGCGGCTGATCTGGTAGGCGCTCAGGCGCGGGCGGATCAGGTTTTGGATGGCCGCCGACTGCGCGCCGAGGTTGGGCGGTTCGACGACGTTCGGCAGGTCTTGTCGCTGGCCGTCGTAAGTGCCGAAGAAGAAGGCGCGGTTGCGCACGATGGGGCCGCCGAGACGGAAGCCGAACTGGTTGATCTGTTGCGGCGGTCGCTTGTTGCGGTCGAGGCGGCGGCCGAGGTCGAAGTCAACGCCCTGCTGTCCCTTGATGTTCGGCGCGTTGGCGTTCAAAGACTCGTCGCGAAAATACTCGAAGCCGCCGCCGTGAAAATCGTTTGTGCCCGACTTTGTGACGACGTTGATGACCGCGCCGCCGGCGCGCCCGAACTCCGCCGAGAAGCCGTTCTGGTTGACCTGAAACTCTTTGACGGACTCCTCCGAAAACTGGTAGGGCGGGCGCACGCCCGTGCGGCCGAACGCTTGGCCGAAGAAGGTGTTGTTGTTGTCCGCGCCGTCAACCTGCAAACTGTTCAAAGTTCCCTTCTGGCCGCCGACGGAGAGGTCGCCCTGTCTGGTCGGGTCGCGCACGACGCCGGGTGTGAGCGTGGCGAAGTCCAGATAGTTGCGACCGCTGACGGGCAGGTTTTCGATGTCGCGCTCGTTGACCGTAGTGGCAATCGAGGTGCGCGTCACTTCGACGACGGGCGCTTCGGCCGACACGTCAACGATTGTCGTCGTGCCGCCGACGCCGAGAGCGATGTCGATGTTCGTCTGCCCGCCGACCGTGACGATGGCGTTCTCCAGCGTCGCCGGTTGAAACCCGCTCGCGCCCGTGGCGACGATTTTATACGTGCCGGGCGGGAGCAGGATGAGGCGATAGTTACCGTCCTCATCGGAGGCGGCGGTCTTCTCGAAGCCGGTCTGTTGATTCGTCGCCGTCACGTTGACGCCGGGCACGGCCGCGCCGTTCGGGTCGAGCACGCGCCCTTCGATGTTGCCCGTGGTGGCCTGCGACTGCGGGAAAGCTGCGGTCGTCGCGAGCGCGAGACTCGCACACAGCAAGAGCATTCGGTTGAAACCGGAGAGGAAGTTTTTGAGCATGATGTCCTTTCGACCGTGAACCGGTTGACAGCGGGTGATATGCGAGACGCCCTGAACGTGTGCGTCGGCCGAGCGTAAAATGTTGACTTGAATTTGTTCGAGGACTCGAACCCCTAGCGGCTCGTTGGAAGCGAGATATTAATTGAGGCGTGCGGGGCGGTCAAGGAAACTTGCTGTGAATGAAAAATTGTAAGAGCGGGTCTCGTTCCCGCTCGTTGCCTTGTTAGATAAAGCAACGGGCGGGAGTTTTGAGACCTGCCCCTACAAATTTATTTACAGGCTATCGTTAAGCGCGCCGTCCGAGAGCGAGCGGACGCCACCACGATTGGATGCGTTTGCCGTTCGCGGTCTGGAGGATGCTCATCAGGCCGATGTAGCCGTAGCCGAAGAAGAAGAGGAAGATGAACGGGAGCGTGCCCCACATCCGCATGTGCACGGCGTACCACAGGGCGCAGAAGAAGTAGGCGGCGAAACCGAGTTCCAAGAGCGGCAAGAGGCCGCGCTTGCGTTTGTACTTTTTCGCCTTCCACGTCTCGTCGGTCGATTTCTCCACCTGATACTTCGGCGTCCGCACAAACTCCGTCTGCACGCCCATCAAGGCTTCGATGACGGCGCGCGCGTTCGAGAAGGCCAGCCCGATGCCGACCGCCATCACGAGCGGCAGGTGAAGAAGGCGACGACTGCGCCCCGCCTCTTTGTCCAGATACCAGATCGCAGAGCCGTAGAAGAGAATGACCGAGACGGTCGAGAAGAACAAGAGCGGCACGTCGAAGGCCATCAGGTGATAGAAGCCCTGATTGTAGCGGACGAGCAGGAGCGGGAACTGCAAAAAGCTCGCCACGATCATCAGCGGGTAACTGATGTTGCCCGTCAGGCGAAAGAACATCTCAAGCCGCACGCGCAAGGGGAGATTCGCGCGCCAGATGCGCGGGTAGAGTTTGATGCCGACCTGCATCACGCCCTTCGCCCAGCGACGTTGCTGCGCCTTGAAGGCGTTGATCTCGACCGGGATTTCCGAGGGCGCGTCTTCGTCCAAGAGATAAATGAAACGCCAGCCCATCAACTGCGCGCGGAAACTCAAGTCCGTGTCTTCCGTCAGCGTGTCGTGCTGCCAGCCGCCGGAGAGTTCGATGGCGCGGCGACGCCAGATGCCGGCCGTGCCGTTGAAGTTGAAGAAGCCGCCCGTGCGATTCCTGACCGTCTGCTCGATAACGAAGTGGCCGTCGAGCATGATGGTTTGCAGGCGCGTCAAGAGATTGTACGCACCGTTGATGTGCGACCAGCGCATCTGCGCGCAGCCGACGAGCGGGTCGGTGAAGTAATCGACGAGCTTACGCAGGCAGTCGGGCTTCGGCACGAAGTCTGCGTCGAAGATGGCGAGCAGTTCGCCCTTGGCGGTCTGCGTGCCGTTGGCGAGCGCGCCCGCTTTGAAGCCGGTGCGGTCGCTGCGATGGATGTAGTGGATGTCGAAACCTGCGGCGCGATATTGCTCGACGGTGCGGCGCGCGAGCGCGACCGTCTCGTCGGTCGAATCGTCTAAGACCTGTATCTCCATCCGTTCGCGCGGGTAGTCGAACTGCGTAACGGCGCGCAGGAGTCTCTCGACGACGTACATCTCGTTGAAGAGCGGGAGTTGCACGGTGATGACGGGCAAGTCGCTCTCGCTGAAGCGCGCCTTCGGGGCGGGACGGATGTGGCGGTAACGCCAGAAGTCTGCGACCTGCTTGATGCGGTACGCGCCGTAGACGGCGAGCACGCCGAGGATCACGAAATAGAGGATGAGCACCGTCCAGTCGAAAGCGTCAAGCTCGTAGAGGACGCTGATGTTCGACTGCGTGCGCCAGTGCCACGCGTCGACGAAATCGCTCTGGAGTTTGGCATACTCGTCCCACATCTCGGTGGGCGTCCTCTGCGCAGGGTCGGTAAAAAAAAGAAACATTTCGGTACTTCTCGCTCTAGGGGAAACTAAACGACCGGCGGGCGGATTGAGATGCAAACGTCGCGCTCGCCTAGCAACGCGCGATGCGCGCATCCTCCACACAAAACGAGCAGCGTCTTTGCCGGACGCTGCCCCGTTAATCGCGCACATTGTAACCGAACCGCCGCGCGCTCACAAACTTCAAAGCGGTCTTAATTACCGCCGCCGAAACTGCCATAACCTCCCGCGCCCGGTGGTGGTGGCGGCGTCTGGTTTCCGCCGAAGGTGGGCGGCGGGGGCGGCGCGTTATCGAATGTGATTAGTCTCTTCTCGAATAGTTTGACGCCGAGCAGACCGCCGAGCGTGCCGAAGGCGATATAGATGACGGTGTTGAAGGCGGCCGTGCCGAGGATGACGGGGAGTTTTTGCACGAAGCTCTGCGCCGCCGCGATCTCCATCTGTTTCCGCATCTCTTCGGCCACTTGCGGGTTGAAACCTTGAAACACCTTCAACAGAAATCTATTGAACGGCTCGCCGAGAAGGAGTCCGAGCGGGATGCCGATGGAATGCGAGACGACCGTGCCGACAAGCCCCGACAGCGCGCCGAGTTCCGCGCCCTGCCCCATCATCACCGGCGTCTGCGAACGGCGCACGTAGAGGTAAGACGCCAGCGCGCCGCCGCCGAGCACCCATATACAACAACACATGTTCCCGAAGCTGATCGGCGGGATCGCCGAGAGCAACCCGAGCGTCACGCCCCCGGCCAAGACGGCGCGCATCTTGTCAGTCATATATTTTGAATTTTACGAAAGGACTGAAGCAGTGTGGGCGGAGGACGGCGAGCGTAACGTTCGTCTTGAGACGAACATTTACGCTCGCCGCCCGCCCTGTCCAAGCGTTCGGCGCGCGAGTTCAAACGGCGCGCGCCGCGCGCGTTGCGTCTAACTGCCCGAACCGTAAGTGCCGCCACCACCGCCGCCGTAACCGCCGCCCGCAGGGGGCTGCGTGCCGCCGCCGTAGTTGACCGGAGGAGGCGGAGGAGGCATGGTCGAACCACCGCCGCCGACACCGCCGCCCGCGCCCTTCTTCCCGAAGATGGCCGCGCCGATCAAACCGCCGATGGTCGAGAGAATGGTGAAGAAGATCGCGCCGACGATACCCATCACAAAGAAGAGCGCGAAGCCCGTCAGAGATTCCGGCAGGCTCACGCCCTGATCGCGCAGTTGCGCGAACTGCGCGCTCATCACGGCCGAGTTCACGAAATACTGAAGCGGCGTGCCGATGATGAGATTCAACAACCCGCCGGCCACGCCGGCAATCGCGCCAAGAATCGCGCCGTCTTTGGGATCGACGGCGACGGGGGAATTTTTGGTGTAGAGGTAGACGGCCAGAATACCGGCGGCGATAGGCAGCAGGCAATTGCAGCAGCCTGCGAAAGGCACGACCGAGCCGATCAAGGCTATTAAGATCATCACAGCGCCAACGCCGAGTCCGGCCATTATCGCTGCTTTTGTTTTGTCATTCATGTCTTTGAAACACCTTCGCGGAGAGATTGGGGTAAAACTTGGGATCGAGTGTGTCAGTCTGCGGCGCGGCCGCCGCCGTCTGACGGGAAAATGCCTTGCGCGGCGAAGTTATAAAAATTCCCTGAGCGTTTGAGAAAGACCGGGCTGGACGGAAAGGACTCGCGGGTTAGAAACCTTACCGAGCCTTTACGTGGTCAACTCGCTTTTGTTCAAAGGTTGACTAGAGCGTCGTGCGCGCCCCTTGCGACCTTGGCGCGCGATTTCGACCGCGCCGGGCACGACGTAGAAGGCCGCCCACGCGCCGAGCCATGCGCCCGTCAGAAAACGCGACGAGTGTGTGTTCGCCCAGAGTCCCGTGATGCCGAGCGTGAAATCAAGGGCGGTCGGCACGAGCGCGAGGATGAGCCATTCGCGGCGCGGCGTCCCCGTCCGTTGCAGGCGGCGCGAGAGCGGGTAGAGCGACACCGCCACGGCGAAGCCCGCATAGATGCCAAAGCAACGCGCACACACCGCCAGCGGATGCCCCGCCACCCAGAAGGAGCGTTCCGGCATCTGGTGACACACGGTTTTCAACCCTTGATAGATCACGAACGCCGTCGCCTCGTGCCCGCCCGACGACAGGAGCGGCGCGCCCGCGATCAACCCCAGCCACAACAGCGCGAGCGCAGCCACGCACGCCCATGCCGCCCAAGCTCCGCGCGCGGAGAACTCCCTCGGCGCGAACGGCGAAACGTATTCGGCGGGTGAAGCAGGCATAAACTAAGTGAGGGGCGGGAGCGGAGAGATGAAGGATGAATCAAGAAAGCATTCAAGACAATTGATCAGCTTTGTTTTCATTCATCCCTTATCAGTTCGCCCTCATCCCTAAAACCTGATGACCGTGTCGGGGCCGCCCTCGACGTGGACGGTATCGACAAAGCGGATGTGGCGCGACTCGGTGGTCATCACGAGCGAGTGCGTGCGTTTGCCCGCGCCGAAGAAGCGTACGCCGCGCAGCAGCGCGCCGTCGGTGACGCCCGTGGCGGCGAAGATGATCTTCTTGCCGGGCGCGAGATCGTCCGTGCTGTAAACTTTGTCGGGGTCGTCAATCCCCATCTCTTTCAGACGGCTGACGACTTCCTCATGCGGCGGCACTTTGTTCTTGTCCACGTCCAACCGCTCCGGGTCGAACACCAGACGCGCCTGTATCTCGCCGTTCAGACACTTCATCGCGGCGGCCGTAATCACCCCTTCGGGCGCACCGCCGATGCCCATCAACGCGTGAATGTTTGTGCCCGCGACGGCGGCCGAGATGCCCGCCGAGAGGTCGCCGTCGGAGATGAGACGAATGCGCGCGCCCGCATCGCGCACTTCCTGAATCAGTTTGCGGTGGCGCGTGCGGTCGAGCACGATGATGGTCAGGTCGTCCACGTCGCGCCCCAAGCCTTTGGCAATCGCGGCGAGGTTATCGGTGACGGAGGCGTTGATGTCGACGAGACCGCGCGACGAAGGGCCGACGACGATCTTGTCCATGTAGATGTCCGGGGCGTTGAGCAGCCCGCCGCGTTCTGAGGCGGCGAGCACGGCGATGGCGTTGTTTGCGCCGAGCGCGCAGAGGTTCGTGCCTTCGAGCGGATCGACGGCGATGTCGACTTGGGGATAAATGTCGTCGCACGGTTCGCCCTTTTCGCGGGCGGCGCGCACGCCTTCGCCCACTTCTTCGCCGATGTAGAGCATCGGGGCTTCGTCGCGCTCGCCCTCGCCGATCACGATCCGGCCGAGCATGGGGACGGTGTCCATCACCGTGCGCATCGCCTCGACCGCGACGTGATCGGAATACTTGCGGTCGCCCTGTCCCATCGTCTTCGCGGCCTCGATGGCGGCCGCCTCGCACACGCGCAGAAAGTCTAGCGACAGGTGCTCGGTCTGTATCTCATAGCCCATGCCCTTTTTTGTCTCCCGATCTTAAATGATATTTGCGGCGAGCCGTTGAAAGCGTTGCGTGTCGGCGCGCGTCCCTTCGGAAATGCGCCGCCATACTAACAGAGAGGACGCAGAATTTATAGACTCTCGTGCAGGCGCGAGCGCGGCGAGAAATGAAAGGCGGGGCGAACGATCAACTTGATCGTCCGCCCGCGACAGTTGGATGTTTAGTTCAAGCGTTTCTTGATTTCGTTAGCCAGCACTGACCGCTTCGCGTGCGTCTGCTCCGGCGGCACGGTAAGGCGGCAGGGTCTTGCGCGCGGACTTCTCTTTCTTCAAGCCCAAAGCCCAGTCGGCCTGCATGAGCGTGTGGATGTCGCGCGTGCCCTCGTAGATGATCGCGGCCTTGCAGTTTCGCAGGTAACGCTCGACGGGGTAGTCGTTCGAGAAGCCGTTCGCGCCGTGGACTTCAATCGCCATCGACGCAGCCTTCTCGCTCCTGACGGTGGCCTGCCACTTGGCGAGACTCGTCTCTTTCGCGTTCGGCTTGCCCTCGTTCTTCAGGTAGCCCGCGCGCAGCCAGAGCAGGTGCGACATCTGATAGTCGGCTTCCATCTCGGCGATCTTCTGTTTGACGAGTTGGTGGTTGGCGATCCGCGTGCCGAAGGTTTCGCGCGTGTTGGCGTAAGCGATAGAGGCGTCGCGTGAGGCGCGGATGATCCCCGTCGCGCCCGAAGCGACGGTGTAACGCCCCTGCTCCAACGCGAACATGGCGATCTTGAAACCCTCGCCCTCTTCACCGACCAGATTTTCGGCGGGCACGCGCACGTCGTTCAGGTTGAAGTAGCCGGTGTTGCCCGCACGGATGCCCATCTTGCCGTGGATCGTGCCCGAGGAGAATCCGGGCATCGAGCGTTCGACGATGAAACAACTCATGCCGGTGTGGTCGCGCTTGCGGCGTTTCTCCTCGTCCGTCCAGCAGAAGAAGAGGAAGTTATCCGCCACGTCGCCCGCGAGACTGATCCACATCTTCTCGCCGTTCAAGACCCACTCGTCGCCCTCGCGCCGCGCGACGGAGCGCGCGCCCACCACGTCAGACCCCGCGCCGGGTTCGGTCAAGCCGTAGGTAGCGATCTTCTCGCCCTTCGCCTGCGGCACGAGATACTTGCGCTTCTGCTCCTCCGTGCCCCACGAGTAGAGCGTGAGCGAGTTGAGACCCGTGTGGACGGACATGATGACGCGCATGAAAGTGTCCACGGCTTCGAGTTCTTCGCAGACGAGGCCGAGCGCGATGTAGTCGAAGCCCGCGCCGCCATATTCTTCGGGGATGCAGACGCCGAGCAGGTTCAACTCCGCCATCTTGTCGAGGATCGAGCGGTCGAAGCGTTGTTGCTCGTCAAGCTCTTTGATGCGCGGGGCGACCTCGCGCTGCGCAAACTCGCGCACGGTGTTGCGAATGGACTTGTGATCTTCGGTCAGTTCAAAATCTATCATCTGTAGGTTTCCTTAAAATTGAAATCGGGTCGAGACGCGCACTCGCACGGGCGAAGTTGGCGGGCGATTCGGTGTTTGCGGTTTATTCATGACGAGCGGGCGCGAGTTTAAAAGGCATCTTACACTACGGGCGGGCGTGCATAAAAGTCGGGCGGGCTGCTCTTGGCGGCGGGCGGGTGTGCGGAGAGGGCGGCGGGGCAAACTCGAAGCGGCGCGTTAATCTTCAACTAAACAAGCGTTCGTATTCCGCGCGCACGACGTGATAGCACTCGCAGGCGGCGGCTTCCAGAGCCTCGCGTTCAATGATCGAGACGTTCCCGCGGTTGTAGCGGATCAAGTTTCGCCCCTGAAGTTTGGCGGCGGCTTCGCTGACCCCGGCGCGGCGCACGCCGAGCATCACGGCGAGGTATTCGTGCGTGATGTTGATTTCGTCCGAGCCGACGCCGTCGCTGCTCATCAACAGCCAGCGCGCGAGGCGGGCGTCTATGTGGTGGAGGCGATTGCAGGCCACCGATTGCGAGCCGACGACGATGACCGTGTGGATGTAGCGGTTGATAATTTTCTTCAACGCGCCGCCGCGTTCGTACAAATCTTTGACGACCCCTGCATTGATCCGGATGGCCTCGCCGGGGATTTGCACGAAGGTCGGCATCGTGGTCTCCGAGGCATCGAGCAGCACGGGCGTGCCGGACATTCCTTCGCGCCCGATAGAGCCGGATTCGATGGTCGCGCCGTCTTCCATCGTCGTCACCATTGAGAGCAGGCAGTTGAGCGGAAAATAGAGGTCTTTGATCGGGACGTGCGGTTCGATGACCCGGTCGCCGTGCTCGACTGACACTCGCTCCATGTGCGGGCACAGGAGTTCCAGTTCGTCTTTGGGCAGGTGCGCCAGCAGGCGATTGGCGGTTAGTGCGGGGGTAGGTTGGGTCATCGGCTATTCTCTTGTTTAGTTATGAAGCAACAGGCCAGCGTGGATGCGCGCGGAACGGACGCGCCTCCGTTTGACTTACGCGGCAGATCGTCTATTCGCCCCCGATCTTAGACGTGAGACGGTGAAGGAGGTTCTTCAACTGGTGAGGGTCTTCGAGGTACGTCACCCAGTCGTTGTCGCCAACGTTCACGTCCGTCCCTTCCAACTCCGCGCCATACTTTTCGGCCATCACGACAAGCGGCGTGTGCCCGTCATACTTCGCATGTTTTCGGAGACGACGCCCGATCTGCAAAACTTCCTCGGGCGTCTTACCGACCAGATTAAGCAGCAGCAGATCTGCCTGAACGACGCCGTCGCCGAGTCGTTCCTGTGCGTCCTCTTCATCCAGCGCCAGCAAGACACGGTAGCCGTAAGATTTCAAATTCCCTTTCAGGATGGGGCGCGTGTCGTCGTCCTCTTCGATGAGAAAGATGGTCGGCTGACTACCTTGCTGCTCACTCATCCGCAGTTCCTCCTATGATAGACGGGAATGATGCCACATTGAAAGTTACACGTATGTCCGGTTTATGACAAATGCCGCTTCGTCAAATACGGTCACGGCCGCATCGCCGCCGTCGGCCGCGAAAAACCGGAAGACGGTTCGTGCGTATGTTAGGCGGTTGCGAAAAGTGCCTCTGAGCGTCTGTTTGCTGACACGCTTGCGCGCCGCCGGTCAAGCCGCCCCGCCCTCTGTCTCAAGCAACTCTCCGGCCGCCGCCTGCGCCTCTTCGAGCGTGCGGACGCGCCCGTCGAGTTGCATCTCGTAGACGGCGCGCGTGATTTCCCCGACGCGCGGCGAGGGCCGAAGCCCCATCGCCAAGAGATGCCGCCCCAACAGCAGAGGCGCGGGCGGGCGTGTCTCCACGGCCAACTCGCGCGCCCGCGCGATGAACCACTCCTGCGGCACGGCGTCGAACCAACGCTCGCGCGGAACCCAAGGGGCGTTGCGCCCGAGCGTGTCGGCACGCGCCACGCGATACAGCAGGTCGAGTTCGCAACGGCGCGCGAGGCGGCGAAACGCGCCTTCCGAAACTTCGTCGCGCTTGAGGTAAAACTCGCCGGGCTTCAGATGCGCCCGCACGAGTTCGCACACCTGCGCGCGCACGTCGTAGCCGTCGAGCGTGTAAATTTTCAGCCGATCCAGAAACGCCTGTGTCGGCGCGACGCCCGCCTCGTCGTGCCCGCGCGAGCGCGTGCGCCCTTCGACAAAGGCGGTCGTCGCGGGCTTGCCGAAGTCGTGACACAGCGCGGCCAGCATCACCGTCACGGCCTTCGCGTAAGGCAGGTCGTCAATCAACTCGCGCGCGCGGTCGAGCGTGAGCCACGTGTGCACGTCAACGTCACCTTCGGGATGCCAGTCGTATTCCTGCGGCACGCCGGAGAGGGCTTGAATTTCGGGAAAGAGTTGCGGCGTGGCGTTCAACTTCGCCAGCCACTCGAACCCGACCGAAGGCCGCGCGGCGCGCAGGAGTAACTTTTCCAACTCGCCCCAGACGCGCTCGGCGGGCAAGTCCGACAGGTCAATCGCGCGGCACAACTCGACCGTCTCCGGCTCGATGTCAAACTCGAAACGCGCCGCTAGTTGCGCCGCGCGCAGCACGCGCAGGGAATCTTCCGCAAACGTCTCCGGCGAGACGGCGCGCAGGATGCGGCGTTCGAGATCGGTGCGGCCGTCGTAGGGGTCTATCACCTCGCCCGTGAGCGGGTCTTGGAGGATGGCGTTGATGCGAAAGTCGCGGCGGCGCGCGGCCTCGGCCACGGTCATGTGCGGGTCGCCTTCGATGATGAAACCGCGATGGCCGCGCCCCTGCTTGCGCTCGCGGCGCGGGAGCGACACGTCCAGATCGTGGCAGAGTTTATAGACCGTGAACGCCTCGCCGACGGCGTCCACGCGCCCGAACCCTTCGAGCAACGCGCGCAGAGAGGCGGGTTCGACGCCGTAGACTTCCACGTCCCAATCCTTCGGCTCGCGCCCCGCGAGCGCATCGCGCACGCAACCGCCGACGAGCAGCGCGCGGCCTCCCGCCTCACGGACGGCAGACGCCAGCGCGCGAATTTTAGAAGGGACTTTACGCATCGGGTGACGGGCGTTAGCGCGCCTGCGAAGAGTGAAAGGCGTGCGCGCCTGCGAAACTACTTTCGTCTTCCTTTGCGCCTTTGCGCCTTTGCGTGAGATGAATTTCTCGCAAAGGCGCAAAGGCGCAAAGAAAGAGGAAAAGTTCGGGGGTCAGCTTTCGGGCTGCGGGTTGACGGGCGCGCCGCCTTCGTCGTCATCGTCGTCGTCCTCGTCGAAGTCTTCTTCGCCAAACTCGTCATCGTCGTCGAAGTCGTCGTCATCATCGTCGTCCTCGTCGCCGACGATGACTTGCAGGCCGCGCGTGGAAGGCAAGCAACTGAGCACCTGCGCGCGTTCGATACGCGAGAGGTCGCCGCCGTTGGCGTGCCAGAGTTTGACCCAGAAGGTGCGCGTCTGCGTGTGAATGGCGAAGGTCGAGCCGTCGAGCATGACGGGGACGAGTTCGGCGATTGTGCCCGCGCGCAGAGTTTCCAGCAGTTCGGGGAGGAACGGCCGCACGTTGTCGAACTGCACGACGAGCGCGCCCTCTTCGATTTCGGCGGGCGGCAACTCGACTGGCTCGTCCGCTTCCAACAGCAGGCGCGCGTCCGTGCGTTGATTGTTTAGTTTCCTGATAGCCATATTTCGTGAATCGTGAATCGTGAATCGTAAATAGAAAAACCTGCTTACATCTATTTACGATTCACTATTTACTAAGCAGACGCGTCTGCAAGTGCTGTTGCAGGTCGGCGACTTTGACGCGTTCCTGTTCCCAAGTGTCGCGGTCGCGCACGGTGACGGCTTCGTCTTCGAGCGATTGGTGATCCACCGTGACGCAGAAGGGCGTGCCGATCTCGTCCTGCCGCGCGTAGAGTTTGCCGATGCCGCCCGTGTCGTCGTAGACGGCGCGCACGACGGGCTGCATGCTGCGCTTGATGGCCTTCGCCATGCCGACGATCTCCGGCTTGTTTTTGGCGAGCGGCAATATCGCCACTTTGATCGGCGCGAGTTCGGGATGAAGTTTCAGGACGACGCGCGTCTCGCCTTTCTCCGTCGTGCGCTCGGAATAGGCGTCCATCAGGAAAGCGAGGACGGAGCGGTTGACGCCCGCCGCCGGTTCGATGACGTAAGGGTAGTAACGCTCTTTGCGCGCCTCATCGAAATAAGAGAGGTCTTCGGTCGAGTCGGGGTTGACGCGTTTGCCCTCCGCATCCAAAGGATTCTTCGAGTGGGCTTTGAGATCGAAGTCCGTGCGATTGGCGATGCCCATGAGTTCGTCCCAGTGCTTCTCTTCGTCGGCGCGTTCGGGGAAGAAGCGATAGTGGATATCCACGGTGCGCTTGGCGTAGTGGGCGAGTTCTTCTCCGGGCTGCTCGTAGAGACGCAGGTTGTCGCGGCTGAGGCCGAGCGACGCATACCAGTTGTAACAGTTGTCAATCCACTCCTGATGCGCCGTCTCGTCTTCGCCGGGGCGCACGAAGTATTCCAACTCCATCTGCTCGAACTCGCGCGTGCGGAAGATGAAATTACCGGGCGTCACTTCGTTGCGAAACGACTTCCCGATCTGCGCGATGCCGAACGGAACTTTACGCCGCATCGTCTGTTGCACGAGATGAAAATTGATGAAGATGCCCTGCGCCGTCTCCGGACGCAGGTAGGCGAGCGCGGCCGGGTCGTCTTCGGCCGACGCCGCGCCGAGCGTCGTGCGAAACATGAGATTGAAGGGACGCGGCTCGGTCAGATTAGTCGAGCCGCAGTTCGGGCACTTGACCTGCTTGTCGCGAATCAGTTCCGCGATGTCGCCGCCTTCCGCCGCCTCTGGGATGTCGAGTTTGTCTGCGCGCAGGCGAGCGTTGCACTCGCGGCAATCGACGAGCGGGTCGCTGAAAGTCTCTTCGTGTCCCGAATATTTCCAGACGGCGCGATTAAGGATGATCGATGAATCGAGTCCCTCTATGTCGTCGCGCTCGTAGACCATCGAACGCCACCACGCGCGCTTGACGTTGTTGCAGAGTTCGACGCCCAAAGGGCCGTAGTCCCACGCGCTCCCCAAACCGCCGTAAATCTCCGACGAGGGAAAGACGAAGCCGCGCCGCTTCGCCAGACTGACTATCGTTTCGATGTTCGGTGCAGACAATATTCAACCTCCGTAAATCGTGAATCGTAAATCGTGAATAGAAGTAAATCGGATTTTCTCTATTCACGATTTACGATTCACGATTTACGGCCTTTCGCGATTTACGACGCATGTTAGCAGTCGCGCCCCGCAAATGAAAAGAAGAGAGAAACGCGCTTGCCGCTTTCGGCGGCGCGTCTCTCTCTCCCGTGAATGACTCAATCTGAAAACTTCTCTGCTGCTACTTGCTGGCCGGTGCGCTCGGCGCGCTGACCTTCACGTCAACGTTCGTCGACTTGCCGCCGCCGAACAGCCGCCCGCCGAAGAGCACGAGCGCCAGCACGATCACGATTATGAAAATCACCAAAACGGCCACCACTCCGGTGCTGCCGCTGCCGCCATCACCATCACCCATAAAACGATCCTCCTTCAGAGTTCTCTCTGGTTTATCAAAGGCGTTGAAATGCGCTGTTGTCTGACGGGGAAACTCGCAAGGCTCTAGTTAACACACAACTTTTGAAGTGACAAGTAACAAGTGACGGGTGACGAGTCAAAACAACTTTGCTTCTGACTTGTCACCCGTCACTTGTTACTGGTCGCTGACTTTATCGTGGTCGCGGTTGCGGGGGCGTCGCGCCCTGCGGGACGAGCCACAGTTCGAACGAATCGACATCGCGCGTGCCGCCGTTGACCACCACGATGCGGCTCGCATCGATGTTGCGCGTGTTGACGAGATACTGGCGGCTGCGTTCGCCTAGTTGATTGGCGCGATTGGCGCGGCTGCGCCGTCCGCTATAGACGATGATGTAGCCTTGAGAACCGGGTTCGCCCTGCATCGCCACCGCGAAATTGTCGAGGTTGGCCTTGTCTTCGTTGAAGGAGATGACCGGGAACTCGGCGAAACTCTTCGGCGCGACGGGCGGCAACGCGACGGGCGTAACGCCGGTCATGGCCTGAGCGCGCTGGCGGCACATCTGCTCGCCTGAGCCGTCGTCCACGACGAGGATGGCGGTGACGCGCTGGCTGCCGATGCCGGTCGTATCCACAGTAATGGTGGGCGTGCCCGCGCCGCTGACGATGCGCGCGCTCGGCGGGCTGATCGTCCAAGTGTAATTGAGGCCGGACTGCCCTGCGTAGTTCACGTCGGAACTGAAAGTGATAATGTCGCCCTCGCGCACGCTCTCCGGGGCGGAGATGTTGACCGGATACGGGCAGGGCGATTTGACGATGGCCGGGCGTTCGATGCTGATCGTCTTCGGTCGCCAGTTGAGCGTGATGCACTGCTTCTTGTTGGCGGCGATGTCGAAGTCGCGCACCCAGCGCGTGTTATTCGGGAATTGAATTTCAACCGTGTGCCGGCCGGGTTCGAGTTCGTACAACTGAACGGTCGGACTCGTCGTGCCGACCGCGCGCCCGTCGATCAGGAGCGGGTAACCGGCGGGCGTGGTCGAAACTTCGATGCGCCCGTTTCGCGTCGCCCGCACGTTCTGCTGCGCGTAGACGCTCGCGCCCGACAGGCTGGCCGAGACGATCATGAGAGCGCAGGCGAGTAAAGGTAATTGAAAGCGTGTGGGAACGGCGGCGCGAATCAACGCGATGTGTCTCGACATGACCTTAGGCCTCCCTCACATCCAGAACTTCGTCGCGCTGTTCGCCGGAAGACGCGGCGCGTCGGCGGCGTCGTGCGCCCGCGCCGAGAGCGGCGAGTCCGCTGCCGAGCAGCAGGAGCGTGGCCGGTTCGGGCACTTGCGGCGGCACAGGGGTCGGCGGAGGAGGCAGAACCTCTGTCGGCGGAATGTCGTTGCCGCCGCCGAGGAATAGGAGCGGGATGCCCGCCAAAGCCAGAAACGGCAGTTTCGGGAAGCCGCCGCCGGGCAGGGGCGCAATTTCGCCGCAGTCGCAAATCGTCCCCTGTATGTCGCCGAGTTCGATAGTCTCGACTTGGACGGAGCCGGGTTGCTGCACGGCGACGGTTGTGCCGGTGACGCCGGTATCCGCGCTGCCCGTCGGGGCTGTGCCCGTGGGCGTCTGCACGGTAGCGGGATTCTGTGAATTATTACCGGCCGAAGAAATTTGCCTGTCTCGCGAACCGGTCGCGCCGCCGCTTTGCTGCGTGACGGAGCGGAGACGGAGGTCTATGGTTTGGCGACCACTCTGGCCGTTGACTGTCGCTAGCGCAATCACATCGCCGAAACTGATCGTGCCTGCTTGCGCCGGCACGGCGGCTATGAGTAAGACGCTGAGCATCAGAGCGACTGGGCGTATGGCTTGATGCTTCATCGTGTGTGGTCGTCCTCCTTGGGCTGTTCGTAACTGCTGCGAATAATGACTTTTTTAGATGCGACTCCCTACTGAAACCCTCGATAAAATCCACTGTGGGGGTCGTTTGCATTAAAAGGAAAGACACAATAGCGCACCTCTTCCAATTTTGCGAGACAATAATACGGCCTAAATGTATGTGTTAGAACAAAAAAGGAGGCTCACACGGTTGGTGCAAGCCTCCTCGGTTGAAGCCGAACGGATATGGGCAGGGGTGTTATTCGTCGTCGCCCTGAGGTTCGTGCCCGTTGCCGCCCGCCTTCTGCTGTTCGTCGCGCAGGATGGACTTGCGTGAGAGCTTGATCTTGTTGCCCTCTTTGCCGATGCACTTAACCATGATCTGCTGCCCTTCCTTGAGTTCGTCGCGCACGTCGCGGACGCGGTGGTTGGCGATCTCGGAGATGTGCAAGAGGCCGTCCGTGCCGGGGAAGATTTCCACGAACGCGCCGAAGTCGACGATGCGCGAGACCGTGCCGACGTAGGTTTCGCCGATCTCGGCCTCGGCCGTCAAACCGCGGATGCGATCCACGGCGGCCTGCGCCGCTTCTCTGTCGGCCGTGGCGATGGAGACCGTGCCGTCGTCCTCCACGTCGATCTTCGCGCCCGTCTCTTCGACGATGGAGCGGATGATCTTGCCGCCCGGCCCGATCACGTCGCGAATCTTATCCGGGTTGATCTTGATTTGGATGATGCGCGGCGCGAAAGGCGACATCTCCTCGCGCGGCGCGCTGATGGCCTGCTCCATCGCGGCCAGAATGTGCAGGCGACCTTTGCGCGCCTGTTCCAGAGCTTCTTGCAGGATCATGGCGTTGATGCCGCCGATCTTGATGTCCATTTGGAGGGCGGTGATGCCGTCGCGCGTGCCTGCGACTTTGAAGTCCATGTCGCCGTAGTGGTCTTCCGCGCCCGCGATGTCCGAGAGGATCGCGTACTTGTTGCCTTCCATCACGAGTCCCATCGCGACGCCCGCCACCGGCGACTTGATCGGCACGCCCGCGTCCATCATCGAGAGGCTGCCGCCGCAGACGGTCGCCATCGAACTCGACCCGTTCGACTCGGTGATGTCCGAGACGATGCGCAGCGAATACGGAAACTCGCTCTCAGGCGGCAAGACGGGTTCGAGCGCGCGACGCGCGAGCGCGCCGTGGCCGATCTCGCGGCGACTGGTCGAACCGAAGCGGCCGACTTCACCGACCGAGAAGGACGGGAAGTTGTAATGCAGCAGGAAACGGCGTTTGATCTCGCCCGTCTCCAGATCGTCCATAAACTGCTCGTCCTCTTTCGTGCCGAGCGTGGTGGTGACGATGGCCTGCGTCTCGCCGCGCGTAAAGAGCGACGAGCCGTGGACGCGCGGCAACCAGCCGACTTCGCAAGTGATCGGGCGAATTTCGGAGAAGCGGCGACCGTCCGGGCGGCGTCGTTTGTCGAGAATGTCGTCGCGGAAAATCTTCTCTTTCAGTTGGTCGAAAATCTTCTTCGCCATCGTGCGCTGTTCGGGCGCGTCGGCCGGGTAGGATTCGACGACCTCTTTCTTGAGCGCGTCCACGGTGGCGTAACTCGTCAGTTTGTCCTGCGTCGAAGTGTCCAGCCCGGCGCGCAGTTTGTCCGTGTAGTTGCGCTCGATCTCGCCCGACATCTCTTCGCTCAGGACGGGCGGCGTAACTTCGCGCTTCTGGATTTCGAGCGCCTTGTAGAGTTCCTTCTGCCAGCGGCAGAGGCGGTTGATCTCTTTGTGCGCGAGCATCAGGGCTTCGACCATGATCGCTTCCGAGACTTCCTTCGCGCCCGATTCGACCATCACGATGGCCTCTTCCGTGCCCGCCACGATCAGGTTCAAGCTCGACTCGCGCACTTCGTCGTAAGTCGGGTTGATGATGTAGCGGCCTTCGATGAGGCCGACGCGTACGCCCGCAATCGGCTGCGGGAACGGGATGTCCGAGAGGTAGAGCGCGCACGACGCGCCCGTGATGGCGATCACGTCGGGGTCGTTCTCGGCGTCGGCCGAGATGACGGAGGCAATGACCTGCGTTTCGTTGCGATAGCCTTCGGTGAAGAGGGGGCGACAGGGGCGGTCGATGAGGCGGCTGGTCAGGACTTCTTTTTCGCCGGGGCGGCCTTCGCGCCGGAAGTAGTTGCCGGGGATGCGACCGGCCGCGTAGTTGTGCTCGCGGTATTCGACCGTGAGCGGGAAAAAGTCTATGCCCTCACGCGGGCTATTCGCACCGACGGCGGCGACCAAAAGCATCGTGTCGCCGTAGCTGATGACGACCGAACCGTCGGCCTGCTTGGCGACGCGCCCGGTCTCGACGGTCAGGTCGCGCCCGCCGAGTTTGATAGTTTCTTTCAAATATTTTTTCACTGGCATCTGATATGTCTCCTTCGGACAACGACTGTCGAGGTGGCGACCGCGCCGTCTCATCCGGCCTACTGCGCGCCCCTACTAGAATTTCCGGCTTCCCCGCCGAGGCAGCCCCGCGCTACGTGAAGCGCGCCGGAGCTTTAGCGGCAATTTTCAAAAGACAAAAGCAAAGCGGCGACAACTCCACCCGTGAAGTTGTCGCCGCCGTGTTGCTTATTTCGGCTACAGGCTACTCGCGTCCGCTTGGCAGCAGTCTGCGCCGTCACGTTCGGCACTGCCACCCGGCTTTTCGAGGGACGCGGGCGTGTGATGTGGAAGGAACAAAAGTCCTTCGCTATGTTCAAGTCAGCGGCCAAAAAATATCCAATGCGCTCTTTAGCGACGGAGTTTCAGGCTGCTGATCAGTTTATGGTACTGCTCAATATCCCTGCGCTTGAGGTAATCGAGCAGGCTACGACGCTGCGAGACCATCTTGAGCAGCCCGCGCCGCGAGTGATTGTCTTTCTTGTGCGTTTTGAAATGCTCGGTGAGTTGGTTGATGCGCTCGGTAAGCAACGCGACTTGCACCTGCGGCGATCCCGTATCGCCCTCGTGCGTTTGGTATGTGGTGACGATCTGTTCCTTCGATTCTCTATCTAACATAACTACAACTTACTGCCCTAGATGGCCCTCCCAGACCGCAGTTCGCCCGTAATCTCAGGCAACCGCAAGAGTTAAGTAAAACCGCGACAATTTAACACGCCCGCAAACCGACTGTCCAGCAGGCACAAGTGGAGGCAATGATGTAATTTGCGTGATTGGATTAAGTAGGTTCATCTATCCAGTTTTCGCATCGTGCCCCCGTTTGCCGGAAATCATCAGTATTGCGCGTTATTACCGTGAAATCATGAGAAAGGGCACTAGCGGCGATTCTACAATCCTTAGTTCCAATGCGCTTTATTGCTGGCGGGAAAGCCTGAAAGATTCTTTCGGCCTCATCATCGTAGGGCAGAATTTGAAATCTGCTTATATCTCCAATTACATTCCGCAGAAAATCATAGTGACGTGTAACAAGAGGCGTGCGCTCGTTCTTGCTGAGTTCCTCAAGAACACCCCTAATCATTTCATGCGCCACAACGACGCTAATGTACAAAAGCTCATATCGAGTTGAGGTTATGCGTCGCTGTAGATACGGCGTGGGGTTACGGAGGATGGCCTTTATCGTGTTGGTGTCGAGGATGTACACACGGCTACTCTATGATCGCATTATCTTCTTCCCTGAGATTTCTGATAGCTTCTTCAAAGCCATCCCATAAAGGCTCATCTTCATACTTCCCAAATAAAGATGCGAGGGGGTGATTCTCATATAGCTTATAGTGATTCACGTTGACAGTATTAGACGCACTACTGCTCCCCTCTTCCGGTGTTTGGTCTTCAGGCCATTCTACATTGATATGCCTAGTGAATATGCGGATACCGCCGACAATATTGAATAACCGCTCCGCTGAATCATACGTAAGTGTCCGTGCCACCTTTTCTCCCTTCTGTTTCGCGATATTCAACCACTAATCCTGCACCACCCAAAGACTCGCCCTTGTAGAAAACATTGAACCAATAAACACCCTGACTTTCGACGGGAAATCTTATCTTCAATATGGATTGAACATTAGCAGGCAAGTTAGGTGTAAACACGCTCGCATCAAAATCATCAAAATCAATGCCAACAACGGGGCTATCGTCGGGTGCAAACACTCTTACTTTCAAACTCTCTTCTATTGTGTCTACTGATCTAATGAACAACACAAAGTAAGGTGTAAGCCTGCCCTTAGAATGCACGTAAATACGATCAAAGATGCCTATCAGATTTATTTTGCCGTCCTCTGCCTGATTCCAGAAATCACAGAAAAGTAAGGATACAAGGCGCGGTGTTGCTCGCTCCTTTTCAATATCTATAGGTTTCGTCCCCGCTATCGGCAATTGTTCGGGCAATATTGGCCTCCTAGGCTAAACCGCTTTTAGTTTAGACCGAACGATCCTCTGCCGCCTTCTTCGCTATCACTTTTCTTTGTTTTTACAACTTTCATGCTGAAAATCTTAGCACATCTTCTCAAGCATCAAGAGCCTCTAGTAAAACTGTTAGGGCCGAGATTGTCCCTGTCTGCAACAGTTTTATCAACGCTTTTTACTTCGGGCGGGTGTGCG